>JAKSKV010000041.1 GCA_024401555.1 Paludibacteraceae bacterium
TACCACCGAGGCTACCGAGGCTACCACCGAGGCTACCGAGGCTACCGAGGCTACCGCTTTTGGTGCGTATCGTGTCGGCCTCAACGCGGAAAAAAAGTCTCTGCGTTACCTTCGTGATAATTTCCGACTTGCGTTAGACAATTACCTCGTTAATATCCATAGCGTTTGCAAGTCTATTAATAAACTTGCGGCACGCGATGAGGATATACGCGACTATATCAGTCGCGCGGTCGCTTCACCCGTTCGCGGTGGTTCTGACATTACCGCTTACGACCTGCCTCACTTGGTTATACGTGATGATAAAGATGGTAAAATATTCCGTCCTATCGTCCGTGTACACGTGTACACGGAGAAGGTGTACAATAAGTACATGGCTAACGTTAAGGTAGGCAAGAATAGTCAGTTCTGCGGCTCGGTCGTTGTCGATGGCTCTTTATTCATCGTATTGGAGTGTGTAAAGAAGAGCGAAACCAATATTAAATTCTATTGCAATGTATTGGATGATGTGGCAAAGGTTTGGTCTAAACTCGGTATGTCCCCGACTAATAATATCGGCCGCTTGCTCTCGGGTTTCTACGGCTCTCATTCTGTTTCTGTAGAATTTAGTAACGACTGCAAAGGTGCTGAAATTGGGTGCTTTAAATAACATTCTCATTGGATAGAGTTTGCACAACTACGCTAAACAGCGTCGGGCGGTTGCCCCGTCCGCTATCCCCTATATTGCAGCGGCAAAGGTTTGCAAATAACAAATAGCGATATATCTTTATATAACACACAATATACCCGTGCAAAGTTCCTATTTTGCACGGGTATATTGTGTGTTATGGTATGCCCCTGACATTATACGTGTTAAACGGCGAAAATGACAATATATACGAACGTGACACGGGCAAATGTATAAGCGCACACGTGACACGGGGTGAACTACGAAATTACATAAACATATATATATTATAGTGTGTTATATTGTATATATGTAGTCGTATAGTTTTATATGGATATATGCACGCTGCAAAGTGTGTTATATATTCATTTGTTTATATACGCAAATAGCACCTACTTTGTGCTATTGGTTGCAATAGTGTACGATATACCAGGGGTGTATTGTACCTAAAAAGTACGTATCTATTACGAAAAGTAGATATTTGTCAGTATAGAAAACTGACTATCATCTTTGCAGAGAAATGCAAAGTAACTTCGATCGGTGGAATTGTAACCGGTCATCTTATCGGGCGTGTCGGTTTTGTTATCGGCACGCCTTCAAACATTCGAAACAAATTTACTAACAAAAGCACGGCGATTCTTTTATGGGGATTGTTGTGCCTAAACAAAACCAAACAAAACAATGGAAAAGATTCAAAAGATGAATGGCCGAGGGTTCTTTGCCCGAAGACAAAAAGAGGCCGCTGAAAGATTCAACGGAATTTGCAGCGACATAATAGAGTCGTATATGAATGGCTGGATTGGCTATTTAGAAGCAATTCAGCAGATTGGTGCGGCCACGGACATACTTCGCGACGTGAATATATCCGAGCGTAAAATTGCCGAAATGTCTGCACATGTCGGCTTCGAAATGGCAAGGATCCAACTACAGGACTGATATGTACAATCACATTCACAAAGAGGACGGGATCCTCGACTTCATTCATAACGTAGGGTTTCTTCGCACTCATCCCTACGGCGAAGACTACGAGTGCGAAGACGAAGACACGTTTGTATGCGAAGACTATCATCGTCCTCGCTTCGAATGCTGAATTATTGCCCGTGATGGTTTGGCTATCGTCACGGGTGCATTGTATCTATAAACCAATAAAAACAAATGAAATTATGAAGACTGCAATCAAGACGATCGTTTATGTAATCGCTCTCATCGTGTACACAACAACTCTCTGGAATTGGTCCGATGAAAGTGCGAACTCGGATTTTCTCCGATTCCTGGCCATCATTCCCGAACTTGCAACGGGGATCGTTGGTGCGTTCATAATCACAGACACGAAGAAATGAAATTATTGCCTCTATGGACGTGAAACTCTGTAGGGGTGCATTGTAACCAAACGAAACATATAAAATGGCAAAACTGACAAAAGAGCAGAATGATGCTGCTTACTTCCGTCTGACAAAAGACAGACGACATACAGCGCTAATTCGTATAGCGTGCAAGATAGAGAATATCAACAAGAATTGTGGTGCTCCTATCGTAGTGCAGCAGAACGAGTGCAGAGTGTTTGCAAATTCCATGCGAAGACTCTACGGGATAACCATGCAAGATATCAAAGCCATCTGCCGGAGTTTCCGTGTGGATTGCAGATTCTTGTATTGCTAATGCTAAACTCGAAACTCTGTAGGGGCGCATTGTATCTAACCAAAAACAAAACAAAGCAATGAAGAAGTTCATCAAATCAATCGTTTCGTTCTTCGATCCATCACAGAAAGCGCACCTGCTCTCTGCAAGAGAAATCGATGCATTGTATTATACAAGCCAGGCCTCTGCCTATTCCAAGCAATGCACAAGAGGGAGTTATATTGCTGACCTGACAGGGAACCGAGGATACGACAAAGATGAAGACGCACGCATTCGTTATGCATTCTTCTAATCAATCGCGCACGTTGGCCCGACACCCATAGTGCGCACCAATATTAACCAAAAAAAACATACAATTATGGATGCAACAACAAAAATCCACATTCAGTTTGCCAACGTTATCAAAAAGGACAAATGTGCTATCGTGCCAATCAACTACATTTCTGGCGTATGTGAAGTCCTTCGCGACGAACACTTGAATCCGAACGGAGGCGCTATCGTGAGCAATAACAGAAACGTAGTAACCGGACAGCACATTTATATCAATTGATCATGCTGTACGCCGTTATTGCCGCCTCTATCCTCTTCTCATTTGCAAGTGCGAATGACGATTGACTATTGACCGCGACCGGGGGTGCAAATTCTCTGGCCGCGATTTTCGTCCGACGGGAATTCCCGGAATTTCATTGCCCTCGTTTGCATTGACCGCGAACGGGGGTTCTAATTACTAACCACTAAAAACTATTAAGACATGAGCAATCTCTGTTATTCATTACTTAACGCGATTGAGTTCGCATGCAGTTACAAAGATTTAAGTGCGGCAAAAAACGCATTTCTATGCGACATAAACCCTGAAGTTGAACATGAAAAATAACAAATCTATGTTTCTGTTTGGCAACGACGGCAGCATCAAGGCTGCGCTTATCAAGGTCGACAATTGGATCAAGGCGAGTGATTTGAGAGCATCCGGCAAAGTCGTTTGGATCATTGCTGCCGGAGTCATTCCTGGCGCAATGGGCATTGAGCCTATGCGTGTGCCCACTCGCATTGAGTGTCTGAAAGCCAAAAACGGCAACGAAGACATGACTCTTATGAGCTATTGCAGGCTATACAAAGAACTCAATCATTACAGTCATGAGCTCGACTTCTATGTCAGCGATTGACCGCGAACGGGGGTTCATTTACCGAACCCTCGTTTACAACCAAACTGCAAACCCAACGTTCGTTTGAATTGTATTTGATTCTGTTTCGTTCGTTGTGGTTTGCGCGTTGAGCGGAATTCGTATTTCGTTCGTTTATTTGAATCACCTTTGCCCCGTCCGATTTGACAGATTGGTCGGGGCGCTTCTATTCCCTAACCAATTAAAACAACTAAATCAAATGAAAAAGATTCTTTTCTCTTTGTGTGCAATCCTCTTGAGTGTATCATCATGCTCTTCCGCAAGCGACGACTTTCTGTTGACAGCGAACGGGGGTGCAAACGAGATGACCGAGAACCACGTCCACGTATCCGCTCTCTCGAATCTCGAGAAGTGGGAGCAGATTCCGTTCATCTACGATTTCCGTGGATGGATGGTGACGAAAACGTGGATTGACGACGACCACTACTGGATGGCCTACGAAGACATGGACGGCTTTGATTTCGGAGACTTCTCCGATGGCTGTCCCGATATGGAGATGGCCATTGAAGTAGATCGCGATTCGTGGGATCGCTTCCATCAGCATTTCACGCCCGTGAATGCCATGTATTGCAAGGAGTGCAGCCTCTGGCACATCTATTACGATGAGTTCTCCTACAACGACTGACCATCCCTATTACCCACTCTCGCTTGACCGCGAGGGCGGGTACAACAAGAAACAATTCATTTTGGGTATTATGTGTATAATTTGTTCCACCATTTCGGTCCGTGAGGATAGATTTGGACTCTATTACTTCTGCAGTCTTGACCGGCTGCAGTTGTGCGAATACTAACCAAAACAACAAACAAAACAATGGACAACAGAACATTTGCAGAGGCAGCACAAAAGCTGATCAACTATCAGTATCATTTCCTTTCGATTGAGGTCACATATCCGTCCATTGAGGGCGGAATGAAGACGAGCCTTATGCCGGATGCGTTCGCTAAGTTTGATCCAAATGTCATTGAGCACTTTTTTCGCAAATGGTGTCATTTTCAAGGCGAAGACGCTCACGGCTCATTTATCAGGCTATTCGCTGAATTATCAGACAACAATCGCTACACTCTTCTCTGTGCCATCAACGAGAGCACGAACCACGGTCATTTCCGTTCATGCATTCCCGATTGAACAAACGGCGGGTAATCTTTACCGATTATCCGCTGACCAAAACCAACAATAAAACTTAAATTTATGAGCAAGTACAAAAACATTGAAGATTGCTTTGACGAAAATGGCGATTTTATCATTAAAGGATTTAATCCATATCACGTAGGAGACGATCCCGACGAAAAAGAGTTATATGACTTTCTTTTTGATGAAGATGGCTATGCTATTCGCGATATAGAATTAGTAAATGTAATTCACAAGAACAATTGGAATTGGACTTGTTCCGCAGTTAGGTATTATTACGCTGCCAATTGCATTGATGCAAATTGCGGTGGCAATTATTCAGCCGTGTACGCATGGCGTCATTAACCAATTAAAAACTAACTATTATGAGCGAAGACCTTCTTGATGCTCTGTATTCGCCAGACGAAGATGAGCAGTACTGGCAACGCTAACACCTCTCCTATCCTACCCGTGCCGTTTGACCGCGACACGGGTTGCAACTAACCAAAACATAAACAACAATGAAAATTGAAATCAATTGCCAGAAACGCTGGTTTGAGGCTCAACAGAAAGCAGCCGAGCTCGGTGACAAAACCCTCAACGCATGTATTGCACGATGCATCTCATTCGCTACGTGCAAGAATTGGGAAGTCGACCAATCAGAGAAAGAATACGAGAAGGCTCGTGACAAATGGAGCCGTGCCTGGGATATTGCCAATTTAGCACGTGAGAACGACAAGCCATATTTCAGCCGCGCCAACGAACTTCGTTGGAGACTCGACAGGAAGAGTCACGAAGCGTTTATCCGCAAATGCGACATGGAGCAAGGAGGGCGAGATATCCTCCACATCAGCTCCGACTTCTGCGAGTATTCCTTCTATTTCTGGATTGAGCGCGAAGACGGCTCCCGAGGCCTCAACGGCGGCATCATCTTTCAGGGTGGCAAGTGGCAGATCCACACCTAATTCATCGCCTCATTTCGCATTGACCGCGAAGTGGGGTACTGATTCACCAACCATTAAAACAATCAAGTATGGAAAATCAAGTATCCAATTTCGTAGTCCTCGAGTTTTTAGCAGACGCCTATTTCTATGGCAAGGTCGCTGAGTTTAACACACGCGAAGAGGCTGAGTCGTTCGTAAGTTCCGCACGAAAGCGGACAGACAACCGCTACAATCATCAGTTCAAAATATTCGAGCTGACTTCGTTCTAAATCATTCCCAGCCCTGCATTGACCGCAAGGCTGGGTACAAACCAACCAAAACACAAATTCATTATGGCAACAGAAATCAAATATCTATCAGCCACTCCGGACGGGCACAAGCTCGGGAGGGCGATTCAGAGGCTTGATGCTATCTGCAAGGAACTTGACAACATCGATGAGGAAGTAAGCGCAATTGAGGGCGTTGACACTAAACACCCAAGTTACGACTTTCCATCGCTTGTAACTGAAATCCGAGAAATATCGTTTCTGCTCGAAAGGGCGATGATCAACTTCCACGAACCAAAACGCTACATCAATGGTATACTTGCTGATTAAGAATTTCCGAGCTCCTCATGAGCGAGAACCGTACGACGTAGTAGTAGAGTGTGCGGACGAGAAGCAAATTGAGCGCGTCAATCGCGTCTATGCTGACAAATGCGATTCAATATCGCAAGTAACGTACCATGCCACGGCGGTAGCAATCACGATCTCCGCTGACTGAAAATGGCATGCGGCTTTGACCGGCTGCATGCCTGCTACTAACCAAAACAAACAACATTATGGAACTTCACGAAACAGAAGAGTACAAAGGTTACACAATCAACATCTACTACGACGAGTGTGCAGAGAACCCATTTGCAAATTGGGATATGCTCGGTATTCTGTATCAGAACAGACGAAGCGCATCAATGTGCGGCAAGTATCTTCAGTTGCTCAAGGATTTCGACGACGGCAACGGCAATGTTGACTGGAATCGTCTTGAGCGCGACTACATCTGGCTGAGAGTCTATTGCTATGAGCATGGCGGTATCTGTCTGAGCTGTGGCAGAGAAGGCAATCCTTTCTCCGACCCATGGGACAGCGGACTCTACGGCATCATCGCACGCCGCAAGGACGAAATCCGCGACGAATATGGATGGAAGCGCATCACAAAGGAGCGCAAGGAGAAGATCCTCGGTTACTTCGAATCCGAAATCAAGGTCTTGAGCGATTACTACGAAGGAAACGTATTCGGCTACACCATCACGGATCCCGACGGCGAAGAGACCGACGATTCTTGCTGGGGCTTTTACGGCTCAGACCACGAAGAGTCCGGTCTGCTCGACCAGGCAAGATGCGCCATTGACTACATGATACGTAGTTCTGACGCGGCATGACCACTCCGTTCCCTTGAGTGAAATCAAGGGTTCGGACTACTAACCAACAAACAAAAACAATTATGGAAAAGAATCAAAGAATTGAGCTAAACACTGCTCTTTGCCCACTCATCGTACCTGACACCTATTCATGCTTCAACTTCGACGCATTCTATTCTGGAGACGACGAGGAAGACGTATTCTGTGATGTCGATATTAACCAAGAAGAACTCGTTTCTGCTCTGATTGACGAAGCACGCAAAATATGGAGTGGTGATGACATCGATCACGCTCTTAAGCCGCTCGGCCTAAGATTCGTCGGATGCGGCACATTCCACTCTCCAAAGGAGTACAACTTCCGAACAGACGACATCGACCTCTATTTTGAGACCACCGACGAGTACTCGGACGAGAAGTTCTTCGATGCTCTTCGCAGTTTCAAGGAAGACAAGTCGGTTGTTCGCTATCTTGAGCGAAACTACAAGTCATGCTCCGGTTTCTGGTCATTCACTCCCGACTCAATCGATGGAATTATCATCAAGTTGAAGGAAGACCCCGATCACGTTCAGTCTATCGCAGCGGCTATCATGGCCGCACTGGTATTTGACCTTGGTGTAAAAGAAGTGGATGACGAGTTTCTGAATTGGTACTACGAGGAAGTTGTAAGCAATTGTTACCCGATTGAGTTCAACAAATACGTCAACGACGATCTCATTGACCTCTATAACGATGATGTTCTCGTTGACGAGGTCTGGAACGCGCTATCCTTCCGCTCTAACCTATCCAAGGCAGAACGATGGAAGCCAGACGAGAGCGGTTGCCACGACAACTTCCCCAACAACGATGCTGCCAACATGATTATGTGGGCTCAGCGAAAAGGCTACTCGGCTCAGGACCTCATCCGAATGGCAAAGGAAGCTTCTTGACAAAAAAAGCATGTATAGCCGCGACACGCTATGCATGCACTACTATCAACCATTAAAACTAAATAGATATGAATTACCTCTATCAAAATGCAAAAGTGTATTGCGGAACTTACGCAAAGTACAACAACGGCTCTATTCAAGGAGCATGGCTTGACCTGTTTGACTACAGCGATGCAGATGAGTTTTTTGATGACTGCCGTGAGCTACACAAAGATGAAGACGACCCGGAATTCATGTTCCAAGACTACGAAGGATTCCCTTCAAGCCTATACGAAGAGAGTATGGGACATGAGCTCGCGGAGAAGCTAATTGAGCTAATCAATACGCCAACGAACATAGACGAAGAGCAGTTTGAAGCATATCTCGAAGCCTGCGGTAAGGATCTTTACGACGGCGATGTATACGATTTGATCAAGGAAGCCGAAGAGAATCTCGTATGGCACGGAGATGAATCTGATTACGCTTACGAGTTCATTGACGAACATTACGGCGACCTGCCGTCCATCATAAGCAATCATATTGATTATGAACAGTTAGGCAGAGAACTATTAGAAGACTACAACTCATCTGGCGATTACTACTTCTACAACTAACCGCCCTCCCGCCCATCCTTGACCCGATGAGCGGGAACCACAAACCCCAATTATTAACCAATAAAACAAACAAAACGTATGGAAAAGAAAATTACGTTCGAGTGCCCAAAGTGTGGCGAGACCCTTTCTATCGAGGCTCGCCTTGTAAGTAACGACAGCACCAAGGAGCCACATGCAGCCACTACCAAGTGCTCATGCGGCTACGAAGTAAAGGCTACTGGCAAGGGCGGTAAGTTCACGAAGACAGAGTTCCGCGCAACCAAGCCGGAGCAGCGTATTGAGGCTCTCCGTGCTGCCGGTGTCAACGTCACCAACTTCATGCTCTGCAAGGGTGTGGATGGAACGGAGAAGATCATGCGTATCACTGAGTCTGGTCCACAGTTCATCAATGATGACGATGCTATCTTCAACGCCATCATCGCTGATGACCGCACGCTCTACGATCCACGTCTCTTCCGTCGCTGGGTTCTTGCTCAGACGTTCGACGCTCTTGAGTACAAGTCTCCCTACTATGGTGACGGCTTCAACGGCTGGCTTCGCAGCAAGGGCTATGAGTATCAGTTCAAGATGATGCTCCATGAGCTTCAGCTCCAGGCCAAGATCGAGAAGAAGGATCCAAAGAACTACAGCATACACAGAGCGTGGTTCGACGCGTACGTTGTATACCGTCTGTGTCGCGAAGATTTTGACAATATCGAAAAATACATCGATGGCCTCAAGGTTCGTCATTGTAAGGGCAAGCCTTACAAGCGCATCAAGGGCGTTGGCGACGTCTTCGTTAAGGATATTGAGACAAAGGTACTCAATCCACTTATCCACGAGTTGAACAAGATGACAGGCATTGAAATATCCACACCTGCACTTCTCCTTGCTTTCTCGAAGTACTGCAGTCACCGCATCTCCCTTCCATGGGACACCAAGCTGAGCCCAGAGTGGGTTGATGCCTACAAGGGTATCGGTGCGTACTACGCCATGGAGAACCTAATCAAGTTCCACGGCTGCAAGTACAATCCGGCTATTAAGAATCAGCATGAGTCCTTATCCATCGCTCTTCTTGCCATCGACAACAAGACCCATTCAGATTCTGGAGAGGGCTACAAGATGCAAGGCATCCTCAAGGAGTTCCTCAAGTTCAATGGAATAAACATCGCCAAGATGCGTGCAGAGTGGCGCAAGGCAAAACTCAACAAGTAATCGTCATGAAGTACATCACGAATTACAGAGGCGAGAGATTCGAAACAACCTCTTATGACCTGGCTATTGCAACTGCTCAGACAGTATACAGTAGCGGGTATGTCTATGACGAACACGGCAACCGCGTGTTTTGACTCCATCGCTCCTCGTCGTTTGACCGCGACGGGGAGTACACAAACCAACAATTCTAAAACAGCAAAACATTATGATTTACGTAGGAAAATTCTCCGAGCAGGACGTAGTAGAAAAGAAAGACAAACGAGCAGTAGGACTTGCAAAGTTTCAGAACCCTGGGCATATGTATGTAAAATGCGATATGAAAAAGAAACGAGGCAAGATGTATCTCGAAATCTGGATTGCAACCAAAGATGAATATCTGTCAGGCAACTGGATTTAACGAAAATCGTTCGGAAGGTTTACCCCTTCCGTTCGAGCACAAACCAATAAAAACAAATCATTATGGAAGACAACCTCCTTAAAAAGTTCTTCGAGTACGACAGATGGCAGAAAGCTATCTCTATCGCTCTTGACAAGAAGATTGACCGTGCAGAGCTCTTGTGGCTCTCCGAGAAAGAGAACAGAATGTTGCTTTGCCGTGCCATTGCGCGTGGCGAATACGATATCTGTCCTCCTCACACGGCAGACATTCCAAAGAATGAGTATGACGAGAACGGCAACATGAAGTATCGAACGGTGTACGTCAACGAGGCCAAAGACCGAGTTATCCTTACAATCGTAAACGATCTTCTGTTTGAGTTGTGCCATGACATGGTACACCCACGATGCAAGTCTTATCAGAAAGGCATCGGATGTGGCAACGTAGTCAAGGAGATGAGCCGACGTATAGTTGAAGAGTCAAAGCTCGTTCCTGCAGGTTCGCCTGTAGGTTTCAAGTCAGACCTCAGCAAGTACTTCGACTCAGTTCCGATCGAGTATATCGACAAGTGCTTTGACGACATCGAGGCACGCGTAGGCAAGTCCTGCGTGATTGACCTCGTTCGCCGTTACTATCACTGCGACATATATCTCGACGACAAGATGAACGTGTTCCGCAAGTTCCAGTCGCTCAAGCAAGGTTGTGCCGTTGCTGCTTTCCTCGCTGATGCTATCCTCTATCACATAGACGAAAAGCTCAGCAAGCTCGATGGAGCATTCGTCCGCTATTCGGATGACGTGCTATTCATCGGCAAGGATTTCCGCATCGCACACGACGTTCTCTGCTACGAACTCGAGGCCATGAGCCTCAAGGTCAACGCAAAGAAAGATGAGCTTATTGACCGCGACCACTGGTTCAAGTTCCTCGGTTTCTCCATCAAAGGTTCTCAGATTTCACTCTCACAGAGCAGGCTCGAAACCTTATGCGAAGAAATCAAGAAGCGAACCATACAGAAAGCCTTCGAGGTAAGCCGCGAGCGTGATAAAAAAGGGAATCGTATGCGAGTCACAATGAAACAGATAGTTTCATCCGTCATGCGATACATCTATTTTGGATGCAGCGACTACTCATGGGCTACAGGCGTTCTCACCATCATCAACGTCCCTGAAGACATCTACACACTCAATGAGTACATCATGGACTGCATCCGAGCATCATTGACAGGCAAGACCCACATCGGCGGTCTCGGATATGTTAAGACACAGAAAGTCGGATGCATATCTCGTGGTCGAGGAACAAACGTAACTGCGAACAGGCATAAGATTGAGCACATTGACGGATACATCACCCTCAACAGAGCTCGAAAGAACATGTTCGCATCACCCCAGGCATACCAGGCACTAATTCGCACGGCATGACCATCGGAGTGGGACGCGTTGCAGCGCCCTACCCCACTATCCCAATCAACTAAAACCTCACGCAAGGCACAGTATGCAGTATGGCACTTGTTCAGTACGAGTCGTAATAATACTGTATCCTGAACATCCGGAACGATCTTCGAATACTCAAGATCCTTCACAGGATGTTCATGATACAGTACTCACGACTCCTACATCGTCATCCATTTCAATCCATGCGTCAGCCGCAAGGTATGCTGTAAACTCCGAGCAGAGTCTCGGTCAATGAAGAGGAACCATTTCAGTAAGAGCTGCTCCAATGTTGAAGGCGTCAGGATCTTGATCCCAGTATCCCGTAAGCCTTGTTCGTTGTCACTGAGGCATTCACGGGATACTGGGATCAAGATCCTGACGCCTTCAGTTCGCAGCTCTAACATCGTCATCCGTCTCAACCCATGCTCCATCCTCCCGATTGACCATTCCGTTCCATGAGCCAACTACTCATGGTTCGGGCAGTTCGACCATCAAACGCGCAGTTTGGCAACCTTTAGTCTGCCGGATTCCACGTACATTCGAGGTCCGTCAGGATGTCTCCTGAGGACCGTCGAACGAATCCATCCGGCATCCATCGTCATTCTTTTCTACCCACGAACCATGCCATTGACCGCGTACCTCCGTTCATAGAGTTTGTCCTCTATGTTCGGTCAACAATAACCAATAAAAACAAATACTATTATGGCATCACAAACACTTTTACAGCGACTTACAGAGAGGATTGAACAAGGTGTAAAGTTTGAAATCTCGTTCGAGAAGAAAACCTTAAAAGTTGACGGAAAGCTCATCCTTTCGTTCAAGAATGGAGATCCCGTACTTGCAGATGGCTATAAGGACACGCTGCTCGGAGTCGAGTTTGCAGGAAGCACAAAAGAAGCGCTCATTGTGATCAACGGCCTGTATCAGATATATAAGCACAGCCGTCCATCACAACGAAGCGATAGAAATTCTGTTCACTCCTACTTCAAAGCAATGCCAGAATCAGAACTATCCAACAACGACATACTAAACGGAGCACATCGTGAGGTTGCACGTTTCGAACTTGAATATCACGTTCTTGTATATTCGATGTCCAGTCTGCTCAAGTGGGACGTCAACATCATGGGAGGCTCATACTTCTACAAGTCACCTCTTGACCGCGACCTTATCATCTTACGTCAGTGGCTCGAGTAATCATTCCGTTCCGGGCGTTTATCCGCTCGGCTCGGCCAACAATCAACTAAAACATTTATCATCATGGCAAAGAAAACACTATTCAAAACCATTCTCAACAAGGAGGCGGAACTTCGTGAAGACATGAAGAAATACATCTCCGAGCATCTCAAAGACGGCAGATATGAGTTCAAGGAACCCATCAGATGCTGTGAGTTTGATGAAGGGAATGGATATCCAAGAGCATTCTTCATCCTGTCCATCCGCACCAACCCGAACGGAACACGCATGTACGCGTTGAAGTTCCCGATTGAGAACGATGGTGACTACTACGATGAAGGAGATGTTGAGGCACATAGCGAGAATTGCATGTTGTCTGAACATCTGCTTGAGGTGTGCCAAACGATCTTCGAGGAGACCGTCTGACAATCAAGCGCAGTGCAGCGCACCAAGCCTGTCGTGAGCATACAATTTATGCCATCAGATTTGATGAGCTGTCAGTTCTGGATTCTCCTGTTGAAATCGATATTCGACAGGAGAACCATCCTGATCATTCCCGGTTCTATCGTTACCGGCAATGATCAGGATTTCCAGAGCTTACAGCTCTCAAATCTGATAACACATCACTCATTTCTATACATGCACCAATGCTCTTGACATACTTAGCTCCTCATTCTGTGCAGAATGCAGCAATGAAATAGGTATTACGTTTTCAGTAATCCAGGTTACGATAGATGACGGCGCCGGCAGCCCGCACTCCCGACGTCTCGTCTATCGCCTATGACGTCGTTCCGACGCTCCCGCTTGCGGGCTGCCGGCGCCGTCATCTCCTCACCTGGATTCAACATCGTTCACTTCCATCCATGCACAAGCCGAAATCATTGCATCACCGTTCAGCGAGCTTATCCTCGCTGTTCGGACAAACTACTAACCAAAACATTTACTAATATGGAACTTTATCTCCAAATCATCACAAATCGCAAAGGCAAGTACGAGAAGACTATCCGCTTCAAATCTCCATACAAGGTCACCAAGCGTACCATGCTCAAGACCATCAAGGAAGAAGCCCCGTCTCTCGTAGCACTTGCCATCAAGGAGAACGATATGCCGTTCATCGCAGACTACTCAGTTCACTTCGTCAATCCAGACGGCTCTGAGGTATACGTTGACAACGAGCATACCGCGTGCATCACATATAGAGATGTTCGATCTCTTCAGTCTCCTTGCATGTTCAAATCCTGGGATTTCGATAAGCAGAAGCAGCTCCACCCCTATTGGGTCATGGAGTACGCCATGCTTAGCAATCCATCCTGACCGATAGAGCCGTACATGGCTCTATCCTACGGAAGTGGGCGATGACCAGTTTAGTTAACTCGAAATTTGAGGCTTCACCTGCAGCGTCAGCTGGATGAAGAAACCAAGTTTTGGTTGCCACTCTGCACTTGAGTTTCTTCATCCAGCTGACGCTGCAGGTGAAGCCCAAGTTCCCAGTAAACATCATTCATCTCTACCCATCAACCACATCGCGGCTTCCGTCCATTGACCATACTCGCCCGACACGCGCTTATGGTCGCTCCTAATGTTCAACCAATAAAACAAACCCATTATGAGCGAAACCAAAAAGTGCAAAAGCGTATGCGAGTATGACTGGAATATCAATGCGGTCGTTGCACTCATCAAGAAGTGCATTGCGATCAAGAACGATGCTCTGAAAGACATTTCCAAGCATCATGTCTATATCGCACCGACCAACCGCAAAGGCGCACCGTGTTCGGTGATCACAATCCCCGGTCACAACTGCCCCAATTGCAAGCATTGCATCCGTTCGTGCTACGCCATTCGTCACTGCATCATCAACAAAGGTTGCATGACTCGTTCTTCCATCAACTCTGCCATCCTTCAGGCCGACCCCGACCGCTTCTTCCGAGAAGTATCTGGAGCCTGCAAGTCACTTGACAAGTTCAGATGGTTCGTGAGCGGGGATGTCGACTCAGCGCGCACATTCGTCGGAATCATTCAGGTAGCCGTCGAGAATCCGCACTGCACCTATCACCTTTTCACAAAGAATCATGCTGTAGTAGATGCTTGGCTTGACTGCGGTCATACCATTCCAGACAATCTCCATCTCCGCTTGAGCGAATGGCCAGGAATGACAACGTTCAATCCCCACAGCCTCAACCTCTGCTCAGTTTACGACGCAGACGAGTTCTTTGAGGTCCATGATGGTGAGGCCATCTGCTCTGGAAATTGTACTACATGCAGCATTCTAAGTACCGGATGCTTTGACCGTAACGTCAAGCGAGTATGGATCGCCAAACACTAATCATCACGAGTATGTATTACGATTTTCACAAACGCGAGTACATCTACCGCGACCAGCTCATTGTAGAGGAAGCACCATGTCAGTTCACCGTCTTCCTCTTCGATGACCCAGACGACGACGAATCGTGCTTCACGAGAGTCGTCAACTCCATGCGAGATGCATGTGCATTGATAAACAAGCACCTCGCAAAGCATTAACTACTGTGCCGTGAGCCTTACCGCTCATGGCATGACAACTACTAACCAACTAAAACGAAAACCTATGGCAAGCAAGACAGTTTTGACTCCAGCAATGATGCGAGTCTGGAGCGCAATAGTTGATAACTATCGTGAAGAATGTAATGACTGCGACATCCGCTATTACCCATTCACCAAGCAAGATGTCCGACTCAAGGTCGCAAGCGTCTCACAAACCACCTTCAATACAGCATGGCGACGCCTTATTGAGCGCAGATGGATCGGACTGGTAAACCAGACACGATGCAACAACAAGAACCTATTTATAATGCAATAGTTCTTGCTAAATCCGTATTTACGATTAACTTCGTAGGTACGGGCAATAACTATTAACCACTAAAAACAAATCATTATGAAGAAGTACAAAGTCAACGTACACTACGATGCAATCATGGAGGTAGAAGTCCTCGCGGAATCAGAGGAACATGCAATCAAGGAAGCCGAGTACATCGCATGCGATATGCCTCGCGACCAGTTGTGGATTCCGAACGGCATCGAAAGCTCTTGCGTAGCAGACGAAGAAGAGCTGAAGTTACCATTCGATGAAGCTAAGGAGAAGGCGTTCAGTATCGTTAAAAAGGCTGAAGAAGAGAATGTATTCTTTTCTATCAGTACGGTGACCATTCCAGGAAAGATTTGGGACGGAGACGACTACGTATCGGCATCATCTAATTCAAACTACGTGTCATGGGACAGCCTTGCAGAAACCATTCTCATGGGCTGTGGCGAGGGATACGAAGAAATCGACATCGATGAGCTTCCAGAAGCTCTCCAATACGACATCTTCCTAAACATCATCGATTCAGCACCAGACAACGACATCGAGATCTGAATCAACGCCTATCGATTCTTTACCGCACCGGTAGGCTCAACAAAAAACCATCAAACATAAACAATCATGGATATGGCAAGAATCTATTCAACTACAGCCATGCAGTGTGCAATAAATCTCATCATCAACAATCTCGAACAAGACGATGACGGAGATTACAAGTTTGACTTCATCGGCAATAAATCCCCAATTTTGCATCTTGACGAATTCGAGCTCGAAGAATTCCGACGATTCGTTGATTCAACCTACGTTGACATAAGCTGCTCCGCTTGAACAATCCACTTGCAATGGGCTGACATAAGTTCAGAGTACCTGCCAATCAATTACTCGTGTCGAGAGGATGTTACACATCCAAGAGAACACGAGTAAGCATTCGCAGGCACACATCGTCATTCGTTTCTATCCATCAACCGGTCAGCAATTGCAAACCCAACGTCGTTTGACCGCGACGTTGGGTACAAATCATCAACCAATTAAAACATTCATCACTATGGAAACAAACATTCGCATCACATCTCTATCACACGAAGATCTCGTTGAAATCTTCTCAACTGGAACCTACGGAAATTGCTATATCGACGTAGATTATCAGGATGAGGACGAGAACACCAAATTTGGCTACTCGGAAGATGACTGTTATGAAGACAAGATTGCAAAATGTCTCCTCAATGGAGGCAGCATCAAGGTCATCGACATCGCAGCAGACGGCGAGGAGGAGAAAGAAGATGTAGAGCACTATGGCGAGAGAGGTAAGAACTGGGATAAGAAGATGTATCGTAGAATTAACGGATATTGGTATCCTGTCTATGTAGTATCGCTTCCAACATTGATCAATGGTCTCAGCAATCCAGAAGCATACAACCTTCTGAAAGAACTGATTGATGAAGAAAACGGCGATGTGTATACCGCCTACAACGCCATCCAAATTGCCGTGTTCGGCGAAGAGGTTTACGGATAATATCACAGAATTATGAAGAAGAATTGCTACGATTGCACCATGTGTGCAAAAGATTGGCCGTCATGGTCACATCACTGTGCTTACTACTCAACTCCTATCTATGGGAATGGTTCAGAAGCAGAAATCTGCGCTCAGTTTGACGCAGAATCCTAACAGGTTGAGTCGCCGTAATTGGCGGCTCAATCACACAAACAAAACCAATAAAACATAACATTATGGCAAAGAAAATCAAAGTAACTATCGTGTTCGGAGAAGACGCTGCCAACCTTCAACACGAGAAGGAGTATAAAACCGTCAGAGGGCTCAAGAAATGCATGGAAGCAAACAACGTGTACGGAAGAGTAGTGACACGGGAATTCGACACGCTCGCAGAGAAGGAAGCGTACTTGCAAGGAGTTAAAGATATGGATGGGTGGCTCGACTGGTGTATCTTCAAAAAGATATGAAACACATCATCCTATCCTTCTTCCTTGCCGTATCGGCATCTCTATCCATCGCTCAGGAGTGGCGCGACGTAAGCATCACCGTGTACAATCCGACGGCATCCCAGTGCGACGGTTCTCCACTCATCACTGCTTGTAACTCTCGCATAGACACAACGAAGCTCAAGCAAGGCAAACTCCGTTGGATAGCAGTCAGTAGAGACCTCCTTGAGGAGTTTCCATACGGCACAAGCGTCTATCTCTGGATAGCGCCAAATCATCCGAAAAATGGGTCTTACAGAGTAAAAGACACAATGAACAAGCGCTACACCAACGCCATTGACATCCTCACCTATAACGAGAAGCGAGGAAAATGGAAAGGCAAGCTGCAGCGTAACCCTTGACCGAACCGGTGGCTGATAACCACCGATTTGGACGAATATTAACCAACACTAAAACAACACTACAATGGAAGAGAAAGCAACATTTGAGAACGGTCTTCTTCAAGAAATCATCGACAATTTCGAGATGTATGACGAACACGAAATCAAATCAATCCTTGAGCAGCACGGAGCTTCAATCCGATTCTGCGACTCTGGCATAGACGACGGATGTGACGAAGATGAAGAAGATTCATACGTCATGTATTCTTCGTGCGACATAACAGATTGCAACAGAAAGACGCGCAGCTTCAAGTTCTATTATGGCGATGTTACATCCGTCATAGGATGGATTCGCGAATATTAGCCAGATAATTGTCCATTTTGCTTTTGCCGGCAAGATGGACACACTAACCAATACTAAAACATTATGGCAAAGAAGCAAAACTACCAGAAGTATTCAAACATCGAGAACTACTGCTGCATCGACCACAAGAACAGGTCAACTCACTTTTTCGAACTGCCAGGAAGCGACGTCGCACAACGCATCAACGACCTGACGACCCACATGATCGACAAAGGCTACAAGCATCCATACCTCCGTTTCATGACCTGCTGGGGCGAGGACAAGTTCATCTGCTACCTCAACACAAACACGAAGGATGGCAAGCCGATGAAAGGTGTTCAGACCTTCGAAAGCGTACGAGCATTCCTCGAAGCATGACCATTCCGTTCTCGCTCTTTATCGAGCTGGAACGGGCACAACAACCAACACCAAAACATTATGAACAACAAGCAATCAATCTTCGCCATGGCATGGCAACTTGTCAAGCGTTACGGTTTCACCTTCTCCGAGGCATTGAGCAAATCCTGGGCTATCGCAAAGCTCAGAACAGAGATGCACACCCGTATCGTCAAGTTCTACTTCGAGAAAGTCGACGGAACCATCCGTGAGGCATTCGGCACCCTCAAATCCGACCTACTTCCACCACACAATCCCGATGCCAAGCCACACAAGCAGAACGACTCCGTCGTAACATACTACGACACAGAGAAGGAGTCCTTCCGCTGCTTCAAGATCGCCAACTTCATCCGTATTGCGTCTTGACCGTGTGAGCAGCCGTAATTGGCTGCTCATGCACCACTATTAACCATTAAAACAAACAACATTATGGCAGTAAACTATTACTACGCAAAGCCCTACGGATACTTCACGTCAACTCAGAAGAATCCAATTAAAGGAACTGTCAAGAAGTTCAAAATCTACATGCTTCAAGCCAACTGCTTGTGGGCTGAGCTCTACTTCTTTAAGAAAAAGGACGAAGAAGATGGCAAAACCCACAATATGGAGCAGTTCTGTGGGTTCTTCCATGACTTGAAACACCTTAAGGAATGCTTATCAGACGGAGATCTCACAAACGATAACGACTTCGTCTTCTATGCCGACAACATCAAAGGGAACAGCGATGTCTGGAAGGCAATCAAGGTTCTTGCAGAGAACGGCAAGAAGGTTACTATCACCAACAGGAAGAAGGCGAAAGTCTGAACCTCCGAAAAAGAAATCCGCAGTCCTCCGACAGGGATTGCGGATACACAACCAACAAAAAAAACAAAACCATCATGCAAAACGAGAAACATCTATTCTATTCGTTCATCGTCTTCGGCGAGAGCTACAGCGGCAAGTTTGTAATAGACAAGCGATTCACAGAAAACAAAAGTATTGAACCGTCAATCGACAAATGGACTCACAGAATCCTTCTCAAGAACGGGATGATAGCCGTCATCGAGCTGGAGACGATCAAGAAAACGTGTCGAAGGAAAGTAAGGTCTATCCCATCGCTTAGTATATTCGACGCATCGCTTACAAGGCTCTTATTCACCGAGACTCTGCATTGGAGAATCGACATTGCTCCGTTTGACCATAAGTTCGGTTCATTCTACGAGCTGAAGATGGCCGTAGAGAGAATGGCGAGCAATTCATACATGTCCATGTGTTCTGACGATTCAGGTATCACGTTTACAAACTACGACTACGACGGCTATGCAGACGAAGCCGAAGCATGGAAAGCCTGCAAGAAGGACAAACACGAGCTCGCAATGCTCAAGGCCTATCTCAGGGAGTCTCTCGGCATCAACGCCAAAAGAGTATGCTACAACGGTTGCTGGAAAGACGGGGTCTTCCTCAACATCGACTTCTCCGACAACCTCCACCTCATCGCTTCATGACACATACCCTGCCTGTCTTGACCGACAGGTTGGGTACAATACCAACAAAAAAAACAATAAACATTATGTCAAACTCATCATTCACTCAGCTTGTTGCAATATCAATCGAGCTCGGGTGCTGGAGCAAATATGCTTCTCCAGAACATACGATTGCAATGCACTTGCTCGATGGCATCGAAAAAGGCGAATGCAAAGTAATACGGAGCGTCTATCGTAACGGATATTCCGTAACATCAAGCGCAATAGTGCCCTGGCGTGAAGTCATTGACGAGTTCTTCACATCGCGCAAGAAATGTCTTCGCAAGGTAACAGAAGAGATGTCAAGCATTCTTACAAGAGAAACTCACCCTGCAACCACCAAGTACCCCGAGTTTATTCACTATTGTATCACCAACAACCTCATTTGACCTATGACCATCTGGGAATCAAGACTCGCACAGACCTTTGTCGAGTCGGCAATCAAGTTCTTTAACTCCGAGCGTAAGATCGACTGGGAGCAACGTCGCTACGAAATCGCACGCGAAATTTATGCTAACAACCCTGATACCTACGCGGAGCAAGCAGTCAAACTTGCAGACGACCTCATTGCCGAACTAAAGAAGTAAACCGCCGTGCCGTGATCTTATCCTCACGGTTCGGGCAATACAAAACAAAACATAACCATCATGGAACAAAACCAAACAAAACTCAGCGCAGCACGAATCATGCAGTTCTGCGGTTCACAACTCATCGAGCTCTCCGATCATCCTGAAGTATGCCACAGCGGAATGCAGATGGCAGAACTCTACATCAAGTGGGCATCACAGTTCGGGCCAATCAGACCGGTCAACTCCAACATATCTGACAACATCCTCCACTGAGTGAACGCAGCATGGATTGACCGCGAAGGCGAATTTCATTTCACGTTGGCAGACTATATCCAGAACTGCTAACAATAAGCGCATGGCTCATTGACCGAACCATGCGCCACACTAACCATCAAGACATTATTTACACAAAACCTTCAAGGTCCACGACAAATCCATCTTCTTTCATATACTCTGAAAGAGCCAGTTTGTCTACGAATTCGTTATATTTATTCCCTGAATGACCTTTAATCCAGTGAAACTTATAACGTATATCTCGTTCTTTTGTAAACTTCCTAAATGCAGATATGACGTTCATATTCTTTGGGAATATCTTCGTCTTGTGATCTAATACTGTTATGCAATACTGGCTATCAGTAACAATTATCACATTGCTATGTTCTGGGATCAAGCGAACAACCTGCACTATTGCAGTAAGCTCCATCAAGTTATTAGTAGTATTCCTAAAACTACCTGACCTGATCATGTCCGCCTCTTCTATTTCAGGATGATTACAATTCCCGTTAAAAACGATAAAGGCCCAACCTCCACAATGAGGCTCTCTTTTATTATCGCAACTTCCATCTGTGAATGCGACAAAATTCAGTCTGTTTTCTTCCATTTTTGGTTAGTTGTTTTAGTATGTACACATCCCGCCTTTTCCTACCTCATACCCTTTATAAGAAGTATGAACGGCAAGTTCAACTCGATGACGAAAGCGAGTCGCAAAAATCACGAGTTTTCTGCATCCTTCCAAGGAGTTTATCACACGATTGGGCGTTTTGTGTGTTCCTTGAAGCCCTACCTCACGGATAATCAGAAGCCACAGCAAGCGGTATGAGTCCCCATGGTCGTTAGGCTATAACGGAGCCCGGGTGATTAAATATTAAGACTTCTTGCCATGCACCTTTCCTTCTGACTTGGATGCTGCACCTTTCGGCTTTTGATGTCTGAGTTATTATCCGGTGGTCGGACACTAAAAAACACCACCGACTCGAAATTTCATATATGTACGAGATATTATAAAAACATCCTCGTAGCAACCAAAGCCGAAAGAAGCCGCTACGAGGATGGGTCAAATTGGGTTTATCCAATTATATATGTGAAATGTCAAAGTCCTTTTAGCACATCAGTCTTTCGGTTCTGATTTGCGATGCAAAGATACGAAGAAAATGTCATGTTTGCAAATTTTATGTATGGAAATGTCAAAATAATCTTAATTTTTTGCATATTTCCATATTTCAATCACAGTCAAACAGGAATTTACACACCTATTTGGTACAATTCTAACCACTAAAACATCACTATTATGACAGAAGAAGAAATTAGCAAGGCGGTCGTCAATCTCAGTAATGAACTCGACAGAACAATCCGAGAAAAGATTCGGCCAGGCAAAGTATTCAATTTCCTTGACCTATATCCGTTAGTAATAATCGAATCTCCTGATGACTGTAGCGATGTCTACAAGCTCGCAGTAACTCATCTATGGTCGGATCCTGACGGGCTTTTGAGCAAGAATGGTGAGCCTGGAGTGTACGCCGAGTGTCACGCAATGACGGAATATGGTCCAGCCAACGACGAAATGAGACTTTTCTTAATTGACAACTTTATCGTCGAAGACAAGAAGTGGATCCTTGACCAAATCAACGAAGTCATCGCCGTATATGGCGAGGATAAAATCTACAAAATGCACTAATATGAAGAAAAAACCTATCCGTCACTACGAGTACTCTTGCAACGGATACGCCATCCGACACACGATGTTCAGCGACATCTACACTATCGAACATCCGGTAGATGATACAGTATACGCAAGATACTGTTCTCTGAAGAACGCAAGGAAACGAGCCATGTCAATGCCTCCGTTGTTCTAATCACCGTTCATGAGCCTTATCGCTCATGGACGGACACACAACAAACATTACCAACTTAAAACATAAACCGCTATGACACGCATTACCAACCCTCAGCTTTATGCACGCATTCAGAGTTACTTCGAGCAGCAAGTCATGTACTGGAAAAACAAGTTCACTCTCACAACTACTGGCAAGCGCAAGCATTTGACCGCAACGCAGGCTGCAGCACTCGCGATGCGAGACGTATTCCACCTTAAGAGCGATCCATTCCTTTCGAGTGTAAAGAGCATCGACAGATCAGTCATACTTCAGTTCGTTCCGACAGACTACGAGGAGCGCATGATACCTATATGCAACGACATCGAACCGCGTATTCTTCGAACATAAACCCCATGGATAAACCTGGTTGAAACCTGGTTTGTCCGCACATTATACAAACCACTAAAACTTAAAACAAATGAACAATCAGAACATCCTCTACCAAGTCGAGGCACTCCTCTTTGACTACGAACTCGGCCAGATGACCTACCAGCCAATATCACAGCCAGTCAGCTCGCATAGAACTGCAAGGCGAATGGCATTTATTGACAGAACAGACCACCCTTCGGCACGAGTGCGACCTTTTATTGTTAATAATCATTAACAAACTTGCAAAGGTGCGATTTATCTCGTATCTTTGCGCACAGTACCAACCAAAACGATAAAACAATGAAGAATTTCACAATCATCTACAACGCAGACAAGTCTGGTGGCATGCGCTATTCATTCGAGGCAGAGTCCACGAAAGAAGCGATAGAGTTCGCGAAGGGCAAGATAGACGCTTCATGCCACCAAGGTATGGTTATCATCCACGTCCAATCCGAAGCCGATTTCGGCCTCGGCCATGTAGTGGCAATCGGCACAAACCCAGTACTATATTGGGACAAGGACGGGAACATAGTAGAACCCTGGGACAAGTAACCAGCCGTGTTCGGCTCCATCCTGCAAACCTGAACACCCACTACGCAAAATCAACCCGACATCCCATTGACCGCGATGCCGGGTGCAAAAATTACTAACAAATAAAAACATTAAGTTATGAAGCACATCGGACTTATCGCGTGGCTATTCTTCATTTTTCTCATGGCTTACAGCAATGAGTTCTTCCTGTTCCTAATCGGCATATGCGTAGTTTCATTTGTCGTGTCATGGAAGCTCGCAGAGTGGCAGCACAAAAATGGTACATTCAATCCACCTGCAGACAACACCCCTGTAAGGAAGACAACTCGATCAAGACGCAGAAGATAACCATAAAAAATACGTGTCATGCATATCGGATTCTTATTATGGTTCATATTCATAGGAATAGCCGCGTTTAACGGCTTCTTCAACTTCTGCCTTGCATTCATCCTGATATCTACGCTCTCTGTGGCATCTTACTTGCTATGGAACTATATCAAGGACTATCCATCGAACAAGGCCGCAAAGAAGAATACTAAACTCGAAAACGAAAGATTTACTCTATGGTTCAAGGAGCATGAGTCAGAGCTCATTGCATACAAGAGCAATCACAAGCTCAGCGACGAGAAATTCATCAAATATCTCGAAACGAAGAGACTTGTACTAACTATACAATGGATGAACACAAAAGGCGACCCATTTTATAAAGAAGGCTACGAGTGGATGCTTGAAAGCGATTGGTATAAGAAGAATAGCAAGAAGTAACGACAGCCACTCTCCCATTGTCCGTGACGGAATTTGCCCTCCATCACGGAACCAACTTAACTAATAAAACTACATAACAATGGGAAAGAAATCAAAAATAACCGTTATCAGCGAATGGCCAGAAGGACAGAAACGCACGACGAAGACTGACAAGCTTGTGAAGATACTTAAGTACAAGTATCCAGAACGAGCTGACGTAATCATCGAGCGATTCGAGGCATACACGGCACTACCATTTACATGGGATAGCATAAAAGCTATCAACATACAGCTGTTCAAGGACGGATGCTACACAGATCTGAGTCCTAATTCAGCTGCAACTACTTGCGCGTGGCTATCATCTGTTATCAGGTTATACGGAGAGTCGTACGGAGAAAACGTGTCGAAGATATGCGAGATGCTTACGCTCAGAAGAGAGCGAGGAAAATTCGCATTCGTAGACGAAAGAGACATTGAGCAGATCATCGCATACTACCGCAACGAGAAGGACATCACAAAGCGTGCAGTCGCAGCCATGGCAATAGTTGAGTTCTACACTGGAGCAAGAAAGTCGGATACTACATCGCTATCAGACTCCAATATAGAGCGAAGAGACTATATAGATAAGAGTACGGGAGAACAGAAGTCTGTGGAAATGATAGTGTACACGTCGAAGAAGACTAAAATAAATGCTTCTATCCCCGTTAAACCTATCGTCAAGGAGATTCTGTCAGATGAATCCATAAAGCATGCTCGCATCACCACACAGATGATAGACTTTCACATCAAAGGCATCTGCAAGTCCGCAGGAATGTCAAGGATTATCACAGAGCACAGGGCAGGAAAGGATCATAGCAGAGAGCTGTATAAGTGCGTTTCGTCGCATACCTTCAGGCGATCATTCGCAACGAACCTTGATCGGAAAGGTGTCAACATAGAGACAACCTCCAGAATGATGGGTCACACCAATACAGAGCAGACACGCCGTTATGTATGCGGAGACACTCTCGTAATCGACAAGGATGGAATGGAATTCTTTAACTAAAGCACAATAATCATGAACAACAAAACAAGAAAGGAACTCGCAGAGTACAGGGACAAGCTTGAAGAGATTAAGGCTAACATCGAGTCGCTCGCAGACGAAGAGCAGGAAAAGTTCGACAATCTTAGCGAGGGATTGCAGATGTCTCCTAACGGAGAAGCGATGCAGGAAGCCGCAGAGGCCATGCAGAACATAACATCTTCAATTGATGAAGCAATAGAAGGCCTCGACGAACTCATCCCGTAACACCACACCGGTGGCTGCATTGACCGCGACCTCCGGTACATCAAGACAATATCGTCAAACCAACAAAAAAAACAAACAATTGCTATGTTACAGTTCAACAACACAGAGTTAAGCATCTCTTCCGCGCAACAGGAATTTCTTGACGAACTCAATTCTCTGCTCGAAAAAGTATCAGATGCAGCGTCATGTCCATTCGAGCTATTGAATCACAAGGACAAGTACAAATCAGAGATAGACAAATTGGCTTCTGTGGCAGAATCAATGAGAGAGAAAGAGCCGCTGTACCCAGGAATCAAGGAAGTAAACTTACCAAGAGCATTCGATTCTGTAGTTGCAAACCTGGACGACGCAGCCAGAACACTTAACGAGCTTGACTATCTAAACTACGAAGATTTAGTCCCATTCGTAAAGAGAAACATCGAGTCTGCATATACAGTTATAGAGTCAGAGCTTGACGAACTGCTTCACAGGCAATCACAACTCATCGATGATATCGAATCAGAAAAGTAATATCAAATAAAATATTGAACGCGATTCCCCGACCGGAGTCGCGTTTTCTAGTCCATCCGCACGTCAGAACATACACGACGCGTTCGTTTATGTTCGATTTAGTTACAGCCTGTTTCGCGCAGGCTGTATTTTTTTTGTGCCTGAACTAAAACACATTATCTTTGCAACAAACAAACGTAAAATTATTTTTCAACATGAAACAATATCAGACAATCGATCGTTGCCGCGACTGTGCGTCGTGCGCACTGAGTAAAACCAACCCAAGATTCGGAACCTGCAAGAACTATTCATCGCCAATGTACGGAAGGATCACAGCGGCAGTAAAACCAGCATGCGTTCACATCAAGTACAGGTTCATAAGCCAGGATTGACGCCATGTATGTGTGTCAGTACTGTGGCCGACTTATGAAGTATTCCGTTCCGCATAAATGCAGAGACGGGTACAGAAAACGTAAACTTAAATTCAATGAAACAATGACTAAAGAAGAAGAGTAGTTTTATTCATTGAGGCTATACTATTATTATGAACGTCCATTTAAGAACACTGATAAAGCCAGATTTCTGGGCAATCATCATCCTCCCAGAGATAGCAATCTTCCGTGACCGCGACGAGTACGGCATAGAGTTCAGTTGGCTGTGCTGGTATTTGGAAATAACAAACAAATAAAACAACCTTTTTAACAACAAACAATTATGAACTATCCAATTAACAAGAAGTGCATCATCCGCACAAACAGAGCTGGCGTTTTCTTCGCCACCCTTTCCGAGTTTGACGTAACCAACCGTATCGCAACACTTACCGATTGCCGCCGCTTATGGTACTGGTCAGGCGCAGCGTCACTTAGTCAACTCGCTAACGAGGGAGTGAAGAATGCAAGTTCGTGCAAGTTTACAGTTATCGTTCCTCAGATGCAGGTGATGGAAGTGATTGAGATTATCCCTTGCACCGACGAGGCTGTCAATAACATTGAAGCAGTTAGAGTATGGAAGAACTGATTAAGAAGTTCCTTGCCGTAGGCTCTGGCTCTGGCTCTGGCGATGGCTCTGGCTCTGGCGATGGCTCTGGCTCTGGCGATGGCTCTGGCTCTTGCTCTGGCTATGGCTATGGCGATGGCAATGGCTATGGCTCTGGCTCTGGCTCTGGCTCTGGCGATGGCTCTTGCTCTGGCGATGGCTCTGGCTCTGGCTCTGGCGATGGCTCTGGCTCTGGCTCTGGCGATGGCTATGGCGATGGCAATGGCTATGGATTAGCAGCCTACAACGGTCAGAAGATATACATGGTGGACGATACCGCCACACTGTTTGACTCCGTACATGGTCAGTACGCAAGAGGGTCGATAGTCAAATCAGACCTCACTCTCACGCCTTGCTATATCGCTCGTAGTGGTGACTACTTCGCACACGGAGAGACACTGGAAGAAGCAAGACGCGACGCAGAAGCGAAAGCATTGCAGAACGAACCTATTGAGCAGCGCATCGAGCGATTCAAGACAAACTATCCAGACGTGGATGCCAGTGTGAGAAACGCAGAGCTGTATAAGTGGCACAATGTGCTTACAGGCTCATGTGAGTTTGGACGCAAGGAGTTCGCTCGTCAGCATGGGATTGACATTGAGAATGGCAGCATGACTGTGCGAGATTTCGTAGAACTGACCAAGGATGCTTTCGGTGGGCAGGTTATCAAACAGCTCAAAGAGGCGTATAAAATCTAACCATTACCCCGATGTGAGAGGTCGGGGTAAAATCAACGAGCAAAGATTATGAGACTATACGGATTGACTAAGATATTATCCTTTCCTTGTATTTGCTTTGGCAAAAGAGGGTACTTCTTCAAAATAGGTATAGGCAAGGATAGAAAGTTACATGTGTATAAAGGACACATAACGTCATTAGATGTTATTCGTCACACAA
>JAKSKV010000042.1 GCA_024401555.1 Paludibacteraceae bacterium
AGTTCCTCTCGATGAGGATAGCTGCCACCAGTAGAATGGCTGCTGAGATGATTTTAAGGAGGCTCTCCTTCGTCTCTCCATGATGGTGGTGCTCGTGACCTTCTCCGTCATGGTCGTGATCGTGATCGTGGCAATGACAGCCGCAACCACATCCTCCATGGCTTTCGTGGTGGTGATGTTCCTTCTCCTTATGGGAGCAACAACATCCATCGTGCTTCTCTTTTTCTTCCATACGATATCTTGTTGTATTTGTTATTTTCTTTTGACAAGACAAAGGTAGAAAACAAAAAGTGCAACTGGGTTGCAAAATGGGGGCAAATCCTGAGTCGACTACATATTGCAGTCAATTGCAATAATGTCCCATGTATGACGGTTATCGGGGTGCCTCATGATTCCAACTTCGCTTAAATGGGTAAAAATGTCTTTGTTATAGTAAATTGATGCATACATAGAGTCTGTTTTGAATGAATAATCAGGGTTAACCTCTTGTATGACCACGATTTCATTGGTTTTTAGGGCGTCGTTGACTTTTAGAGCATTTAGCGTGTCGTTGATTCGCTCATATTCGTTTGTTATAATTAGGTAATGTGTTCCTGTATGTGTATCCGTAACTTATTTAGAATAAAAGTGTTACGGCACTACGACATAATCGTTCTGGAAATCGTAAGTTATCTTTCTACCATTTTTTTCCTGTATGGTCACCTGACCGTTGTAGGTCTGCTTTCCGAGTTGATTGCATGGTAGGGTGATGGCTTTTGAATCGAGTTTCCTGCCGTTAACGGTAATTTCTAACATTTTGGTAGTATCGAACCCAACGAGGTAGATGTCGGCCTCATAATCTTGCCCCAATGCAACCACATTCGACTTTGGAACCACAACTGGCCTTACGGCGCTAATACGGAAATCGTAGTCATCAACTTGTCCAGCAACAAGTTCACCTGCACTTAAAGTCATATTCAAGATGTCGTTCTGGGTTTTCGACAACATAGCCAGGCACTCAATAGCCGTTTTGTCTTTGAATATCAGGTTTTCCCAACCTTCACTTGCCAATTCGGTTTGAAAGAAAGCCTTCTGCTCGTCGGTTAAATAACGGAAAACGCCAATCTTTTCAAGTTCAGACTTAACGTCGGAAATGAAGCTCTTATACTTGTCGTAGAGCATGCCTTTCTGCCAAACCTTTGAGACGATTTTCTTGTCATAAAGATTGTCGGTGGAAAAATCTAATTTATTGTCATTGTTCACGTCAACGTTCTTCACGATGTCATTCTTAATGTTATCAATGAGGTAGTCCACCTCATTTTTCTTCGCATTAAGAGAACGGAACAACATACACACGTTTTCGTATTCGTTCGGATGGATACTATATCCATTTTCTATCTTTCCATAAAGTCGATTCCAAGCGGAAACTAAATTGTCCTTACTTTGCTGGAATGTCGTATTCATAGTAAGACAGTTGTCGAGATTCGAACTGTTTTTCTTTTCTTCTATAAATGAACATTCAAGGAGTAGAACTAGCACTGCCATTACAGCATATAATATCTTATTCACCATAGTTCAAGTTTTTTTGCAAATTTAGTAAAGTTATGCTTCGCTAACGCCAATTGCAAATATAGCTATAAAACAATAGAATCAGCCCGAAGGCTGATTCTAAACCATTCTAAGAATTTGTTTAAATTTAATTCAAAACTAATTTGAGAGACCTGAAAAGACTTCTCTAAAAACACACTTAAATATTGATTATTAGTTTAATAAGTGGATGTTTTCGTAACTTTAAAGCTGCCAAACATTAAAGGAATGAACAGTTATCCAACAAATCTCACCGATAATCAGTGGTAAGTTATAGAAAAGTTTTTAGATGTGCAAGTGCGAAAGCGCAAGTATCCTCTCAGAGATATTGTAAACGCAATCAATTATTAGCCTTCTGTTTTCTGATGCTTAACAAAATATTTTAGGAAAATTTAAACAGCTTCTCACTTCGCCAACGCCTTATACAATTTATCCACAGCGATCTCCGCGTCGCCGTTCGCCTCCGCCAACAATTGCACGAACTTGGAACCGATGATGGCTCCGTTCGCATTGGCTTGGGCGCTCTCCAATGTCTGCTTGTTGCTGATACCGAAACCAATCATGGTAGGATTCTTCAACTTGAGCGAGTGTACATGGTTGAAGTAGGCCTGCTTTGCCTCGTCGAATGACTTTTGCGCACCTGTGGTGGCTGCGGAAGATACCATATAGATGAATCCGTCCGTGTTGTCGTCGATGAAGCGGATACGCTCGTCGCTGGTCTCTGGTGTGATCAACATGATGACGCGGATGTCATATTTGTCCGCGATGGGTTTGAACTCCTCCATGTAATCCTTGAAAGGAAGGTCAGGAAGAATGACGCCGTCCACGCCCACCTCGTTGCAGCTTTTGCAGAAATTCTCGAAGCCATATTGGATGATTGGATTCAAGTAACCCATCATCACCAAAGGAATGTTCACCTCCTTACGGATATCCTTCAATTGGCTGAAGAGCTTGCGGAGGCTCATACCGTTTCGAAGAGCTGTGGTGGCCGCCTCTTGGATGATAGGGCCGTCCGCCATTGGATCGCTGAAAGGAATACCGATCTCGATCATATTGATGCCTTTGCGCTCAAGCGTCTTGATTACTTCTGCCGTATTCTCCAATTTAGGAGCGCCTGCGCAGAAATACAAACTCAACAGCTTGGTTGGGTTTGATTTGAAAAGTTGATTGATTCTATTCATTGTGTCTTACTGTTTTAATATACTTTTCCAAAAGGCTCGCATCTTTCAATGCGGGCGAGATTTCGAACTTGGAGTTGAGGTCGATGCCGGCCATTCTTTCGTGGTGGAATTGGAGCATCTCTTCGAGATTGTCTATGCTCAACCCTCCGCTTAGAAGGAAAGGCGTGTCTCCCTTGTATGCTTGTAGGATATTCCAATCGAAGGCATTGCCGGAGCCACCTTTGCTAGGCGTTTTGGTGTCGAACACATAGTAGTCGCATACGCCTTCGTAAGCCTCGATGGGGTGGATGTCCTCCTCTGTCAGAATGCCAAAGGCTTTGTTGATGAGGATAGGGTATGGGGCCTTCTCTCTTAGTTCCTTGCAGAATTGTGGACTCTCATTGCCGTGTAGCTGCACGCCATCGAAATGGAACTCCTCCACTTTGTCCAAAATCTCCGTTAGGGTGTAATCGACAAATACGCCGATGCGTTTCACCTGTGTAGGCATGTAGGCGGGTAGGGCGGGAACGTGTCGTTTGGATTTCTCATAAAAGATGAAACCCATCCAATCGATGCCCAATCGCTCCACCTCCCGGATGTTGTCGGGCTCTCGCATGCCGCATACTTTGACGATTCTATTACTCATATTCTATTGCGTTTAAGCCTCAACTTGTTGAATGAAGTTCTTCAGTGCCTCACCAGGATCCTGCTCCTTCATGAAGGTCTCTCCGATGAGGAATCCTCTGAATCCAGCCTCTCTCAACTCCTTCACTGTTTCAGGCTTGCTGATGCCGCTCTCGCTGACCAAGGTGAACTCCTGTGGCAACAATTTCGCAATGTCGTAGGATTGTTGTACATCGGTATGGAAGGTGCCCAAGTGACGGTTGTTCACGCCGAGCATATCCACCTCTGGGGTGACATATTCCAACTCCTTCTCGTCGTGGATCTCCAACAATACCTCCAATCCAAGTTCGTGCGCCTTCCCTAAGAGGGTGCTGCACTCATTTTTCGAGAGGTCTGCGGCAATAAGCAACACGGCATCCGCACCGATCATTTTCGCTTCAAGCAATTGGTACTCGTCGATGATGAAATCCTTGCGTAGGATAGGGGTGTTGATCTTTCCTCGCACCTCCTTGATGAAATCCTGTTGACCTCCGAAATAGTTGTAGTCGGTGAGGATAGAGATGGCGGATGCGCCGTTGGCCGCATATTTAGGCACCACATCGGTCACCTTCGCGTCTTCGTGGATCCATCCTTTGGAAGGCGACTTGCGCTTGAACTCGCTGATGATGCCAGATTTGCTATTGCGCAAGGAATCGCGCATGGAGCGTTGTTTGAGGCCCTCTGCCTCTATCTTCTGCTCCACCAAACGACGTAGTTCTTCCAATGGCAAAGCCTCTTTGGCTGCGGCCACCTCGATTCGCTTGTTGGCGACAATCTCTTCTAATATATCCTTCATACGGCTGGGTATTAACTATTCAATTCAATGTATTTCTTCAAGACATTCAACGCCTTACCACTCTCTAAAGATTCGCGCGCAAGTGCCAAGCACTCTTGGAAGGATTTCTTTTGCTCGATCACATGGATGGCGAATGCCGCATTGATGAGCACCACATTCTTTTGTGCCTCTGTGGAGCGATTCTCCAGAATTGCGTCAAAGATAGCCTTCGCTTCTTCTAATGTAGCGCCACCGTAAAGTTCTTCGCTTCTCAAGATATTCATACCGAACTCCACTGGTTGGTAGATGTGCTCCTCGTCGTTGTAGACCACCTTGAAATTGCCTGTTAGGGAGATTTCGTCGTATCCGTCCACGCTGGTCACGATACCGTAGCGGATGCCCAATCGTTGGTAAACTTGACGGTACAAACGTTGTTGATCAAGGTTGGCGGTTCCTAGCAATTGGTAATCTGGGTTGCAAGGGTTCACCAATGGACCGAGCAGATTGAAACAGGTTGGGGTTCCCAATTGTCCCAATGATTTACGCGCTGGGCCCACCCATTTCATACCTCTGGCGAAGAGTTGCGCATGTTGGTGAACAAATCCGCACACCTCCAATGACTTTTTCAGTTGGTCATTGTCATTGGTGAATTTAACACCATGTGCCTCCAATACGTTGCTGGCACCAGAGACACTGGATGCGGCATAGTTGCCGTGCTTAGCCACCTTATAGCCCGCACCCGCTACGACGAAGCATGCGCAAGTGGAGATGTTGAAGGTGTTCTTGCCGTCACCACCTGTTCCTACGATGTCGATAACCTTGAAAGGCTTGAAATCGGTGTGGACACCTGTCTCCATCAATCCTTCGCGGAAACCAAGAATTTCGTCCACGGTCACTCCACGCATTTGGATACCCATCAAGATGGCTGCGATTTGTTCGTTGGTGTATTTTTGCTCTGTGATCTCAATCAAGATCTCCTTCGCCTGCTCCTTGGTGAAGGTCTCTTGGTTGGTTAATCTTTTCAATATATTGTCCATATCTCTTAAATCTAATTTTAAAACTACCGATTCACCCAATTTTTAATCATCGTCTTTCCGTCAGGAGTCAAGACTGATTCTGGGTGGAATTGAATGCCTCGGATATCCAAGTCCTTGTGACGCAAAGCCATCACTTGACCCTCGTCGCTGGTGGCTGTGATCTCCAAGCAGGCAGGGATGCTCTCCGCATCCACCACCCACGAGTGGTAACGTCCTACAAGGATGTCTTTGGACAAGCCATCGAAAATGTAATCATCCGCCACAATGTGGGCAGGGGTTTGAACACCATGGAACACATCGCTCAAATTGACCAAGGTGCCTCCGAATGACTCGCCAATGGCCTGCTCTCCCAAGCAGATGCCTAGGATAGGCTTCTTGCCTGCGTACTCCTTGATGACCTGCATCAAAAGTCCAGCCTCGGAAGGGATGCCAGGACCGGGACTGAGCATGATCTTGTCGAAAGGTTTCAAATCTTGCAACTCGAATTGGTCGTTGCGGTATACCGTTACCTCCACGTTCAACTCTCTCAAGAGGTGGTAGAGGTTATAGGTGAAACTATCGTAATTATCTATTAAAACAACTTTCATATCTTATACTGTTGTCAAGTGTGATAATTCTTAACTCTTAATTCTTAACTCTTAATTCATCACATGTCTTCCGCCAATAGAATGGCTTTGCGAAGTGCACCCAATTTATTGTTCACCTCCTGCAACTCATACTCCTCGTCGCTCTTGGCGACGATGCCGCCTCCTGCTTGGAACCATAGTTCGTTGTTGCGGGAAACGAAGGTGCGGATGGTGATGGCTTGGTTGAGCGAACCATCGAATCCGATGAATCCGATGCAGCCTCCGTATGCGCCTCTGTTGTGTGGTTCGTATTCGCTGATCAATTGCATGGCGCGTACTTTTGGCGCACCACTTAATGTGCCAGCTGGGAAGGTGTCGATGAAGGTCTTGATAGGATCGGCTCCCTCAACGAGGTCTCCGCTCACACGGCTCACCAAGTGGATCACGTGGCTATAATATTGCAACTCCTTGTAGAAGTCCACCTTCACATTTTGACAGTTGCGGCTCAAATCGTTTCTGGCGAGGTCCACCAACATCACGTGCTCCGCATTCTCCTTTGGGTCGTTGCGTAGGTATTGTGCGTTCTTGGCATCTTGCTCCGCATTGCCTGTACGCTTGGTCGTTCCCGCGATAGGGTCGATATAGGCTCTGAATTTAGGTTGCTCCATCGTTCCGATGTTCTCCACACGGCAGTGGGTCTCTGGTGAACTTCCGAAGATGCGGAAGCCACCGAAGTCGAAGTAGAACAAGTATGGAGATGGGTTGATACTTCTGAGTGTACGGTACAACTTGAAGTCGTCGCCCTCGTATTGTTGCACAAAACGTCGGCTGAGTACGATTTGGAAGACATCGCCTCGTTTGCAGTGTGCGATACCCTTGCGAATGTTGGCCTTGTGCGCCTCGTCTGTCAATGGACTGGTCACTTCGCCCACAGGGTGGAAATCGTACAAAGATATTCTTTGTTGATTCAATGCCTTCTCTATTTCGGAGATACGGCTCTCTTCTCCATCCGACAAGAGTTCGTAGATGGTTAAGGTATTCTTGAAGTGGTCGAATACAATGACAAACTTGTATAGGATGTAGAGCATATCTGGCGCATCGTTTCTTGCCATGGTCTCATCCTTCACATCGATGTTCTCGAAATATTTCACCGCATTGAAGGAGGTGTATCCGAATAGACCGCATTGGTTGGCGCCTTCCCCCTTCACCTCAAATGAATCAAGGAATAGGCGGATGATACCCTCTGATTTGTTGTTTTGGTTGATGGTTTGCTCCACCTTGCTGCCGTCAGGGAAGGTGCATCGTCCGATGCCATGCTCGATGGAGACTTGTGCCAACGGCTGGATACCGATGAAGGAGCGTCCGTTCTCACCCCCGTGGTAGTCGGAACTCTCCATAAGGGCGCTCTGGGTGTATAGGTCACGAAGATGCAAGTAGGCGCTCACTGGCGTGCAGAGGTCGCCCAACATCTTGCGGTTCACTATGTTGTATTTATATTTTGCCATAATTTACTAATATTAATCGTTGATTCCTGGATCATCCTTGTGGGAAAGGAAGGTCTCCAAATCCTTGTCTCCACGTCCGCTGACGGTCAAAACCACCACATCGGTAGGTTTGAACTTGATCTTCGGAAGGGCGCCTAACGCGTGGGCCGATTCCATAGCAGGAATGATTCCCTCCAAACGTGTCAACTCGAAAGCGGCGCGCAAAGCCTCGTCGTCCGTAATGGCCAAAACCTCCGCACGGTGTTGTTTCGCGATGTTGGCGTGGATAGGGCCGATGCCTGGGTAGTCCAAACCTGCGGAGATGCTGTATGGCTCCACGATTTGGCCATCCTCCGTTTGCATCGTAAGGGTGCGGCTTCCGTGAAGGATACCGAGGGTTCCTTTTTGGATGGTGGCTGCAGTGTAGCCAGAGTCAACACCCTTTCCGCCAGCCTCCGCCAATACGATCTTCACGTCAGCGTCGTCGATGTAGTGGTAGATGGTTCCAGCCGCGTTGCTTCCGCCACCTACGCAGGCGATGAGGTAATCAGGATTCTCTCGGCCCTCTTGCTCCTTCAATTGCCACTTGATTTCTTCGCTGATGACGCTTTGTAAGCGGGCCACCATGTCGGGATAAGGGTGAGGACCAACTGTGGATCCGATGATGTAGAAGGTATCTGATGGATGGCAGCACCAGTCGCGGATCGCTTCATTGGTGGCATCCTTCAGGGTCTTGTTGCCGCTCTCGACAGGGAATACCTCCGCACCTAACATCTTCATACGCTCCACATTCATGTGTTGGCGCGCCACATCGGTCGCACCCATGTAGACGCGGCAAGGAAGGTTCATCAAGGCGCAGACGGTAGCGGTGGCTACACCGTGTTGTCCGGCTCCTGTCTCGGCGATGATACGGGTTTTGCCCATCTTTTTCGCCAACAAAACCTGTCCTAAGGCATTGTTGATTTTGTGTGCGCCTGTATGGTTGAGGTCTTCGCGCTTCAAATAGATTTTGCATCCGTACTTCTCGCTGAGGCGTTTTGCCAAGTAGAGAGAGGATGGTCGGCCCGCGTAGTCGCGTAGCAAGGCACGAAATTCTTTTTGGAACTCATCGCTTTCGATGATAGGTAAATAGGCGTTTTTAAGGTCTTCCACCGTCTTGTAGAGAATTTCTGGGATGTATGCGCCACCGAACTCTCCGTAATAACCATTTTGGTCAACTTGAAATGATTTCATCTTATATTGTATTTATTTATTATTTCCTGTGTAAAAAAAAGGAGGCTTCATCGTGAACGACGAGCCTCCTTTTATATTTTTGATTGATTATGCATAGGAATCAACAAGGATGAGCAAACGCCCTCACAACATTTTGTTCTGAGCTTTGCCACCACCAATATTTGTGATTCATAATAATCATAACTATCTCTCCTTTTTAATTTTACTTTGCAAAGATAATATGAATTTTGAAATGTTGTACCAATTGTTTCTTAAATTTTTACCTTTGTGAAGGAAGAAATAGAAATGAATTGATGTTTGCTCGAAATATAAAATGTATTATGGGCGTATGGACAGGTTTGTCTTTACTTGCCTTGCTTTTCATAGGCTGTCACACTTCGACCGTCGAAAATCTTGAAGCCAGGCGTGCTTTCGAACGGGAGTTCCCTGTCAAGATGGATTCCACCTCCACGTTCGTCGTGGTGGATGCGGATCTCACCTATATGAACGACGATGCTTATGCTCTGCTGGAACTATTGCAGGCGGATCGTATGGGCTACTTGAAGCTGTTGGGCGTTTGTGCGGCGGGAGGCAATGCCTTGGTAGCTCCGACCGCTTATGATGAGTGCGCAATGTTGCAACATTTCCGACGGGCGGATATACCGGTGGCGATGGGAACGGATGTTCCGCTGGGCGGTTTCAAAAATGTCGATTCGATCTATGCCTCTTTGGAAACGAAACCCTATCGGGGCGGCTATGCTTATTTAGACCGTTATACCGATGACTTTGCAAAAGTCGGAGGCTATCTGACATCGACGGATGGATATTACCAAGTGCCTGGAAATCGTCCCGTTGAGGAGCGTGCGTGGGATTTTATGATCCGACAAGTGAATCTTCATCCGGGGAAGGTGACCATTATCGCGTTAGGAGGCTGTACCAACGTGGCGAAGGCGATCCAGAAAGACACCTCTTTCGCAAACAAGGCGGCGGGGATTGTTTATATGGGTGGAACGTTTGATGTGCCGGGCCGGGCATTGCCACATCTGGAATTCAATTGGTGGTATGATCCAATGGCGGCCGATATCTGCCTGAAAGCGGCTTGGCGACACCAATTGGTCGTGCCGCGCGATGCCGCAATGACATGTCGGAAGGGTAGGGATGCTTATGAGTTGTACAAACAGTACGACCAGACCGATATCTCCCATGCTGTTGTGGCGCATTTGGCTCCTATCTATGAAAATAATATGGCTGAGATTCCACCCTTTTGCTGGGATCAGATAGCAGTGGCGGTATTCCTTTGCCCTGATTTAGTGACCAGACGGGAGGTCAGGCAACTCACTGTCGAAACAGAAGAGCGGGGACTTTCGTGCGGATTCTCCTACTCCTGGCAACCAGGAGAGGGACCTGTTGATGCGCCGACCGCCGAGGTGGTCCTTCAAGTGGATCGCGAACGCTTTTGGCGTTTCTGCGCGGAACTGTATGGGTTAAGGTAGGGCTTATAGGCAAGCCCCGAAAAATCCGTCATCCTCACCTTTCTTGACCAGATCCGCAACGGAGATGCCATCGAAAAAATCATTGACCATATTGTAGAGCTTGCTCCACATGGGTAGCGTTCGGCAAGTGGCCTCTTTTTCGCAAGGTTTCGCGTCGCATCCTAAGCAGGCCACGGGAGCGAGAGAACCCTCCGTTAAGCGTAGGATCTCTCCGATGGAGTAGTCGGAAGGTTGCCGATTGAGTCGGTATCCGCCTCCTTTGCCGTGCGCACCATCGATCAGCCCGCTTTTGGAAAGTGTGGCGGTGATGCTTTCAAGGTATTTTTGTGAAATACCTTGCCTCTCCGAGATATCCTTGAGACGGATGTATTCCGACGTGTTGTGTTCCGCCAAATCGATCATCACCCGTATCGCGTATCGTCCTCGTGTCGATATCATCATCATAGGTTTTTATCCTAATTTTAACATTTCGTCGATACTTCTCTTTGCCGCGAGACGCATCTCCTCTGTCATGGTGATCTCCTCGCCGCCGATGCCTTGAACGCACTCGTAAACGTCACCCAAGGTGGTCAATTTCATGTTTTGGCAAATGCAGGTCTTGGAGAGCGGGAAGAAACGCTTGCCGCTGCCCATGCACTCGAATTGAAGGTGTTGAACGATGCTGTTCTCCGTTCCGATGATAAACTCCTTCGCGTCAGATTTCTTTGCGAAACTCATAATTTCCGTGGTGCTTCCCACGAAGTCCGCCATTGCCGTCACTTCTGCATGACACTCTGGATGTACCAAAAGCAATGCGTTAGGGTGTTGCTCCTTGACGAGTTTCACATGGTTGGTGCTCATGGACAAGTGGACAGGGCAACCACCTTTGACGAATACGAACTTCTTCTCTGGCACTTGCTTCTCCACCCAGCTACCCAAGTTGCAGTCTGGTATGAAGAGGATCTTGTCGTTAGGAATGGCCTTTACCACTTTGACTGCGGATGAAGAGGTGACGCAAACGTCGCATTGTGTCTTCAAGGCTGCGGTGGTATTGACGTAAGCCACGACCGTATGGCCTGGGTATTGCTTCTTCAATTCTTGAATCTCCTCCACGGAGATTTGCTCCGCCATCGGACATCCCGCGATAGCGTTGGAGAGAATCACTTTTTTCTCTGGCGCCAGCATTTTCACTGTCTCCGCCATGAAACGCACGCCACACATAATGATGGTGTCGGCATCCGCTTGTGCGGCCTTTTGACTCAATCCAAATGAGTCACCTACATAGTCAGCCACCTCCCAGATGTCGTGGTTTTGGTAAGCGTGGACAAGAATACAAATGTTCTTCTCTTTTTTGAGGCGATTGATCTCGTCTTGTAATTCTCTGGTATTCATAGTGCTCGATATTTTTGTTCTGCAATAAGTGTGTAAATCTGTTGAAGTCAAATATAGTGAAATAATGTTGACTATGCAAAAATACAAAATAAATCCAATTCCCTATCGTGTTGGTAGGTTTTATTTGCGTCGGAACAGAAAAAAGGCACGGTTCTCCATGGAGAATCGTGCCTTTCGGATGTGGATGTGGACTGGTTACATAAGTCCTCTATTTGCTTGCTTGCTCCGAAATTACATTCTTTAGTTCCATCGCTTTCTCCTCTGCTAAGGCAGGATAGATGAGGTGAATGTATAATTCTCTTTTGCTGATCTCTTTGTCATCAATCCTGATGATGTGTTCCATTATACTCTTTTTATCGGAGACGTACCTTTCGTAAAGGCAGTGGAATAATTCACTCCTAAATTTTTGCATTGAAATTTCTCTTCTCAGCTTGGGAGGACGATTCCTGTCATCGCAATAAAAGTAAAATATTGTTTTAGGATTGTCTTTTAAAAAAGATAACAGATAGTCGCAGATTTCTTTGAAGGCGAGTATGTCCACCTTCTTGTTTGTTTCGTGGATTCCTTCATTATATAGGGCGACGTCGTAAATGGTGATGTCGCCTAAAACAGATAAATATTCTTCAGGAAGGGTTGACGTAAAATCGTCTAATCTCAAAACAAATCTTGAATCTTTTGTTTCAAATGATTTGTGGAATTTCATTTTTGGTTAGTTTTCCATAAGTATTGGTTGACGTATGCTTCTAAATCTTTTAGATTCTCCTGTTTCATCTCTCTTAATCGATCGAGGAATTTTTTCCCCTTCTCCGAAGTGACCTTTACGATTGTGATTTGTTTTTCCATAAGCAGATCTTTTGTTTATTGTTAGTACATTGCAAATATAGCAAAAATAGGTGATAGTAGGCCTTTGTTGTGAAAGAATTAAAAAAACGGCGAGCCAGTGACCCGCCGCTTTGAACTTATCAAGCGAATGCTTACTTGTTCACTCTGAACTTCTCGTTACCGTTTTGGATGAAGTCAACGATTTGCTTAGCGGCAGCGATACCAGCGTTGGTGTTAGCCTCAGTTGTTTGAGCACCCATCTTCTTAGGAGTTGAGAAGTAACGGCCCTCGAACTTAGCGAACTCGTCGTTAGCGTCTGGCATGATATCGGTGATGTACTTGATATCCTCACGCTCAGCCATCAACTTGATCAAACCAGCCTCGTCGATCACCTCTTTACGCGCGGTGTTCACCAAGATACCGCCCTTCTTCATTTGACCAACCATCTCGTAGTTGATGCTGTTCTTAGTCTCTGCGGTAGCAGGAATGTGGAGAGAAACGATGTCGCAAGTCTTGAACAACTCGTTTTGGTTAGCGGCAGCCTTCACGCCAGCAGCCTCGATAGCAGATGCTGGACAGAATGCGTCGTATGCGTAAACCTCCATGCCGAAGCCCTTTGCGATGCGGGCTACGTTGCGACCCACGTTACCGAATGCCAAGATACCCAACTTCTTACCCATCAACTCTGAACCTGACTTTCCGTTGTAGAAGTTACGAACAGCGTAAACCAACATACCGAATACCAACTCAGCCACTGCGTTAGCGTTTTGACCTGGCGTGTTCATCACACATACGTTGTGTGCGGTAGCGGCAGCCAAATCCACGTTGTCGAATCCTGCACCTGCGCGAACTACGATCTTCAAGTTCTTGGCAGCGTCCAAAACCTCAGCGTCCACCTTGTCGCTTCTGATGATGATAGCGTCCACGTTAGCAACTGCGTCCAACAATTGTTTCTTCTCTGTGTATTTCTCCAAAAGGATCATCTCGTAACCTGCGGCGTCGAGCTCCTTCTTGATGCCGTCGATAGCAACTTTTGCGAACGGCTTCTCTGTAGCAACTAAAACTTTCATTTTATATATCCTTTAAAAATGATGTAGAGACGATGAGTTCACCGTCTCTACGATCAAATGATTATTTCAAATTATTTGAAGTTTGCCTCGTATTCGTTGATGCAATCAACCAAAGCTTGAACGCTCTCGAGTGGCAATGCGTTGTAGCAAGAAGCGCGGAAACCACCTACTGAACGGTGACCCTTGATACCTACCATGCCTCTAGCGGTTGCGAATGCCATGAAGTCTTTCTCAATCTCCTCTTTTCTGTCGAGCAACTCATCCTTCAAGACGAAGCAGATGTTCATGTAAGAACGGTCGTTCTTGTCAGCGACGGTTGGCTTGAAGATCTTGCTGTTGTCGAGCTTGCCGTAAAGCAAGTTAGCACGCTCCTCAGCACGCTTTTGCATAGCTACGACACCACCTTGCTTCTTGATCCAACGAAGGTTCAACAATGCGGTGTAGATAGGCAATACAGGAGGTGTGTTGAACATAGAACCGTTAGCTGTGTGAGTGCGGTAATCCAACATAGTTGGGATCTCACCCTCAGCCTTTGTCAAGGCATCTTCCTTCACGATCACGAAGGTAACACCTGCAGGAGCCAAGTTCTTTTGAGCTCCACCATAGATACAGTCGTATTTTGCCACGTCGATTGGACGTGAGAAGATGTCAGATGACATATCGGCGATCAAACGTACTGGAACGTTTGGATCAGCGTGCAACTCTGTACCGTAGATAGTATTGTTTGTGGTGATGTGGAGGTAATCCAAATCAGTTGGAACGGTGTAACCCTTTGGCAAGTAGTTGTAAGTAGTGTCGGCGCTAGAAGCAACCTCAACAACCTCACCGAAACGCTTAGCCTCTTTCATGGCCTTCTTTGCCCAAACACCGGTATTTACATAACCAGCCTTCTTGTGAAGGAAGTTGTAAGGGATCATGCAGAATTCCAAGCTAGCACCACCACCAAGGAAAAGAACCTTGTAGCCGTCAGGAATGTTCAACAACTCCTTGAACAAAGCCTCAGCCTCATCAACAACTGGTTGGAAGTACTTAGCACGGTGGCTGATTTCAAGAATTGAAAGACCGTGTCCTTCGAAATCCAAAACTGCCTTTGCTGTATCCTCGATCACTTCGCGTGGAAGGATGGAAGGACCTGCATTAAAATTATGCATTTTCATATTCTGAAAAATTAATTATATGAATTATTATTTCTTTGTTTCTATCACTTTCCCTCCGAAAAGGTGTGGCAAAGGTAACAAAATTCCGTTACTATCGCACATCTTTGTTGATTTTTTTGCTAACAAAATGAATAATTTTTGCCTTTAATACATTAAAAATGATAGATTTATATATCATTTTGTATAAAAATCGAAGCGATTACTGTCATTTTGTTATTTTTATTGGGCAGAATGCCGAATTGCCTTACAATTTGTCCGAAAAACCACAAAAAAAATATCTTTTAGGGTTTTTGTGGCTCTTGGGCGTTCTGTTATCTACTCTTATTATAAGATAATATGACGATTTTTCATCGCTGCAAGAGTAGAAAACAAAGCCGCGCAATTTCCATCGCGCGGCTCTCATTGTGTTGTTCTTGCTAGTTTCCCTAAGGAATACTGTTATGTTTGTGTTTACATTCGCAAATGTATGGAACTCTCCCGGAAAAGAATATGATTATTTCTCTTTCCAATAGTAATTTTTTCGCAAACTACTTTTTGTCGGGAGATTTCATGGGGCAATGGTGCTGCTTGACGAGTCCGACGCCATGAAGGGGAGTGTGTCCGTTGGGGAAGTGAGGTCCTCATTGATTCCCCGTAGCCTCTTTACCCAAAGGTTGTGATCCTCTTCTGCTGTGTGGGCGAGGCGGATAAATAGACTATCTTTGGATGTGTTGATGGAGTTTTGGATGAAATCTCTGACGAACTCCTTTCCATACGTTTGGTCCAAGAAGAGGAAGAAGGATTCTCCTGCCCAATATTCCGCTAAATCGTAGGATGGAAAATCGCCCGTAAGGAGGCACCTCTTTTCGATGTAATCGATTCTCTCCGTGTCTGAAATTTGCCTCCGTTCATTTCTTTCGCAGCAATACTCCGCGATACCCTCCGTCTCCCAATTGAAGATATTGAACCGTTTGTTCATATCGATGGAGGAACGGTGGACGTAATGAGTCATCTCGTGTAGCAACACTTTGCGGTAACCGTTGATGTCGGCAGGCGGCACCTTGAAACAGTCGGGGTGGAGGACGATCGCTTCGGTCTTGCAACCGAACTGTCCGATGCTGGTGATGGTGACTCCTAAGGAGTTGGGGATGGAGGAGCCGCCGATGCGGGTGACGGTTGCCGTGTAATCCTTTCCGCTGTTGGTCAAATAGAGCGGCAGCTTTCTTCCGTTCATTTCGCTAGGGTAGTAGTAGTGTCCCATCACCTCTTCCAAGCGGTGGATGTTCTCGTGGGCGCATTTCAGGATTTGCTGCGCATATCCTTGCCAAATAGCGTCCTTGTCCTTGTGGTAATAGACGACGAATAGGTCGTCCTCCTCCTTGTCCCACTCGGTCTGTTGGGCGCCAAGGTCGCTCTCGTTCTCCCATTCCCACGGGCCATCCATGTTGAACAAGATTTTGGCATGCTTGCCATCTTGGAACATACGTTTGAATTGCTCGATCGATTCGTTTGAAATGGATGTGTAACGAATCGCGGGTTTGTTGATCCCCGTATGGGTGACTTTCCCTACGAGAAAAGCCAAAGCGATGAAAATGAGCAATATGCTGCTTATGGTAACCTGTTTCTTCATATAGTGATCTCTTCTTCTAAGGTTGTTTGGTTTTTCTCCTTCCGAGGCATCTCCACTTTCACATCGAAGTCATCTTCATGGAGATCAGCGGGGAGTTGCCCGATTTTGAACCCGTCGCCGGAGGTCTCGCAATAGAGATAGGAGCGATTGTTGTATGAGATGATCCTGTTGGATGAACTACCGCTGTTGAAAAGCATGTCGGTCCAACTTCCCGATTTGATCCTAACGGCTATTCCGGCGTGCTGCTTCATGGTGGAGGCCACGAAGAGCGTTTCGTATCCTTGTTCGCGTAGTAGCAGAGCAGCCAACAAGGCTTTGCATCCGTAATCGCCCTCTTGGTCGAAGAGGGTTTCGTCTGGCAGACGGAGGTAGTGGGGTTCGAATTGAATGCTTTTGCTCTCCTTGGTGAGTCTGAATTCGATGTTCGGCTCTTGCGCGAAATCGAGGGTGAATTGCAGCTGGTCAATCTCGCTTATTCGCTCTTGCCGACAGAGGCTGACAATGTATTTGGCGATGTAGGAGACACGTTCAATGTGCCGTTTGTCTGCGGTGGCGATCTGGATCATGTCGCTCAATAGCTCTTGTTTGTTTGTTTTAGGGGTGCTGGCGTAAAACGGATTCTCCTCCCGCAACAAGGTTATGTAGTCTGTGTCGAAATTGACGGTGAGTACACCTTGCAGCTTGGTTCCGCAAGTAGGATCCAGATACCAGGTGAAATGCTTGGGCATCTCTCCTGTTGGGGGTGTGGTGCTGGCGAAATCCTCCGCCTCCTCTTCCTCGAAATCCTCTTCCTCTTGGTAGCTGGATATGATTTTCCAAGGTTTATAGTTGCTCTTGATGGTGCCGTTCTGACGGAATCCGATCAAAATAGCCGCCAAAGGAGGTATGAAGTCGAAATTCTGAAAGTATATTGCGGCTATGATACCTAAAAAAGCGATGGTCTTGATCGACGTGTCGTGCTTTTTCAGGCCAACCCCTTTGTTGATCATTCCCAGCTGAGGTTGGATGCTATGCCCCTCCTCGATGGAGTGGATTTTGTACTTGAACAAGCCCCACTTGATGAGGTAAAATGGCGTGAAGGCGAGCATTAGTTTGACGAGGTTATTGCCAACCATCTCTACCTTGAAAATGGATGTGCATACCCACAAGCCGATGAGATAGAGCAACGTGAAAATAAGGGATGCGCTGAGATAGACATCGTCATCGCTGTAACTGTTCTCTTGGTAGTAGCTGTCCTCCTTCTGCTTTTTGGAGTATAGCCCATAGAAGAGCGCGAAGGCGCAGGCTTTCGCCTCTGAAGAGATGCTGCCGAAGCGGGAGAAGGCTATGCCGTCCAAATAACACCTTGCCACCTCTTTTTGGGGTGCGATCTCTTTGTTGACGGGCTTCCCTATGTAACAAGCCAAAGTGCTTTTTAGCCATAGTTCGCTCCATTTGCGTTCACCGTGGGTGGTGGGCATATCCGGTTGGGAAGGCTTGGCGGTGTATCCGATGAGTACGGGTTCCTCTTTGGTGGTGAATTGGCGGTAGATATATCCCTCTGCTGTGACATATCCCTTCATGCGGTAATCGGTGAGATTATCGTCGTCGTCCACCTCTCCGTGTAGAATCCGTATGATGGCAGCCTCTTTTTGGTCGTGAAAGGCTGTCCTTGCGATGGGTTTGTCCGTTTCATTGCCGTGCAGACGAATCTCCCCGGCGGTATGTTCATCCTCGTACTCCAGATGTCCTATCCTTCTTTGGGGCTTGCCTGGTTTCCCCAAGTGAATCAAAGTCTTGGGGCTGAATCCTGTCGATAGGATGTAGAGAGCGATCAAGCCCAAAATGATTAGGATAGCATATAATATTTTCAACTCATGAAACATGTGCTTTAATCTTTAGTGTTAAGTCTGTTTCTGTAAATGTCACGTTCTCTTCTCGCTTCATTGAAGAGGGTGGCGTCGAAGAGTTTAAGCCACTCTTTGGAATTGTCCTCCTTGCACATCGCCCAAAGGATAAAAGAGGATGGCTCGTTGGTGAGATGGCCATGCTCCTCCTTGTTCACGCGCCTCTCCATCACCTCAGGATCGAAATCCTCGGTTGGCAATATGCGGTTCAAGGCAATGTTGTCAAAAGTTCTCCATCGGGTGATAAAGAGATACTTTTCGAACAGATCTTTATGCTCGTCGAACTGGTATTGAGTCGTGTTCTTCGGAAGGAAGGGCTCCAGCATCGGATGGATGAGGTGGAGGTTGCTCTTCACGTCAGCCAATTCCAAGTCAGCGGAACAGGTAAGTTCTCCGTTGGTGGCCGCATACTGGATGGCGGGTTCCAGCAGATCCCATCTGTCATATTTGCTGGCGAAGGATCTCAACTTCTCGCCAATGGTCGGATTCCTTCTTGGAAGCGTCTCTTTTTGGACATTCTCCGACAAGTGGTTCCTGAAATCCGCCTTCGTTCTCTCCCAAAACTTCAAGAAATCCTTCTCTTTTTCTTGTCGGGTGATGAATACGTTGTATCCCAGTGCCTCGTCAAACCTGCGCTCCCCTTTCTGCGGAATCTTCACTTGGTTGAACAGTTCCATCATGATCTGTTTGTAATGGTGGATGAGGATGCAGTTATCCTCTTCGTCCAGTTGGTTGATCTTCGTAGGCACCCGGTTGACGTAGATCTCCTCGCACTCATCCTTTTCGCCCGGAATCAATCTTTTCTGGCAGAAGCTACCGTCGATGATTGGTTGGTTGAACTGGGTGACGGGGAATTCCATTTTTTTGTAGATGTCTTCGTATCCCATAGGGTGGATCTCCGCATCTATCATTTTGCAACGTTTGATGTATTCATCCGTAAGCGCTATGAAATTGTCGTAGAGGTAGTTCATTTCGCTTTGAATACGGTTGGTGATCCTTGCGTACGCGTCATGCAGGAAGTAAGCGGTCAGTTTCCTCTCCTTGATTTTTCTTCGGTGGTTGTGGACCACCAGTTCGATGAGTTGTTCGATGACAGGTACCATGAATGTGACGGCGCCTATGATTCCCGCCCATCCTTTGAGATGAGGATACTTGATCATAAGGAGCGGAATGAGGCCCAATGCACCGACCACACCCATGCCAAATGCGCGGGAGATCCGTCCTGCGAAGGTAGCCTCCTGTTTGAGCGTATTGCAGAAATCCGCCAAAGCGGTATCTTTCATCTCTTGACAGTGGCGAGGCGTCTTGCTGCTGCTGTCCGCCATGTAGGCGTCGTGGTAGCTGTCGAAGTCGTCGCTCATGTTGTGTGGTACGCCCTCTTTGGCGAGCTGCGACCATATTTCACTATCAATCTGCTGCTTGGCCTGTGTCTTTAGTTTGCCAAGTTTGATTTTCAGACTCTTGAGATTCTCTATGATTTGGGGAAGAATGCCTGTGCGGGCATTGCCTTGTAGAATCTGTTTCTCTATCGCCGCTGGCATGATCATCTCCTCCAGGTTACGTTCCATCCTTTTCCTGGTGGCGGTGATTTCCATCATGGTGCTCTCGGATTCGTCGGCGATCACCTCCAATTGTTTCAGCCGAAGGTTGGCGGGATAATATTTGAGGTAACGGTCAAAATAGAGGCGTTTCAGTTTCCTGTTCAATGGTTGACCGATCGGATGAGGGGATGGTTCCTCCAATTTCGCCTTGTCGATGTCGAAACTGATGGCAGTGAACCGTTCGATAAGTTGTTGAGGATCAATCGATTTGAAATCGATCAACTCCTCCCATTGTATCTCCTCCTCACACTCTCCCTTTGCCTTAAACTGTTTGATGATGGCGTTGCATACGTTGCGGTTGTCGATCTGATCTTGTACCTCCGTGTCGAAAAAGAGTGATGAGACACCTAGCGAAAAGTAGAATCGTTCGTCGGAACTGTCTCCATTGATCAATGGGTGTACCTTGTCGCAAGCGTAATAGAGGTGGATCAAACATTGGGTGAGGTATTCCGCCACCCCTGTTTCGTCCAATTGTGGATAGAAGTTCTCTGTCCTATTTTGAACATCTTGGTAAAAGAACATCCTATCATAACCTCTGACGGCTGTGATGTTATGCTGTATCTCTATCTCTTTAAGTGTCAGTAATATACGTTGCCTTGTGTGCGCGTCAAGGTTATTGACGTCTGAGGGAAGGTAAGGCATTCCGACAATGGACATGCCTTGGTGGATGTGGTTGGGGAGAATCCTCTCCTTCTCCTTTTGCAGCATGACTGCCATGGAAGGGAAAACCTGTTGGCTGAAAGGCTCGGTCACATCCGCTATGACACACACGTTGAGAGTAGCGGAGGAGTTGACGTTGGCGTGACGCAACATCTTGACGAAATTTTGCCCCTCTTCCACCACCTTCTCCTGAAAGCGATAGACCGCATCGGCCATCTCTATGCTGTTTTCCGGATCAACTCCTTCAAACGTGTTGTCGATGATACTATAGTACCACTGTTTTTTATGTACGTAGACGCCCTCTGAATCTTTGCCGTCAAGAAAACTTTGTAGTTCGTTTTGCTTGACAACACCGTTCAGTGTTCCAATCAGCTCTCCGAATCTTGAGCGCCGTTTGGAATGTTGGGTAATGTCTATGATCCAAAGTGGAAGCATATCTGCCGAGCGTTTTATCCGATGAATTTATGTACTGTATCCAAATCGTTTCTGACAATATTGAAGAAGATGCTGTAAAGTCTCTTCTCCTCCTCCGTTGGACTTTGTTGCTTCAATGTGGTCAGCTTTTGAAGCAGTGATTTTTTGCAGCTCTCGTAATTTTTCTTCAAAATCTCCTCTCCATCGTACTTGATGGCGTTTCCTTCGCTATCCACGACCACTTCGTTGTTCTCGTTTAGCGCTATCTTGTTTAGCTTCAATATGTTAAGAATGATATTGTTCAATGTCTCGCCGTAACGGTGGTTGTAGTACAATTCGAAGTATTGGTCAAAGCGTTTGTCGAAGGTGATGCCGCTGATCTCGTCGAAGAGCTTACGTCCGTTGTCGATCTTGGTGATGCAAAGGAAGCCATCTCTTACTGAAACAGACTCTGGTCGGGCGATCTCGAAATAGGTGCTCTTGCCCTCAGGAATCAAATACATGGAACTTTCGAATGACTCTGGATCGTATTCGTCCTTGTAGAACAAAGGCTTTAAGTGCTGTTCGAACTCCTTGAGCATCAACATCTTTGCGAATGTGACGTGTTGAGGCAGAATCTCGTCTGGCAAGTTGTCCAGCGTGATCTTCTCCAAGAACTGAGCGAAGTCGTGGTGGAAATGGTACTTCTCTCTGAAAGAGGCTTTGTTGTAAACCATCTCCAGGCTATCGTAGATTCTGTAGTCTTGGAAAGACAATCCGTATTTGGATTTAAGCACGAGCGCGGAGTTCACATCGCTGTTGGCGACAAATCTGTGGCGGGTGTTGCCCTCCTCGTAACACAACATCTCTTTGGCCAAATCCCTGTCTGGAGCGACGAACACGAGGTGCTCCTCCTTTTTGGTCACTTCGATACGGTTGGTGTTGTAGCTGAAGAAGAGGGATGGATTCAAACTTCTTCTCACCTCGTCCTTCTGCTCGTTAGGGAGGTCGTTAAAGAAGTGGGAAACCTTTTTGAGGTGCCAGTTCTCTTGAATCTTTGTACTCTCCCGTACCAATTTCTCCAATCTCTTTTGCGCGAGGGCGATGAAGTCCTCTATGATAGAGATAGGCTTTCTGTCGTCTAACTTAGGGTTAGCGAAGATTCTGCACTCCTCCACATTCTTATCAGGAGCGTTGCCCGGGATTTTCTCCGTGAATATATATTGTCTGGCGTTCAAACTATCTCTGGTAGCATCATCATGTGCCTCGTAAATGCCTTCCAATAGGATGTCGGTCAACGACTTTCTGATAGGGGTCTCCTCCTTGTCCTCATTCGCTTGGATGATGTAGCGGTAACATTTGCTGAAGAAGTTGTTGGACTTCCATCCGTTGGCGTCGCAGATCTCCTTCAACATCGGCAAGTAAACGGTGGTGACATCCAAAGCTGTGTTGCCAAACTCGGTGAAGAGTTTGTCGTAGTGTTTCACGGCTGCCTCGTTCATTTCGGAGGCTTCATCCTTCAACATGATCAAGTGGTTCTTCAATTTGGACAACTCGTCGGTCTTCTCGTTGTTGCAGAAGTCGCGGAGTAAATCATGTCTCCACTTCTCGATGGCATCCTTGACCATCTCAGTCATGTACTCTTCCAGTGCGTCGCGGTATTTTTGCAGATCTTCGGCGTTCGAAGAGACGGTCTTTTCCAACAAGGTGCGTTTTTGTGCCGCCTGATAAAGCGGTTGAAGATCATCGTGCTTATCCTTGAGGTTTCTATCTGTTGTTTGCTTATTTGCCTCCAGCATGTCGTAGTTCTCCTTCACGTACAACCTGATGGCGTCGATGGCATTGATGGTGAACACTAGGCCCTTCTCTTTGATCCAATTCTCCGCTTGTCTCCAGACCTCGTTGAAGAGACGTTCCTTGTTCTTCTCTCTCTTTTCCGGCGCTTTCGTTTCTGAACCGATGCTCTTGACCATGGTGTCGATATCGTCGTCCACATTCTCCAATTTTAATTCGGAAACCAACTCCTCTTTGCCGGCTATGCGTTCGGCGGAGATGTTTCCTTCAATATAGGCGTTAAGTTCCTTTATGAATGGGTGGGCAATGGATTCTCCATTGTTCTCGTCCAATAGTTTGAACATGGTTGAATAGAGTTGTGGAACCATGCTATCAGGAATTTGATTCGCCTTGTCATCCGCATTGAGCAACCAGGTACGCAAGATATCACGTTCGAAACGTGCGCGGAAATAGCTGTCGAATTGGGCGGTAGGCTTGTGCAGTTGCACGTAACCCATAGGGACGAGGAAGTTCTCGTGGTCACGCTCCATGATGTCGTTCATGTAGTTGTCGATGTCGGAACGGAAAGCGTTTCCGCCTGCGCCTGCATGAAGGATGTAGAGCATCTCGGCGGTGTTGCGGTACATCACATTGGTGCTTCCAAGAGAGGTTCCCTTATCTGTTTGGATATCAATAGGAATCAAATAGTAGAAAGGACAATATCTTCTTTTACTGTTGATCAAGTTGTAGTCGTTGATGAAGGCCATACGGTGCATCACGGTGTTTTGGGTAGGGGAGAGACTCATCTCCTTGAAGGAACCCACCTCCTTGAATACGGCGTATGCGTTGAGGGCGTATTTGTCCTCGGAAGCGTTGCAGTCGATGTAGATTTTAGGCATATACATCGTTAAGATCAATTGAGGGTCACCGTCGCCCACCACCTGTTTGTGTACTTGGTTGATGTGGTACAAAACGTCGTTGACGATACCACTTCCGGTTCCTCCATTGGTACTGCAAACCACCCAGTAGAAGATGGTGCAGCTTGCTCCGCCCACATTCTTCACATCGTTGAGGGATGAGATGGCGGCCTGTAGCTTGGTTTGGAAGTCGGTAAGGGAATGTGCGAAAGCGATTCTCGACTTGATGCGGAATGCGCCTGCTCCGAACGAGAGCGGTTGGTCAGGCATCTTCACGGCCAATTCAGGAGAGCAAGCCTCCAAGATTCGCTTGTTGATGAGGGTGTCTTGCTTCTTTTCCGCCTCGTAGTAAATAGCTTGCGGATTGGCTTGACCCAAATTGATAAGGTCCGATTGAGGGTTGATGAACGGAATTCTGCCGTCCTCAAAGCTCTTGCGGTTATTGTTATTCGCACTGTCGATGTCTCGTTGGTCAGTGTCGATGAAGAGGAACCGATAGGTCTCGTTCATCGCCTCGACGCGTGATTTATTAGTGGTTTGGTTGCGGTAATTGTTTGCGTAAACCTTCTCTTTGATTTGTGAAACGGTTTGGCAGCCTGAACCGCCCAGTCCGATGAAAATGTGTTTCTCGTTTGCCATATAATATATTTTATTTATTTATCGTAATAATACCACCTTTACCTTGTGAGTGACCTCGTCTGCTTTGTTTGGTTTGCAAGATAGTGTGATTATGTTATTGGTATAGTCAATGTTGCCGTATGTTTGCGTTTTCCTAACGCTGACATGTCCAGCCTCGCAGCACCATACGAAGTATGGTTTCTTGAACACGAGGAATGGTGATGGCTCCTTCTTTTTGATGGAGAACCTCCATGAGGCGTTGTCCACCTTGATGATGGCCGCCTTTCCTACACTGGTCTCTGTGCAAGGTTTGATTTTCTCCTCCTTGATGAGGCTACCGTATGGATCGGAAATGGAGATTTTACCTTTTAATCTTTCTCTCTTGTTACGAATCAAAGCTTTGATTACACCTATTATATAGAGAATGATCAGTACAATGATAAGCGTTGTCAACCACAAAGGAAGAGGAAAGGTGAAAATGATTCTGTCAGCATCTGCTTTTGAACCAGACAGAGGTTTTTTGATTTTTAGCTTCGCCAACTCGTTGTCGAATTGAGTTGGGAAGGATATGCCGATGTTGATGCTGTCCGATAACTTATGGAACCCGAACTTCTCGTTCTTCACTTTGCCTAATTTCAGACTCAATTCATGGTCTCTGGTCCTGCAGTAGGCGTCCTTGTTGTTTTTGAATTCAAATCCTTGCTGTGTGAGGAAGGTGGAGTCGATCTGCATTGTTCCATACAGGCGGCTCTCTTCCCATGTGATATGCGCTTCGGTGTTGCCGTCGATATCCACATTGGTTTCCATTTGAGCGGCGCATGCCTTGTTGTCTGCCTCCACGATGGCGGTTAGTTTTACGACGAGGATCTCTTTGCGCAATTGCTCGAACCACTGGTTGATGGTCTCCTTATTATTGCCGATAGGGACAATTTCCAAACCCTTTTCCGTCACGCTGAAGATGTCGTTTTTGATTTGGTCAAGACAGTAACCCGCCTCTTTTTTGTTATCCGTTCCATTTTCAGACAATTCCAGTGCGATGCTTCTCACGTATTGGTCGGTAGAGGCAGCCTTAAGGCTCTCTCTCATATCATTTACCTCCTCAGTGGTCAACCTTCTTTTGTAAGGATGGGTGATAGGAATATTGTTGAGGAAGTCGGTGATGGAGATCAGGATGTTAACCTTGTATTCACTGTTGGTTGTCATAGACTCGGACATCTTATTGACCGCCTTGTAAATATTGGTGTGGTCCTTGAATAGTTGGTCGTAGTTGGGATTGTTGTAGAGCGTCTTCATGCTTCTGCAAAGATCGCCCTTTACGTTGTCCGAAATGGTACCTGAAAATCCCATCGGACACATCACCTCCGTGCCGAAAGGCATGATTGTCACCTTGTCTCCGTTTGGTAGAGCCTGGATGAATTGTTCCAAACTGGGCACGACGCTGCTCTCGAATTTATCCATGGAACCAGAAACATCCACAGTGAATATATAGTGTGCATGGCACTTGTCGATATCTTCCCTGTATATTTCCGTGAGCTGAGGAAAGGTGGATTCCAAATATCTAATAGGTGATTGGGCCATAATAGAGATGGCCGAACACATAAAAATGAACAACGAAATGAATCTCTTTTGTCTCATAATAATTGTCAGATATTTCCTATTTCTTGGTCTTATTTCCTGGTCTGAAAAACATACCAAACACAAATATAAAATAAAAGAGAGAAATGACAAAGGAAAATATTCCTCTTTTCCGACTTTCTATGAAGTTTGCTATCTAATTTATTTGTAATATTGCGTAACAATAAAAACAGTATTGAATGATGAATAATCAATATGACTTCCAAACCCATAATCATTTCTTTTTTGTGGGAATTGCGGGTACGGGCATGAGTGCGATCGCTCAATATTTGCGAGGCATAGGGAAGACGGTTTCTGGAAGCGACCGTTTGTTTAATGATCAGCACAAAATGTTGATTCAAGAACAATTCGAGCAACAGGGCATCCGCTGTTTCTTCCAGGATGCTTCAGGATTGACTCCTGATGTGGATGTGCTGATTGTCTCCACCGCCATAGAAGAGAGTAATGTGGAATATCAAAAGGCATTGCAGCTCAATATACCTATTGTGAAACGATCCGAATTGTTGGCCTCGATATCGAGGACCAAACGGACGATCGCGGTAGGCGGTACTTCCGGAAAATCAACCACCACTGCGATGATATTCCATATACTTGATCAGAATGGCGTCTCTCCTTCCATTATGAGTGGAGCTGGCTTGACCTCTTTGCAAGAGAAGGGGCTTCCCGGCAATGCTTGGGTGGGCAAGAGTGATTGGTTGGTGATTGAGGCGGACGAGTCGGACGGCTCCATCGTGAACTACACTTCGGAAATCGCTTTGTTGCTGAATATGGATCGCGACCATAAGGAGTATGATGAGTTGACGGAACTGTTTAAGACCTTCCGAAGCCATACAACGGGCAAATTCATTGTTAACCAAAGCCATCCAAAAAGCAAAGCGCTTTCTGTGGACAAATCTTATGATTTCGGATTGGAAGCGGGGTGTGGATTTGTAGGCTCGCAATTCAAGCAAGATGGATTCTCCATTTCTTTTGAATGCAATGGGGTTCCGGTAAAAATGCCGGTGATAGGCCATCATAATATGGAGAATGCATTGGCGGCGATCGCTTGTTGTACCGCAGTTGGCGTCGGTTTGGCGGATTGTGCGAAATCATTGGCTGATTACCGAGGTATATATAGACGTACCCAGTTGACGGGGCTCCGCAATGGGGTGACGGTGATCGACGACTTCGCTCATAATCCAGCAGAGGTGATCTGTGCGATCAAAGCTTGCCAGACGGTGGGTAAACGAGTTTTCGCGTGGTTTCAGCCGCATGGCTTTGGACCATTGAAATTCATGCACCGCGAATTGGAGACGGAGGTGATCCGCACATTGCGACCTGCAGATTTATTCCTTTTGTCTGATGTCTATTATGCGGGCGGTACGGTGACGCGTGAGGTGACAACCGCTGATGTGGTGGCTGCTATCGAGCAGGAGAGCCGCCAGGTGGCCTATTTCCCTGACAGGAAAGATATGCTTCCTTATCTGAAAGAAAATGTGGAGGCGGGAGATGTGGTTCTGATAATGGGAGCCAGGGATACGACACTTTCGGATTTCGCCAAGTCTGTATTAGATGTATTATAGTGATAAATAACTGTTCGGAGCGGGCTGGTTTCTGATGAAATCGGCCCGTTGTGTTGTTTGTGGGTGCGTTGCGTTAAATTTATCCGCCTGATAATCAGCGTAGTGATAAAATAATTTAAAAATAATTGCGATAATGTTTGGA
>JAKSKV010000043.1 GCA_024401555.1 Paludibacteraceae bacterium
CGAGAACAGCGATCTACAACGGTTCCGCGCAAGACACGACAGGCTACGAGTGGCGCGCCAGCTCGGCACTTTACCAAGCGGCCGATTTCAGCTACGAGGGTGATTCGCTTGCGAAGGGCACGGAGATCGGCACCTACGCGATGAACCTGAAGAAAGAGAACTTTACGAACAATAACGACAACTATACGGTCACCTTCGAGGTGGAGGACGGATGGTTGAAGATCAATCCATTGGCGGTAACGGTCACCATCACAGGCCACACGAGAACGACGATCTACAACGGTTCTGCGCAAGACACGACAGGCTACGAGTGGCGTGCCAGCTCAACGCTCTACCAAGCGGCCGATTTCAGCTACGAGGGCGACTCGCTTGCGAAGGGCACGGAGATCGGCACCTACGCAATGAACCTGACGGCGGAGAACTTCACGAATAAGAACGATAACTATACCGTCACCTTCGAGGTGGAGGACGGATGGTTGAAGATCAATCCATTGGCGGTGACGGTCACCATCACGGGCCACACGAGAACGACGATCTACAACGGTTCCGCGCAAGACACGACAGGCTACGAGTGGAGCGCAAACACGAAGCTTTACCAAGCGTCCGATTTCGGTTATGCAGGCGATTCGCTTGCGGAGGGAATTGATGTCGGCACTTATTATATGTCCCTGAAAGAGGAGCATTTTTCTAATATCAACAAGAACTTTGAAGTGACATTCTCCCTTCTTTCTGACGGTAAATTAGAGATCACCCCATTGGATCTCTCCGTGGATATTATCGGACATACCAAGGTGGTCGCCTACAATGGTGTCGCCCAAAAAGTAACCGGATATGAATGGGAAGCCTCTACCGCTCTCTATCAGAAGGCAGACTTCTCTTATGCAGGAGATAGCCTTGCGACAGGTGTTACCCTTGGTACCTATCCAATGGAACTCTCTCCTGCGCAGTTCTCCAATCAGAATCCAAACTTCGGAGAGGTGGCCTTCCGTGTGGTAAGCGACGGATACATCCAAATTACGCCGATCACCACGCCAATCACCATTACCGCCAACTCCTCAAAAACAGTCTATGATGGCTCTCCATTTTCTAACGATGGATTTAAATATACGAGGAATGTATTGGTTGCTGGCGATGTGTTGAAAGCCGTGGTGGAGGGAACAATCAAGAATGTGGGAGAAACCGCCAATGTGGTAACCTCTTACCGAGTGGTTCGTATAGATGCCGCAACCAAGGAGGAGGTGGATGTGACGGAGAATTATACCTTCACGGATCCGGAAGATGGTAAGTTGACCGTGACCAAGCGTGCCGTGCTTTTGCGTTCCGCATCCGACACGAAGGTCTATGATGGAAAGGCATTGACCAATGCGCAAGTGGAGGTAGTCGGTGACTTGTCGGTGGGAGGCTTCGTCTTCGGAGAGGGGGCCGCATACGATGTGACCGGATCCATTACAGAGGTTGGTTCCGCCGATAATTTGTTCACATATAGATTAAGAAGCAATACCCTTGCGGAGAATTACGACATTCGGGTGGAGTACGGTACTTTGACCGTTACCTTGGTGGAGAGCGCGATTGTCATCACCGCCAACAGTCAGTCGAAGTTGTATGATGGAGAACCTTTGTCAGATCCTGGGTTCACCTTCACGCCTAATGTCTTGGCGAAAGGGGATGTGATCGAGGCGACTGTTGTGGGCGAAGTGACCGCTGTGGGATCTGTCGCCAATAGGGTGGAAAGTTTCAAAGTGGTTCGTGGTGATCTGGATGTTACCAAGAACTATACCTTCGGTGAAAGCAAAGAGGGAATCCTTACGGTTACGCCTCGTCAGGTGATTCTAACCAGTGCGACGGACAGTAAACCATACGATCGTCAGCCTTTGGTCAATGGCCATGTGGAGGTCGGTGGCGATGGATTCGCCAAGGGCGAGGGCGCTACTTTCCAAGTGACGGGAAGCCTCACCGAGGAGGGAAGCGTTGAGAATAGCTTCACCTATGTTTTGACGGATAATACCGTATCGACCAACTATCTGATACAAAGCGTGACAGGTCTCTTGACTGTGACGCCACGTCCAACCGCTATCGTGTTGGACTATGGCTATGCTGTGAAGGCGGACACTTTGGGCGGGTTTGCGGATAAGGATTTTGAATTCCCTGCAGATCCGCTAAGAAAGGGTTACGCCTTTGAATCGTGGGAACCAGCTTTGCCGGCGTTGTTGCCATTGGATACATTGCGTAGTGTCGCCCAATGGAGGTTGTTGGAATATAAGGTTGCGTTAGACACTTTTGGTCAGATCTCCTATACGGTGGAGGATCATGCGACCATCGATTTGGCGGACTATACGCCGAGCCGCATCGGTTATGACTTTACTGGTTGGGTGGACGAAAAAGGATATGGTGTCGAACATGTCAACACCTCGGAGGCACGTTCCATCGCTTTGAAGGCCACTTGGCGTATGGCGAACTATGCCATCCACTATCTCTCCGCAGGCAAAGAGTGGAAACAGGTTCCGATGACCTATGGCGAGACCATCGCTTCGGTGCCACAACCTGTAAGGAATGGATATCTGTTTAAAGGTTGGACCCCTGCACTTCCTGCTACGATGCCTAACAAGGATCTCACCGTGGAGGCCGACTGGGAGATCATCCATTATAGTTTGATGCTGGTGGATGAGGGCCGTGATGCGGGTACTCTCTCCTACACGGTGGAGGATGACGATTTTTATTTGGATAAGTTAGCCGATCGTCCAGGTCAGGAGTTCAGCGGATGGACAATGGCTGGTGAGTTGTTGGATTATGACGAGGTGAGCGGTCAGTACATCTTCCACCCAAGCGAGGTGGCAAGCGACGTCCTTTTGGAGGCCGCTTGGACCATTGTCTCCAATGAATTCACCATTGATTTCTATGTGGATGGTGCGAAGTATAAGACGCTTCGTCTGATGGCGGGTGCGAATACAGCCTCCTATATCGCCACAGTGAGAGATCCTCGTGACAAGGCGGGTTATCGTTTCGGTGGCTGGGATTTGGATTTGCCGGAAGAGATGCCTCGGAAAAATTTGGAGGTAAGCGCAGTGTGGAAACCGATCTCCTACAAGCTCATCTTATTGAATGAGCAAGGTGTAGAGACCTACTTGACCAACTATACAATCGAAGACGAAGTTCTGCTTCCTAATTTTGAGGATCCCGAAGGAAAGCGAGAGTTTTTGGGATGGACAGATGGTAAGAACTACTACAAGACGTTCGATCCGTCCAAGTTCCTCAAGGATGTTGAGTTGGTGGAGGCGTGGAAGTTAAGGAGCTTCCAGGTGATCTATTTCGTCAGCGGGAAAGAGTATGCAAGGGACACCTTCCATGTGGGAGATTCCATCGCGAAGATTCCAGATCCAGAGGATTATATTGAAGGATATGCGTTTAGCGGTTGGAGCGAGACGCCAACCTATATGCCGACTGAGGATGTGAAGGTGAACAGCTACTACGAGTTGGGAGGTTACACCTTGACCTATAAGTCAGAGGGCAGGGTGGTGAAGTCGGTACGCTATTTGTACCAAGCGCCGATTTCTCCGTCGAGAGGAATCTCCAAGTATGGTTACGAGTTTAAGTATTGGGCGGGCGTCCCTTCGAATATGCCGGGTCGGGACATTGAGGTGGAGGCCGTTTATGATGTGGCCACCTACCGTTTGGTCTTGAGGGATGGTACCGAGGTGATCGACTCCTTGCACTACACCATTTACGACGAGGACATCAAGCTACCGGTGCTGGATGAGAGAGGTCGTGTGTTCAGAGGTTGGTACGATGGTACGAAGACCATTACGACTGTCAAGAAGGGTAGTTACGCCAGCAATATGGATTTGGTGGCCAATTGGACTTATATCAACTATACCCTCATCTTTATGGTGGATGGTGTGGAGTATAAGAAGAAGAACACCATGCGATGCGGCGATGAGATCACTTTGCCGAAGGAACCGGTCAAAGAGGGTGCCGAATTCATCCGATGGGAGGGTATGCCGACGGATGGTTTGATGCCGGATGACGACCTTATATTGACCGCCGTATTCTCTACCCAAGTGGGTGAGACGTTGGTGACTCAATCGCCTACCGTAGCGTTATATTCAGCTGATTGGGCGATCCACATTCTTCGTGCGGAGGGTAAATCCGTCACAGTGATGGACTTGAATGGTCTCATCCTTTTCGAGGGCAAATCGGGTGTGGAAGATTATGTGGTACCGGTACGACGTCACGGCGCATACTTGGTTCGTGTTGATCAAGAGGTGAAGAAGATTTTGGTGAAATAGAAACTTTCTCAATGATAGGAAGGGGGTGTCAATCCATTGGCATTCCCTTTTTTTATAAATCTCAAGAAAAAAATAACCCTAAATTTAATTTTTCTCGTAATTATCTGCTATCTATCCGATAAAATCTTATCTTTACAAAATCAATGTGTATGTAATGGTATAAAATTATGAAAACAAAAGGATTTTTTCGAAGGGAAAGAGTGGGCTCTTTGAGAGGAAATACACTTCGGTGGATCGCCTCGGCAGCGCTCTTTTTGTCTGCTTTTACCTTGCAGGCCCAGACCTTCACTTTTAATAACTGGTATGCGCTTGGTTCCTCCAGTGTGACTGAAGCGGACGAGTGCGGTACGGTTTATAGGGTAAATCTCAACTTGAACAACTGGTCGCCTGCCCATTTCCAGATCTTGAAAGATGGTGTTCCGATGAGTCAATGGGATTTGGAATCTAAGGTATCCGGACTCTACTACGAAGCGCAAGATGGACAACCCGCTTGGCGTTTGAAGAGAGACAACAGCGGACAGAGTTGGACCGAGATGTTCTATATCAATACCCGTGTGATACCTTACGAGGTGGTATCGTCTATCCCGACAGCGGATTTCTTCACGTCGAAGGCCTCTGTAAACAAGTCGGTGCTCACATCTCCGACGGAGAAGGTCTCATTGACTGGTTTGGCTTGTTCCAACCAAGAGGTGACTGCCGTCAAGTATGCTTGGGAGAGCAGCAAGGACGCAACCACGTGGGCACCGTTGGGAATCAACACCGCCGATGCGGAGGTCGCTTTACCTCACGATAGCACCTATTTCTCTTTGGTCTCTACCATCACCTATAAGGTGAACGACACGCTTACGAAAGATACGACAGTCCGTTCCGCGGCGCTCTTCGTCCGTTACAAGACACCATCGGTAAGCTGCTATGCGCAACCTGGTAATGGCGCGAAGATTTTCGGAGCTGACGAATTGGAGGTTGGTCAAAATGGACTCTTGAATGTCTATGCCACCACAGATGATTTCTCTTCAGCCACCTATTGCTTGCAATACAAGACATTGGAGGCTGGCAAGAGCGCTGTTTGGAAGGATACGCTTTGCGGTGCTGCTGCAGAGTGGAAAAATATGGGCGTGAACAACAGTTCCATCTTCCGTGTGAAGGTTTCAGGTATCTCCCTTTACTCAGGCAAACCGGCGACTGTTTATTCGTCTGAGCAATTTTCCGTGAGAAAGGTGTACGGATGCGACGAGGATTTTGATTCCGAGATTTTGTGGGGCGATGACTTCGGCTCATTCACCAATTCTACAACTTATGTTGTGAAGGGTGATGATGGCGCTTCCGTCACTTATGAGTCGAAGGCCGGCACCTATGCGATTGAGAACTATTGGGCACCAGATATCTTCAACCGTGTAAAGGATCACACTTACGGTTTGTTGAATCCGTTGGTGATTAATCCAACTCGTGACTGGTGTGGCAAGTATCGTTTGGACGATGGATATTATGCGATTGTTCCGGATCCTTACAAGTGTGATGGTCCGAACAAGAAAGCTGGCCAAGATTATTGGAATGGTGAAGACCATACCGCAGGCGACAGCAATGGTGGTATGCTCTTCGTGAACTGTAAGGCAGGATTGAATGGTGCCTTGATTTACGAGCGTGAGTTCTCGTTGAATTGTGAGTTGAACGAGTCTGTTGACCTTTGGTTGATCTTCTCCGCATTCATCAACAACGCCACCTACAAGGAGGAGTCCCGCACGCCGGTGAATGTCCGTTTGGAGATTTTGGATAAGGAAGACAATCTGATCCACTCCGTATCATCGGGCGATATCTATCCGCGCGACCACAAGACCTACGCCACTCTTACGCCTGATTCATGGGCGAACCTCTCATTCCGCTTCTTGGCGAAGTCGAGGGATTACAAGATCCGTCTCTACAACAACTCGGAGGGTGGTGACGCCAACTGGGGTAACGATATTTTGATCGATGATATCACCGTCAGCCTCTGCTATCCGAATGTGGAGTTGATCGAGTCCAACCATCCGGATGCGGACACCGTATTCGCATGCATCGGTGAAAAATTGGATTTGGTGGCATTCAACAAAATCGGTTTGGATAAGTACATCGGCTCACCGAAGTATCTCTTCCAATATAAGAACATGAAGACGCATGGCGCTTGGAAGGATTTCGGTCCTATCCAGACAGAGAATAAAATTACATTGATGGCCAGTGACACCTTGCGTGAGTTTATTGGAGGCACCGTCTTCCGTGTCTTTGTCGCTTCGGAGGCAAGTGTCTTGCGTGATTTGGCAAGCGGTAAGCCTGTGCATAACGGATGCGAGACCATCCATGCGGCCGACTCATCTTTGCGTGTCATTTATTCTCAACCATTCGAGATGTTCTTGTCGCTCCAGTCCAAGGCGATCTGTTTGGATGGCGACACCACTGAATTTAAGCTTTCCGCAACACCAATCCCTGCGGATGTGCAGCCTTTGTCCTACTACTGGTATATGAATGGAGATTCGATTGGTTGCACGGAGGTGGATACCTTCTCGGTATCTCTCTTGGATGTGGATGACTACCATTTCGAGGTTCGCGCGATCGACCATTGCCAAACTGACATCAACCGTGCTTGGAAGGATTCCAACAAGGATACCCTTTTGATCAGGGAGCATGAGAAGTTGACGTTGTCCGTCGAGCCGAAAGAGGTTGCGTTGGGCGGTGTTGTTACATTGGATGCCACCACCGGTGAGTACCAAGGCGACTTGGTTTGGTTGGAGGAGGGTCGCAAGATCGATTCCACTGCCACCACCGATTTGAAGTTTAAGACTGATGTGAATGGCAAGGTAGGATTCCAAGTAAGACCTGTTGCCGGTAGCGCTTGTGTGGATCCGTCCGATGTTGTCTATGTGACGGTGGGTGTGAATATCCCTAACCTGATCACTCCGTACAACGATGGTTTGGAGGCGATGAATAACACCTTCTTGGTGGGTAGTGGCTTCCCTGTAGAGATCTACAACCGTTACCATCAGACGATCTACGTCGGAGAGGATGGCTGGGATGGTACCTATCGAGGAAAGATTGCCGAGCCTGGCACCTACTACTACCGTGTGCAGATGCCGAATGGCGAATGGGTGAAGGGAACATTGGAAGTTGCAAAATTTTAAGGAGGTGATGAATATGAAACGATATATAAGAAACATAATGGTTCCAATGATGCTCCTCGGCTCCGCTATGGAGGCTGGTGCTGTATTGGATAGAGTGGATGGAAGTTGGGGTGATTTCTCCTCTTCCGATAAGAATACCTCCAGCGCGGAGATGCCGATGTCCGCTTATAAGGATGGAACGATAGCTTTTTTCAGAAACGATTCAGCCTATACCTTCCGTGTGACGGAGGATTTGGGTGTCGATTCATTGGTGTATTGCCCGGAATTGACGGGGTTAGGTATCGATGGTACCTTTGCGTACGACGCAGCCCGCAATAAAATCTACTTCTCCAAGAAGGGAAAGTCGGAGAAGAACGACCTTTATGAGGCCTCTTGGGTAGATGGCACCTGGGCGAAGGTGAATATGTTGACCATCAAGGGCGTTTCCGCCCAAACTTTGACTCATAAGAACTCCTCGTTGGTGGTTTCCCGTTGGGTACAACAGGGCAGGGGAGCATCCGGCTTCTACAACCCGTCATTGGGCAAGGATGGTAGCCGAATCTATTTCTCCGGCGAGTTCAAGGCTGGACAAGGTGCCCGCGACTTGTGGTACATCGATCGTGAGAGTGATGGTGTCTGGAGTCGTCCGAAGGCGATTGACACCGTTGTGGTGAATGGCAAGGCGAAGGAGGATTTCCCTTTGGTAGTCGGCGACTCACTGCTCTTCTTCTCATCCGACAGAGAGGGAACGTTGGGTGGAATGGATGTCTATTATTCTAAAATCAATAAGAACGGAACCTATTCCAAACCAGTGGCTTTGAACGATGCGGTGAACTCATCGGCCGACGACTACAATGTGGTCTTCGGTGCGGAGAAGGGTGCCTTCTTCATCTCCGACAGAAAGGAAGGAAAGGGGGCTGCGGATATCTACTCCGCTGCGGTGTTCCATTTGAATCCTGATGCGGATCTTGATCCGGAAGAGGTGCTTTCAGAGCCTAAGGGATTCCTTTGGGTACTCTGCTTCTTCGATTTGGATAAGTCTGATATGAAACCTGCTTACGAGGTGCAGTTGGACGAGTTGGTGGAGGCGATGAACGAATATCCGGATGGAGAATTCGAGATCAGCGGTCACACCGACTTGCGTGGTGCGGCTGATTACAACCAACGACTCTCCGAGGATCGTGCGAAGACCGTCAAGAAATTGTTGGTGAAGCGAGGTTTCCCTGCTAACCGCATCAAGGCGGTGGGTAAGGGTCTTACCGAGCCGATTGTGCCAAATGCGCAAACAGAACCTGAGCATGAGCAGAACCGCCGTGTAGAGGTGAGATTGATAGAACCGGAGGTGGAACAACCTGCGGCAAGTGATAACGAAAAGAAGGGGGAGGAATAAGATATGAAGAAGATATTATTTATCATTGGATTTCTTGCGGCGTGCTTCGTGGCGAACGCTCAACAGGAGTTGCTGCTTTCCCAACAGTTCTACTCTCGTATCAACAAGAACCCTGCTGGTACGGGTAACGTGGAGGACATCGACCTCTTCTTGTTGGGCCATTACCAATATGCGGGTGTGGAGGATGCTCCTAAGTCATTGTTGTTCAATGGACACACCTTCATCAACAAGATCAATTCGGGCGTCGGACTCACCATTTCTTACGACAACTTGGGTATCGCCCGTAGCTTCTTGGATATCAAGGCGGTCTATTCCTATATGTTGCGCCCTGCCGACAATATGTTGGTCTCTTTGGGATTGGGCTTCGGCGTAAGACGCTCCGCCTTTAACAAGGAGGCCTATACGGTGGACAATATCATCGAGATGTATGACGGAACCATTCCGGACGACGAGTCCAAGGTGCGTCCCGACTTCGATTTCGGTGTGGAGTTCGCCATGAATGATAATTTGCTGATCGGTGCATCCATGACGCATTTGCTCGATAGCGCATCCACCACGATGTTGCAAGGCAGACACCTGAACATCTATGGACGTTATATGTTTAAAATCAATGACAAGTGGGATATCGCCCCTTCATTGACCTATATGCACCATGCCAAGACCAATGTGGTGGAGTTGAATGTGACTGGTTACTATGACCGTTTCATCTGGGGAGGTTTGACCTACCATCCAGACTTGTCCGACAAGTTCGGATCCAATCCTCTGGCTATCACGCTGGGTGTGGAGTATTTTAGATTCCGTTTGGGCTATACCATCGACTTGGGATTGGGTAAGATCCACCACATGGCGGGTACTTCCCATGAGTTGATGCTCTCTTACTCTATCGACAGAAAGCGCACGAAGAGCAAGAGTGAGAATGTGGAGATATTTGAATAATTTTCGGAGAGATGTTCGAACGGGCATCTCTCCTTTTTTTTGTAAAATGTTATGCTGAATAGAGTAAAGAAAGGGGGCTTCTATTTGTTGTTGGCCGCCCTGTGTGTTTCTGTTTTGTCCGCTTGTACCGATCCTTCGGACGCGAATGATGTGGATGAACTCTTCCAAAAGGGAGATAATCTCTTTACCGTAGGTTCACAATCCTTCAAGGTGGATGAATGTTTGGATGGATATGCCTTCTCGGATGGTGGCGTGACGCATCTCCTTCACTTCTACACCAGTGGGTATTACACCCCTAACGGTGACGGTACCTGCTCGCAGAGCAATTCGTTCAAGAAGGAGGGCGTCTATGTGGAGATTCCTGTTTTCGACAAGGGACAAACTGAACTGCTCCGTCTGATGACGGGTAACTACATCTCCTATTACTCCAACTCCGACGATTGGGCAGGTGAGTACGTGATGACCAAAGGCACTTCGGTCAGGGCATTGGTCTATGACAAGATGGTCGATCTGAAGATCACCACCGTACAGGTGAAGAAGAAGGGAGACACTTACGAAGTCGTGTGGGATGCCTCCGACGAGAAGGGGAATGCCTGCTCGCTGTACTATTATGGCACCGTTCGATCAGAGCAAATGTTAGCGACCGAATAGGCATTAATTTCTTAATTCTTACTTCTTAACTCTTAATTTAATTTGTATCTTCGCGAAAAATCAAAGAATTAGACAAGACAATGGAACATAAGTTGAGAATTTATAATACATTGAGCAGAACCAAGCAATTGTTTGTGCCGTTGAATGACAATCATGTCGGAATGTATGTTTGTGGACCTACCGTTTATGGAGACGGCCATTTGGGCCATGCGCGCCCAGCCATCACTTTTGACGTGTTGTTCCGCTATTTGACTCAACTTGGATACAAGGTGCGCTATGTGCGTAACATCACGGATGTTGGCCACCTGGAGCATGATGCCGACGAGGGCGAGGATAAGATCGCGAAGAAGGCCCGCTTGGAGCAAAAGGAGCCTATGGAGGTGGCGCAATACTATGTAAACCGTTACCATAAGGCGATGGATGCTTTGAATGTCTTGCCGCCAAGCATTGAGCCGCACGCATCCGGCCATATCATCGAACAAATTGATTTCGTCAAGAAGATATTGGACGCTGGTTATGCTTACGAGAGCCAGGGTTCCGTCTATTTTGACGTGAAGAAATACAACAAGGATCACCACTACGGAAAACTTTCCGGTAGAAATATCGACGATCTTTTGGAGACCACCCGTGAGTTGGATGGCCAGAACGAGAAACGTTGCGGATTGGACTTCGCTTTGTGGAAGTGCGCGCAGCCAGAGCATATCATGCGTTGGCCTTCTCCATGGAGCGATGGATTCCCTGGATGGCACATGGAGTGCTCAGCCATGGGTACCAAGTACCTTGGCGAGGAGTTTGATATCCACGGAGGTGGTATGGACTTGATCTTCCCTCACCACGAGTGTGAGATCGCGCAATCCACTGCGGCGCTCGGCAAAGAGACCGTTCACTACTGGATGCACAACAATATGATCACCATCAACGGAAAGAAGATGGGTAAGTCATACGGCAACTTTATCACATTGGACGAGTTCTTCACAGGAAGCCATCCGCTTCTGACGCAAGCCTACTCGCCTATGACCATCCGTTTCTTCATCCTTCAAGCCCACTATCGTAGTACAGTGGATTTCAGCAACGAGGCACTTCAAGCATCCGAGAAGGGATTGGAGCGTTTGACCGACGCTTACGCACGTTTGTTGAAGATCACACCAGCCGCTACCACTACCGTAGAGGTGGCAGGTTTGCGAGAGAAATGTGAGGAGGCGATGAATGACGACTTGAATACACCAATCGTCATCTCTTACTTCTTCGAGGCTGCCAAGGCGATCAACACCGTGACGGATGGTAAGGGAACGATTTCCGCTGCCGATTTGGAAGAGTTGAAGTCTTTGTTCCAATACTATTTGATGGATATCCTTGGTTTGAAGCTCGCATCTGATGGCGACTCCAACGGTGATGCGTTCAAGGGTGCTGTCGATTTATTGCTTGAGATCCGCAAGCAGGCCAAGGCCAATAAGGATTGGGCGACCAGTGATAAGATCAGAAATGAGCTCACTGCATTGGGCTTCAATGTGAAAGACACGAAGGACGGTTACGAGTGGAGCATCTAAAGATGTTTCACAACCGCTAAAAGTCACAAGGATGGTGTCTGTAAAAAAATAATTTGTATCTTTGTGCCATAAAAGGAATTTTGGAAGGCGGAAACGCCTCGAAAATAGAAAATAACGATGACGAATAAGAGTTTGTATTATTACTTCTTCTTCTTTTACTTTATGTTTTCATAAGGTGAGGTTCGTTGTTGTCACAATTTAGAGTCCCACCTTGAAAAACGAGGCGGGACTTTTTTAATTCTAGATGAAATGAAGAAAAAGGTTGTTATCCAAGGTATTGCAGGCTGCTTTCACGATATTGCTGCAAGAGAGTATTTTAGAGGCGAGGAGGTGGAGATTGTCCCTTGCGACAATTTCGCCCATTTGTTCCAAACCGTTTGTGCGGACAAGGATTTGATTGGAATCGTTGCCATTGAGAATACCATTGCGGGAAGTTTGTTGCAGAACCATACGCTTTTGGCGGACAGTGGTTTGTGCATTGCCGGAGAGCAAAAGTTACGCATCAAGCACAATTTGGTGGCGCTTCCTAACCAGGATGTTTCGGATATTCAGGAGGTCTACTCCCACCCGATCGCTTTGATGCAGTGCCAGGCGTTCTTGGGAGAACACCGTCATATCAAGGCTGTAGAGTACGATGATACCGCATCCAGTGCGAAGATGATCGCGGAGCAAGGCGTAGCTGGTAAGGCGGCCATTTGCGGTGAGTTGGCGGCGCAGATTTACGGTTTGGAGATCTTGGCGAAGGGCATTGAGACCAACAAGCGTAATTTCACCCGCTTCTTGATCGTTGCGGATGAGCAGAAGGTGAAGGAGTTGAATGTCAACAAATTCCCGAACAAGGCATCTTTGCTCTTGGTGCTTTCCCACGAAGAGGGTAGTTTGGCGCAGATATTGGCGGTCCTCTCTTTCTACAAGATGAACTTGACCAGAATCCAATCCACGCCGATTATCGGTCGTGAGTGGGAGTACCAATTCTACATCGATTTGCAGTTCGAATCTTATCAAAGATACAGTGAGGCGTTGAATGCGGTGAGGCCGTTGACCAACGAGTTGCGTGTCTTGGGAGAGTATGAGGTTGGTAGGCAAACTGTTTAAGGAAATAATAAAATAAAACATATATGGAATTAGAGAAACTAAACTTGCCGGGTGTTGAAGAGAGACGTCCATTGGTGATTGCCGGACCTTGCAGCGCCGAAACGGAGGATCAGGTGATGGATACTGCCAGACAACTGGCGAAGAATGGTGTGAAGGTGTTTCGCGCCGGTATATGGAAACCACGTACCAAGCCAGGAGGTTTCGAGGGAAATGGTGTGACCGCTTTGCCGTGGATGCAGAAGGTGAAGAAGGAGACTGGTATGTTGACCGCTACGGAGGTGGCTACCGCTAAGCACGCTGAAGAGGCGTTGAAGTTCGGTGTCGATGTGTTGTGGATCGGTGCGCGTACCACTGCGGACCCGTTCGCCGTGCAGGAGATCGCGGACACTTTGAAGGGTGTTGATGTCCCTGTCTTGATCAAGAACCCTGTCAACCCGGATTTGGAGTTGTGGATCGGAGCGTTGCAACGTTTGAACAATGCGGGCATCAAGCGATTGGGTGCCATCCACAGAGGATTCAGCACCTACGACAAGAAACTTTACAGAAACCTTCCGCAATGGCACATTCCAATTGAGTTGCACAGACGTTTCCCTGATTTGCCTATCATTTGCGATCCAAGCCATATCGCAGGCCGTAGGGATTTGATTTCTCCACTTTGCCAACAGGCGATGGACTTGCAATTCGATGGTTTGATCATTGAGTCGCATTGCGATCCGGATAAGGCGTGGAGCGACGCTCCGCAACAATTGGCGCCAGATGTCTTGTCGCTTGTCTTGAACAACTTGGTGATCCGTAACATGAACCAAACCACCGAGAGTTTGGCGGAGTTGCGTAAGCAGATCGACGAGATCGACATGGATCTTACCGAGATGTTGGCGAAACGTATGCGCGTGGCGAAGGAGATCGGTATCTACAAGAGAGAGCACGACATGCCTATTCTTCAGACAGAGCGTTATGATGAGATCATCAAGAAGCGTATGGAGACAGGCTCCGCTATGAGCTTGGATGGTGAATTCACAAGAAAGATTTTTGAGGCGATCCACGAGGAGTCTGTTCGTCAACAGATGCGGATTATGGAGTAACCTATAGATTATCAAGATATGGGAAAAGGACGTAGATTGTGGTTTGTCCCCAAGGATAGGGAGGCCTCAGAGTTAGAAAAAAAGGTGATGTTCTACGAGTCTCGCGGATTCGAGGTCCCCTCTCGTAAACTAATTAAGACACCTGAGCAAATCGAGGGTATCCGTCGAAGCGGTTTGGTGAACACCGGCGTGTTGGATTTGGTGGAACGTGAGATCAAGGCGGGTATGTCAACCGAAGATATCGATAAATTGGTTTATGACTATACTACAGCGCATGGAGCGATTCCCGCACCGCTCAACTATGAGGGATTTCCTAAAAGCGTATGCACATCCATCAATGAGGTGGTATGTCACGGTATTCCCAATCCAAGGACGATTTTGAAGGAGGGTGATATCATCAATGTGGATGTATCCACTATCTTGGATGGCTATTACAGCGACGCCTCCCGTATGTTCTGCATCGGCGAGGTCTCTCCTGAGAAGAAACGTCTGGTCGATGTGACGAAGGAGTGCCTCGAGATTGGTATGGCAGCGGCGAAACCTTATGGATTTGTCGGAGACATAGGTGCGGCGGTTGAGAAGCATGCGAAGGCGAATGGCTATTCTGTGGTACGCGACCTCTCCGGTCATGGTGTGGGATTGGCTTTCCACGAGGAGCCTCAGGTGGATCACTTCGGCAAACCAGGCACTGGTATGCTTTTGGTGCCAGGCATGGTCTTCACCATCGAACCGATGATTAACATGGGCAAATACCCTGTTAGTTTCAGCCGAATCGATGGATGGACGGTTACCACGCGTGATGGACTTCCTTCCGCACAGTGGGAACATACCTTTTTGATGACTGAGGATGGCTTGGAAATTTTGACATATTAAGCGAACTTTGTATATTCGCGTCGTGTTATGATGATACAAGCTGATTTTTGTTGGAACATACAATAATCTAATGGCAGTGCCGTTAGGATATTGTGTTTTTCAATGGTAGTATTTTAAAAGTAATACAGTGTTATGTTTGGGTTGCCCGTGAGGGTCGCCCAAATTTTTTTTGTGATGCATGTCTTGTGACGTGTTTTTTCAGTATATTCGCAAATATATACTTTTGACAATGAAAATGCGAGGAAATATTGTCTCTTGGCGGAGGATGATGTTGCTGCTTCCCCTTCTTCTGTTCTCTTGGGCGGCGAAGTGTGATGAGGTTGATGATTATGTGGACCTCTTTGTCGAGTGCATGAGACTGAATATCGTGTCGGAGGATGGATTGAAGATTCCTTCCAGTGACGAGTTCCGTTTTGTGGAAAAGTCAATGGCCATTGGATATACCAAGGAGGAGGCCGTGGCTATTGCGAATCGTTTCAGTGCGGAGGTGGTGGATTCCATAAAGAGCAGCTATCTTTTCAGTGTTTATTATGAATATGTCTCTTACGCTGATTTGAGAGCGGCGTTGGACTATTTCGACAACGATTATGGACGTGCGGTGCTGAATCGCTCAGATTTTCATTCGGACTCCGTCACGACCGTGAAATTGACGAATCGGATGATAAGTGCCATATCCTCTATGTTGATTGATGGTAAGATGGTGGAGGAAAAGAGCCTATGTCCGTCGGGGTATCTGAAAAAGGCGAAGAGATATATCGAGGTGTCGGGGATGAAGGATTTTTCGTTCGCCTCGGTTTTGGGAAAAAAGAACAATGATCGATCCGCAAAAATCATCTCTTCGTATATGGATAAGAACTGGGTTGTCTTGGTATCGGACGCGATGTACGGGTCTTTCACTGAGGAGGATTTAGATTTCATAAACAAGTTTTACGCTTCAAAGGCGGGCAAGAGTTTCTCGAAGGCTTCAAAAGTGGTTTTGAACGGTGTCGGTGATTTCTTTCTGTGGGTGCAAGATGAGTTCGAACCGTACCTTCGTGGAGAGTATGAAAAGAATCCCCCTTCCTTTATGAAAGGCTTGGAAAAGAGTGGGGATGTTGAGGATAGTTTGAATGGATAATAACAATTAAATGTAAGATAAGTATGAAAAAGAGTTTTTTGAGTAAGGGTTTCGTGTTGACCCTTTGTGTGTTGTTCAGTGGCGTGTTCTCTTGCTTTGCGCAGGACAGTTATCGTCAGACAATTGAGCAATTGGCAAAAGTTTCGGGAGGTGTGGTAGATAGTAAGGAAAAGATTGTCGCCTCCTTCTCGCCGATTCTGATTAGCATGGGTTATGCCGATTCCACTGCGAAAAGGGTGGCGGCTGAATATTACGACGAGGTGTTCTACAAGGATGTCCTTGATTGGATGGAGTCTGTTTACAAGCCGTTGACTTCCGAAGCGGACTTGAAGAGCGCAATTGAGTTTTTCACCTCTCCAGCCGGCAAATTGGCGGAGGAGCACTCTAAAATCTATGCGGACGAGAAAGCCCAACAGGGAATGATGACGAAGATGATGCCTGATATCACGAAGATCGCCATGGGCGAAAAGGCGGGAAAGGTGGAGTCTGACGCTCCTAAGGGTTACCAAAAGGTGTTCCATGAGTATTGCAAGTTGTCTGGCATGGAGAAATCCATGGATGTCATGGTCTCACAAATGCTCAATCTGATGGGTGGAAACAATGAGAAATTGACCAAGTCGCTTTCGGATTATTTCGCGACTAATTTGGAGACATTGATGATGGATTTGGGATATCCTACGATGACCGAGGAGGATTTGAACACCTACGTCAACTTTTTCAAGACGAATTCCGGAAAGAAGATTTCCGCCGCTAACTCGGAGATCATCAAGGGCGCTGTGAAGTTCGGTTTGTCCGAGGCCATTAAGTTCCAGATGATGGGCAAGGAGAAGCTAAAGAGTGCCGAATAAGATGTGCCGCAAATAAATTCACGTAATTTTTGTGATTTCAGGAATAATGTCTATATTCGCGTTCCCTTTTGTGGGGAATTATAAATTTTAATAAATAATTATATGTTAAATCAGTACGAGACCGTTTTCATCTTGACTCCCGTTTTGTCTGACAATCAGATGAAGGAAACGGCAGAAAAATTCAAGAGCGTTTTGACAAACGCTGGCGCTGAGATCATCAGCGAGGAGCAATGGGGCCTCCGCCACTTGGCATACCCTATTGAAGGTAAGACTACTGGATTCTACTGCTTGGTAGAGTTCAAGGCAGAGCCTAACACTATCGATGTATTGGAGACCCAATATCGTCGTGACGAGAAAGTAATTCGCTTCCTTACAACCAAACTCGACAAGTACGCTGTTGAGTATGCGGCAAAGAGAAGAAGCTTGAAGTCTAACAAAGAAAAGGAGGCTTAATCATGGCAGCACAAAATTCATCAGAGATCAGATACTTAACCCCTCCAACTGTGGATGTTAAGAAGAAGAAATATTGCCGTTTCAAGAAGAGCGGTATCAAGTATATCGACTACAAGGATCCTGAGTTCTTGAAGAAATTCTTGAATGAGCAAGGTAAGATTTTGCCTCGTCGTCTCACCGGAACTTCTTTGAAGTATCAAAGAAAGGTGGCTCAAGCAGTGAAAAGAGCGCGTCACTTGGCGTTGCTTCCATTTGTAACCGATTTGATGAAATAAAAAAGGAGGACTGAATAATGGAAATCATTTTATTGCAAGACGTACAGAACTTGGGTTACAAGGATGATGTTGTAAAGGTAAAGAACGGTTATGGCCGCAACTACCTCATTCCTCAAGGTTTGGCTGAGTTGGCAACTCCATCAGCTAAGAAGCAATTGGCAGAGAATTTGAAGCAACGCGCTCATAAGTTGGCTAAGATCAAGGCAGATGCTGAGGAGTTGGCTAGCAAGTTGAACGGTGTTTCATTGACAATCGGTGCGAAGACAAGTGCTACTGGTACTATCTTCGGTTCTGTTAACAATATCCAAATCGCTGAGGCTTTGGCTAAGAAGGGATTTGAGATCGACAGAAAGACTATCATCATCAACGATGCTGTGAAGGAGCTTGGTTCATACAAGGCTACCATCAAGCTTCACAAGGAGGTTTCTGCGGAGATCAACTTCGAGGTTGTTGCTGAATAATCTACGATTCGAAATAGATTAAGATGTACGGGGACGGTTTGTCTGTCCCCGTATTTTTTTGTTTTTTTTATCTTTCTAAATTGAAACCGAAAGCGTATATTTGTGCTAAACGAAATGCTTTGGAATATGAGGAAATACATAGCTTTTTTTATCATCGGAATGCTTTCGCTTTCCAATGTCTTCGCCATTAACGAGGTGGATAAACGCGGTCGTAAACAGGGCCCGTGGAAGAAGGAGTATGGCAATGGTTATTACGTCTATGAGGGACAGTTCAAGGATGATCAGCCGGTAGGAACCTTCAAGAGGTACTACGAAAATGGTGTGCTCCATTCCATTCAGCAGTATGGAGAGAACGAGACCTCCGCGATTGTCATTTACGAACAGGATGGCCTGACCAAATCGGCAGAGGGCGCTTTCGTGGGTAAAGACAAGGAGGGCGAGTGGATTTACTATGTTGAGGGAAAAAAGTCGCTAGTTGAACACTATAAGCGCGGTGTGTTGAACGGTATGGTCCAATCTTATGCCAAAACAGGTGAACTGCTGGAAGAGTCGCCTTATCTGAACGGAAAGATCCATGGCGTTCAACGTCGTTTGATGGACGACGGAAAGGTTTATTCCGAGGCGCACTTCAAGAATGGTGTGCAAGATGGCGCTTATAAACTCTTCGAAGGACACGATTTCACCGTTGCGGAGGGTTTCTATGTGGATGGAAAACGTCATGGCCATTGGTTGGTGAAGGATGATGCGGGCAACATCAAGGACACGCTGAAGTACGATATGGATGTCTTGTTGAACGCAAAGGAACTGGATAAGAAGCACGCCGATCAAGCTGAGGAATATAAGAAAAGCGAAGGAACGATCCCTGAACCCGACAAGATGCTGGACGGGGCGAAGCAGGGCGGAAAATAGCATTTAGAGGCCTTCCCATCGGTTGATGAGTGAGGTTAAAAATGGCAAAAATATTGTGGTTGAATTACATATTTGTACGGAGAAGGCGCTTATTAAGCGCCTTTTTTCGTATCTTTGCGAAAATGAATAAATAGATAGCATTATGAAAATTGCATTGATCGGTTATGGCAAGATGGGTAAGATCATCGGCCGTATTGCGGAAGAGAGAGGTCACAAGATCGTTTCTATCATAGATATTGATAATTTGCAGGATTTCGAATCAGAGGCGTTCAAAAGCGCTGATGTGGCGATTGAATTCACAAAGCCCGACACGGCGTTGGAAAACGTGAGGAAGTGTTTCGCCGCCAATGTTCCTGTCGTCAGCGGAACCACCGGTTGGAATGCGGCGGCGTTGAAGGATGAGGTGGAGAAGAATGGCAAGACATTGTTCTGGTCGTCTAATTATAGCATCGGTGTGTTCATCTTCAATGCGATCAGCAAGAAGTTGGCACAAATCATGAACGGATTCTCCAATTACAATGTGGAGATGACGGAGGTTCACCACATCCACAAGTTGGATGCTCCAAGTGGTACCGCTATCACGTTGGCAGAGGGTATTTTGGAGAATTTGGACCGTAAGACCGCTTGGACCAAGGAGAAGGAGAACTCATCTACCGATTTGGCCATCAAATCTATCCGTGAGGGTGAAGTGCCGGGCATCCACTCTATCCGTTACGAGTCTGAGGTGGATAGCATCACCATTACGCACGATGCGAAGAGCCGTGAGGGATTCGCTTTGGGTGCAGTGGTTGCGGCGGAATTCACTGCGGGAAAGAAGGGACTACTCGGCATGTCTGATATGTTGAAATTTTAATTGAAAACGATATATGTCGTCTGAGAAGAAAACATTTAAGGAGCGTCTGCAGGCTGCGGATAAAAAGCAGTGGGCTAAATTCGCATTCGCTGTGATGATTATTCTGGGCTTCCTCATTTGGTCAGGAGCGTGGTGGCTTTTGCTGTTGATTCTGTTGGCGTTGGATGTCTATGTCACGAAGTTCGTGCCTTGGGATGGTTGGAAAAACTCAAGCAACGAAACCTTCCGGACAATTGCCGGTTGGGTGGATGCTATCCTATTCGCATTGGTGGCGGTGTATGTCATCAACTTGTATTTCTTCCAGAACTACAAAATTCCTTCTCCCTCTTTGGAGAAGACCTTGAAGGTGGGCGACTTCTTGTTTGTCAGCAAGATGAGCTATGGCCCTCGTTGCCCGATGACTCCGCTCTCTTTCCCTTTGGCGCAACACACGCTTCCTAAGTTGGATACCAAGTCGTACATCGATTGGCCACAGTGGGAATATAAGCGTTTGAAGGGTTTTGGTACGGTGAAGCGCAATGACATTGTCGTGTTCAACTTCCCAGCGGGCGATACGGTTGCCTTGAAGGTACAAAATCCGGACTACTATACATTGGTGCGCGCCTATGGTCGGGAGACAATCTGGAACCACCCCAAGGAGTTTGGCGAGATTGTCAGACGTCCAGTGGACCGTCGTGAGAACTATGTGAAGCGTTGTGTCGGTTTGCCGGGCGATTCCCTCCAAATTGTGAATGGCGTAGTGATTGTCAATGGCAATCAGCCAGAGGAGATCCCAGGTTTGCAATACAACTATTTCGTGGAGATGTCCACCCCTATCTCAAGCAAGTTGTTTGAGAAGATGGAGGTCAGCCTCTCCGATCGTAGGTTGATCAATGATTACAAGAGGGTGGATTTGTCCGCATGGGGTTACCAACAGCGCGAAGACGGAAGTTGGCCGTATGTTTACAATATGCCACTTACGAAGCGGGCGGTTGAGATGATCAAAAAAGCGGATGGATTCGTCTCTATCCGAGAGGAGATAGCTCCAAGCAACGATGCCTTCCCATACATTGATAATGGTTGGACACGTGATAATTACGGACCAATTTGGATTCCGAAGAAGGGTGCGACCACAAAACTCACGTTGGAGAACTTGCCGTTGTATGAGCAGATCATCTGCAACTATGAGCTCAATGATTTGAAGGTTTCGGATGGAAAGATCCTTATCAATGGTAAGGAGGCAGACTCTTATACCTTCAAGATGGATTATTACTGGATGATGGGCGATAACCGCCATAATTCGGCCGATTCCCGCTATTGGGGATTTGTTCCTGAGGACCATATCGTAGGAAAGCCGATCTGCATCTGGTTGTCTTTTGATGAGGACAAGAAGTTCCCTAACAATATCCGTTGGGACCGAATGTTTACGAAAGTGCACGCCGATTGATAGGAGTTGCGTTGGCGCGCTGATCTCCTATCCCCAAGGGCGGAGGTGATTGTTAACTTAAATCTAGTAGTGAACGATGAAAAGAATAGTTTTATCCATATTTTTATTGTTGAGTGCTCTTCCCATCTTCTCTGCGGATGCTTTGTTTGGCGATGAATTGGCCTTTAAGAGTGGGGAACGCGCCGTGTATAATATTTACTACAACTTAGGCCCCATTTGGTTGCATGCGGCCAATGTGGAGTTTTCCGCGAAGGAGCGTATGGTGGATCAAATGGCTTGTTTTGATCTGCAGGTGACCGGAAATACGATCCGTTCTTTCGACAAGATGTACACCATCAGGGACACGTTCGCCGCGACTGTGAAGCGGGATGGTCTTCAAACGCTAACTTACCGAGAGTCGAAGCATGAAGACTCCTATAATTGCGATAAACGTTACCGTTACGAGTGGAATGAGAAGGGTGAAAAGGCCAAGGTCTATTTTGTCCAAAACCGGAAAGGGAAAGTCACCAAAGATACGATGGATGTGGAGCAAGGCATCCGAGATCTGATCTCCACCTGCTACCATTTCCGTGGTGTGGATATGTCAAAGGTGAGTAAAGGGCAGTCCATTCCTTTTAAGATGGTGTTAGACAATGAAATTTTCGAGTTGAAGCTAAAATATTGCGGCTCGGAAACTATTAAACTGAGAAACAAGAAGAAGTATAAAGCGTTGAAATTCAAACCACAAGTAGTGACTGGCGATATCTTTGAAGATAATGATGCGCTTGCGGTTTATGTTTCTGACGATGAAAATCATGTGCCGCTTTACATAGAGGCAAAGATAAAAGTTGGCTACCTCAAGGTGCAACTGGACAACGTGTCGGGCACGAAAACTCCGATGTCTTCGTTGGTGGCTAAATGATAAAAAGGGAGAGTATTTATGGATATTTTAATAATTGACGACGAAAGAAGCATACGCAACACCCTAAAGGATATTCTTGAAACCGAGGGTTACTCGGTGGCGGTGGCGGAAGATGGAGCGAAGGCGCTTGACCTGTTGAAGGTCGAGAAGTTCGATTTGATCTTCTGTGATGTGAAGATGCCGAAGATGGACGGAATAGAGGTGTTGACCAACATTAAGAAAGAGAATCCGGAACAGACTGTGGTGATGATATCGGGTCATGGCACCATTGACACGGCGGTAGAGTCGTTGAAATTGGGGGCCTTCGATTTTATCGAAAAACCTTTGGACCTGAACCGTTTGTTAGTGTGCGTCAGAAATGGACTGGAGCGTAAATCATTGGTGCAAGAGACCAAGACCTTGAAGAAAAAGCTCTCCAAGGATGTGGTGATGGTGGGACACTCTCCCGCAATGGAGCACCTCCGTTCCGTGATTGAGCGTGTGGCCTCTTCCAATGCTAAGGTGCTGATCACGGGAGAGAACGGAACTGGTAAGGAGGTGGTCGCCAAGATGTTGTTTAAATCCAGCAACCGCAGTAATTGCCCCTATGTGGAGGTCAACTGTGCGGCGATACCTTCCGAATTGATTGAAAGTGAATTGTTTGGCCACGAGAAGGGATCCTTTACCTCTGCAGTGAAGCAGCGTATCGGAAAATTTGAGCAGGCCAATGGCGGAACGCTCTTCTTGGACGAGATCGGCGATATGAGTTTGGCGGCCCAAACCAAGGTGCTTCGCGCCTTGCAGGAGGGAGAGATTACCCGTGTGGGAAGCGATAAAAGCGTGAAGGTGGATGTGCGTGTCTTCGCTGCGACCAACAAGGATCTTTTGGAGGAGATCAAGAAGGGAAATTTCCGTGAGGACCTATACCACCGATTGGGTGTGATATTGATCCATGTGCCGCCTTTGCGTGAGCGTCTGGAGGATATTCCGGATTTGGTGGAGCATTTCTTGGGCATCATTTGCGAAGAGCAGGGCGTTACCAAACGTTCTTTCACCAAGGATGCCTTGGAGGAGATGAAGAAATATCGTTGGACGGGTAATATCCGTGAGTTGAGGAACGCGGTGGAGCGTATGGTCATCTTGTGTGGTGAGGAGATCACTGTGGATGACGTGAAGCAGTTCGCCGCACCGACCTCTTTGTAGCGTCAGGCAGTATAGTACCATAGGTAAGAATTTGGGAGATATTCCCTTTAATATAGCAGGTTTAGATGGCTAATGTAGTTGAAACCCCTTTGATGAAACAATATTTGGAGTTTAAGGCGATGCATCCCGATGCGATCCTTTTATTCCGTGTGGGCGATTTTTATGAGACTTTCTTGGAGGATGCCGTGATGGCCTCCGAGATTTTGGGAATCACCCTGACAAAGCGAGCCAATGGTTCCGCACAGTCGGTGGAGTTGGCTGGTTTCCCGCATCATGCCCTAGATACTTACTTGCCTAAATTGGTGCGAGCAGGAAAGCGTGTGGCGATTTGCGACCAATTGGAGGATCCTAAACTGACGAAGAAGTTGGTGAAGCGCGGCATCACAGAGTTGGTGACGCCGGGAGTCGCAGTCAACGATAATATATTAGACCATAAAGAGAATAACTTTTTGGCGGCTGTCCATTTCGAGAAGAAAAATGCGGGCGTCGCCTTTTTGGATATCTCCACAGGAGAGTTTCTCACAGCTGAGGGCTCTTGCGAATATGTGGACAAACTTTTGAATAGTATCATGCCGAAGGAGGTTTTGTTCGAAAGGACGAAACGGGCTCTTTTTGAGGAGCACTTCGGAAAGCGGTTCTTCACCTTTGAGATGGAGGATTGGGTATTTACCTCCGAATCGGCGCATGATCGTCTTCTGAAACATTTCGAGACCAAAAACTTGAAGGGATTCGGCGTGGAGAAGTTGCAATTGGGCATCATCGCTTCGGGCGCTATTCTCCACTATCTGGACATGACACAGCATACCCAGATCGGACACATCACCCACCTTTCCCGTATCGAAGAGGATAAGTATGTGTGGTTGGACCAGTTCACTATCCGTAACTTGGAGCTTTATGGCACCATGCATGGGGAGGGAAGGACCCTTGTCAATATCATTGACCGGACGGTGACGCCGATGGGCGCCCGTTTGTTAAAGCGTTGGGTAGCCTTCCCTTTGAAGGACGTGAAGCCGATCGAGGAACGACTGAATATAGTGGATGAGTTCTTCAAACAACCTGCGTTGAAAGAGATATTCGATGAGAATATGTCCTTGATTGGTGATTTGGAGCGTATCATCTCTAAGGTAGCCGTGGGTCGCGTGACGCCTCGTGAGGTGGTGCAGTTGAAGGTGGCTTTGGGTGCGATTGCCCCTATCAAGGAGGCTTGCTTGGCGTTGGACGACAATGAGGCGTTGCGTCGTATGGGCGAACAAATGAATCTGTGTCCGGAGATCCGAGAGAAGATAGAGCGTACCATCACCAATGATCCGCCCAATATGGTGAATCGAGGAGGTGTTATCGCCAGGGGTGTCAATGCGGAGTTGGATGAGTTGCGTGAAATCTCTTTTTCCGGAAAGGATTATTTGCTACAATTGCAGCAGAGGGAGTCTGATCGCACGGGAATTCCAAGTCTGAAGGTGAGCTATAACAATGTCTTCGGCTATTATATCGAGGTGCGCAACACTCATAAGGACAAGGTGCCGGAGGATTGGATCCGCAAGCAGACCTTGACGAATGCTGAGCGTTACATTACCCAAGAGTTGAAAGAGTATGAGGGTAAGATATTGGGTGCCGAAGAGAAGATTTTGACGATAGAGACCAGGATATTCAACGAGTTGGTGGAGGAGTTGGCTGGATATATACCGGCCATTCAGATCAACTCTAACTTGGTGGCGAAGTTGGATGTTTTGATGTCCTTCGCAAAGAGCTCCGCCGAGAATCGTTATGTACGTCCGGTGGTGAACGATGGGGAGGTGATAGACATCAAACAAGGACGCCATCCTGTGATCGAACGGCAATTGCCGGTAGGAGAACAGTATGTGGCGAATGATTTGATGCTTGATTCAAATTCCCAACAGATCATTATGATCACGGGTCCTAATATGGCGGGTAAATCCGCCTTGTTGAGGCAGACTGCTTTGATTGTCTTGATGGCGCAAATAGGTTGTTTCGTTCCTGCTGATGCGGCAAACATCGGCGTGGTGGATAAGATTTTCACCCGTGTGGGAGCGTCCGACAACATTTCGATGGGCGAATCTACCTTTATGGTGGAGATGAATGAGGCGGCCAGTATCATTAATAATTTGTCGCAACGTAGTTTGGTGTTGTTCGATGAATTGGGACGTGGTACCAGCACTTACGATGGTATCTCCATCGCTTGGTCCATTGTGGAGTATATCCATGAGCATCCGAAGGCGAAGGCTAAAACCCTATTTGCTACCCACTACCATGAGTTGAATGAGATGGAGAAGTTGTTCCCAAGGATCCGTAATTTCAATGTCTCCGTAAAAGAGGTGGATGGCAAAGTGATCTTCTTGCGTAAGTTGGTGAGGGGCGGAAGCGAGCATAGCTTCGGTATCCATGTGGCAAAATTGGCGGGATTGCCTAATAAGGTGGTGAACCGCGCCAATGAGATTTTGGAACAGCTGGAGGTGGGCAATTCGAAAAATCCGATCTCTGACGGAGGAAAGCCTGCCAAGAAAAAGCCTGAGGCAGTGCAACTTAGCCTCTTCCAATTGGATGATCCAATCCTCGAAGCGGTCCGTGACGAGATCAACAATTTGGATGTCAATAATCTTACACCTATCGAGGCGTTAAATAAATTGAATGAAATTAAAAGAATTGTTGGTGGAAAATAAAATAATTATTATCTTTGCATCGCAAAACGGAAGGGGAGAGCTCTTCCAGATGTTTTGAAATGATAAAATGCGAAAATAGCTCAGTTGGTAGAGCACAACCTTGCCCCCAATAAATTGGGAAAGGAATCAACCTTGGCAAGATTTGTTTCAGTCAATTAAGCGTTTAGCGAAAGATAAAATGCGAAAATAGCTCAGTTGGTAGAGCACAACCTTGCCAAGGTTGGGGTCGCGGGTTCGAGTCCCGTTTTTCGCTCCAAGGATGCCGCAGTGGTGGAATGGTAGACACGAAGGACTTAAAATCCTTTGAACAGAAATGTTCGTGCGGGTTCAAGTCCCGCCTGCGGTACTTAAAAAACAGAAGACGCTTAACGGCGTCTTTTTTTTTGTATAAAAGCGAAGATGTTTTAGGTGCCGAAGGTTGGGGTCGCGGGTTCGAGTCCCGTCCGTTTTAAATTTTTTACGGCGCTCCAAGGATGCCGCAGTGGTGGAATGGTAGACACGAAGGACTTAAAATCCTTTGAACAGAAATGTTCGTGCGGGTTCAAGTCCCGCCTGCGGTACTTAAAAAACAGAAGACGCTTAACGGCGTCTTTTTTTGTTTGTGTAAAAAGCGAAGATGATTTGACCCTATTAGAAAAGCACAGCCAAATGACCGTGCTTTTTCTCTCCTGAACGCTTAGTTTATCTCTTCTAATGGAATTTGTAACGCTTGGGAAATTTCTTCTTTGCTCATGCCGTATGCTTTCAGCGAAGCAATGTTTTTAGCCCGTTCGGAGATTTCTCCCTCCGCTCTTCCTTCTATTCTTCCTTCTACTCTTCCCTCAGCTCTTCCCTCGACTCGTCCTTCGGCAATACCTTGG
>JAKSKV010000044.1 GCA_024401555.1 Paludibacteraceae bacterium
AGACATCCACCTCCTCACGCTTCGCTTCCAGCACGCCCACAGCCTTTCCCCTGATGAAGAGGAAATAGTCCGCCTCCAAACCATGCTTCAACAAACCCTCACGAATGGCCACAGCATTAGCGTCCGGATTGTAGAAATTACGATCCACCACTTGCCATCCTGACGCTTCAAACATCTTGTCTATCTTTACCCTCGCCTTCTCTTCCGGTGTCATAAATTGTTCGTTTTTGAATACAAGGAAATGAAGATTTCCAATACGGAGTCTTCCTTTCACGCATAGAACCCAAAGATAATCAATCGATTTTGAATTTATGGTATTATATCTCAACAAATTGCAGCCACAATGAATCTGGAGCCATTTCGTGGCAAATAAAACAGGAGACTATGCCCATCTCAGGCACACCCTACAACCAAAATCCTCACAAATCCTCATTCTCCAAGCGATTTATTATATTTGTTAGCAAACGAGAAGGCCGATTCAGAAGCGTTCTCGATAAACATGCCAACATCCGACATATACCTTGTGAAAGTATCGCACGAATGCTGGAATGAGGTGGAATAAGATTATTTGCGAAAAACCTTAAAGGACTGAGCACCTACAGAAAGAATATAAACACCTTTTTGAGCAGGAAGTGTCACCTCGACACTTCCATCCTCTTCCACCGTTTTTTCTGAGACAAGAAGGCCAGCCACATTCACAATGGTTACCAAAACACCCTCCTTCGCATTTTCCACCCGAATAGCACCACCATCCAAAGCAGAGATACGGACAACATCAGCACCCACCTTTTCTGCCTTTGTCCCAATTCCTTCAGAAAAATGATAATTCTTCACACCACTGATCTCATAACTGGTGGTAGCATCATCATTCACAACAAGATTGCCCGATTTATAGGTGATAACCGGTTTGTCTTCCAAAAGGAAACTAAACATTTGACCATCCTTCTGCTCCACGACCATATATGAAACTGCGGCATTGACACAAAGGTGGCCGTACGCCAAACCTAGCAATATGAATATCCTTTTGACCATAACAATTCAATTCTTAAAAATGCAAGAGCAAAGATAGATAGTTTTCTCATAAAAAAAAAACTCCACAAAAGGGGATTAATCCATTAAAACCCATAACTTTGCAGAGTCAATAATTCAGAAAACAATGAGGAAAGAATTGATTGCTTTTGTGGCTGCGTTGGCTTTATGTTCATCCTTATCTGCCACAACATTTATGTGTGTAGAGTCTAAAGATGGATCAGTCAAAAAATACTACAATGACTTTGTCACCCAAGTGGATTTTGAAACATTCATCACTCCAGCGGACACTATTCCAACAGACACATACGTTGACCTTGGATTGCCTAGCGGAACATTATGGGCCAATGTCAATATTGGAGCAACAACACCAGAGGAATGCGGTGATTATTTCGCATGGGGAGAAATAGAGTCCAAGGATTCTTTCTATATCGACAATTACCAATGGTACGACACAACAACTCACAGATACACAAAATACTCATTTGGAGACACCCTCTTACCCGCAGACGATGCTGCCACTGCCATTTGGGGCAGTGAATGGAGGATGCCGACACCAGACGAGTTCAAAGAGCTACAAGGAACTGGCCGGATTAATTTCAATCAATATGTCAAGATAACAGGACCTAACGGCAACTTCATCATACTTCCAGCTGCTGGGTCCAAGAGAGAAAAGTTATCAGGGAAAGGTAGCAATGCACAATATTGGACATCCACATTATACAAACACAGCGATTCGGAAGCATTATACCTCCAATACAAAAAGGGAAGTTCCACACCCTCAACAGAGAGCGAATACCGATACAGTGGATTGACAATCAGACCGGTACGAACAAAAAAGGCGTCGAAAATTTTCTCAAACACCGACACAACCACATTCATGTATGTGAGGCAAACCAATGGACAGACTGATGTATACAACACCAAAGAAGTAGTGCAGGTGATATACGAAGAGAAAAACATTACAGCTGACACGTCATCCATCCAATATGTTGACCTCGGTCTACCAAGTGGTACACTATGGGCAACCGTTAACATCGGCGCATCAAAACCAGAGGAATATGGAGACTATTTCACCTGGGCAGACACGGATCCCATAGATACAGTTAACCCACAGAGTTACAAATTCATAAAATATATCAAAGACTGGGAATACACCAAATACAACAACAAAGACGGCATATCCCAAGTTCTACCAGAGGACGACGCCGCCACTTTTAACTGGGGCACCAATTGGAAAATACCGAGCAGTAGCCAATGTCAGGAACTAATCGACAATTGTCGTTGGTATTGGGATGAGAGAAACGGTGTATACGGAATGGTATTCAAGGCAAAAAACGGGAATTCAATGTTTCTTCCCGCAGCTGGACTTTTTTATGATGGGTTTGATTCAGTAGGAGAGGAAGGATTTTACTGGTCTTCAACAAGATCAAAATTTTACGAAGAACAAGGGCAATGCTTATATTTCTATTCAGGAGGGGCATATTGGGTCAGCGACTATCATCGTGTTTTCGCCTATCCTATTCGCCCTGTTAGCACCTTGAAAAAAGAAGAAGAAAAAGAAGATCTGCCTCCTTTACCTCCTTTACCGTTTCTCCCCTAGCAACTTATCAATGAATTCTCACAAATCCTCATTCTCCAGCCGATAATTCTGCAACTCATTCTCGGCATCGTGGTATTCCAGCAACAACAGATAGGAGTTCTCATCCCACTCGCGCTGCTTCTGCGTCCAGACATAGATCCAGCCACCATAGACCGAGAGGGTGTGCTTCTCGTATTGATCCACATCGTCGGCGAATACCCTTTCAGGACGGGTGCCATACCTCGCCTCCAGACGATCCACCATATCCTCCACCGCCATCTTCGATGCTTCGTAAGAGAAATGTTTGTCAAAAAAGACACGGGTGCTATACACTTGATTACCAAGCGATTTATTATAATAAACAATCACAGAAGCTTCCTTGCCGGTAAAGAAGCCTTTGAAAAGGCGAGATCCCACCGCCATCGTCTTATTCATCGCTCCTACCTTAAAGTCCTTGCGCATCAGACGAGCTTGCACTTCGTCTATCGAACCAGTCAACGGGAAGCCCATGAACTTGATATGCTCCACCTCCTCTGCGAACAGGCCGCACCCAAGCGATAAAAGACAATATATGGTCAATAAAAGTCGTTTCATTTCCTCTACCTCTAACCTATTCCAAACACAATCATAAATCCTCCATGGCAGTCTTTCGGTCGGCCTCATTGTTGAGACGATCGACATACTTCATCATAACGAACCCCGCCTCCAACTCGCCATGCTCTATCGACACCTCGATACGGCCTACCGCCATATCAAAAACCGTGCGGTATCGGCACTTGTCCAACTGAACCAGCGTCATGCGGTAAGCGTCGTCCGGAGGAGTGGTCTGAACCTCGAAGCGAGCCACCTGTTCCGCAGGGGCGCCATACTTCTCCGTCAGCATATCCACAAGATCGGCGTACTCCTCATACAGTTCCCGCCAGGACGAATGGTTCGGAAAGGCAACTGCGATACGGGAGACTAAATTCCTCGTTTTCAGGGCAGATACGCCTATTTGACAATCTTTGCGTCCCGCAAATTCACCCGTCAACAGCGTCACATCCTGCTCCTTCCGCACCTCCTTAAAGCCCGCGCTCTTCATACGGAAGACAAAGGCCTCGCGCGTACCATCCAACGGAACACCCTTGAACTTCAAGTGGTCCTGAGCCAGCACGCCCACGGCAGAGGCAAGAAAAATAAGCAATGATACCAATCGTTTTCCCATCATCTTTTAGACATAAACCATCCTAAAAACAACGCCTCAAAGGTAATCATTCCTTTCGGGTTTTACAGCAAAATAGAGGCGTTATTAGTTGTAAATTCGCAAATCCACATTAAATTTGCAACGATAGACAACGAAAACTAAAAAAAAAGGAATCATAATGAAAGTACTTCTTGTAAACGGAAGCCCACGCAAAAACGGTAACACGAACGTGGCATTGAGTGAAATCGCGCGTCAACTCGCCAAGAATGGCGTGGAGAGCGAGATCGTGTGGTTAGGCAACCAACCCGTAAGAGGCTGTATCGCCTGCGGCAAATGCAAAGAGGCCGGCAACGGCAGATGCGTATTCGACGATGACATCTGCAACAAAATCATCGCCAAAATGGAACAGAGCGACGCACTCATCATTGGTTCGCCCGTTTACTACGGCCAACCAGCCGGTCAGGTACTCTGCCTACAACAACGCATGCACTACGCAGGCGGGAAATTCCTAGCCAACAAGCCTGCGGCCGGAGTTTGCGTATGTCGCCGCGGAGGCGCCACAGCCGCCTTCCAAACCCTTCAGATGCCTTTCCAGATGACCAACATGCCAATCGTCACCTCCCAATACTGGAACATCGCCTACGGTCGTGAAGAGGGACAAGCCGCACTCGACAGCGAAGGCATGCAGACCATGCGCACCATGGCAGACAACTTGGCTTGGCTACTAAAGAAGATCAAGGGCGAACCTTGCGACCTTCCGGAGAGAGAGGCGTGGGCGCCATTCAACTACATCCGATAACATTCGACAAAATAAAGGAGCCCTCGACACACCAGTGTGCGTGTCGAGGGCTCTTGTTTTATGTCCCAGAGTTTTATCCGAGGCTATTTCTCCTTTTCGAGCAACAGTTTTCCAATATAATCATCCGCAATCCGCTTCCGGTCGTAAAGGGTCCGCAAGGTCTTCACCAACTGGTCAAGATCGGTGGCGGCCAACTTCCCGTACCGCTGGATGAAGAGGTCGTGGCTTTGGCATCCCAACATCTCCAAAACCTCCGGCGGCAACAACGCCTCCTGGCGCTCCTCCGCCATCGCGACAGCGCTACCGTGGGTGTGGATGCTCCACATGATCGCAACACGATTGCCCACAAAGGCTCGCAACTGACGAAGTGCCGACTCTCCATTCACCACCGTTTCCGTCAACTCCGCCAAGGGATAATCCTCTTGATAGAGCCGTTCGAAATAGTCGAAGAATCTCTCGGAGGCCTCCTCTTTCGAGGCGCACTCCATCAGATCGAATTCATCCAAAACGGAGAGGTCCCCCTCGCTGGTCTCGACGACCGAGAGGTCGTAAACCCCTTCACAGGCATTCCACCAAGACTCCTCCGTCTTATGATAGTAGCCAAAATAGAAGCGGTCACCGTCCAGCGTCCTGAAATAATAGAAGTTCTGACAGTCACAATCCACCTTCCCCTCTTGCAGGTCGTACAAAAGGTTTTGCGAAATTATCTCTTCAAACGTCTTCACCTTTATTACATCAAAGCTTTCTTCCAGTTCTCGAAGTTACGAGTCTCGGAGGATGCCTCCACACCGTCTCTGTTGATCACTGTCTTGATGAAAGCAGCCATCGACTCAACAGTCGCCTTTCTCTTATCCTCAGGAAGGTCCGCAAGAAGAGCCTTGGTCTCCTCGATCAATTGAGGAATGTTGCAAGAGCCACTATTCGCCTTGTTAATCACCTCCTTCACGTCACCGTCAAAATTGGTGTTAGCCTTCAAAAAGCCAACAAATAGGGTGACGAAATCTCTCTCTTGTGCGTCGTAATATCCATCCACATCACCAAAAGCACGTCCTGTTCTTGCGACCAATTCAGCAAACTTCACACTGTCCATATCTATTCACTTTATATTATTAAACATCATTTATAACTCTCTTATAAAGCAAATGTAGCATTATTTTTATTATTTTTGTTGAAACGATTCAGAAACTAAGTTAATAATCATGAAAAAATATTCACACGCATGGGTGGCTTTCATGGCCATCAAGAGATTGGAAGTGATCGCCAACACAACAGACGAGGCTGTCGTGAAGGGTGTCAGCGAAGAGGTTAGGAAACACGCGAAGACATTATGCAAATGGTTCATGGACCATAGGGATTTCGTCATCGAAGGGGCTTGGTACCCAGACGAGGTTTTCAAGGACATGAGTACCAGCCATATCATCAAATTCAAACCAGAAGGAGGTGAATACAACAATTTCCGCAACATGCCAAGCAGCCACTCCATCGCCGCTTTGATGAAAAAGAGTTCGCCCCTCTACAAAAAATCATACAGCATCATTCAAGGAAACTGCGCCGACCGTTGCGAATCCATCGCCCACAGTATCGTGGACAACTTCAAGATGCTCCAGAAAGAGGACCGCGGTTGTCCGATCGTAACGACCCACAACCACATCGCAATGAGATTCTTTATTTTGAGCCACTACGTGGCGGATTGCCACATGCCGCTCCACTGCGACTACCGACCCTTCTCCGACGAGAAGGGCATTCATGGCTCCATCGAGAAGAAATGGGAGGACCAAGTAAAGAAATCCTACAAAATAGACACGGCCAACAACCGGTTCTATTACGGACCCGACGGCTATCCATTGCCGCTGAACATGACTGCCTTGACGCAATCGGTGGAGGAAGAAATCGCCACGCGACCTTATGTGCATGGTTGGGGATCGAACAACTCCAGCACATGGGATTTCATGAGCGGCGTGGCGCAATACTCTTACCTATTCTCCTACTTCCTAGTACCGGAGACATTCGCCAACACCCAAACCATCACAGAGTTCATGAAACAGACGGAATGGGGGCTCCATTTCGACGACTACAGCAAAATGATCTTCTCGGACGCCATCGACGCTGTAGCACGCATCTGGTTGCACGTTTGGATCAAATACAAGAGTTGGATGAAGGAATAAAAATCAAGGAATATGAAGACACGACTCATCACCCTTCTCCTCTTGGGATTGCTCACGACGGCGGGCAACCTCTTCGCCGCCCAGCCGACAACAGCTGTCCGACAAGTGAAAAGCGTCAACTCCTATTACCCGAACGGAGAGCGGAAGGGGGAACTCAGGAGCCTACACACCTTTGACGAGAAGGGACATCTCGTGTCGTACAAACGCTTCTACCCCAATGGTGCACTGCAAGAGGAGCACCTCTTCACCTACGATCGTAAAGGACACACCACCAGCGTCCACAGTTGGAATTACCGTCGCGGATTCTCGGAGACGCTACGGAAATACGAACTGAACGGCAAGGGATTGGTCTTGGCGATCCACAACTACCAAAATGGGGCCTATGTCAACCAGGAGCACTACATGTACCGTAAAAAGAAGGGATCCCTACACTATGTCCACGACCCATCGGGTAAGCTAATCTACAAGGAGGAGATCCAATCAGCGCTTCATTGCGTTGATCCGCTGGCGCTCTACCCTCCCGAAGAGAATGCCTTCACGGAGCGGGAATATTTCGAAAAATAGAATATGCAAAACAATATCACATAATATTGATATAATAAATATTATTAAAATCAGTCAATAAATCTAATTAACAAAACGCATACTAATTCATAAAATATGAAATTATTGCGACATCAAGGCAGATAAACCGATAAAACCGCATAAATTTCCACAACGATGCAAACGGAAAAAAGAACCATTCCGCGCATCATTTTAAACAAATCAATAAATTTGTATATTTGCAACGACATACAGTATGGTAAGTTCTAAAATCTAATGATATGGAAGGTGTTGACTACGAGATTTTCAATGCGTTTGCCAAACAAATTTTCGGAGATGAATGCAACTTGGGTCTGAGCCAAGAATCCATTGATTGCATCGTAAGCCGCGCGCGCATCATCAAGCTCAACAAGGGGGAATACCTCCAGATAGAGGGCGATGTCAGCAAGTTTTGGGGATACGTCATCAAAGGTTTGGTAAGGGTATATTACAAACACATGGAAGAGGAGGTCACGGAGATTCTGGCAATCGACGGCGACGACTTCATGGATGTGGAGAGCTACTTTGACCAAAAGCCCAGCACACGTTTCATCCAAATGATGGAACCGACCACCCTATATGTGTTCCGAAAGATGGATTTCGACGAGGCGGTTTCCTCCAACTTGGAAATCCGCAACTTCTTCCGCACAGCCACCGAACGAATTTTGTTGCGCAAGAAGAGGCGAATCGAGGAGTCTGTTTTCAAGACAGCCAAGGAGCGTTACGAGAAGTTGTTGGAGCAAAAGCCCAACTTGGTACTCCGTGCGCCGTCCAACATCATAGCGTCTTACTTAGGAATCACCCCTGAGACATTAAGCAGGATCAAATCTAAAACTAAATAAAAAGGAGTTCACATGAAGCGAGTCGTAATCAATAAAAGCTTGGTTGCCAGTGAAATGCAACGATTTGTGGGTCCGATCGACCTCAACGAGGAGATGCTGAACAAGTTGATGCAGGTCTCCACCATCGAGAAGATCAAAAAGCACGAGGTATTCCTCAAACCAGGAGACAAGAGCGACTACATCGGTGTCGTACTGAAGGGTATGGTGCAGATCTACCACTACATCAACGGCAACAAACTCGTCTCAGATTTCTTCGCCAGCGAGGGTTGCGGATTCTTCGACTCCAACAGCTTCGTGACAGGAGAGCCCTCTCAATGCTACTTCGAGGCATTGGAGCCTACCGTGGTGGCGAAATTCGATAGGAAGGAGCTGCTGGAGGCTGCCAAGACAGATCCAATGCTCGACTACCTCTACTACAAGGTGCTTCAATACGCCATCAAATCGACCAACGAGCACTTGAACTCCATCCTCCACGACACGGCGGAGGAGAAATATACCAATCTTGAGAAGCGGATCCCCGGTCTGACTGCTCGCATCAGCTCCATCAACATCGCCTCTTACATCGGTGTGACGCAAGAGACACTGTGCCGCATCAAATCGAAGCAAGACACTATATTTTAAGGGATAACCAAGAAGTGACAAATCAAAGGGGAAGTCCGACCGAAATGGTCAACTTCGCCCTTTTATACAATAATATCAAAGCGGAGGTTCCATATCCACCGCTGATGTTTCCAGACAAGACGAAATCAGGTATAGCGAGTCTATGCCAGAAAACCGCCTTACTGTTTTTAGCATATCGCAATTTTTTTTTGACTAATAATAACAGTTTTTTTCGACAACTTAATATAAACATTTCTATAGACCGTTCACGTTTCTTGATAATTGTAAAAACGAAATGTGCATCATATAATCAGTCGCCGCAAACTGGCGTTTTTGCTCGATTTCAGGGGTTTGTGGAATCAATTTTTAAGTATTACTTTTGTCGATGAAAACAGAGAACTATTAAGAAAAACTATTAAAGGAAAACGTAAATTGTAATGGTATGGATGTTGTAGAAAAAAATAATTTTCGAGATTTTCTCAAAAAGATTTACGGAGAAAACGTAGAGAGAGAGCTTTCTGTGGAGGCTATTGAATTGCTAAAGGCAAAGACGAGAGTCATCCGCCTCAGCAAGGGCGAGTATCTGCAGATCGAGGGTGATGTATGTAAATATTGGGGTTATGTAAGCGAAGGTTTGGTACGTATGTACTACTTGAATCAAGAAGAAGAGATTACCAGTCAACTTGCACACGATGGAGATATGTTCCTCGACTACGAGAGCTACTTCAATCAATCCCCAAGCAGAAACTTCATCCAAATGTTAGAGCCTTCAACCCTCTATCTATTTCCGCATTTGGAGTGTGAAGAGTTGCGTAAAAACAACCGAGAGATCAACCTCTTCTTCAGGAAACTGACTGAAAAGCTTTTCTTGCTCAAAAAGAAGAGAATCACGGACACCATCTTCAAACCCGCTAAGGTCCGCTACGAGACTTTGATCGCCGAGAAACCGAACTTGGTGTTGAGAGTTCCTTCCATCTACATCGCGTCCTACTTGGGCATTACCCCAGAGACGTTGAGTAGAATTAAGACTAAAATGAAATAAATAGAAAGGACTTCAGATTATGAAAAGGATTATCATCAATAAAAAATTGGTAGCAGACGAGATTCAACGTTTCTTGGGTCCTGTGGACTTGAATGACGAAACCATGACGAAGCTCTTCAAGATAGCCACCATCGACAAAGTAAAAAAACACGCCATGATCCTCACACCAGGAGATTCAAGCGACTACATTGGTCTCGTGTTGAAGGGTATGGTGCAGATATACCACTATTTGGACAACAAATTGGTCTCCGACTTCTTCGCCGGTGAAGGATGTGGATTCTTCGATGTGGAGAGCTTCCTTAACGACGCCCCTTCGAATGTCTCAATCGAGGCGTTGGAGCCATCGGTGATCGCAAAGTTCGACAAAAAGCAATTCTTGGAGTTGTGCGCCGAAGATGATCGTATCGACCACATCTACCAAAAGATCCTACAATACGGCATCATCATGTCCAACCAAAGATTGGACTCTTTGCTCCACGATTCAGCGGAGGACAAATACATCAGTTTGGAGAACAGAATGCCAGGATTGACCTCCCGCATCAGCTCCATCAATATCTCCTCTTACATTGGTGTGACACAAGAGACGCTTTGCCGCATCAAGTCTAAACAAGGAATTTTATTTTAAGCAATACGATTTCAGGGGAAGCGCCGCAAGAAATTGCGACGCTTTTTTTGTGCGCTAAAAAATACTATTTTCGCGGTAACAACAAGAGACGATTATGGAGGTAAAAATTGAACCATCTTGGAAGGCCGTCTTAGCGGACGAATTTGAGAAGCCCTACTTCTCCCTTCTCACCAATTTTGTCAAGAAGGAGTATCAAAGCACCCGATGCTACCCCCCTGCCCATCTAATATTCAACGCTTTCGACCTCTGTCCGTTCGACAAGGTGAAGGTGGTGATCATCGGACAAGATCCCTATCATGGTCCGGGACAGGCACATGGTCTATGCTTCTCCGTCAACGACGGGGTTCAATTTCCGCCATCATTGGTGAATATCTTCAAAGAGATCGAGCGTGACCTGCAGATCCCTTTCCCCGCCTCCGGCAACCTGACTCGCTGGGCCCAACAAGGTGTATTCCTACTCAACGCCACACTGAGCGTCAGAGAGGCCTCCGCAGGTTCTCATCAAAACAAAGGCTGGGAGGAGTTCACCGACCGTGTGATCAAGGAGATCTCCGACAAAAAATCGAATGTGGTCTTTATGCTTTGGGGATCCTACGCACAGAAGAAGGGGGCGATCATCGACAGCAAAAAACACTGTATCCTAAAGGCGGTCCACCCGTCACCGCTCTCGGCCTACCGAGGCTTCATCGGTTGCGGACACTTCAGTTTCGCCAACAAATATTTGGCTGAGAAGGGTCTGACACCTATCAACTGGTAAGATGTTTGAATTCGTAGAGGCCGCCTATCCACATCCGCTCCGCACTTTTGGAGAGCAAGTGCTAAACGACTCCTTTCCTACAGAGGAGCGCCCCGCTCTCACGGATTTAAGAGCGAGAAAGAACCCTGCGTTCCATTTCGACATCGTACAAGACAACGGCATTCCCATAGGCATCCTAACCCATTGGGACTTCCCTGCCTTCACCTACATCGAGCACTTTGCCATATTGGAAGAGCTGCGCAACAAACGATTGGGAGGCTGTGTACTGGATCAATTCACAAGAGGAAACAGACTCGTCGTTTTAGAGGCGGAATTACCTGAGAACGAAATCGCCCGACGACGTCTCAACTTTTACCAAAGGCATGGTCTTATCATAGCACCCTACCCTTACATACAGCCCGCCTATGCGCCAGACCTCTCCCCTATTTCCTTGTTTATCCTCACGACCAAAGAGGTCTCCCCTGACGAATTTGAGGCAATAAAAAACACCTTATACACAGAGGTGTACAAGGTGTTATGATAATACAACCATAGGGATAGCGTCCTACGCTACAATCCCAACAAATCCACTGCGTTCTTGTAAAGAATCGCCTCACGCTCCTCTTGGGTCAAAGGCAATCGGTTGAAACGCTCCAACTCCTCCTGGTGGTCCCACATCGGGTAATCGACACCGAAGAGCATCTTCTCCACGCCATGGTTGCGGATCATCCGCATCGCCTCGTCTGGCGTCAACTTCCACAATGAACTGGAGGTGTCGAACCAGACATTCTTGCCGACCAAATATTTCTCGGAATCTTCCCATTGGGTATAACCGCCAAAATGCGCCGCCACCACCTTCAAGGTCGGATGTTTCTCCAAGACATGGGCTATACGCTTGGGACCTGAATAATCGTAGCGGTAATCGCCCGCATGGACCAAGATAGGCATCTTTAGCCCTGCGATCACCTCGTAGATATCGTCCATCTCACGAAGGTCGATAGGAAACTTTTGGAAATCAGGATGCAACTTAATACCCATAAGTCCCGCAGAGTAGATACGAATCAGTTCGTTCTCATAATTCTCGTACTCGGGATGTATCGTTCCGAAACCGATGAATTCAGGATGGGCAGCCACCTCTCCAATGATGTAGTTGTTGATGGACTCCACCTGATGAGGGGCTGTAGCCGTAGAGTGCACGATGTATCGGTCCACACCGATTTGGCTTCCGCTCTCCAACAGACTTTCGGGACTTCCCTTGTATTTCATCTGGATATTGTAAAATTGACCGATCGTATCACTGGCCTTTTCAGCTATTTTCGCAGGATAAATATGTGCGTGAAAATCAATAATCATCTCTTCGTCCGTTGATTTCTATTTTTGCCGCGAAATTAATAAAAAATTCACTAACTTCGCAGACCATTTATCGAGGCTCCAAAACAACATAAAAAAATGACACGTAAAAGATATGCTTTCGTATTAGCATTAGCCCTCCTCCTGAACGGATGCGGGCAATCGGGACAACAACAAAAAGGGATGCCAATCGACTCTCTATCAGTGGAGGACGTAGCAGATTCAATCGATTCTAAGGGCACCACTTCAGACACGACCTGTCAAGACACCACTTCCGCCAAAACCATCGAGCAACTACCTTTCTCGAAGGATTCCATCCAAATCCAAAGCCGTGGAGGCAACCCTAACGACTGCAAGCTATTGGTTCCCCCTATCAAGGTGAAGGGCATCTACATCACCGGCGCCATGGCGGGTACTCAAAACATGAAAAATTTGGTGGAATTAGTCACCTCCACCGAGATGAACGCCATCGTATTGGACATTAAGAATGACGGTGGAAATGTCACCTACAAGATTGAATACGAGGATGCCAAGGAGATTGGCGCCTGCATCAGATATGTGAAGGATATGCCAGCCCTCTTGAAGGATCTTCATGAGAAGGGCATCTATGTCATCGGTCGTATCGTCTGCTTCAAAGACCCTATCTTGGCGAAAAAACGCCCTGAACTCGCATTGGTGAAGGCGGATGGTTCTCCCGTGTCGGACGGCAAGGGCAATCCATGGGTGAATCCGTTCAAGAAGGGTGTTTGGGAATACATCTGCGGATTGGCGGAGCAAGCCACCCAAGATGGTTTCGACGAGATCCAGTTCGACTATGTGCGCTTTCCGATCGGAACGGACGCCAACCAAGCCAACTACGGTGTGGATCTGACCACCTACTCCAGAGAGCAAGGGTTGACAGACTTCTTCGCCTATGTGGAGAAACGACTCCACGCCAAGGGCATCATCTTCGGAGCGGATCTCTTCGGTACGGTCATCGGTAGCACCACCGACCGCGACCGCACAGGGCAGGACTACATCAAGATCGCCTCCATGACAGACAACATCTGTCCGATGATATATCCCTCGCACTACGCGAACAAGACCTTCGGATTGGACGTGCCGGACGCTCATCCCTATACCTGCATCAAAAAGGCGTTGGAGTTATCGAAAGAGCAACTCAGCAGAGACTCTCTTCCCAAAGCGAAGGTACGCGCTTGGTTGCAATGCTTCTCCGCACCATGGGTGAAGGGACACATCAACTACGGCAGTGCGCAAATCAAGCAACAGATCCAAGGCGTTTATGACGCTGGTTACGACGAATGGATCCTTTGGAACGCCTCCAACCATTACGGTCAAGTGAAGGGTGCCCTCGCCATGAGCAAAGCGCCGGAAGAGGGCGAGAAAGAAGAGAAGGAGACACTAACCATCAAGGGAGACACCACCGCATCTGAAGACAAGGAACACGCCTCAGACACAATCTCAAAAAAGGAATAGCATGACTATCGTAAAGGGCATTTGCATCATCTTGGGTTTTCTGGCCTTGGGAGAAGCGGCTTCGCTGCTCATCAACCACCTCATTCCTGGCAGCGTGCTAGGAATGATTCTGCTATTCCTGGCTCTCGTCGGCAAGATAATCAACCCCGAATCCATCCGTACTGTGGCCAATTTCCTAACCAAGAACATGGCTATCTTCTTCCTACCCGCCTTCATGGGCATCATGGATCAATGGGGACTTATCAGCCTCAACTTAGGTGGTTGGCTGATCGTCATGTTCGCCTCCACCATAGCGGTGTTTTTCACATCGGGTTGGGTGGCTAAAACCATCATCCGATTCAACGAAAGGAGGGAGAAAAAATGAAGGAGCTGATTCTCAACGTGCCCGCTATGCTTACCCTAACGGTAGGGACCTACCTACTGGGCGTATATTGCAAAAACAAATCAGGGATATCCCTACTCCACCCCTTCATCATCTGCATACCGATCATCATCGCACTGCTCAAAGTGATGGACATCTCCGCAGATGAATACATGGAGCACAATCAAATCATCATCTTCCTACAAGGACCCAGTGTAGTGGCGCTCGGGCTCTCCATCTACGACAACCTGGAGACTATCAAAAAGAAAATGGCGGCCATCCTATCCGCTGTCATTGTAGGCAGTATCGTGGGCGTGGTCAGTGTGTATGTGCTGTGCGGGATATTGAACTTAGGCCCTATATTTGACCGTTCTTTGGAATCCAAATCGCTCACCACCCCTATCGCCATGGATTTGACGAAGACATTAGAGGGAAATATTTCGCTCACAGCCATCTCTGTGGTGTTATGCGGGTTCATCGGTGCCGTCATCGGTCCGATCATGTGGCGATTATTCAAGTTCGACCATCCCGTGGCCAAAGGTCTCGCCATGGGATGCGCCTCACACGGATTGGGGACCACAAGAGCCATCGAAGAGGGAGCTTTGGAGGGTGCCGTCAGTGGTCTGAGCATCGCATTGATGGGTATAGCCACAGCATTGGTCATTCCGTTATTTAACGCACTTATCCGATAACAGATGAAACGGGGAGTGTTCGGCATCTTGCTTTGGGCGTGTTTCGTTTTGATGGCCAACGCGCAAGAAATGGCGGTGGACTCGACCAATTCCCCGAGCAAAGCTGCGGTATTTTTCTCCAACATCCGAGAGAGAGTGGATGCGATCATCGATAAATTTCAATCCAATTCCACCGATTCCAGTTATGTCTATAAGCCGAAAGAACCATGGCGAGTCCAGCTCTACCTTGACCTCTATGGCCACGACATATCCTTCCAACAGGCCACAAACCATTATGCGCTAACCTCCCTCTGCAAGACATCCCTGGGTATAAGCGCCGCCTACAGAGGACTCTCCCTATCGGTGTCGTTAGACCCGCTGAAACTTCACAAGAAGAGATCGAATATTGAATATAACATCAACTACTACGGCAGTTTTTTCGGCGTTGATCTCCAATTCAGCCATACCAAATCTTTCAGGGAACGTTATGAATCATTCAAGATGTACACAACCGATGCGCATCTTCGCAACATATCGCTGAACGGCTTCTATGTATTCAACCACAAACGCTTCTCCTACGGCGCGGTTTTCGACCAATCCACCATTCAAAAAAGGAGTGCGGGATCTCCGCTAATCAGCGTGACGGGCTATGTAAACTCCTCCAGGATGGACGATCTTTCGGAAGTACCGTTGATGAGGCGTCTGCCGTTGAACAGACTCAGAATGGCTTTCGCCGCCATAGGTGCGGGATATGCCTACAATTTTGTCCCCAAGGGAGACCATTGGTTGGTGCATCTATCCATGGAACCAAGCATGACGGTATGGAAACGGACCTACGCCTATCTTGAAAACGGAACTCAAATCGCCTCAGTTCGTCCCTACAATTTTTACATGACGGGAAGAGTGGGTTCCACCTATTTTTTGGACAACTTCTTCGTCGGATTCAACGGCATTGTCCAACTCTACGAGGCGGGAAAAATCAACAACATCAATATTCTCCACACGAAGTTCAAAGGAGGCTTATTTGCGGGCGTCAGGTTCTGAGATTACTCAAACTTTCCTTTGTCTAAACACTTTACTGGATAAACTTCCCATGTGCCATCTTGGTGAACAATGACAGCAACACCTGCCATATACATCAACCATCCACTTGGATTTGAATCGTAATCGTTGTTCCATTGGGAGAACATATTGCCATTGTCCGTTGCCCAACAAACAAATGGCACCATACAGAGGTCGTGGGAGCTCACAAATGTAAAAGGATGTCCCTCAGACCTCTCCGCCAACCAGTTGATAGCGCTCTCACATTTTTCTATGCACGTGCTTTTATTATTTTTAAAATAATCCCTAGCCACATACCAATCAGTGCCACCCGTAAAATGGTCATTGAAATAAGTGTGGGGGCCCTCCTTTTTTATCCATTCAATACCAGATTCAACATCTCCACTATGATCAACAGCAGTCTCCTGTTCCCAACTAGAACTCAGAGATGAAGATTCGGTACATCCATCCGCACCACGTGATTTACCTATAAAGTAAGAGGTTTCCACCGTTCTCTTCACGTTGGATGACAAATAAAGGTCCTTGCTGGCATCGGCAAATGGCGCTCCTTTTAATTTTGATGCTGCAGTATTAAATAGTATGTTGATACCATTAGTATTCAATCCACCATCCTTTCCATGCTCATTCGTATTACGTTCCGAGTGTCTGACAACAAAAATCACACGATCTCCTTTATTAACTTTAACTCCTTGATAAATGGTTGCGGCATCATTAAACTCCGAGGTGCTGAATGAATAGGTTTTAGCAACTCTCTTATATTCGATAGGAACCATCAGCTTCACATTATCCACGACAGTAGAAAGGGAATCCACCATTCTCTTCAACGCCACATTCTGTGCAGACAGATTATCCAACTTGGTTTGCATGCCACCAATCATCGACATCAATTCGGACAATTCATTTGCCGTAATATAATTCGCATCGTTCTGAAAGGCACTTACATTGACTGGCACCTCTTTCACATCGCTCTTCTTGGCATAATCTTGGGCATCCGTTAAATCAGAAACCTTAGTAGGCACTGACGTTTTCAGCGCATAATCGGACAAGTCATTTTGAGTCAAATATGCCCCCTTCGGTTGATAAATATTCGCCGCATCAGACTTGCTCAACAGTCCCTCCACATCTGGCATTTCGCTCTTCTTGACAAAATTTTCGTCATTCTCCAATTGAGAGACCTTGGTTGGAATTTTTAAATCCTTGCTTTGCACGTAATCCCTCAACTCCTCTTTTGTGGCGAAAGCGTCAGTCGGAAGGATATTAGGTAATTCGCTCTTCTTCACATAATTGTCCAACTCACTTTTTTGCGCAAACGAATTCAGTTGAGAAGACAATGCATAATCCTTCAAATCGCTATTTCTAACATAACCAGTCAACGATTGGTGTTCGGTCAAGTAGTTACCCTTGGGCTGGTACATATTAGCTGCATCCGAAGTACTCAACAACCCTTCGGTGCTTGGGATATCGGTGGTTTTTGCATAGTCTGTCATATCCTCCGCCTTTGCATAGGCTTCCAAATCAGAAGTCTTGGCGTAACCGTCTAGGCTTGGAATGTCATCGGTCTTTGCATAACCTTCCAAGCTTGGAATATCGGTTGTTTTTGCATAGTCTGCCATATCCGCAGCCTTGGCATAGGCATCCAAATCAGAAGTCTTGGCGTAACCATCTAAGCTTGGAATGTCATCAGTTTTAGCGTAGCCCTCTAAGCTTGGGATGTCGGTTGTTTTAGCGTAACCATCCAAACTTGGAATGTCGGTTGTCTTAGCGTAACCATCAAGACTTGGCAACTCTTCCTTTGTTGCGTAATCAGCCATATTAGGCAAATCGGTCGTCTTCGCGTAGTTCGACAAAGAGTCGTGGATCATTGCTGACGATGAGCTTGAAATATTCTGCAACTCTGCTTTGGTCGCATAATCATCCAGGCTTGGAATATCGCTCTTCTTAGCGTAACCCTCCAACGACTGGTGTTCTGTCAAATAGTTTGCATCGTTCGTCAACTCACTGACCTTGGTTGGCACGGCTGGCAATTCGCTCTTCTTGGCGTAGTCTGTCAGGCTTGGAATATCGGTCGTTTTAGCGTAACCGTCCAAGCTTGGGATGTCGGCTGTCTTGGCGTAACCATCGAGGCTTGGCAACTCTTCCTTTGTGGCGTAATTAGCCATATTAGGCAAATCGGTCGTCTTCGCATAGTTCGCCAAGGAGTCGTGGATCATTGCCGATGATGAGCTTGAAACATTCTGCAACTCTGCCTTGGTCGCATAATCAGCCAAGCTTGGGATTTCACTCTTTTTAGCGTAGTCTTCCAACGATTGATGCTCGGTCAAATAGTTCGCATCGTTCTCTAATTCACTGATTCGCTGTGGAATACGAGGCGTATTAGCAATTTCCTCGTAGCTATAGGCTGGCTTACCATCAGGATCAATCCACGATGGCAAAGCTTGTGGCGAGATACGTTCCGCATACAAGGCATAAGGCACACTCATCACCCGGCTCTTCAGAGTCAAGGTATAGTTCTCTCCACCATCCAAATCAAAGTCACATTGAATGTAATAAACACCCGATGACCAATCAATATTCGCTATAGAAGAGGATGCAGTGGGCGCATCTCCAATCACAAAGGTCAGCACACCATTCTCGTTGGTGGTGATACGACGATTCTCCGTATAAACACTATAACCATCTTCCTGCAAAATATTCACCCGAATACCAATATTGCTATTAGGCAACAAGGCACCATAGGCATTTCTGATAACAGACTGATAGGTAATCCCCTGCGGCACCTCCGCATATGACAATAAAACATTTATACAAAAAAAGAGACCCAATAATAATCTTCTCATTCCGTTTATTCTTTGATGATTTTAAAAGTAACTACAATATCCTTGTCTTGAGTAATTTTTAGCAAATAGGTTCCATACATGAAATTCTCGAAAGGAATCCATGTGCCATTGGAAGCCTCACCCGTAGCGTAGGTCTTACCAACTAAATCCGTAATGACATATTGAAACCGCCCCGAACAATTCTCGACCGTCAATTGACAGCGATCTTGTGTCGGATTCGGAAAGACACTCATCCGTACCTGCTTCACAATCCAATCTCCCGTCGGAGTCTCCTCCTTCACCTTCACAAAAGCCTGCTGCATACCAGCCGAAACGACACCTGACTGAGTGGAAGAGACTGACAAATAGTCCACCTGTCCAATGGTGCAAGAGGCACTGCCCGCACCCGTGAACACATCTCCTCCTCCCGCCACAATCGCAGACTGGGCATAACCCACAATAGGAAACAATACGGATATTACAATAGAGTTTAGTTCCTTGCAAAAAAACATCTTAATGCATAAGATTTCAATTCACGGCAAAGATAAGTTATTTTATTGTTACCAACGAAATTATTGGCTATGTAATTATCAACAATTCAACGAAATAGGTTATCAACAAAGCGAAATCGTCCGTTCCTACCAATCTACGGTTTAAAATCCTACTACTCTCACACGCTTCATCGCCTCGCATCCATTGAACTCAGGGGAATACATCTGCTCCACCTTCTATAGAGTTGATCGTTGTTTTTTTATGCACTACTTACAATGGCGGATAGATACTTAAACGCTTTACTGTTTTAAATAGTAGCAGTTTCGTACTCTCCCACATGTTCATTCTCTCTATTTTTGCTGCATAACCAAACAACGACAATGAAGGATACACACGCAATAAAGCTTTAGACCAATCATCAACTGCTTCAGATGAAGCTGTAAACTTAACTTCAATAACCCTATCAAGTATGCAAGAAATATGACTCAAATGACAACCAGGCAAAATAGAACTCTTTATTCGTTTTTGAGGATCGCTATCGATAAGTGTTTTAATTTTATCCACAAATTCGTTCGTCGAACTCACATCATTCAACCCATCACAAATAGCTGTTTTTTTGCAAAAATCCCAAACGTCAGACTCCTTATCTCCTATAATATTGAATGTGTAAAGTGTATTGTTTGGTATATCTGTATTATCGGCCTCATCCAAATTACTGATATATAATCTCTTTCTCGGAGTGTTATCATCAATATTTTGTTCATTTATCACTTGTAACACTCTACAATCCTTAAAATCATAGTTAATGCTATTATCCTCATTTCTACAATGACCGGATAACGACAAATAAGGATATTTTTTGACCCAATTGTATGACCAATCAAAAATATTTTCTTTACACAAGGCTCTAATGTCCAGTGAAATGGATGTCGTAGAGACTATATCAATATTCAAAATGTCTACGCCTTCGAGAATTGGTCCTACTTTATGTGTAGACCCTTGATACACCATACTTAGTGCTTCAAGTTTCTTGGCAAACTCTTCTACTCTATTTACTATAAAATCACACGATTCCGCCACGTCAGCAATAAAATTGCACATTTCTTCTTCAGTCTTCGTTGACAATGTAATTGTTCCTAATAGATCGTTTGTCATATTATAATTTTTTTATCGGTTTTAAATATTAATTACTGCTTAGAACGGCAACATACCTTCATCACCCTCTTTCTTGCTATCGTATTTACTTATCAGTTGAGATCTATTAGTTAGATTTGGGCAGTCGTCGAAGGCGCTTGCGTCAATCTTCTCAACAGAGTCGGGAATGGAGATTTCAACCAAAGATGTACAACCCTTGAAGGCTTTACTTTCTATCTCCTTTATTCCTTCTGGAATAGTCACATTTACCAGACTTTTGCAACCCTTGAACATAGATGAACATATCCGTCCTAAACTACTTGGCAATACAACATCTTCAAGGCTAATACATCCCTCGAACACACTCTTGTCATACCACCCGAATTCTACCCCCTCTGGAATCCTAATGCTTTTCAGACTCTCACAACCCTTGAAGGCTTCAGCCCTTATCTCTTTTACCCCCTCTGGAATGGTTACATTTACCAAACTTGAGCACCCCTTGAAGGCTCTTAGATTTATTTTAGTGACAGAGTCAGGAATCGTAATCTCAGCAAGAGACGCACAATCAACGAAAGCATCGTCAGAAATAATGGTTACACCTTCAGGAATGACAACACTCTTGCAGTCTTCCCTTCTTCTAATCCAATAACAAATCACATCCACTACCTCACGATCATCAATGTTGTCATGCCTCTTTACGACTTCCAAACGACCCGGAATTTTGTAACAACCACTAAAGGCTCCACTAAATTCTTCTATTCTATGGGACGGCATAACATGTTCCAAATTCACACACTTTTCAAATGCACAGCCATCAATCTCTTTAACACTTTCAGGAATGTCAATCTTTGTAAGACTTACACAGCCTTGAAATGCGCCATAGTCACCATGTTCTTCATCCCATTCTTCTTCTGGGCATATAGAAAGCAAATTTGAGGAAAGTGTGACATCTGAAAGTGATTCACAATCACAAAAGGCACCGTATGTTATCACCTCCACGCTGTCAGGAATAACTATGCGCTCAAGTGACTTACACTTCCAAAAAGTATATCCTTCAATTCTTTTTAAGCCATTGGGGAAACGAACATCAACAAGCGAGGAACAACCAGAGAAACAAGCTCTATCAATCGTTTGAACACTGTCGGGTATATAAACCTTCTTAAGGTTTGAAAAACCACTGAAAGCATACATCTCCAAGCCGGTCACACCTTCTGGGATGACAAGATCCACGCATTCTTCTTTCTTTCCTATCCACACGCACGATTTTCCTTGGTTGAAGAGTAACAATTGAGACGGCATGTTGCAATTTTCAAATGCTGAATAATGGATTGATGTCACTTTATCTGGAATGTCAATCTTTGAAAGACTTGTGCAATTTTTGAAGGTATTTGGGAAAATTTCTGAAATACCAGCAGACAAATGAACTTTTTCAAGACTTGAACACCCTTCAAAAGCACCTGCCGTATCATAGAACCAATCACAGCAATTGGGGTCACTCAACACCGTTACCGTGTCGGGGATATAAATCTCCTTCAGGCTGGAACAATTATAGAAAGTTCCAAAGCCAATGTTGGTCACGCTATCGGGAATGATGACATTTGTCAGTTTTGTACAATTCATAAAAGCATTGTTTCCGATTACTGTCACCGTATTGGGTATCACTACACTTGTAATATCTGAAGTCGATTTGTAATCAGCAAATATAGGCTCACTGCTCCAATCAGCACCAAGAGAGATCACCTTGTGCCCGTCCACCATTTCTGGAATCACGACATCTTTTTCATTACCAAGATACTTGATAATGGCACAATCACCGGGGCTATAATTATCAGTATTAGTATGCCATTCAATCCATTCTTGATCGAAAACCTTTATTTCAAAATCGTTTGTAGCCATTTGATATCATATTGTTAGTTAATCTAATCTCCACCCAGCATCCAACATCTCTTCTATCGTTGCATACTCGGCAATGACCGTGTTAGTAGGGTTAAACCCAATAAGGACTCTGACAGGATCCATACCATCCATATCCATCACTCTGATGGGTTTGCCTTCATCTATGCAAGAAATCAGATCCTTCGCATTGACAAATCCCCACTGCATCGGATCTGTTTCGATATTGCCAAGTACAGCACCCGTTCCTCGTTCTTTTAATTCTCGAAGATTTTGAAATTTATCGTACAACATGTCCTTAGATTTTAGGTTATTGTTATTTCTTTCTTGCAAATATAGAGGCTTGGTATGCCAAATATAGGCACACCAAGCCTCTTTTTGGTCAAATTCCGCGTTTACTTACAAGTGCATCCTTCAATCATCTCGAAGAATTACTTTACCGCATCATACAGTTTTTCCAAGATTTTGACCATCGCCAAAGTGTCGAGTTTGCAATAGTCGAGCAGTGCCTTTCTTGTTTGCGACTTCTGAGGTTCTGGCATACCCTTTATCTTAGGGAATACCGTCATGGCTTCTTCACCATTTTGCACGCCACCTGACAAGTTGTGGTAATCAAACTGTGGATCGTTAGGGAACAATGCAGGAAGCACACTCTTGAGGCTAAACGAACCACCCATTGCAGGGAGATAGTAATGTCCCTCGCTAAAAGGATCCTTCAAATCAATAAGATGCCCTGCTATATTCAGTAGGTGCGCCCTCAAATCAGGGAAGAACTCTGCAAGTTCTTTTAAGCAAACTTCCTCGAAACTCTTGTTGTAAGCAATCACACACGAATCAAGCGGGATGTCTTTGCATAATTGTTCGGCAAGTTTTCTGCGAGGATCCACCCCCGATTCTGCTAAATACTCCGTATGATAAAGAGTGCCTCCTTTTGTTGCTTGAAAATGCAAGGAATACTGAAAAGGTATCTGCTGATAAGGTTTCAAACCATCGTATGGAGGAATGACGAACCTCATCGTTTCGAAATCAAGGAAGTAAAGCGGGTACTTAATCTTTGACAAAAACGCTTCAATTCCAGACTTGTCTATATAGGGCTTCTCCTTTACCTGAATTCTTCTAACATGTAATCCTCGACGTCCACAATCCAAATCCTCATCTGTCAAATCAGAATAACGACATTTTCCTTCATTGAAAAATTTCAAGCCAATTTCCCCGAAATAATACAAATCCATAACCGATGGTTTTGGTATGTTTTTGAAGCAATACTCTTTGAATCCGCACTTGTGTGGGTTTGAGCATTGGGAGCCAATTGGAATCAAAGGTTCCGATTGTTTTGAAAGAGAGCTTTGCGCCTCAATAACTTGAGCATCCACGTTTGGTAATTCATCGTTCACATAAGTGGTCATATTCTTAATAAGGAACAGTTCAGAATATGAAAGAATCTTTCGCCTTACATATCCTTTATTGGGTCTAATCAAGAAGCAATTTTTTACATTGATGCCACACTTTTGCAACACCCACTTTTGATAAGCTATATCGATTGTATACTTATGTAAAAAACTTTCCTCATTTTTGTCATCCATACTGCTTTTCACCTCATAGATGTCATAACCATCACCATTTTTATGCAGGATATCTACAGCACAATAGTTCAAACCGAATTTCTTGTCACGGAAAGCAAAAGAGGCCTCGCAAATGTTTTCCACGCCACTCGCCAGACAATCTTTAGTTCGCTGAATCATACTGGCCAAATCGAGTTTGCTTCCTCCCACCTTGACTGTCACATCCACATAAGGTCCTAATAGCCCCATCGCAAGATCTCCCACGATGTTTCCCTCCTCAAACCTTGCCTGCAGACTTGGATCTACGGTCTGCTTCTCTTTGTCGTACACAGACAGCCATAAGGCCTTCTGACATTGTCTTGAAAGCGTATATCTGGATTTGGAAAGTCCTTTCTTTGTTGTCGCATTGAGTGATACAAGATGTACCAAACTTGGAAGAATTGTCAGAGGACCATGTTCAAGCTCAAATTTATAATCTTCAACGATATTGCGGAGATTATGACCTCCGGACTTATACTCATCATAATATTTAGCACCAAAACGATAACATGTATCCTTATCCTTAACAAATTCATACGAGAATTTCAAGTATGGACTTTTTGTTTCATCCAGATAGAGCAGCATACCGAACTCGGCTAAAGGCTCCTCGAAAAACAACGCATAAGGGAACATTTCATGTCCAGGGCGATTGAAATAGGCATGCATGGTTTCATGCGCCAAAACAGAAACCAACAATTCATCCATCCTCCGGCCATCGTCAATCGTTTTCATCGCTTCTGGATACAAAATGATATGGTTATCCGTTGGCACATAGAGTCCCAAGATCATTTGATTTCCCATACGAAGCACCTCAGAGATATTTTCCTCCGCCTCAATTATCTCTTTAGACTTACCTTCTCTGCTTCTATTAACAGCCTCTTCGTATCTTTTTCTCCAGAACTCTTCAGCAGCTTTCAAAAAATCGTATGGAATGTCATGATAACATACACCATCCTCAACGACAACATCCACATTAAGAGTTGTCAAGATATCATCGAGCGAAACGAAATCGCCCAAAGAGAAAGTCAACGATGCTGCATCGTGCAACAACTTTATCTGATCAGGAGAGAGTAATCCTTTGTTATCTGTTATTTTCATTGACTACTTTCAAAATAAAAAAACTAAATTTCGACAAATACAATATAGACTTTATCCTTTGAATTTACTGAATCCTTATTAACATAATTCACCATCTTATCGTTATATATTGCTTTATCCTTACCCTCTTTTAAGTTTTCAACGCTTTCAACGACGCTCTTTCCTTCTTCATCATAATTCAAAAAGACCATGAATTTATAGTATTCGCTGGTGTCGGAGGATGTTTTTTTTGTTGATTTTGTATCCATTGTGGTGGCTAATACAGAACCTAACAAACCGTCAATATCTTTTTTTATTCCTTTTTTTTGATCACTTCCAAAAGTATTTTTATTGACTGGAAGGTTACACTTGACTTCAGCCAAGATATTTTTATCACCATTCACAAACTTCTTTACTTCACCCAACTTCGTTTCTTCATCATGACGGACATCATAACCATTGGCATTAGCAGATGTACCGTTCACAACTTCTTTCATTCTTGTTGCTTGGTCTGGAGAAATAAACTCATCTTCTTGAAGTTTATCTATAAATGCTTGAGTAACTTTCATGGTAATGATATTATGAATATTACTTAAAGCATTTCATTACTGTCCACTAAAAATCGCAAAAGGCTCTTTGAATTAATTGAATTAT
>JAKSKV010000045.1 GCA_024401555.1 Paludibacteraceae bacterium
TGTGACACTGTTAGGAATGGTAACAGATGTCAAACCTGTGCAACCGTCAAATGCATAATCTCCAATTGATGTGACACTGTTAGGAATGGTGACAGATGTCAAACTATAGCAATCGTAAAATGCATAATCTCCAATTGATGTGACACTGTTAGGAATGGTGACAGATGTCAAGCTAGAACAATCGTAAAATGCATGATCTCCAATTGATGTGACACTGTTAGGAATGGTGACAGATGTCAAGCTAGAACAGTATCGAAATGCACTGCCTCCAATAGTTTTAATGCCATCAGGAATAGTGACAGAGGTCATCTCACGAAGATTCTTTCCCTCTACCATGATACTTCCATGAACATACCCATCACCAACCCATTCGTCCACCATACTTGTCATGTTGCTTCGATCTTCGCTTATCCATTCGGTAAGAGTACCTGTGTAAACAAGCGTTTTAAATCTTCCCAATTTATACCTCCATGACCTCCATGTATCACTTATATTCTTTGCGACAACTGTATCAGGGGAACATTCATAAAATGCCTCTTTTCCTATCTCAATTTCACCATCAGGAATAGTAATAGATGTCAAGCCTGTGCAACTGTAAAATGCTTTTTCACCAATAGTTGTGACACTGTTAGGAATGGTAATAGATGTCAAGCTAGAACAGTATCGAAATGCACTGCCTCCAATAGTTTTAATGCCATCAGGAATAGTGACAGAGGTCATCTCACGAAGATTCTTTCCCTCTACCATGATACTTCCATGAACATACCCATCACCAACCCATTCGTCCACCATACTTGTCATGTTGCTTCGATCTTCGCTTATCCATTCGGTAAGAGTACCTGTGTAAACAAGCGTTTTAAATCTTCCCAATTTATACCTCCATGACCTCCATGTATCACTTATATTCTTTGCGACAACTGTATCAGGGGAACATTCATCAAATGCGTATTCTCCTATCTCAATTTCACCATCAGGAATAGTAATAGATGTCAAGCCTGAGCAACCGTAAAATGCTTTTTCACCAATAGTTGTTACACCGTTAGGAATAGTAACAGATGTCAAACCTGTGCAACCGTCAAATGCACCATATCCAATCGCAGTGACACTGTTAGGAATGGTAATACTCGTCAACCACGCACAACCACTGAAGGCATTGTTGTCAATAGACTCTACCCCATCTGGGATGGTTAACTCGTGGGGCCGTTCTGCGCCTGACCAACCCAAACATTTTTTGCCATGGTTGTAGCAAAGAACTTGATTGAGACCACAATTATAAAATGCCAAGAATCCAATTGTGTCAACGGCATCTAGCCCTATAATCTCCTTTAGGGAGGAACAACCATAGAAAGCGCCTCCTCCAATCTCAGTTACACTGTTAGGAATGGTAATAGATGTCAAACTAGAGCAATCGGAAAATGCATAATCTCCAATAGTTGTGACACTGTTAGGAATGGTAATAGATGTCAAGCTAGAACAGTATCGAAATGCCCAATTTCCAATCGCAGTGACACTGTTAGGAATGGTTACAGATGTCAAGCCTGTGCAACCGTAAAATGCATAAAATCCAATCGCAGTGACACTATTCGGAATAACAACAGACGTAATGTCCTTATCACCCCAATATCCATTTTCCCTTGTTATTTCCGTCGTTCCCTCCGGAATCACCAATTCATAAGCCCAACTCGAAAGAGAAGAGAATGAAAGGCACGCAAGCGCCACTAATTTTTTTAATGTAATTTGTTTTACCATAAATATATCATATTTGTTGTTAATAATTCATATAAACATACCCTTCCGCAGAACATATCCGTCCTGCGGAAACAGAGGCGCACGATGCCCCCGTAGAGACGCGATTAATCGCGTCTCTACAAAATGCGTATCGTTGTATTTTATTGATTTATAGGAAGATTGTGTGTGTGTGTGTGTGTGTTTATACAAATATCTGACATCGCCAAATATTCGCCACAAAAACTATTATTTGATTTCACATACACCATAAATTCACATTCGTTTTGACAAAGATAGACAAATACATCATTAGAGCAAATATTCAAATTGATTTTTTCAAATGCAACCAACCATATCATCGTTGGCTTCGCCTCCGATTAGCCAACGAATGCCCATTCCATAAACGGAGTAGACCCATTCCCTACCTAATCACCGAAGCACCCGAATTGGCATCAACAGGAATATCCATCGTACCTCGGTAATTGGCTGGTTGCACATGGGAGGTATCCAAGAGATGGTAGAACTCACTTGGCGTCATGATAGGCTCCACTTGCGCGAACTCAGGCGCATTATACGATTTCAAGAATTCCAAATCATGAGCAGGATACTCATGAGGAAGTTGGAAAGGCTTGCTAAAATGTCCAGTCTCATCACAATAGGAGAAATAAACCCTACCATAATTGCCATCATCCTTACGGGAGGAGATTAGGATCCAATGTCCATTGCGGCTCCATCCACGACAGTAGTCCGAGGCATTTGGGGTGTCCACCTCATGAGCCAAACGATAGGTTCCTTGCTCCATATCCATGACATAGATATCACAGTCAGCATGGCGATAGGGTGAACAACCATATTTGGAGACCGCAAACAACATAAATCTGCCATCCGGCGAGGGCTGAGGATAATTAGCGCTCAAAGCACGCTTAGCGAAATCGGTAAGCACCTGGGGCTCACCCCAAGACAAGGAGTCCGCATCAAAGGATATACGTGCCAAATCATATCTCAAACGCTGATAGACACTGGTGGTCAAAGCGGCGCTATCGGAGTAAGCAAAATAGAGAAACTTTCCGTCCGCCGACCAACAAGGGAAGGTCTCCAAACGATTTTTCGTCTTCGTTATATAGCTGATTTCATCTTTCTCTATATCATACAGAACCATGTCCGAACGATCGTCGATCACCTCTGTCTTGGACGGATCCGAGACTGGGTAGGTCTGTCCTACCGCATTAATGGAGAAGGCAATCAAAGGCAAATAGGGGTGCCAAGCGGGATAGGTGGTGGAGGCGTACATATCACCCACCCTCGAATTAATAATCCGACTCTTCCCATTATAGGTCAACACCAAACCACCATGCTCTCCACGGTAGAAGAAGAGACTATTTCCAGAGCCATTACGTTGTTGGGAATGACAATTCAGGCAACTCTGTCTGTTCACAGGAAAAGGCTCGTGACGTAACTTCTCATTTTCCGCGATGACACGGGAAGTGTTATCTTCCAAGTTGTAAGAGACAAGGCTCAATGCGCCGTGGCCTCGGTAAGAGGGCTCGATCAGACGGCAGGTCATGATCGGATCGATGGAATCAGGTTTTACCACCCAAGAAAAACTATTATAATGCATCCACGACTTATCCTTCACATAGAGATCCACCGAGAGAGAATCATCGGCATGATTAACCATAAAGGACTTCCACTTTTTCAAAGGGAAACGGACATCTCCCTTGCCGTCCGCCTCGACCAATATCTCCTCTCCATTTCGAGCGGAGACGCGTACCACACAACCGTTCAGAGGTTGCTCCACCCGAAAATTCAAGGGTGCGACGTTAGCGGGAATCACCACATTCCTATAATCAGGATATATCTGAGCCTCAACATCCACCTCCTCCGCCTCTTTGGGGAGCGAAGTTCCGCATGCGGGAAGAAGCAACAGAAGCCATATTACACGGGACAAAATCTTCATCATTTTTCCTTCAATTGGTTATTATTGGCGCCAAAGACATAGAAGTAACAGTAACTCTTGCCATACCTGGAGCGCAAATCGTTCCTCGCCTTCTCAAACTGGTCCTTCCGATATCTCTGCAAAGCCATAAAGAAGTTCTTCACATTCGTACGCGTCACATCATCCACTTCGGCCAATTTCATAACGGAAGGATTCGCTCCGTTCATCGCCGCGATCACCGACGCCTCCTTCACACAGGCAGGCACCTTCCCCGGCGTCAGACACGACCCAAGGTCGAATGTGAAGGCCTTCATATTACGTTCCCACAAATCCGACATTAAACGAAACTCGAAACAGGCTTGCGGCAACGCATTGAAGCATAAGAAATACCTTGAAACAGAGGCACTTCCCACAAAGAGGGCATTCTCCACCGGCATACGTGTCGCCACGGTCATCCAATGGGGATGCTTTTGCAAATAGGCGTTACCCTCCGACGCAAACCGATTGAGTTCATCCACACAGTCGGACAAGACACTAGTCTGGCTCAACTGGTTAATATAGCGAAGCGCCAACTGTTTTTCTCCATTTATCAAAGCGCAGATGGCCAAATTACGGATTCTTCTATAACTGATACCCAACCTTTGCCATGCTTCGATCGAAACACGCGTGGAAGAGTTGATGAAACCCGCATTGAAGAAGAGCGCATCCTCAAAAAGGACGTGTTCGTTAGGCGTCATATCGGTCGCGACAAAAGTAAGGTCACGTTTAAAGAGCTGGGTAGAGAGCTTGCCGGTATTGGCCAAGGCGATGACACGATAGGCGTTCAATGTACGGCTGAGGGATTCCTCCTTGTCACAAACCGCCAACACCTTCTCCCATTGATAGGATTCAGTAAGACGAGAGGCCTTCAACTCCGAGAAATAGAGGCTGTTTTTGTATGATAGGGAAAAGATCGCCACAAGAGACAAAGCCACACCAGCTATTTGAGAAACGCCCGCCTTTTTCCAAACCCTTTCGTCATATCGTCTCAAATAGGAAAGAATCGGAAGAGAGAAGATCGCGGAGATCTGTACCATACTCATCTTCATCGAAGAGGCAGGCAATACAGTCGATATGATTCCTTTCGCATAATCATCCCCAAAGCACACCACATCAAACAGATATGGCAAGAGGATCAACGCCACAAGAAAGATGCCCGATGTATAGAATACCAATCGTTTCGAATAGCAATTAGTAATCAGCAGCAACGTCAACGCCAGAAGGGAGAATCCGCCCAGCAAAGGATAGCAAAGCGCCGCGATCAAAGGCAATGAGAGAGATACCCAACGACACTGTCCAAACCTTTCGTTCACACAAGCGAAGAGAAGCGCGACGATAGATCCGACAATGGTTTGGAGGGCAAATGAAGTATCAATGCGCATGTATATCTGATAACCCACACCCGTATAGAGCGCCAAAAGCAAAACGGCGGGTAGGAAGGTGAACGCAAACAGGTTCCTTTTCAGCGAGCAACCACACGCTACCCCATAGGATACAAGCGTGAGCAAGGCAGCAATCAGCAACGCCCCCCAAGCAGGGTAATAGAGCAGTTGGTTCAAAAACTGTCCGACATAGCGAAGCAGACCTCCCGCATGGGGCAGAACAGCATCGCGATACAGCTCATTGGTGGCGAAATAACCGTTCCAAAAGAGACGATTGACCACCTCTCCATAGCAGAAATAGAGTAGTATGAATGAGAGCGCAAAGAATATCGCACGAGCCATCCAACAAGGTAATTCACGCAACTTAAACATAAAAAATCACTTTCCTCCGTTTTCCAAGAATTGGTACAAACCCTCGCAAGTATCCTCCAAAAGATCCATCACATGGGCAAAACCCGCCGCTCCGCCATAATAGGGATCCGGCACATAGCGGTCGTGCATTTGTATCGCGAACTCTGTCATCTGGTGAATCTTTTTGCGGTGTGCCTCCGATTGCGCCTTAAAATGAAGAGACTCCACATTATCGTCATCCATTCCGACAATGATATCGAAGATATCGAAATCATCCGCCTGAACCGGACGAGAGATGGAGGTCACCATGTAGCCGCGTTGCTGCGCCGCTTGAATCATACGAGGATCCGCATATTCGCCTTCATGGTAATTCAAAATGCCTGCGGAATCTATCAAATAGCGATCAGCCGCACCATGTTTCTCCACAAACGCCTTCATTACCGCCTCGGCCGCCGCCGAACGGCAGATATTGCCCAAACAGACAAAAAGGACACGGGTTTTATGATCCATCTTCAGTTGATATTATTGGTTATTGGCAGGAGCCCCACCATTAGGATTGCCTGGATTTTTAGGTTTTCTGGAATGCCAACGTCTGCGTGGACGCTGCGCCCCCACCTTCCGTTGTGCGCCATTTTCGGCTGAAACAGACTCGTTTTGAGGTTTTGGAGCCTCTTGGTTCTCCTGCTTAGGGCGATGTTGGCCATGTCCGTGGTGTTTACGACGGCCACCGCCGTTCTGTCCGTTATTTTGTCCACCATTCTGACCACCTCCATTGCGCGGCGATCCATGATGAGCGCCACCCTTCGATCTTCCTTTTCGAGGCTCGTAGGCTGGCCCCTCCCCTACACCCTCCGGCATAGGGTACTTCTCGATCTCCTTTTGTAGGAACTTTTCAATTCGGGAGAACTTGTCTTGTTCCGCTTCCGACACGAAAGTGATACCCGCACCCTGGCGATTTGCCCTGGCGGTACGGCCAATACGGTGGATGTAATCCTCCACATCATGAGGCACATCATAGTTCAACACGACATCCACATTCTCGATGTCGATACCACGGGAGATGATGTCGGTCGCCACCAGGATATTCACCTTGCCGCTCTTGAAATCAAGCAAAGCCTGGTCACGCTCCGCCTGCTCCAAATCGGAGTGGATCTCCACGGCGCGGAGTCCGACACGACGCAAACTGCGTGTCACCTCCTTCACCTTCTGCTTAGAAGAGGAGAATACAATGATCTTCTCTTCCTTCTTGTCGGAGAAGAGCGATTGCACAATGGCCAACTTTTGGGTTTCGTAGCAGATGTAGGCACCTTGCGCCACACCCTCCGCTGGTTTGGAGATGGCGATGTTCACCATCACTGGATCACGGAGAATCGTCTCCGCCAACTTCTTTATCTTAGGCGGCATGGTAGCAGAGAACATAATAGTCTGCCTATCAGCCGGTAATTTCTTTACAATCTGGATGATATCATCATAGAAGCCCATATCCAACATACGATCCGCCTCGTCCAAGACGAAGTAACTCACACGAGAGAAATCCACGTTGTCCAAACCGATGTGGGAGAGCAGACGGCCTGGGGTAGCCACTACAAAATCGGCACCCAACTGCATCGCGCGCTTCTGTTGTTCCCAAGCGCTCGCATCGTTGCCACCATAGACAGCCACGGAAGAGACAGGCAAGAAGTAGGAGAATCCCTCCAACTGTTGGTCGATTTGCTGAGCCAACTCACGGGTAGGTGACATGATGATAGCGTTCACCGCATCATCGGGATGGGGCTCCTTCAACATTTTATTCAAAAGCGGCAACAAAAAGGCGGCCGTCTTACCCGTACCAGTCTGCGCACAGGCGATCACATCCTTTCCTTCCATGATAACGGGAATAGCCTGCTCCTGCACAGGAGTCATCTCACTGAAATTCATCACATTCAAGCCATCCATCAAACTCGGCTCGAGGTTCAATTCTTCAAACTTCATGATTTATCAATCCTAATTTTGCACAAAGGTAATCAAAAAATATGGAATGGGCTTAACATTCTCTTCACATCGCACTTTACATCGGATCCACATCGACCTGCACATAGACCGACTTAAAGGCTTGCTCCGCCAGGGTCATATTGGTCAATTCACGCAACATCGACTTCGCCTTATCCAAAGGCGCACCCACCTCCACCTTCAACATAATCTTCAGAATAAAGAGGTTTTGGATACGAGCCACCAACGGTTTGTCCGGGCCAAAGACACGCTCTCCAAACGATTGCCGCATCAGCGCCGCCAGGTAGTTGGCCGCACCGTTCACCGCAGTGAAATCCTTTCCCTTGATATAGACATAGATCAGTCTGCTATAAGGTGGATATCTAAATTGATAACGCTCATTCATCTGAACGTTGAACATCTTGGTGAAATCATTGTTTCGCACCTGTTTGATCACAGGATGGTCCGGCTCAGAGGTCTGGATCACCACAATGCCCCTGTTGTTCTTTCTGCCCGCACGGCCGCTTACCTGCGCCATCATCTGATAGGACCGTTCCATGGCACGGAAGTCAGGATAATTCAAGAGGGAATCCGCATCGAGGATACCCACAACCCGCACCCGTTCGAAATCCAAGCCCTTCGAAATGATCTGGGTTCCCACCAAGATATCGATAGCACCCTCCTCAAAATCCTTCAAAATCTTCTCATAACTCTTTCGGGAGCGAGCGACATCCAGATCAAGGCGCGCCACACGCACACCAGGGAAGAGTTCCGCCACCTCCTCCTCGATCTTCTCCGTTCCGAAGCCACGGGGCTCCAATTCCGGCGTTTCGCAAGCGGGACAGAGGGTAGGTATATTCATCGTATAGCCACAGTAGTGGCAAACCAACTGATGTGTACTCTTATGGAGAGTCAAACTAATATCGCAATTCTGGCAACGGGGAACGCAACCGCAGGTACGGCACATCATAAAGGGGGCGAACCCACGACGGTTTTGGAAGAGGATGATCTGTTCCTTCCGCTCCAAAGCCTTTCGCATCTGTTCCACCAAAAGCGGGGTGAAAAGGTCTCGGATCATACTCTTGGTACGACGCGCCTCCTTGACATCGGCCACCATCACATCGGGCAGTTGGATGCCCTCGTGCCGCTGCATCAACTCCACCAAGCCAAACTTTCCCGACCGTGCCGCCTCGTAACTCTCCAACGAAGGGGTGGCGGATCCCAACAAGACTTTCGCCTGCGACATATTCGCCAAAATGATCGCCGCATTGCGGGCATGGTAACGAGGGGCTGGATCAAATTGCTTATAGGTGGTTTCGTGCTCCTCATCCACCACCACAAGACCTAAGTTCTTGAAAGGCAAAAAGACAGAGGAACGGACACCTAAAATCACCTTGTACCCCTTGTCATGCAATAGATTGTTCCAGATTTCCACCCGCTCCGCATCGGTGAATTTGGAGTGATAGACGCCCAATTTCGAGCCGAAAACACGACGCAGACGATTGGTGATTTGGGTAGTCAAAGCGATTTCAGGGAGGAGGAAGAGTACCTGACGTTCCCTTTTGAGCGCCTCCTCGATCAGGTGGATATATATCTCCGTCTTGCCGCTGGATGTGACACCATGCAACAACACGACATTCTTTTCGTCAAATGAGGCTCGTATCTCTTCGTAGGCCGTTTGCTGCACAAGGGAGAGCGCATGGGTAGCCCCTTCCGTATAGAGGGAGTCGTCCAGACGATCGACATCCTTCTTGTAGATCTCCATAATCCCCTTCTCCACCATCGCGTTCAAGGCGGCGGGTGAGGCATTCTTCTCCAACAACTCCTTTTTCGAGACCTCCTTGCGATGTTGCGGTTGGAGGAAAGAGGAGAGTTGCATATAGATCATCAGCAGTTCCACCTGCTTCTTCGCCTTGCCCAACGCATCGAAAAGGGCGGAGAGTTTCGCCTCGTCCGTATATTCCGAGGAGAGCCGCACATAGGTCTCCTGCTTCGGTTTGTATTTGGATTTTAACTCTTCACTGACAGAGACGGCTCCCATCTCCATCATTCTCTTGACCAACGGCAGGCAATTCTTCATACCCACCAGTTTATTCAATTCGCTGACCGTGTGTTCCTTATCCTTCAAGACATCTAGAAGCAATTGTTCTCGCTCCTTCAACGGTGCCTCCGCCTCGAACTCCTCCACCAACGAAATGGTGGTCTCACTCTCCAACTTTAAGCCAGAGGGCACCGCCGCTTTGAACACCTCGCCCAACGTACATTGGTAGTAGGAGGCAATCCACTCCCAGAACTTGATCTGCTGCGGACGGACAATCGGTTCGGCGTCAAGCACACCGATCACCTCCTTCAATTCCACGTTCTCAGGCGGCGTGAAACGGATGCCATAGACAAGGGCCGTATAGAATTTTGATCGGCCGAAAGGCACGATGACACGCATACCGACCTTCACCTCCCCCGCCATCTCTTCCGGCAAGATGTAGGTGAAAGTGCTTCCCAAAGGAAGGGGCAATATGGTCTCGATATAGGTGGTCATCTGTTTATTATTTCCATCTTCTCATCCCATCATTCATCTCCGCGAAGCTCTATCTTTGGGATTACATTTACAAGAGGAAGCCACTCCACCTTTTGCTTCTTCTCATCTGTGGAGAGCACGGAGTTACCTTGTCGATCGATGAGTCCCTTCTTGGAAAGGACACGGACAATGATGACAGGTCCCTTCACATCAATCGCATCATAGATGCACGGCACAACGATCTCGCCATTTCCATTCATCAAGCCCCACTTGTTCACAATCTTCACCGGCGTATAACGATCACTCTTCCGCGCGAAGGGTTTCACCTCGTCCAAATAAGTAGCGAAGGGAACACCATCCTTGAAGACAGCGTACTTACCATCCACCTTCTCCACTTGGATCTCCCGATGGACAGCCTCTCTTCTCACCTCCTCCTCTGTGATTTGCTCCACAAGGTTACCCTTTCCGTCTATATAGAGGTTTTTACCTTGCATCTGCACCTTGGCCTGACGGGTCACACTGTTGAAAGCGGAGGCGTCGTCGAAAACAAACTTGATGATGGTCTTTCCCGACAAGTCAACAAATCCGAACTTTCCCTCCTTAGAGACTGGGATAGGATCTCCCACCTTGGATTTGGCATAGGACCATCGTTCGTTATCATCAGAGAAGGAGTATTCGTATTTGAAAGGAATGATAATCTTACCCGTTTCGTTGATGAATCCCCAAGCGCCTTTGCGTTTTACTGGGCAAACACCATTTTGGAAGGTCATCACATCATCAAATTCCGGCGTGAAGACCACCTTTCCTGTCTTATCGATAAAGTTCCACACCTTCCTATCCTTCTTAGAGACCTCCACAGCGGTCATGGCCGCATTGAAAGGGCGGGCGTCGCTGAATTGACAAGGCACCACCTCTTTACCGGTGCCATCCACAAATCCGAAGAGGTCGTCCCGCTCCACCAAAATATATTTCAGACCCTCGTGTCCGATCATTTGATAAACGCAAGGCAACAACTCCTTTCCGTCTATGGTGTAGGCGCCATACTTGCCGCTCTTCTCCACGACGAAGTAATCAACCGGGCCGCCGCAATAAGGGCCGGAGACATTGTCGAACTCACAAGGAATCACCTCTTGCGAATTGGTGACATTGTACAGGAGCACACCATATCGCTTCACATCCTTTTTCTTCATCACCATCAAGTAATTTCTCGCAAGATAGGAGATTTCGTCGTAGGGCGTGGCGGCCAACTCATAAGAGACACGTTGATTGACCCGTTCCGACATCTCCGTCCAATAAGGGGAACTATCATATTTTTCTGTCATTAAGACGGGGGCATCCGTATCTGACATATCCTCTCCTTGTTCATTGATCAAGAGACGACGTCCATCCAAATAGACGGAACAACTACTTGGATAGCCCTCAAATTTCGGGTCTTCCCTGTTTTCGAACCTGCAAGGAATCACGAGTTCTCCCTTTTTATTTATAAAACCCAAAGAGTCATTCTCTCCCACAACGGCAGCCATTCCATGGGAAAAATCAACCACCCGTTTGTATATGGCAGGAGAGACCTTAGAACCATCCGGATTCACAAAGCCCCAACGACCAGACTCCTTAACTTTGGCGCATCCATTTACGAAATCGCCAGCCGCCTCATATTGGCAAGGGATCACCTCCTTCAATTGGGTATCAATAAAACCGAACTTTCCCTCCTTCAAGACACGCATACGGTGATTCGAGAAGAAATAGTCCAACGCCTCCCGATCCTTGTTATAGGTCGGAGCCATTATCTCCTTGCCTTGCAAATCGACAAAGCCCAATTTACCACCTGCGAAGACAGGCATACAACCATTTCCATCGGCAGACAAAGGCACTCCCACCTCCGCATAACGAAGGGTGGCAACACGAAGTCCCATATTCAAAGGAACTTTATCTTGGCCAACAGCCTGAAAACTACTTGAAAGCAGAGCGGCAAGAAATGCCACAACCATATTTTTTTTCATCGCAACCACTTAATTAAGTTATTGTATCATTAATTATCGACCAAAATACAATGGCCAAACCTCCTGGACCCTTCTTGCTATGTTGTAGGCCAACATAGGAGGAACGGCATTGCCAATTACCTTGTACGCGCCAGAAGGGCTGACCGCATATCTTTTCGCAGCACCTCTATGGAACACAAATGGATAATCAGGCGGGAAGGTCTGGATCAACGCACATTCACGCGGCGTAAGCCTACGCTCCGCAAGTCCACTACTCAATTCCTCCCTATTCTTGCCGCCATGTTCGGCTGACAATCTGCGGAACTCGATATTTCCATGATGTTCGGAACGAATCGTAGGAGCCAATCCATCCATGTTTATTTCAGTCTGCCCCTGACTACCATTCCCAAGGTATCGAGCGCCAGAGAAAAATCGCTGCGCCAAATCCTTCGATTGGTCAGGTTCTGGTAAATCACCTAACACATCCCTGCAAGAAACAGGAGATGGAAGTTCATCGTTTTCAACATTGAAATTATGGGTAGGTGACGGATATGGATTATACGCTTTCGGTATATTTTCCTGTTCCAATGCTTCTATCGCCTGAGGGATGAGCGCAGAACGCTTTATACCTATGAAAATCACACGTTCGCGGGTCTCCGGCACACCGTAATTGCCCGCATGGAGAACTTGAGGGGCCAAGACGATATAATCGCTTCCATTAGCTGTCGAGAAGTCGCGTTGGATAATATCCTTAACATCACCAAGGCTCACCAATCCCTTGACATTCTCAGCAATAAACATTTTGGGCTGAACGATATCAATGACCTGTTTCATCCACATATATAGCTTTCCGCGAGTCTCTTCCGAAGGCTCATCAGACAGTCTTTTTTCTCCATTGTGTGAAACAGCCGAATCAAATCCTTTCCGCTTTCCCGCCAAACTAAAATCTTGACAAGGGAAACCACCCGTCACAACATCTATATGACGAGGGAAGACATCATGACCTTCCCTGTGGAGTTTCACCAAATCGACAATACTTTCCAAATGATATATTGAGGGATCCACATGATAACGGGACATATAGTTCAACCATGTAAGCCGCGCCTCTTCCAGTATATCACAGGCAAATACGGTTCGGAAAGAATTACGGCGAAGCATAACCCAGTTGTCGTTCACTCGGTAATCTACACAATCTGGATTTGCGACAGAACGACGATGGCAGATAAAACCTCCCTCAAGGCCCAAATCCATGCCTCCACAGCCTGAAAACAGCGACAAGACTCTTAGTGTGCCCTCTTCGTGCCGCTCTTCCCCTCCGTTGTGAAAGGACAAATCAAACTGTGGTTCAGCAACCAAGTCTGATTGTTGATTAAATTCTATCTCCGTATAATTATGTAACCTCTTTGCCATCGGGACCTTCAAATCGAAACCTTCAACCTTCATCACTTCTCAGGGATCTCCATCTCGCCGCAACGCTCCAACTTATCCTGCTTATCCTTCTCTATCTGGTAATTGTTGAGAATGGCACCTGTCACCAAGTTCAAAAGTAGGAAGGCTGCAATGATGAACCAAACGACATGGAACATAGTGATCACAACAGATGAGGCATGGACCAACCCATAATCGCTGGCCGTCACCAGGTTGTAGCGCAAATCAGTCCAGTCCTCTCCCGTCATCACACGGAAAAGGGTGAACATCGCCTCCCCCAACGTACCATAAGGATCCCCGGAGTTGGTCGGATTATTCGGCGCCACCTGCATAAAGGCCTCGTAGTTCGCCAAAAGTTCTCCGCTCAACGTGGCTGGATCAGGCAATTTGAACAAGCCCACACCAATAATGGCGAACAGGTATATGAAGACCAGGAAGAGCAGCATATTGTAGAACATCGCCGTCATAGACTTCAAAAGGACGGTCACAATCAACTTGATCTCCTTGGAGGCGCGCAAGAGACGTAGCACACGGAATACCCTCAAGATACGGATGGCAATCATCGCGGAAGCGTTTGGAATGAAACGTTCCGGAATATAGGTGATCACCACCAAAGTGAAGTCAAAGATATTCCATCCACTTCGGAAAAAGGTCCGAAGGTTGGGTGCGGCGATGAGGCGAAGGATGATCTCCACCGTGAATATAAACAAAATAAAATCCTGCACTGCGGTAATGACAGGATGCTGCATATAAGTCTCAACGCCTATCAGAATAGAGTTGACCACAATCACTGCCGTGATGGCAAGTTCAAACCATCTACTGGTACATATCTCCCTAACTTTTTCTCTCCAAGGTGCCATAACAAATGGATTCACGTACTAAATATAAGTGCGTAAAATTACGAAAAAAAGGGAATGGGAGAAACACCCCACGAAAAAATCATCTCTTCACAGGGCAAACCGCATGGATAGAGGCATACACGCTAATTCTTAGCAACAACACAAATGCAAGAAAAGATATTTTCTAATACAACCATTCGTCTAAAAAAACAGAGATTTATGCCTTCATTTGAGTAACCCCGTACATCCAAGCGGAGCGACGATATACTGGGGAGAGCGACGACGGGTGGGCAAGAGCGTCTGTAAGACGCCAAAGGGGAAGGCGAAACCCATTTGTCATATCACCCGTTTCGCCTTCAAATCCAAATATTTGTTGATGACATCCACGGTCAGATTCTCTGGCCTGGTCAAAATGGATTGGATGCCATAACGACGGAGATTCTTGACAATCATGCGTTTCTCATACTCAATGTTAGCCGCGGAAACATGCACATAATAATCCTCTGTGGTAGTTGGTTTCTTGTCCACCAATTTAATCATCTCGTCATCCTGGAAGAAGACCACCAAGACCACGTGGCTGGAGGCCAACTTACGGAGGTAAGGCAACTGCCGCTCCATGCTGATATTGGTGTCGAAAGTCGTGTAAATGACAAAAAGGCTTCGCTTGTTCACCTTTCTTCGGACAAGTTCATACAAGACAGAGTAGTCACTCTGGATGTAGGAGGCCTCCTCCTTGTGAAGCACCTCCATGATCAATTCCAACTGGTTCAACTTCGAAGAGGCGGGCACAAAGGAATCCACCTTCTGCTCAAAGGTGACCAAACCCGCATGGTCGCTGTGCTGAATCGTGAGGTAAGAGAGGGCCAACGAAGCGTTGATGGCATAATCCAGCAGACTCATTTTCTGGAAGGTATGCTGCATGCCGCGTCCCTTGTCGATCACATTGAAAATCTGCTGCGACTGCTCGTCGGTATAGAGATTACACATGAGCTGATGCTTGCGTGCGCTCGCCTTCCAGTTGATGGTACGGTAATCGTCGCCCGGCACATACTCCTTGATCTGGTCAAACTCGGTACTGCTACCGATTCGTCTCACCTGCTTGATACCACACACCTTCGCCTTGTTCTCCACAGAGAGAATCTCCATGTTTCGGATCAGCATGAAAGAGGGATAGACCTTGAAAGAGGATGGTTGTTCCACCGTGAAACGCCTCTCCAAGAGTCCCCAAAGGGAGGATACATAGATATGGATGTTCCCCATTTGGTAGGTTCCCCTCCGCTTAGGCGTGAGCTCATAACTCAACTTCACCGCTTCCGATGGAGGCAAGACCGCCTTCAATCCAAATGCGCGGTCCTGAAACTCCACAGGGATCTCATCGATGATCTTCACAGCGACCGGACGCTTATAGAGACTCTTCATGTGAAGCACGATAGGGTTGGGATCACCATTGGAGAAGCGATTCTGCAACTCACGCTCACAGGTTACATCAGCCTCCTTCGAGTAAAGGGAAAAGAGATCCTTGAGGCAAGCCACCAGGAAAAGCAAAATTCCCCCTACCCCAATCTTATAGAAGATGGGCCAGAGCATTCCCATTGCGGTAAACGACAAAAGGGCCGTCAATATGATGAGAAACCTTTTGGTTAAAAACATACGTCAGTGAATGTTTGAATTCAGTCGTTGTAAATAATCATTATAAATAATCATTGTAAATAATCGTCGCCGACAGATCACTTAGGAGCCTCCACACGGGAGATCATCTCCTTGATGACAGAATCAACCGTTTGGCCCTCCATCTCCGCCTCGGCGGTCAATATGATTCTATGGCACAAGATCGGATAGGAAAGCGTCTTGATATCATCGGGAATCACAAAGTTTCGACCTTGGATCAAGGCGTATGCCTTCGCGGCGTGCAAGAAGGCGATGGAAGCTCGCGGAGAGGCTCCGATGTAGATGGACTTATTGGTACGGGTCTCCTGGATCAACATCGCGATGTATTGGATCATCTTAGGATCGATGAAGATTTGGTGCGACTTCTCGCGCAAGGCGATCAACTCCTCCTTGGAGATGACCGGCAAGATATTCTCCAACTTGGTGAACTTCTTATTGGCATTGTGGGACTCGATGATCTTCACCTCCTCCTCCAATGTAGGATAACCGATCTTGATTTTGAAAAGGAAACGGTCCAACTGCGCCTCCGGCAAGCGGTATGTTCCCTCCTGCTCGATCGGGTTCTGGGTGGCGACGATGGTATAGACCTCCCCCATCCTATGGCACTCACCGTCGATGGTGGTTTGGCGCTCCTCCATCAACTCGAAGAGGGCGGATTGAGTCTTCGCAGGGGCACGGTTGATCTCGTCCACCAAGATGATATCGCCAAAGGCGGGCCCCTTGTGGAATTCAAATCTATTGGTACTCATATTGAAGACGTTGGTACCTAATACATCGGAAGGCATCAAGTCGGAGGTAAACTGCATACGGGAGAAGTCAGCACTGATGAGTTTCGCCATCAATCGGGCCGTCAAGGTCTTAGCGACACCCGGCACACCCTCGATCAAGGTGTGGCCATCCGCCAACACCGCAGTCAAGAGCAAATCGAGCATCTTCTCCTGGCCCACAATCACTGAGGCCACCTGCTCTTTGAGTTTCAAGACTTTATCGTGGTAGGTCACCTCGGAAACGAACTGCTCGCTTCCCGCATTGTTCATATTTTGATCCATATTGTTTTCCATATCTAATAATCTATTAAAATTTGCGCTATTATATTCTTGGGTTACTTTAATTTCTTAATAATCGAATTCATCTTATCGACACTATCCATCATCTCCTTCTCCGAAACAATGATCGAATTCTGCAAAAGGAAGAACATTCGTCTGAAGAAGAGCAACAAAGGCTGCGGACGCTCTCCCAACAAACGGGCGAGATGGTTGACATTCGCCTCCAAGGATTCATTATCCTCGAAATGGATATTGGTCCGCTCCCGAATCCAATCCAACAAGATGACGAACTTCCTACGCAACACCTCTCTGGACTCTGCCTTCCAATAGAATTTATTGCCTATCTGCTTGGCCAACTCCACCGTACGGTTCTCTGGCTCTTTGATCACGGGGATAATGCGTTGGCGTCTTCTGGCATAGAGCAACAGGAAGCCAATGAAGAGCGCGACAATCAGCAAATTGAGCAAGTCTGACCTCAATCCCGAAAAATCAAAATTCCAATCCGAAGGTTTAGACTTAGGTTTAGGCTTGGGGTTCGCCTCAGAAACATACAACAGACGCTTCGCTGTTTGTTTTTCATAACAAGACGTCCAAGCCTTCGTCGAAATTTTGACACCCATCTCCGCGTCACTTTTGAGAGCCTCCTCCATAAGACTCAAGATGAATCGAAGATTCTCTCTATCATAGGTGACACCGTAGTTTGTGAAGAGCAACGGTGTGGAGACCAAGATGAGGGGCGCCTCCCCCCAAGCGGTGTATTTAATCGCTATCGGCTCGTCGTCAATAGTCGCGATCACCTCATGCGAAGTGTAGTGGAGCAAAAGCGGAACCGTCGGATCATGGTGGATACGGGACTTGCACATCTCCGTAGGAAGATGGCACACCTTACCGGAAGAAAGTAGTTTCAACTCCGAATCGCGGCAACCCTTGTTCTCCTTCACCTCCTGGGCAAAGGCCTCAACATCAAAAGGCTTGCAATCCTCTTTATTCCAGAAGCGGTCCTTCACGACTATCGTAGGGAGGAGCGCCTCACTACGGGCATGGATAACCTCGTCGAAATATGCCTTATAGGGCTGTACCCCCACCCAAAGCACCGCCGTGTTGATTGTATCGGCCGAAGCAGAGAGAACACCATCTTCAGACATCCACAAATAATCATAATATTTACGGGAAATTCCAATCAAATCTTTGTAATTAAAGTAACCACGGAGTGCGTCGTCAAACTCATCCACATCAAAAGGGAACTCGACAGCCTTCTTTTCATCCGACGTAAAAACCCATTCATTCATATCGAAGGTGAAGCTCCAATCATTCACCGGTTCATCCACATCACTACAAGAGCCTAACGCCAAAAGCGAGAAGAGGCTCCCAACCATATAGTAAACTATGTATTTTGCTCTCTTCATCTCTTCATGATTAAATTGGCACACTGTTGGGCTCGATCAAACATCGCTCGATCGACCACTATCCTATCATATCGGGCCTCCAAGAAGATCCGCGTCAGCTCCAAGAAGGGCGCTTTGCTACGCTTATCCGGCATCTCGTAATAATATTCGATAGGTGTTTTGGACCTCTCCCAACGAATTAACTCTCTGTTGTTCAGCCAAGTTAGCGTCTGCACATAGAGGATGCGGACAGCCTCCTTGTAGTTCTCTTTTTCGACCATCCGTTTCAAATCGCCTCCCTCCAACTCCACCGTGGTGACAGACTCCTGTTGATGGTTCACACCCTTCTTTTTTCTTTGATAGCCACTGATCGTGACCACCAAAACAACGACAACGAGGAAGATCACCATACCAGCCACCAACCAAACAAGCGGACCTAAACTCAGCTCAAAATCCTCAAACAACGGCTTGCGCTCCTCGTACTTTCGCATTTTCTTCCCAGGTCCATACTGGCTTCGGTACCAGTCTCTTGCACTGAGGGTGTCCGAGCCATAGGTAATCTCCGCCACTGCGGTATCCGCTTCATGGCTACTCTGAACAGAATCCAGATACCGTATGATTGGGGACAATGTATCATCCATCTTCACAAAGGGCGAATCCGCGTCAGGGAGAGAATCCGTCCAACCGATTTTCCCCACATTGGCAAAGAGCGAATCGAGGGGAACATCATTGGGGTCATATTCCGCCCCACCCCAAGAAAAAAAGCTCACGCAAAAGAGAGAGAGGAGCAACAGCAGACGACGCATCATAAAGCCTCCTCCTTTCTGATTTTACGGGGAAGCACGATGTAGTAATAGACGATGAAGGCCAAAGAGCCTAAAATAATCGTCAGTTTCACAAAGAGTGGGTATTCCGTGTGGCGCGTGAGGAAACTCTCAAAGAAGGCCGCCAAAATGGTAAGCGGCAAGATGGAGAGTATTATTTTCACGCTTCTGAGACCACTTCGCTTCAACGCCTCCTTTCGGGAATAGGTTCCGGGGAATACCCATCCCAAGCCCAAGGCGAACCCGGCGGCGCCACCAATGATGATGGTGGAGATCTCTATGGTTCCGTGGATCCAAATGGCGGTCATGGACTGGAGTCCCACACCATTCAGGAAGAAGAGAGACTGGAATTCGCCCAACATAATACCATTCTTCATCAGAATATAGCCAGGCCCCAAAATCGGTATCACACCATAGGAATAGGTGATCAGATCTACCCGAAGATTGTTCAGTGCAATGAAGAGGAACATATCCGACTCGTTGCTTCGCCCATATACATCCGTCGGCACTCCATTTTTAATGTTTTCGAGCGTCATCTGCACATAGCCATATCCCAAGGTATCCACCACATTCTCAATATCTTGATAGGCCAAAATCACTCCCACGAGGGTAAACGCGGCGAAGATGGCGAAAGACAATTTCAGTTCAAAATGGGCATCGGCCACATTCCTTGGGATAACATAAGTGAAGAAACGGAGGATCGCCCGCAGATGGTCCACCTTTTTAGGGGTATAGAGATAATCGTGGAGCGCCAATGCGAGGTTGTTCAGATAGACCGTCACACGCGCCTTAGGAAAGAGGCTTTGCGAATAGGCCAAATCGGCCGTTATATCTTGGTACATATCAGACAAGCGTTTGGTGGGGATGGACTTCAAATCGCCCATCTCCCGCTCATATTGGAGCCATTTCTGCTTATTCTGACGTACAAAAATATATTCTTTCATTATTATAGAACCATAATAGTTGCAAAGATAAAAATAAACCATACTTTTGCAAAAACATTTAAATAGGATATGAACGATCGTTTGGAGATAGTGAACGGCCAATATGTGAAGATGAACTACACCCTGGCGCAACCTGAGACACGCCTTCTCGCCGTGGTTCTCGACCGTACCATCCAATACATCGTCGGCATAGCTTTGGCCCTCATCATAGTCAACAACTTCGGTTCTGACGACACGATCATGTACCTACTTATCTTCCTGGAGGTAGCCATTTATCTGATGAACCTCATATTGGAATATTGCTGGCACGGGAAAACGTTAGGGAAGAAGATCCTGAAAATAAAAGTCATCACGGAGAATTGCCAACCACCCTCTTTCCAGCAATGTTTCATGCGATGGGTGATTTACCCGATTGATTTCTGGATCATCGGATTTGTCATGATCTCCAAACACGGACAACGGTTCGGCGACATGGCAAGCGGGTGTTATGTGGTGAACGAGTGGAAGAAGAAAATCGTCAGAGCCTCCATAGCGGAGGAATACAGGTATGTGGAGCCGGACTACCGCCCCCATTACACCAACTTGGAACAGATGGGGGAAAGAGAGGTGCAATTCGCGCTACGGGCACTTTACGAGCCAAACTTCATCTCCCAGCAAGATGAAATCGCCAAGATGTTGTGCAAAAAACTGCAAATCAACCAAGACGGCATGAACAGCGAAACTTTCCTGAAACAACTCTACAACGATTACCAATACGCTCTTATCAGGCAAGAGAGCGAAAGGGAATAACTGGATTATATGTTTCACTTTTAAATATTTACAACAATGGAATGGTTTATTAAATGTCTTAAAAATTATGCGAACTTCAATGGTCGCGCAAGGAGAAAAGAGTACTGGATGTTCACGTTGTTCTACACGTTGCTATACCTCCCAGTGTATGCAATCACCATGTTTGCAACAAGTCAAGAGCTGCTGAGTTTGGCTCTTATCGCCAACCTACTAATGATGGTCATCGCTTTGGGATTGTTATTACCAGCCTTGGCAGTCCAAGTACGTCGTCTCCACGACATCAACAAGAGCGGATGGTGGATTTTGCTGGGATTTGTTCCGCTCGCCAATTTCGCGCTTCTTTACTTCACCCTCAAAGAGGGCGACAAGGGCGAGAACCTTTATGGTCCAGATCCTAAGTCATTGGAAGGAATGTTGTCATAAGGGAGACAATAAGCAATTGGTATAATCTACAAAAGAGAGAAGTCAGGAGGTTGGCTTCTCTCTTTTTCGTTCCTATCGGGCAGGAATCATCACCTGTTTTGAAGTTTTCCAATCAGTTGTTCACACTGGCTTTCCGTGAGTCCGCAATCGATGACGTAATCATGCGCAGCCTTTGGGAGATCCACAGATGTTGGGTCGATGTTTTCCCAATCAATCGTGTTGTAATCCTGAATCATGTTGTAGTGAGCCAACAACCAAACCAATCTATCGACAGACATCTTCTGACGAACGTCATATTCCACGCTTCCTTTTTGGACAAGATAGAAGTTGGCGATCGTCACCATATAGTCGTCCGCCACCTCTCTGTAAGAAGCGCCAGCCAAGGCTTCGAGAAGAAGAGAAACGAATCCGCATCTATCCTTTCCCTCGTTGCAATGCACAAGGTAGGGAGCGGGATGGTCAACCATGAACAGAAGTCCCTCGCCCAACTTCTTCTTAAATGTTTCTGTGAAGACAGAGGCGTCGAGGCCAAGGCACACCGTGCTTCCCGCCTCAAACAAACCTGGGCAATAGGTAGCGGCGAAACCGTCATATTTCATATAGTCACCCACCTTCGCGTCGGTGTCGGCAAGATCTATCTCCGTCTGGATGCCTACCCTTTTCGCCAACTGATCGACGCAAGCATACCTAACGGGGTTATCCTTCAGATTGAGCGGATTGCTTGAGCGATACAACACACCCTCCGCCATTCCGGTTGTACGCACCTCCCTGAAATTGGCGAATTGCTCGTCCGTACCATACTTCGCTCTGTCGGTATCGTAAACAGAGTGCATAATCTTGTAGAGGTCGCCATATCCGCCCTTCTTACTCATACTAATGACAATAGGATCGCCTACCTTACCGCCGATGAATTTCTGGAAATTACCGTGCAATTGTCCGAAACCGAAAGTGGTGCCTTTGGCGTTGTAGTCGCACAAGCAGACATCCATCACACCTACTTCATTAAAACCGGTGACAAAGGGAACATCTTTCAGAAAGACATCGTCACCGATCTGCACGTTGATCAAATCCGCATAGTCGAAACCACATCTCTTCATATCCGCCACAGAGAATGAAGGCACCAGCATACCGTATTGGTCGAAACCAGAGACATAACCGAGATGCACGGCCGTCAGAGAGCCATTATCCAACACATTCATCTGAGCTTCTTCCATCTCAAACTCTTCCTTTAATTCATCTTCACAACTTGTGAGTGTACATGTGGCAAGAGCAATCATCGCCAACAAAGGGTACTTGCAATACTTGTAATTCATATCTTTCATCATTTAATGTTTATATTATATTTTCATCTGTTTCAATGTTTCTAGGGAGTTGTTCCTTCCCGATGACAATGCAAAGGTAGAGCGAACTTCCAGGGTAGTGCGGACAGACGAGGAAAAGCGTGCGGACAGGTTGTGAACTTCACATTTTGTACGTTTTCACAGATTGTACATTTAATTAAAATACTACATATCAGATAGATACAAGAAAAACACTGCAAAAAAAAGCGTCACATCAATGATGCGACGCTATTCGTATGGTTACTGATTATCTGTTTTCACGCACTCTTTTGATACTGCAAAGGCGTGCAACCATATCTCTCCTTGAAAAGCCTACGGAATGTATGATCACTGTTGAAACCGCTGATAAAGGCGATATCGGCAACCGTTTCCTTTCCCTCTTTCAGGAGCTGTTCAGCGTGGGTCAAGCGCAAAGTATTAACGTATTCGTAGAACGTGACATGCTTCACTTGGTTAAGGAAATCGGAGACATAGTGGCGGTTGGTACCGAGCTTGCTCGAAATCCAATCGATGTTGACCTCCGTATCCAAGTAGAATCTATCCGCTTCCAACTTGTCGAGTGTCTCCGCAAAGTTCACGAATTTCGCCGTATTGGCAGATGGAGCGCTCTCAGTCTCTTGGATTGCCGCCGCTGGGCTTTCCGAAGCGGTTGGCTCCGCACTTGCGGGTGCAGGTTCAGGAGTAACTGTCGCAGTTGGTTCCACAGAAGCAGGTTGCGCGAAATCCTCCTTGAACTCGTTGATATACTTGTTCTCCTCAGGTTTTAACTCCTGAAGTTGTTCCTTGATCAGGTCGATGGTCATGTCATCCACCTTGTAGGAAAGGGCACAACCTACAATACTTGAAAGGAAGACGAACGTAAGGAAGTCGTAAAGAACCATATATTCAGCATCATCTGTAAGAATGTTGAGCGGAATATACAGTATCGACAGGAAGAAGAGGGGAACGAGTGTCCAAAACACCCAGCGGGTGCTTCTTCTGTCGATATTCGAGTAAGTTTCCATCAGTTTCTTATCAAACCTCTTGATGAAGTGGCCATACCACGCCAACTGCGCCATTACAGTAAGAATGGTGGTAATATAGGCGAAGGTGTATAGTCTGAACGGCAAGAGGCCCAACACATCATTTATGGCATAAAATAGATAAGGCACTATAATAGCGCCACCCAACCATCTTTTGGGCATTCTACCCACAAGCACTGTGGAACCGAACACCATGGAAAGTGGCAGGATGGCAAGGTCCATATACTCCATGAAGATGTCGTAACTTGGATAAACCCTTGCGATCTGATAGTAACCGCAAGTAGGCTGAAGGAGCTCAGGCACTACCCACATCGAATAGTTGACCAGATAAATAACTAACAACCAAGCCAGCGATTTGTGAATGGCGGCAGTCGCCTCGTTTCTTTTCGGTTGCAGCTTAGGCATAACGAGGAACAGGAACAAGGCATTAATCAGAAAATAGAAGATGTTGCCTCCTTGAACCATTATTCCGAGATACTCAAACGGTGAGATGTAGGTATTCATATCAAATTCGCGATTTTACTAATTCATGATTTCATTGCGCGAAATTACGAATTTAATGTCGTAAAAAAAAAGGAAGAGGAGATGAATCAAACCTTCAAAAAAATTAAGCCAACATCAGTTTTCAACGCACCGATATTGGCTTTGCCTATATAACAAGCACAGAACTTAAAATATAGCACAGATCAGCAAAATAACAGCCAAATAAAAAGTTCCTATGATCAGCATCAGTTTACGAGTCTTAGGATCTTCGATTTCTTGTTGAGGGACATCCGATGAAAAGAATGGGAAATAAACATCATTCGTGTGCATAACCTTAAAATTTAATTGTTAATAAATCAATTTTTCACTGTCATTGGGATTGTTGTTCCTTCCCGTTGACAATGCAAAGGTAGGGTAAGCATCAGGGGGATGACGGACAGATGAGGAAAAGCGTGCGGACAGTTTGTGAACTTCACAATTTGTACCTTTTCACAGATTGCACATCGCATACACTCAACATTATCCGCATCAGTTGAGAGGGTCTCCTTTTGACTAGTCCTAAATAACCGTTACAGTTTTAGACTTAGTTTATCATAGGACAA
>JAKSKV010000046.1 GCA_024401555.1 Paludibacteraceae bacterium
CGCAGCCCGTCTCCTCGTCGGTCACCGTGATCTTGAAGGTGTGCTCGCCGGCCGGAATCGCCTCCAGTTCGGTCGCGAGGTCGGCTACGGCGATCTCCTTGCCGTTAGGATCCGTGATCTCCGCCGAGAGTCCCTTCAGCAGCTTCTTCAGGTCGTCGCCGAGGTACGACTTCACCTCGTCGTCAACAATGCCCTTGCAGAAGGCTGGGATCTTGATCTCCGGAACCTCTGGTACTTCATAATATCTAACGAAGATGGAGTCCTCCCAGTAACAATCAGAAACGGTTGGTTTCTCATTGTCACGGATTCTCATAATGTATTTCTCTACTTTACCCGCTTTAGCGTCAGTCCATTTGATGGCAGTGGATAATTGGGATTCGCTGACTTCTTTGTCAACTTGCTTAGCCACTTCATCCATGCCCGTTTTGTCTTGGAACCAAACAATGTCAAATTTCGCAGGGGTGTCACCGCCTACTTTCTTCACATTGGAAATGCTCAGTTTCATAGGATCTGTCTCCTTGCAGAAGAAGAGTGTATCTTCTGTGCGTGTCTTGCCATCTACCTCGATCAACAAATCCGCATAGTTGTCTGGCATGTTGCATGGCGGACAGAAGAAACGTGCACGGATCTCTATACGTCCACAATTGTAATCAGTCAATTTGCCGAATTTGATATTGGTGATCAAACTCTCATTTCCCGCATTAGACATTTTGCTGTATTGGTTCGCTGTGGCACCAATCGCATTGATGTTGAATTTGCCTGAATCGGTGAATGGGGTAGTGAACGTTGTGGATTGAGACTGCGCACGAAGAACAGTTTTCATTACTTGCGCATCTGTAACCGTCAATTTGTGTCCAATGATATAACGAGAACCTCTAACATTATTACCTTCTAACTCATAATTACATTCAACTGTAAACTGTGTAACTGTGTTGTCAACAGTAAATGATTGCGTTTTGCCTTCCCACAATAGTTCACCACACACGTAAGAACCGTCATTCTCGTTGATGGCAACCTTATATATTTGAGGAGTCACTACAACTTTTCCTGTCGTAGAGTAAGCCTTTGCAGCCATCTCAAATGATTTCAGTTCTGATCCAGAGAACAGTTCGATCATGATACCTTGGCTTTGTGGATTACCGCCTTCGTCCAATTCACGATCTTTGAATATGTAAGTGTCGAAAGATGTGATATCCTCCAAATAAATCGAGTAGGTTGTGTCTTTGCTTGGAAGATCCTTGTTGTCGTTAACCTTACCTACTTGATCTCCTGTAATACAGAATTTGATCTTTCCACCAGCACCTTGAGCCTTTGCGACATAAAGTGTGTCTTTGCTGTCTATTGTGGAAAAGGCGGCAAAAGTTGTCATATCTGTAGCCTTGTAGAACTTGCCGTTTACGGTGGCTTCATAACATAACTGATCGTTTGCGGATGGTGCAAGCGGATTGCCCACGCATGCAATTTGAACGGTTGTGTCAATTGGCATCTCCATATCAATTACTTCCACTTCCGCATAGGTTTCCGGACAGTTGTCGCATGGTACGTTAAGTCCAATGTAGAAGATATCTACACGATACTTTCCTGGATCGTCAGCACCAATGACTGGCTTGTTGTATTTGTCAGCCTTTCTCTCTGCTAGAGTGGATGTCTTGGTTGAAGTGTTTAGGATTTCACCATCCTTTGTCCATTGGAAGAAATATACGTCATCTCTACCTTTTAAAGGAGAGAATCCAGCATACAATGAGTCTGCGACACCTGGACATTTATATCTTGGTCCCACCATGAAGGCTTCTGGACACAAGTCTTGAGGCGTACAGGTAATCTCAATTTTCTTCAAACAGGTGAGGATTTCTGAATCTTTTCCTGTACCTAATGTTCCTGCGTTTCCTGCACCTCCAGGCAACTCTGTAGTTCCCCATACGTAAAAATCACCCTCTTTGTTCACCATGAATCCAAACATATCTCCTCGAGCAATGGCCACGGCGTCATCGATTCTTGTTTCCTTGGTGTATCCATGTTCTCCCGCACAATAGTTTGCGAATACAGGTCCTAGGGATTGAGCTGTACCTCCTTGAGCCTTGTAGGCTGAATTAGGGATAACACCACCACTAGATCCTCCTGCCTTTGCTCCCGCATTATCTCCCCAGTAGACCAAGTATCCCTCTTGCGTAACCGCAGCGGCGGAACCATTACCTCCGATAATTTGGATTGCGTCTGTCAAAAAGTTTTGTCCTGATATATCCTCGTATTCACCTGCGACGACTTTTTCCGCGTACAACATGTTGCTGTCGTATGCGTTGCGCTTTCCGCCAACGCCCCACCAACCGTTGTCTCCCCAACCGTAAACATATCCGGTACGACCCTCTACGACCATACCTCCAGTATCTGACAAACCAGAAGTACGTACGCCTGTCAAATACTCGCCGGAAGATTTTGCTCCTTTTCCGTCTCCGATCTCAACGGGCTCCGCCACATACGAATTGGCATTCTTTCCTCCACCGCGTCCATTCAAGTTACCCATTGAGTAGACGGTTCCCACTTTTGCGTCAGGGGAATCTCCCACAATTAGCAAGACATTGTTATCACCACCTGCAACGTGGATGACATTTTGAAGCGGCTTCCCGTCTGCGCCACAAACCCATTGTGGCGTCTCTGAAGGATTTTTGATGAACTCACCTGGAACTGCGGTTTCGTTTCCTCCCCACATGACGCAACGACCATCCTCCAAAATTGCCAAAGATGCACCTGAAGTAGCTGTGATATATTTAACATTTCCCAAATAATCGCCTCCAGGTTGTCCGTCCAATGTGTATCCTGGCGCCACTCCGCATTTTACTGGTAGTGGGCTACCTCCAGTTACATATTTGGACGGTGCTTGTCCGCATTGTCCGTAGTCGTTGGATCCCCAACAATATACGACACCGTAACATGACAAGGCGACACTGTGTCCGCCTGATCCAGCGGATAGCATAGAGAATGTCAGATTACCTGTGTTTACCAAACTTGGTTTGTTGACGATAAGTTTTGATGCGTCGGATGCATCAGCCAAACAGAGGCGGTTGTCTCCAGATGAGCTTTTGCCGATTTCGCCATTCGCACCCCATGCGTAAATTTGTCCTTTACTGCACAGTGCGATGGCATGGTTACCTCCTCCTGAGATGATCATACTCTGCGAAAATGCCCCCGTTATTGCTCCGAATAACAGCAGCAACGATGTATATAAATGCTTCTTCATAATCAATATACTTTCCCTATTATATCAAATACAATATTCTGTTTTTCATTTATTGCTTTAGATTCAATGCCTTTCTAGTATACAGAAAGTAGGCAAATATATAGTTATTTATTGGTAGTTCAAAATCTTTTCCGCTCTTTTGGCGGCTTGGACACAAAAATGGGGAGGTGTGAGAAATCTCACCTCTCCCCGTATTGATATTCTATATGTTATTCTGTTTGAATAGAGGAAATAACGACGTTTTATTGCCTTTTATCTTTGAGATAGATAATGGATGATTAAATCCACACATTTTTCCACGCCGAGAGCCGAAACATTGATGGAGAGGTCGTAGGTGGCGGAATCTCCCCATGTCTTGCTGGAGTAGAAATTGTAGTATGCGGCCCTTTTCTTGTCTTGGGTTCTCATTTTAGTCAGCGCCTCCTCTCGGCTGATGTTGGATCGTTCTTGGATGCGTTGCGCGCGGTCCTCGTCGGTGGAGTGGAGGAATACGCTGATGCAGTTGGGGTTGTCCCTCAAGACATAGTCTGAACATCTACCGACGATGACGCACGATTTCTCTTCGGCGATTTTGCGGATGGCGGATGCCTGCATCTCGAATAGGGCATCTTGCGAAAGATAGTTCTTGGCGCTCATGCCGCCTGTCACCAGACTCTCCATCCATTGCAGCACATTGCCGGTGAAGGATGCCGACTTCTCATCGTTCTGTTCGAAAAACTCAGGTGCGAATCCATACTCTTTGGCCGCTTCCAGAATTAACTCTTTGTCGTAGTAGGCGATGCCCAAACGCTCCGCTAAAGCTTGACCGACACGTCTGCCTCCGGCACCGAATTGCCGACCTATGCTGATGATGATTTTCTTTTCCATAATATTCATCTACAATTATTCCTGAATCAATGGTTTGTCCTCCAATTTGTTGAACTTGCGCATCTCCCTTTTTAGGAGAATAAATGCTAAAATGGAGGATATGGCATCTGCGATTGGCATGCAGACCAAGACACTCTCGACGGTTTGAAAATGGCTTGGTAATATGATCAAGAGCGGTACCAAAAGCAGCAATTGTCTGGTGGAGGATAGTATGACCGCCATAGGCGCCTTTCCGATGGATTGGAAGAAGTTGGAGGTCACCATTTGGAAGCCCACGATAGGGAAGGCGAGGCAACAAATTCTAAGGTTGATGATGGCGATGTCGATGAGCTCCGGATCGTTGGTGAACAACCTCGCCACGTAATACGGAATGGTCTCGGATACGATGAAGGCGAAGGTGGTCACGCAAGTCGCAGCTATGATGGTAATCTTCAAAACAGCTTTCACCCTCGAATAGATTTGAGCTCCAAAGTTGTATCCCGCGATAGGTTGCATGCCTTGGTTGAATCCCATGACAATCATGGCGAACATCATCAATACGCTGTTGGCAATACCGCCATAGGCGCCTACGGCAAGGTCTCCGCCATATTGGTAAAGGCCTTTGTTGATGAGGATGACCACCAAGCAGGCGCAAGCATTCAGCATAAAAGGAGCCATGCCGATAGAGATGATGCCTTTGATGATGCGACTGTCGAATTTGAATATGCTGCGTTCCCAATGCAGCACGCCACTTGGATCGTTGAAGTGTTGCATCACAATAATCAATGCCACGGTTTGCGCGATGATGGTGGCGCTTGCCGCACCTCGGATTCCCCAACCAAATACGAAAATGAATAGGGGCGCCAACGCTAAATTAATCAACACGGTGAGGAAGGTCATCTTCATCGCCTTTTGCGGATGGCCCGACGCACGCATTACGTTATTGAGTCCTAAGTAGAGATGGGTGATGACGTTTCCGATCAGAATGACCTGCATAAAATCTCTGGCGAAGGTGATGGTGTTTTCGCTGGCACCGAAAAAGAATAGGATGTCGTCGAGGAAGATAAGTCCTAATGCCATAAAGATGATACCCAAAGCGACATTCAGGAGAAATACGTTGCCCAACACTTTTTGGGCGCTCCGCGTATCTTGCTGTCCTAACTTGATAGAGGTCAGTGTGGATCCGCCCGCACCGATCATGGCGCCGAAAGCGGCGGATAGGTTCATGACAGGCATGGTGATGGCAAGGCCCGATATCGCCAGTGCGTCCACGCCTTGACCGATAAAGATTCTATCGATCACATTGTAGAGTGCGGAGGCTACCATGGCCGCTATGGCGGGGCCTGAGTAGCTGATCAATAATTTGCGCACATCCTGTGTGCCTAATTCTTTTGGGTTTTTGGCCATTGTTTTTGTCTCGATTTATTGGCAAAGTTACAAAAAAAGAGGGTGCGTCGCAACTTTGTTAGTCTTGACACACCCTCTTCTTGTATGAGGAATGTTGATATTACTTCACGATCAACTTGGTAACCTCGTTACCAGCCTTTACGAAGTAGATACCCTTCTCGTTGATAGAGAAATCGTTGTTGAAGTCAGGAACCGCAACGAACTCCTTCACAACTTGACCTGCCACATTGGTGATGACTACATTGCAACGATCCAAAACGATCAATGTGCAAGAACCATCCTCCGATGGGTTAGGGAAGAGATACATTTTGCTGATCTCTGTCGCGTTCTCGACGCTTGTAGGATCTACGTTTACGCTGAACTCCATGCCTACGCAAGTGACATCGTCGATTTCCAACGTGCGAGTGGTGTTCTCGTTACCACGCAACATCCAGCTGAACTTGCTGATGCTCTCCTTTGAGAAGGCCATATCTGTACCCCAGTCTGGAGCTTGCTTCAAGCTTGCGAGATTTACGGAAACCTCTTTCCAATCGTTAGAACCCTCGACATTGTAGCTGTGGTAGTCCTCATCCTTAACAGCGGTCATCACTGCTCTGAAGATGTGGCTGCTACCCTTGAATTTGTAAGTTACCTTGCTACAGTTAGAGATGTCCATACCGCTCTTGTCCTCTTGTAGGTACATGTCGACACCGCAGTATGCCTCGTTGCCGCCGCCCCACTTGTTACCCATCTTGGCGGTTGCCTTGATGTGTTGGTCTACTGGCAATTGATCTGCCTCTGTGATGGTAGAGTGTGGATTTGCGTTTTGTTCAGCGTCGTCGAATACCTTCCAGAAACCGCCGATACGTGTCTTGGTATCGTTGTCGGCAACATCGTCGATCAAACCAGGATCAGTCCATCCTTCTGGATAAACGGTAATGGTTACGCCCATGGTTTCAGAGTCTGTTCCGTCGGAGATGGTAAGTGAGAATACGTTCACACCAGCCTTCAAACCTGAAATCTCAGTCTTAGCGGAAGATGGGTTGGCGATTGTCGCGCCCTCACCCTTGGTTTGCTCCCACTTGTAGGTATAGTTGCCTGAACCTCCCTTAGCGGAACCTGAAACAGTCACTTTATCCTCTGGCAAGAATACCTTCGAACCTGCGCAGATGGATGTCTCGAACTCTGGTGTCTCCACTACCAATACCTTTGGTGTGTAGTTGATCCAACTCTTTGCGGCAGCAAGTTGTCCGGCACCGTTTGAGTTGATCTCGGAGCTCGACCATCCTGATTTCTTGATGACGTTCGCTTTCAAGATAGACCAAGCCTCGTCACCATCTGTGTTCTTGTTGGCCATTGACCAGAAACAGTGGATAACGCCTCTGTTTTTATAAATGGAGCGGAGATCACCGTCTCCACCACCTTGTCCGCAACCCCACTCAGTTACGACAACTGGTACGGTGGTGTTCCATTCCGAGTGTTGGCCCCAGTCTGCTTGGTGGTTGTGTTTCACATATCCGTGCCATGTGTAGGCGATGTTCTCGTAGCCCTTTCCTGCGTCTGTTACTTTGTCTGGATGACGGGAGAATTCGGAAGAACCTACGATGATGACATTCTTCTTATCGATGTTTCTGATGGTAGGGATCACCTTTTTCGCATAATTCACTACAGTTTGGTCGTCGCACAATGGCTCGTTGTAGATCTCGTACATCACGTTAGGGTATTCACTCCACTTGGAAGCGAAATAGGTGAAGAAATCGTTGGCCAAATCCACCCAGTTCTCTGCCTTGTGCTCGTGGAAGTCGATGATGACGTAAACGTCGTTCTCGATACAAGCCTTGATTACTCTGTCGGCCATCTCCTTCATCCATTCAGGATTGTAACGGTAGTTCTCTCTTGAACCACCCTCTTTGTAACCCCATACGTCATTGTATTTAGAGCAAGCCTCTTGTCCGTTGGAACCACAAGGAGAGATAGTGATAGGTAATCTGAATACCTGCATGTTGTATTCGTCCACCAAGTAATCGACAGTCTCTTTGTTCCAGAAGAGTCCTACTGGGTTCTCGTTGATCCAGAAGTAGCTGATACCAGCCAAAGAGGTCTTTTCGCCCTTCTCGTTGGCTACGTAACCCTTGCTTGTGTTCAAGTATCCGTTCTTGGTAACGACGAACTCTTTTCTCTTGGTTGGCTTCGCGATGTTGACCTCAAGATCTTGGGTGTATCCACCCATTGTGACGCTGATCTTATCCTTTCCGTATGATTTAGCGGTATAGATGCCATCCTTTACATTGCTTGAGAAGGTGGCTGGAAGAGCGATCTTTTGTCCTGCTGCATTGTATCCGATAGGGAATACTCTGAGCACATCCATTGGAACCAACTCGATCTTTCCAGGATTGTTCTTGATCTTGACGATCTCTTTGTCTGTCACGTCGGACTTGACGAAAGTGAAGTAATCGATGTTGGCGGAAGCCATCTCATTGACCACTTTGAAGGTGTGCTTTCCTGCTGTCAAATAGAAGGAAGGTCCATCTGAAGCTGGGATCTCAAACCAGTCTCCCATAGGTCTTTTCCACCAGTTGTCGCCATCCTCAAGGTCTCCCTCGAAGTTGTAGTAGGCGAATGCGCCGTCGTCCATCACTACGCGGATTCTTCCGTCTCTGATAGCCACATACTTAGCAGAGAATTGATACATACCTGTAGTAGGAATCTCCACTTCATAGTTGAGGATCTCTCCTCTCTCGTCGAAATAACCGATGGAAACATTGTTCTCAACGACTATTTCAGTCCACTTGTCACCCTCTTTGTCTAGGAAACTCTCTGCTTGTACGATGACTTGTCCGTTCATTGCCGCAGAAGAGAAAAGTCCCATAGCCGCAAGGATGAGCTTGCTTTTGAAATTTTTCTTCATGGTTGTTTTTTATTTGATGATAATAATAATGATTATTCAAATATTGTTCCCAAAAATGGTTTAATTATTATTCCATTTAAATAACTGTAGGGTGGTATTCTAAAAGTGTTTCACTCTTCATCATACACCGATTGCGTGGCAAAGTTATCGTTTTTTGGAAAAAAAACAAACTTATTTTGTTTTCATTCCATCTATTACCCTCTGATACAAATCCTTCCATCCTTTCCATTCCATCTCGTCCGTGAGGTGTTCGTTGTGGAAAAGGGTGATGAAGTTTCCGTTGACAGCCTTCACCCTCTCGCTCAGGCGTAGGATGTAGGCCTCGCTCTCCGATAGGGATAGTTTGAGGTTGTTGCGCAACGATTTGTCCATCACCGCTGTCGGGTAGAGTAGCAGCGGACGCTCCTCGTTCCGTTCCAGATTGTAGAAGTGGAAAGGGAAGGAGGTACTGGCGCGGAACCCCGGATCGTTGGAGTAGCAGAGCGACCAGTCGGTTTGAAATCCCTCCGAGATCAGCCGTTCGTAGGTGTCGGGTAGGGTAAAACGGAGGTAGTGGAAGCGGCAATGTTCCGTGTTCTTTTTCCCTAAGCAATGCTTCAAGGCGCAATTTTCCAATCGGAAGCGCCACCACTGGGTAGAACTGTTGTAGGAGGGGTGGAGTCCTGAAATGACCTGGCTCTCCAATTTCTGACGGATCTTTTTGTATCTGCGGCTTGGTAGGGTGGCGCGTTTATCCCTCTTGCCGAAGCATCCGCAATGGTAAAAAAACATAGGTTTCTCGTTCAACCCTTGGTGCATGTCCGCCACCTCCTGTAGGTTGAAATAGGGATCCTCCTGTTTGCGGAGTACAGCATTGAGGCGTAGGTGAAACAACTGCTCTCTCCCCTTGATCTTGTCTCGTAGAAGGCAGTAGGCGGTTTGCAATAGACCATGGTTGCGGAAGGCGAAGACGTTGTCCACATCGACGGTGGGTATGTAGGTGTATCTTTTAGGATGTTCCGCGTCGCCCACCTCTTTAAGTCGAGACAGTAACAGGTGTGCCCATTGGTCAATAAGGGGCTCCTCTAAAAATCCCAGTTGATAAGCGGCGCTCTCCTCCACGACGAACCTGCCATGCCCGTCTCTCTTCTCGGCGGTGTACTCCTCGTATCGTGACAGGAGGTAAAAGGTCGCGGAGAAGATGTCGAAAGGAATGTCTCCATTCGTAGGGAATAGGGCGGTGAGCCCCTCCCATTGGGTGGCCGTCACTGTTTGCTTTTTGATGTCTGTCTCAAAAAGGAGCCCGTGTGGTGCGATGGTCAGCGTATCGTCGCTCTTCTCAGTGGCATAACGGATGTCGGCTCTTTGATTGGGATCCGTGGTGATGCGCAACTCGTGGCCGAGCACGTTGCAGAAGATATGTTTGCAACTGAAGGCGAGTCGGGGAGATTCCCTTTCCGTATAGATGGTGATCATTGATAATCTGTATTATAATCTGTTGTTATCGTTGAAACTGAAAAAACCTTCGTGGCTCACGATGATGTGGTCCAAGAATCGGATGTCGAAAAATTTGCAGGCCTCCTTGATCTTTTGGGTGGAGGCGATGTCCTGTTGGCTGGGGGTGAGCGATCCGGAAGGGTGGTTGTGCCCCATCACGATGGCGCAGGCTAAAAGTTCCAGCGCGCGTTTCATGATGATCTTCACATCTATCACAGAGAGCGCTACCCCTCCAGAGCTGACCTTCTCCCTGCAGACGATCTTGTTGGAGTTGTTGAGGTATAGCACCCAGACCTCTTCGTGGGGGAGATCCTCTATGCTGCTTCTGAGCGCCTCGTAGGCGTCCGTGCTGTTTTTAATGGAGGGGCGTTCCAACGCCTTCTCTAAGTTCCTTCGCCTTCCGATTTCCATGGCGGCGGAGATGCTGATGGCTTTCACTTCGCCAATGCCTTTGTACTTCTTCAGCTGGGTGATGTCTTTCCGACTGAGCTCCGAGAGGTTGTTGCCGTTGTCGTTTAGAATTCTCTGCGACAGTTCGACAGCCGTCTCTTTGCTGTTCCCGCTTCCGATAAGGATGGCGATGAGTTCCGCATTGGTGAGCGCGTCGGCTCCTTTCATTAACATTTTTTCCCTTGGGCGATCCTCCAATGAGAGATCCCTAAGGCTCAAACGATCAGGTATGTTATTCATTTTTTATATAGTTAATAAGGGAATGCGAGCCAACGCTATCGTTGTTCCGCAATCTTCCTTAGTGTTATTGCGCTTTCGCCGCGAGGTGGTTGATGAGCGGATTGGCATACATGGTCCAGAATCGCTCACGAAGGAACTCCTTGTCCTTGTTCGGTAAATCGATCTTCTCGATTTGCTTCTCCACGTAAGACTCGAATTGATTCTTCTCCTCTTGGGTATATTGGGAGCCAAGGTGTTGCGTGTTACCTCGCAAATTGTCCATGGCCACATAGTTGTTCGGATAGATGCGGTAGTTCGCATGGATCTTCCTGTCGATGATGACGGCGACTTTGTCGATGACGGTTTGCCTATCGTCCTCCTCGCCAACGATACGGTCGATCTCCTCGTTGATGCTATCCGTGATTTGGATATGGACATCGCCTTTGAATCCCATCACACCCACCTTCATGCTTAACACGTCGTCGGCGGGGCTCTTCTTGAATTCGGCGTCATCTCTCTTTTGCTGGAACTCCTTCGCCTTTAGGTAGTCGCAGGAGTCGTATTGGTAAGAGAAGCTGACGGGGATGATGTTGAGATCCATGAACCCCTTCTTGACGCTCTCCTTTCCGCTGATGGAGAACATCTTCAAAAGGCTCTCTTGTGTACGGTCGTCGGAGTCTTTGGCGCGGCCCTCCCTTTGAGCGATCCAGATGGAGGTTCTGCCCGTGGTGATGGCGCTGCGGATATAGCTGGACAACACTTGAAAAGCCTCGAAAAGTTCTCTTTTGGTGCCGCTTCTGCGGACGAGGAAACTTTTGTTCAGTTTGAGGGCGTCAGTGATCCAAGGACGTGCACAAAGGTTGTCGCCTATGGCGTTCTCGGTCGTCACGATGCCGCTTCTGTTCATCAATGTATTGAGGATGCCCGCATCCATGATGATGTCCCTATGGTTGGATATGAATAGGTGTTCTTTCTCCTTCTCCACCATCTCGAATCCATTAAGGCTATAGGTGCTGCCTGTCATGTCCAAAGAACGGAGAATCAGGGGGGCGATGAGCTGCGACTGGAAATCGTAGATGGATCTCATGCTCCGTAACCATTGTACCACCTCTTTCGTCTCCTTGTCGGGGAAGAGTGTCTGGATCACGCCAATGACCTCAGGGTCTTCTGTCATCCTCTCGATCACCGCCTTTACCTCTTCGTCTTTGTAAGGACGGATGCTATCGTAATTGTATTCAGTAGCCATGTCTTTTCTTCTTTATTTGCTGATATAGACCATGTCGCCAGCGTTAGGCTGGGCGTGGACGCCTCTCTTCAACTTGTTGTATCGACGAATCTGCCACTTGCGTAGTCCGAACTCATCGGCGATGGATTCGTAGGAGTCGCCTCTTTGTGCGACCACAGCCTCTCTCTTGCCCTCTTTCCTCACGAAGTGCGTGTCGCATACGGGAATGGTACCCATACTGCTGTTCTTCAGATATTTGACGTCGTTGCTGACGATAGGCACCACGACGTTTCCGCCCTCCTTTTTCTCCTTGTCGGAAGGTTGGATGACATCCGTAGGCATCTTGCCCAAGGCGATTTGGTCGTATTGTTGTAGGTTATAGGTCTCGATGAGCTCGATCAGACGCTCCGCGTAATCTTTGGCGGTGGCATATCCGCACGCCTTCAATCCTTTTGCCCAACCTTTGTAGTCTGTGACATCAAGGGCAAACAAGGGTTCATATCTCTTTTTCTTTAAGAATTGAGAATGGTCTTCGTAAGAGAGTTCTGGTTTGCTGTATTTGCGGAAGCACTCTTGCTTCTCGTCGTCGTCGTGGTAAACACGTTCACCTTCCCAGTCATTGTGGCACTTGATGCCGAAGTGGTTGTTGCTCTTCTTGGCCAATTCGCTCTGTCCAGCACCTGATTCCAAAATACCTTGCGCCAAAGTGATACTGGCGGGAATCTTGTGCTCCTTCATCTTGTCCACAGCGATCTGTGAATATCTATTGATGTAATCAATGTTCACCTGCAACTGCTTGGGTGCTGCGGAAAACGCGCTAATAAAAGAAAATAGCGCTATGATTGTGAACGAAATCTTTCTCATTCTCTCCTTTTTTATTTAACTTTACAAAGATAAGTGATTTTGAAAGAATAGAAAAATCTTTTTCAATATGGAAACCAAGGAAATTAAATGTAAGGTGGATGTGCTTTCGTGGGACGAGTTGACGAGTGAGGAGCGTATGTTGGTGGCGTGTGCCAAAGATGCTACGGTAGGATCCTATTCCCCTTACTCCAAATTTGCGGTGGGCGCCGCGTTGTTGTTGGCCAACGGAGAGGTGGTGAAGGGTAGTAACCAGGAGAATGTCTCCTATCCATGTGGCCTCTGCGCGGAACGAACTGCGCTCTTCTATGCCAATGCCGCCTATCCTGACCAAGCGGTGAAGGTCTTGGCCATCGCCGCCCAAAACAGTGCGGGGTTTCTCCCTTCCCCGATTACCCCTTGCGGAGCATGTCGGCAAGCCCTGCTGGAGACGGAGAACCGTTTCGGCGTAAAGATGAAGGTGATCCTCTATGGTACAGAGCGGATCTATCGGGTGGAGAGCGTTGCGTCGTTATTGCCTTTGCAGTTTGAAATGTGAGGTGAGGGTTAAGAATAAAATTGTAGAGACGTGGTTCACCACGTCTCTATTTTTTGCCCCTTTTGTTTGTTGCTCACGAAACCAATTCGCAAAACAATGTTCCATAGCATAATTTTTGCCTTGTTATAGTGCCGTTAATTACAAAAATCACTAACTTCGCGGCTCATTTATAGATAATTAATTTAAAAACTATTGTAGCCGTTATGAAAGCATCACTTTCGGATGTTTTTGCTCCAAGACTTTTCTCCTCGATGAAGGGGTATAACAAGGAGCGTTTTATGACAGATTTGATGGCGGGTATCATTGTGGGTATTGTGGCCATTCCGTTGGCCATCGCATTTGGTATCGCCTCTGGTGTGGGCCCGACAGAGGGTCTTTTGACCGCGATCATCGCAGGTTTTTTGGTCTCTTTCTTCGGAGGTACGAAGGTGCAGATCGGAGGTCCTACGGGTGCGTTCATCGTAATCATCTATGGAATTATCCAACAGTATGGTTTGAGTGGATTGACCATCGCCACCATTATGGCGGGTGTGCTTTTGATTTTCATGGGACTCTTCCACTTGGGTAGTGTCATCAAGTTCGTCCCATATCCGGTTATCGTAGGTTTTACCGGTGGTATCGCCTTGACGATCTTCTCTACGCAAATGAATGATTTGTTTGGTTTGGGCATTGAGAAGGTTCCTGCCAACTTCATCCAAAAGTGGATTTGCTACTTCCAAAACTTTGACCACATCAATTTCTGGGCGTTGGGTGTCGGCGTGATGAGTTTGTTGCTCATTATTTTCACCCCTAAGTTTTCGAAGAAGATTCCTGGCTCTTTGGTCGCTATCGTGGTGATGACTGTGGTTTGCTATATTTTGAAGGCATATTGTGGTGTGGATAGCATCCAAACCATCGGTGATTTGTATGAGTTGCCGCAAGGTGTCCCTGCTCCTCATTTGCCAGATATGCAATTGGCGGAGGGCGATAGCTACTTCCAATTGATCCGTACTTTGTTCCCTGCCGCGTTCACCATCGCGATGTTGGGCGCCATTGAGTCGTTGCTTTCCGCTATGGTGGCGGATGGTGTGATCGGTGACAAGCACGATTCCAACACGGAGTTGATCGGACAAGGTATCGCCAATGTGGTGGTTCCTTTCTTTGGCGGTATTCCTGCCACTGGCGCCATCGCCCGTACCATGACCAATATCAACAACGGTGGCCGTACTCCAATCGCCGGTATCATCCATGCGATTGTGCTTTTATTGGTGCTTTTGTTCTTGGGTCAATTGGTGGGATATATTCCAATGCCATGCTTGGCGGGTGTGTTGATCATCGTGTCGTACAATATGAGCGGATGGCGTTCGTTCGTCTCTTTGTCTAAGGCTCCTAAGTCTGATTTCTCTGTTTTGATCGTCACATTTGTTTTGACTGTCATCTTCGACTTGACTGTAGCCATCGAGATCGGATTGCTTTTGGCTGTTTTGCTGTTCATGCGTCGTGTCAACGAGTCTTCTATCATCCGTGTGTTCCATGACGAGATCGATCCGGGAGAGAATTTGGACGTTACCGTTCATGAGGAGAAGTTGCATATTCCTGACGGTGTGGGTGTGTATGAGATCGACGGCCCTTATTTCTTCGGTATCGCCAATAAGTTCGATGAAATCATGTCTGAGGTGGCCGAGGCGCCAAAGGTTCGTGTCATCCGTATGCGTAAGGTTCCGTTCATTGATTCGACAGGTTTGCACAACTTGGAGAATCTTTGTGTGCAATCACAACGCGCCAACATCAAGGTGGTTCTCTCTGGTGTCAACAAGCACGTTCGTTCCATGTTGTTGAAGGCTAAGTTCGATGCGCTGATCGGCGAGGAGAACATCTGCTCTAACATCAATGAGGCTTTGGCGAAGGCTGGCTCGTACGTTGGAGAACCCAGCAAAGCTGAATAATATCTGAAATTATATTTTTTGAATAGGAAAGGATGATGCAGTGATGTGTCATCCTTTTTCTTTGGTGGAATACAGTAAAAAAGAAAGTCCACCGTTGTAGCGACGATGGACCTCTTTTGAAAAAAACAACACTTACTTTCAAACAAACGGTAGACGCTTTGGGAGTCTTTTCAGTATGCCCAATGCATAAGAACACTCTTATGCGCCCGATGCATTCGGCGTATAAAATGTTTCTTTGCCAGACTTTTGTCTCGCATTCGTTTTTTTTCTAATAAGTTGAGAAAATGTGATTTGCCTGCCGGCTTTGGATTTTCTCAGGAAACATTTTAATTACGGTGCAAAGGTAGAAAGAATTTTTGTGTTTGCAACAAGTCGGCGGAAAAAATGTGGTGAATTTTTTTGATCGTAATTTTATCGCTGTTATGTTTTGTGTTCTATAATTCAGTATATTAGCGCGATGAAAACGTGGATGTTAAAAGCTTAGTAATTGTATAACCATGAAAACACTTTGGCAGAAGGTGGTATCCGCTGGGGTACTTCTCTTTTCAATCATTGTTCTGGCCAATGGTGCGGAGATTACGCCCAATGGCACCTATTACATATTTCACTCTTCCGGTATGGCGCTCTCCTCGGTGGATGGTGTGCCCAACCTGCATACGTTCAATGCCGCTAATCCCCAGAAATTTCAGCTGGTGCCGTCGGGTGGATTCTATCTGATAAAGAGTGTGCAGCGTAATACGAATTTAGGGAAGACCGGTGATTGGAATACTGAATTCACCTCCTCGACGGGCAATGCGGCGAAGTTCACGATCGAGCGCGCGGGTGGTGAGTATGTGAAGTTCAAATGTGCGGAGAATAACCGCTATGTCGGCACCGATTCCTATGTGCCGGGTGCCAGTGTCTATTCGGATAAGAACGGTAGTGAATCGCTCCATTTTTGGTATTTGCGAGAGGCGAACGGATCAACCCTGATTACGGATGGCTTGAAGATGACGATTGATAAGGCGGAGGCAAGACTCTCCGCTACCCGAGAGGGCGATGGCGAGGGTGAGTACACGGCCGCCGTTCGCAAACGTTTGAAGGATGGTGTGGCGGCTGCCCAGTCGGTGTTGGATGCTCCTACGAGTCAAACGGAGATCGTGGATGCCACCACGGCTCTTCTGGATGCTTTGAGTGAGTACAACAACCAGCGGAATTTGCCTTTTCTTTCAGGGGAAAAATATTATGTAGTCCATGCGAGCAACCGTTATCTCTCCAATGAAAACGGGGCTGTACAGCTAAAGAACCGTTCCACTGCCACCAAGATGCAGTTCCTCGTCGAACCTCTTTCAGACGGAACGTATGCCTTGAAGAATGTTGCCTCAAATAGCTATGTCACCGCATCTGGTGAATACGATGTGAAGATGGCTGCCTCTGCCTCCTCCAATGCGGCCCGTTTTAAGATAGGCTATGCGCCCAGTGAGGATTATTATGTGCGTTTCCAGTTTGTCTCTAATGGTAAGTATATGGGTACGGATGGTACTTCGGACGGCAAAGGGGTATATAGCGACAAAAGTGGATCGGATGGTAAACACTACTGGCATTTGGAAAGGGTGAATCGTCCGGTTGAGGCTAAGAAATCCTTCGTGATAGGCAGTCCGGCCATCCGTTTGGGTGTTAACTGGTATGATGAAGCGGGTAACCACATCAATGCCCATGGCGGTTGCGTGCTTTATGAAAAGGGAACCTACTATTGGTTTGGCGAAAACTATCGTCCTTCGCCTGTGAGAAGCAATGGCATTGTATGCTACTCATCCAAAGACCTCTATAATTGGAAGCGGGAGGGCATGGCCTACCAGTGTCCGGAACAGCCACTCCGCAGCGATTACCAAGATATGAACTACGGCCGCACTCTGGAGCGCCCGAAGGTGATGTATTGTCCCAATACGGGGAAATATGTGATGTGGGTGCATTGGGAGAATGGTTCTGGTTACGCCGCTTCCCGTGTGGCGATCCTCTATGCGGACCAAATCACAGGACCATACCGCTTTGTGAAGACGATGCGTCCACGCGGTGATGAACAGCCCTCCGGATCACGAGACCAGACGCTGATGTATGATCCCGATTACAGGGTGGGTTACCACTTCGGATCGGCGGAGGAGAATATGACGATGCACGGTACTTTGCTCCAGAATGATTTCTTGGATTTGAGCGCTACATGGGAGCGGATGTTCGTGAAGAAACAGTATGAGGCACCCGCTATTTTCAAATATCACCAACGTTTTGTGGCGATTACTTCAGGTTGTACCGGCTGGGATCCCAATCCGGGCCACTCCTCCTTCTCCCAAATGCCGCTATCGGGCTGGGAAGATGCGGGCAATCCGTTTGTGGACGCCAATGCGAGCACCTCTTACAACAGTCAGAGCAACTATGTTTTCAAAGTGCCGGGCAAGTATGACGCCTACATCTATATGGGCGACCGCTGGAAGGGCGGTGATTATTTTAGCGACGCCAATGTGGGCGAGTCTTGGCATATTTGGTTGCCGATCGATATGCGTACAGGTTATCCGATCATCCACTTCTACCAAGAGTGGGATTTGGACCTCTTCGATCAATTGAATCGTTACCGTCGTGTGGCGCGTTTCCAGGAGGGCAAACAGTATCTTTTGCTCTCGAAGAATGCGAATAAGATCCTTTCCGAAAAGGATGGACGCCTTGCTCTGACGGAGGATAATGACGAGATCAACCTTTCCCTTAGACTCTCGAAGGTGGGAGACTATTATGTTTTGACCGATGTGGCGACCGGGCGTGCCTTAGATGCTTCAGGCGATTTGCTTGCTTTGCGGGATTCTTCTGGCTCGTATGAGCAGCAGTGGCGCATCTCGTCGTCGGGAAGCGACGGTTACTGCTACTTCACGCCCCGTTCCTCCAACACGGTGTTGACCAATTTCGGTGCGTCGCCGACTGCCAATGGTATGGTGGGGCTCGCCGCCGCCCAAAAACATCCAAGTTGCCAATTCGCCTTCTGTTTCGATTCCCATAAGTTCGAAGACGAGGCGATCTCAGACGAGTCGGATGGCTCTTACGCCTCTTGGATCGAGTCGAAAGGTTATAGTAGGGTGGAGGCCACTGGTATAGACGATTCTGTTGTCACTCGCTCTGAAACGGACGATTTGTCGATTATTGTGGAGAAGGGTAGAATATGCCTTGCTTCGCGGGTAGAGCGTGAGGTGGCTGTTTGGCGAGTGGAGGGTAGTTTGCTTTGTACCCTTCGCCTCACCCCATCCCATGCGGAGGAGGTGCCTCTCTCCTCGGGATGTTATGTGGTGGAGGGACGGAAGGTGGTGGTGAAGTAGCCCCAGTGTTCCTATTCGAAAAGGTTGAGGCCTAACTCCTTCCAAAAATCCTTCGGCAGAGAGACATTCTCCAACTCGATCACGGGTTTGAAGAATTGCGCCACATCTTCTGGTCGGTATCCGGCGATGCCGCAGCCGATTCGGGTGACGAGGAATCTCTTCTCTGGATGCTCCTTCGCGTATTGGCAGAATCTGCCGACAGCTGCTTCGAGGCTCTTGATGCCCTCCATCGTAGGAATAGCGTAACATTGGCCTTGCATTCCCTCTCCGACGCCCCATTGTGCGCCGAATTTTTCCATAGCGGTGCGTGCTGCTCCTCCCCCGTGGTGGCCTTGTGCGTTGCTGCCGAATACGAACACTTCGTTTGCCTCCAAGTGCTTGATGAGTTGAGGCGTCTCACGATTGGAGTAGTAATTGTCGTTGTAGCTTCTCCTTCGCTGGATCTTCCTTTCGTAGCTTTCGTTGGCGTCCCATTCGCTTGCCATTTGGGAGAAATAGTTTAGCTTTGATGCCTTTTCTCTGCTCCAGATGTTGGCTGCCCCTGTTACTTCGTGGCTGAACTCGATCACGTTGGTGATGGAGATCATTGCTGATACCTCTTTGACATTGTGGTCCGATCCCATGTAGGAGAAGGTCCATCCTTTCTCTTTCAGCTCCTCAATTAATTTTTTCACCTTCGCTGCGCTCCATTCCTTTGACGAATTTTCCAGTCCGTCTGTCAGAATGGTCACAACGCCTACCGCATCCTCGTCCTTTTCCGTTATTTTGAGCAGTCTTGTGAGCGATTGCCCCACCGCATCGTAAAGGGGGGTGCAACCACACGGTTCGTACTCCTTAAACTCCGTGACCTTGTCGGCGGGCATCGCATCCCAAATGGTACGAACATCCTTTTCTTTTTCTCCGCTGTCGAAGGTGACGAGGGTGATGAAGTGTTCCTGTACCTCGTTGTACTTCTTTTGGGCCGCTTGGATGGTTTGGATGGTCTCATTGATGCCTGATAGGGTAGCTTGCTCCAATCCGCTCATTGAACCACTTTCGTCCACGATGATCAAATTGTAGATTTTTGCTCTCTTAGCCAATTCGTTGTTGCTTTTCTGATTTTCCATAATCCATGATTTTTAAGTTAATAATTTATCGCTATGGTGTGTTTTGTAAATACAGTGCAAATATAGTGTATTTTTTACATATAAATCATAAATTAGAGTATTTTGTACGCAAATAATTAATTTCTTGACTAATATGTATATAATGCGAAAAAAAGGCTGTCCTTTCGAACAGCAAAGAGACCGGCCTATATAGGAATTCGTATTGCGAATGTTAAAAAATATTCATGTTATTATGACAAGAATCTATTAATTTTTAATTTTGCATCCGAAAAACGACAATCAATTATTCCATTACTTCTCTTTTATGAAATTGACATGTCAGACTGCCCATCAGGTTGCTATTTTATTGCTATAGAAACTTATAATAACAAAATTGTCAAACGAATAATCATCAAGTAATATGAGGTGTTTCTTTTTATTTTTATCATTGTTGTTTTCAACTATATCATTTGCGTTTGATAGTTATGATTCGGCATTAGACTTTGTTTACGAGTATTCTTCAGATACTATTTGGGGATGTAAACTACCAGAGAATTTCACTTATCGTGTTGGAGTGATAGAACATGACATTGATGCTATTGTTAACGACAGACATACTGAATCAGATACATTTCCCGTACCTCTGAATCATTATGCATTTTTCATTACAACACCGGAAAATTTAGATTTCGGAGGCGATTCCCCTCTCGTTTCATATTTGTTTCTATCAAAAGAAGATTCTTCCTATATCGTAATAGATACAGTTGGTGATCCTGAGCGTTACACCAAGTGGGACATGGTAAGAACAGATGGTAGATTATTAAAAAATCAGGCCATTTCTGATTTATCTAATCGCATCGATTATTATACGCAAACGGAAAACTCCATTTATGACGTGTGCCTTATTGAAGATACCACCAATCTACACATGATAGATTGTGCAGATTTTTTAAGAAAAGATATTGATTTGGAGAATGCGTGGACTTTCGTTATCGACACACACAACGGATCTTGTTTGTGTATTAAATATTATAGAGACAGAAACGAGAATATCATAGTGTCCAATATGATTGCAGCTTCAATAAACACGACATCTAATTTTTCTTCAATTAATGGATTCAAATTAGTATTGAGCAATCCTAATGGAGTAAGTACAGTAAATGCGGAACTATATGTCACACTCTTCCCAAATCCTGCATCCAATATGATTTATATTAACCTCGACAATTGTTCTCTTTCATTGCTATCCATTGAAGGCGAAACTTTAAAGATTGCAAATGGGAACCAAATGTCCATTGAAGAGTTTCAGTCAGGTTTATATCTATTAAAAATACAGAAAGACAACTTTTCTATAACAAAAGAAATATTCAAAGAATAATGTAATCTGTTTAGATAACCTTTGTGGGGGCCTCTTGAGCGAAAAAAAGGCTGTCCTTTCGAACAGCCTTTCCTATCCTTTGTGGAGATGTTTTATTTTTGAGTCAAGACGACGGATGTGTTGTTGAACGATTTGAAACCATTCAAAATATCCAGGATACTGCTCC
>JAKSKV010000047.1 GCA_024401555.1 Paludibacteraceae bacterium
TATTGTTTAACTAAAACATCAAGGTAACTGGTCTGATAAGTGATAGTATTATAGTGATTATGGTTGTTGTCGATTGTGAGAAAGAGAAAAAATTGTTGTAAGTTTGTGAATTATCAATTATTTGTCAATCAGAATATGGGAGGAATAAATCAAGATGGAACTTATTATGACAGAACAATGTCAGATGAGATCGTGAAAGATATTAATGAATATGATTGGTTAATCCCTTATGTAAAGAAAGAGAAATCCCTCGATTTTCAGACTGGACACGATCCAAAAACAGGAAGGTCGTGGTTCTCCGTTTATAGGGGGACGAGCCGTATTCTTACTTTAAGGGGTAGTGACAAAGGTTCTTTTTCTTGGGAGGCTGCTGGTGCTTATAAGGATAAGGATATTGCCCCCGCAAATTTATTTGAAAAGCCGACAAAAGAATTATTCAAGGAGTATTTGTCGAAAATAAGAAAAGAATCAAAGTTCTACCGTTACTATGAAGCTCCTGGAAAAAATGAAAAAAAGGAAGGTTATTACCAAAACCTTATTGGTAGAAGATATACCTTTGAAGGTAAAGAGTCGGATGATTTTATTATCATAGACAAGGAATTTGTATTGGGATTTAAAGATGACGCAACAAAAGCCAAATGGAACGGTCAAATCGTATCTGATCTGAAAAAAGAGATAGAACAATTTAGACAAGGTTATAAAGGTGAACTTCCAAAACAAATTAAGAATGAATACGGTGAGTTTGATTTTCTTGCGCTAAATAAGAAGGGTGATATACTGATAATGGAGTTAAAACAAAATGATCCGAGCAAAACTGCATTATCTCCTATTCAAGTCTGTTTTTATTATCGTCAATTGGAAAAATTCTTGAAAAGCAATCTAGGCGATGTGTACAAATCCATTAAATCGATGGTGAAACAAAAGCAAAAATTGGGCTTAATCCATTCGAATTTCACATTTCCGAATAAACTTTCAGGAAACATTGTGCCATGTGTTATTGTGGGTGAAGAAAGTAAATTGTCTGATGAGATGTGCACAAGGTTTTCTTTGGCAAAAAAGACCTTCCTTCCATGGATGAAAGCCTATTCATGTGTGGAGGATGGTACTCTTTATGAAATAAATATAGAAGAAACTTTTGTTCCTTTGCGCTGTAATGATGGGTGCACCCAACCATTGCAATATCATAGAACATCTAAGGGGAAATTTGAATTTGTCCTTTTTGAAGTCTTGGGAATGGGGCGCTTGGGTGATTATAAATCTTTTGATGGGGCGAAAGGTGATTTTGATAAAGTAGTTTCAATATGTCAAAGTGAGAAAAACAAGACTTTCGTGTGTGTGTCTAAGATTATAAATGGCAAGAATTATTGGGGCATGTACGAGTATTCATGGAATGAGGATAGTGATAACAATTCTGGATTACTCGGTTGTGTTTGGAAGAAGTTAGAGGATTGTACATGCGATAATTTCTCTGAAATGTTAAAAAAACATGGCGTGTGCTATGAATTAGTAATTGAAGATGTGCCATTTTTACGAATATCGTATGACGCTTCTGACACAATATAATCATAAATCAAAATCTGATGAGTAAATATATAGACGATAAACAAAAATTCGAGTATTTTCAACGGCTGATTGAACCCTATACCAAGAAAAATGTCAAGAGGTTCTTTATTGATCAGTACTTGAACGGAGATGGCAATGAATTAAAATCAAAATTTTGGAGTAAAAAGTCATCTTCTAGGTTTGCCTTCGATCTGTATTCTTGGTTGGCAAAGGATCCTAATGTGTTGGATTTTCAGTTTGAATTCAAGCTGCCAGGTATGGCAAGTGGTGGGAAAACACCCAATATGGATGTGTTTATAGAAACAGAGAATAAGTTGATTTTCATTGAGAGCAAATTTTCCGAGTTGGCCGATTGGAAGTATATGAGTGATGGCGGATTGTCCGAAGCTTACTGGTTAAATGCTCCCTATGGTTCTAAACAAATGAGCCTTGTGGAGCGTTATCACGATTGTGAATGTGCCACCCATTTCCGTGATTTTATTATAGAATTCGACGCAAAGATGAAAACTGTTACTCGAGATGGAAATGAATGGTTTTATGCCAAACAGGAGACTTGTCACCTAATAGGCATCGCTCTTTATTTACATCTAAATCCATCCCTGAAAAGCAAAAAGGTTTGTTTGTACAATATCGTGTGGAATTTAAAAGGTGACAAATTCCCGTCTGATCTTTCAAAGGCCTTTGATGGATTATTGGATAAATACCAGCAAAAACTTTTTGCTGGTGTGAACTTTGAATATAAAACATTTTCTGCACAAAGTTTGTTGGCTGATGGCATGGAATTGGATGTTAAAGTTGGGTTCTCTGATGAAGTTAGGAATCTTATCGACCCGTTCGAGAAATATTCCGAAAACTGTACAAGAAGTGATATGAAAAAGAAATAACTCAATACCTCCCCAACGCCTTCTCTAATTCCCTTCGTAGCTCCTCCCTCAATTCTTGTGGCTCCAATACCTCCACTTGGCTTCCCATGGATAGCAACTCCGTGGTGAGTTCAGGAGTGGGGCATAGGTTGTATTCAAAATCACAACAGGAACCCACTTGGTTAGGAATTTCCTTTTGTGAATGGTGGAGGGGAAGTGTCCTAAGATGATGCGCTAAATTCCCCCACGCTCGGATGACCACTTTCTTCGGAGGTTGGTTGTAAACATAGGTTCCGACTGAATTGGCGAAGTGAAGCGCTCCGTCGAAATCGTTAGGCATTTTGAAGTGTTGATCGGTCATTTCGATTGATTTCACCCTGTCCAATGCTAAGTTGCGGATATTATCCCTCTCTATGGCTCTGCCTATGATGTACCATCGTTGCTTATATACTTTGAGGCAGTAAGTCTCTATGTGTAGCTCGCGAGCTGTCTCTCCGAATGGCTCGTAAACAATTTTCACTACTAAATTGGCTTTCATTGCCTCCACAATGCTCTGTAGGTATTCTTTGCCCGATGGAATCTCTTCGTAGAGGATACGCTCCTTCATGTTTACGCTTGAAGAGATCATGTTCATGATGGAAAAGGAATTGAAAAGCCATTGTTTGGTTTTGTCGGTTCCTAAGTCGCTGTCGGAGTCGATGTAGTATTTGTATGATTTGTTACACTTTATTTCCACACCAAAAAGATCATAAATAGCATCCCTATGCATGTGAAATGTGCGAAGTGCTAAAGGTTTTCCGTCTCCAACAGAGATGTTCCGCTCCCATCGGTCTGATATTTCCTCAAACGTTAGGTAGTTTGTCTTCATGAGTGTGTTGAGCAACCAAACGTATCTATTGAATGTCTTACTGGTCATGGATTTTTACTGTTTATTGGCAAAAATAAGAAAAAAAATACGTTTTTTATTTCGTATGCAATATTTCTGCACATCAAGGGTCTATCTTCGCGGAAGATTTGTTCTTTGACATGTTGAGATGAGGCGGATAGGAGTTCGTAAATAAGATTGTTGAACTAAAAAATTCATATTATGAAGAGAGTAAATGAAAATTTGATTCGTTGTTGTGTGCCTTTGTACTGTAATGATGGATGTACACAACCATTACAGTACGCCGAGATGAAAAACGGCAAGTATAAGATTGTGTTGTTTGAGGTCTTGGGAATGGGCATGACTGGCGGCGAATGTAAGCAATTCATTGACGAAGAGTATGACGAAATCGTTTCGACAGAATATGATTTCAATGTGGATCGCATCTTCGTGTGCGTGAGGAAGGGGAATCTTTGGGGGATGTTTAGATATTCGTCAGACCCCGATAGAGACTTTCATACACCTTTGTTAGGATGCGTGTTTGAGAAGGTGGAGGATGTCAAGTGGCATAGCCGCAAAGAGATGCTCGCCAAGTGGTTATGAGTGTGGTAAATTCAAAGAATTAACAAAAAAACTATAGTATATGAAGAAAGTGTTAGTAAAAGAGACAAGACAGGGAGCAGAAAGCAGGATTTTAAAATTTGTTCGTAACTATGACGACAAAGGAAGAGTGGTGAAGGAGTTTTCTTATAAAGATGGCAGTTATGAGGTCAGCAATAATGATCTTGAAGACAGAACGATCTTGTATGATGGTTTAGGTAGAGTCTCTCTTGAGGTTCAACGAATAGTCAGTTCATCTGGTCGTGAAAAATCAACCCAAGGTTTCCAAGATTTCTATCATCACGATAAGGATGGAAATGTGTTGTTCTGGGAACGGTATAAAATCAGTGGTTTTGTGTGGATTACTCAATGGCCCAATATTGTTTCGTGGATTCGTCATAGAGTGTGGTTTGTTGAGTATGTATATGACAACAAGGGTAGGAAAAAGGGGGAAGTGAAGTTTCTTAAACCAGGTAAAGTGTTATCCTCAACCGAGTTTCATTATGATCGTGATGGCCTATTGAAGAAGTCACGGACGACCGATACCATCGACCCTTTTAGAACTTTTCACACTATTTTTGATGAGAAGGGAAGAGAGGTTGAAAGTTATATGGAAAAAAGAGGAAAGATCTCTCGCCGAAAAGTCTCTGAGTATAATGAACGAGGTTTGCTGTCAAAACGCACCTCTTTTAGCATTGATGGGACAGAGAAGTGTGTTGAACTTTGGAGTTATGACGAAGAGGGAAGAATGACGGAGGCATCCACCCTCGTCAATGGAGTTTGTGATTCGAAAATTTCTTGGGAGTATACTGAAATTTCTTAAGATTCTATGGATAACTTCCGTAAGCGGCCAATGCCTGAACGGTAATCCGTTCGGGGTTGGGGGAGATTTAAATGTGTTAACTTTTGAGTAAAATAGTAATCGTATGCCAGTGAATAATAACGCAATAGAAAGTATTAGAGAAGCTTTCAGAGTGATGGAAGAGCAAGAAAATAAAAAAAACGTCTATAATCAGGAGATTGCGGTCAAGCTACTTGTTGATCGCGGATATAGCGAAAAACAATCGCGCCTTTTTGTGAAGAACCTTGATGGTTGTATCTCCCACATCGCAACGTCGAAATTCTTCTTTGGTGTATGCAGATGGATTGGTAATAGAGAGATTGATTGCACCAGCCGAAAAGATCTTTCCAAGATAAAGAGGCTATTAAAGGTGATCGAATATACTCCTGCGTATGATTGCCTTGATAGCAGATTCTATTCTTGGATACATCGTCGCTTTGTGTCGTTCGATGAAGTGGTGCAGATGCTTGAGTTGGATTTCGATTCGTATTCGAAAGCGACGGATGAGGTAATGGGGCACAAGTATCAGGTCGTAAAGATTGGTTCTTACGAAGAGTTGTTGGCTTATGCTGAATACGCTCCGACCTGGTGCATCATGCATTCGGAGGAGATTTATGATTCCTATCTTGAAGGGGAGACGGATTGTGTGTACCTGTGCCTTAGGGACGATTACCGTACCGTTAGGAAAACACCGGGCGAAAATTTCCCGATGGATGCCTATGGTACATCAATGATTGCGGTGATTACGGATGCGGAAAACAACTTCTTGTGTACGACTTCTCGTTGGAATATATCTCGTGAAGCGGAAGAGTTCATCAAAGAGGATGCGTTGAAGAACTTGATTGGTGAGGAGGTGTTTCGTAAACTATACAGATAACCCTTACCCCACCACCTTATACCTTCCGATAAATGCCAAGATGATCTCTTTCAAATCTGGTGCGGCAGTGGCTAATGCTGCTTCCCATAGATTTTTTGGCACACCCCATCTTGCTCCCGCCATGGCCCCGGCGATGGCTCCGTTGGTGTCGGTATCGCCTCCGCACAAAATGGTGTTGCGCAGTGTATCTTCGTATGATTGGCCGTAAACTACCTCTTGGATACATAGCGGTACCGTGTTCTGACATACGGCATTGAATTGGTCAAAAGGTTTTTCAAAAGTTTCCCAGTCTGGGTAGTATTGCGTCATGAGACGTTTGAATCCTTCGATATCATCCTTGTGGTGACGAAAGAACCAGATGGCATGGGCCGTAGCCTGCGCTCCTTTGATGCCTTCGGGGTGGTTGTGGGTGCAAGCAGATGATTTTTCTGCCTCTTTTAGCATTACATCTTCCTTATCAAAGGCCCAACCAACCGGGCTGACACGCATAGCCGATCCATTACCGCATGAGTTGTATGGTTCGTCGCCGTTTTTCCATAACCAATTCAGAAATCCACTTCCGTAGGCTCCCATCGGATAGGGGTGTCTTTTGCATATCTCTTTAAGACTGTCAGCATAGGGCATCCCTTTTAGAATGGCATTGGCGATCGCTATCGTGCAGATGGAATCGTCTGTGATTTCTTTTCCCGTCTCAACGAGAGGAAAATCTCTATCTTGTGTGTTGTCGAACTCGTAGATTGATCCGATGTAATCTCCTGTAATTGCTCCAATCATATATTTATGTATTTATTACGCAAATGTAATATATCTCTTCTGATTTACCAAATATTTCACAATATTTCTTTGGCAATTGCTGCGCAAGCCTCCGCGTCGGCTAATGCATGGTGGTGGTGCCTGAGATCATAACCGCACAAGGATGAAATAGTGTGTAGTTTATGGTTCTCTGCTTTGGGAAATGCTTTGCGCGATGCGAGATATGTGCAGTGAAACTCATAATCAGGATAGTCCATCTGGTAGCAACGGAAGGTCTCTTTGAGGCAGTTTTCGTCGAATGATTTGTTGTGAGCCACAAGTGGAAGGCCCTCTATCAACGGTTCTATTTGGCGCCATACTTCCGGGAAGCAAGGCGCATCGCAGGTGTCCTCTTTTGTCAATCCATGTACCGCCACACATCTCGGTTGGTAGTAGTTGGGCTCGGGTTTGATGAGCGAGTAAAATTTGTCTATAATCTCTCCATTGCGAACAATAACGATTCCTACTGAACAGACTGACGTCCTTTCGAAGTTAGCAGTCTCAAAGTCTATGGCGGCGAAATTCTGCATGGGATTTGCTTATATATAATAATTTGGATTCTTCTTTTGATGTTGCTATTGTTTTACCTCACGTTTTCGGAGACAATGTTGATATGGCTACAAGAACTGTTGCCCTCCTGATTCACTTGAATCTGAACGGGGATCCGTTCACGTAACTCCTCCACATGGGATATGATACCCACGCGGCGTCCTGCTTGGTTGTGTAGTGAACGGAGCGTGTTGATGGCCCTTTGGAGAGGCTCACCACTCAACGTTCCGAACCCTTCATCGATGAATAGCATGTCGGTGGATAGGTTCTCTCCGATGTCGCTTAGCGCCAGCGCCAGTGAGAGGGAGACAAGGAAACTCTCTCCACCTGATATGGTACTGGTGGCGCGTGACACATAACCTTGGTAAGCATCCACGGTGGAGATGATAAAGGTGCCTGGTGTCACTTTTAACGTGTATCGGTCGGTCAAAGTTCTCATATATCTGTTGGCAGAGTGTATGAGACTGCTCAATACGTAACTTTGCGCGATTTTTCGGAATTTCTTTCCTGTGTTATCGCCGATATAATAATTCAATCGAGACCATTTGTTGAAGTCCGCATGTTTCTTGTCCGCATCTTCTTTGAGTGAGGACAATTGTTTCTTCTTCTCGTTGTCTAGGGCAAGTTCTTGATCGATTGCACCCTTTTTTTCTCTGAATTCACCTATCTGTTTCTCATAATCGGCGATTTGTGCATTGAGGGTGTCAATATTGTCGGTCTCTTCTAACATAGGCTTCGTTTGCTGATGTTCCTCATATCTCCTTTTTTCATTTTCGAGCAATGATTTATGTGAGGTGACCGCATCTCGGCTCTTTTGTAAAAGATCCTCCTTCGCTGATATTTCCTCTGCGGCGTATCCGTTCAATAGGTTGAGGCGCTCCATGTTCAAAGTATTGTTTTGAGAGAAGAACTGCTCTAATTTTCCTTGGTTGGTGGAAATGGATTTTTCCGCGCTTCTGAGTTGGGAGAGGAGTACAGTCACCTTGTTGTCTATTTCGTTGGCCTTATCCAGCAAATCATCGATGCGCGAAGCGGTGGTTGGAACATAACTTTCCCATGCTGGCATCGATCGGATGATGGATGAGACGACGGATGCCACATTTCCGTAGGATGTTTTATCCGTTTGGAGTTCGAAGGTGAGATCTTGTCTCTTTTGCTCTTTATCGGAATAGTTTTTAGCCTCTTGGGTTAGCATTTCGGCAAATTCAATAGGGGATTTCTCCCAATCGATGGACCAAGTGTTTTCCGATAAAAGAACTTTCGCCTGTTGGGAGGCCTTGTTCACCTCTTCCGTTTTGGTCTGGACAATGGCTTGGGAAGCGGCCATTCGTTTGTTGCATTCCGTCACTTCCTCTTGGGCCTTCTTCACCTTCTCTGAGAGACTTTTTAAGGATACTCTTTGCTTATCAAGTTTTTGTCGCTTCTCGTTTAGTTCTTTCTCTATCGTTTCTCCTTCCGAAATTTTGCGATCGAGCGATGTTTTCTCCTTTTGCGTAGTCTCTTTCAATTGATCCAGTGCGGATAGGGTGGTGTTGTCCCAATGGGTGATACCACATGCCACGCAGGACGCTTTTGCCTTTTGTTCCGTCTCCGCGACTGATTGGTCGTTGTTGTGGGCCGTGAGTTCACGGTTATAAACCTCCGTTTCGGATTGGATGGAGGCCGTTGCTTTATTTAGGGCGTCGGTTAATTCTTTGTACTTTTTTTCCGCATTATTGAACCGCTCTTGTAATCCGTCGTATAAGGCCTTCAATTCCTCCTCATGGGGTAATTCCGTGGCTATTGGCTGGCGACAAATAGGACATGTGTCTCCTACGTGAAGTTTCATTCGTAGGGTGGTGGCGAACTTATTGACTGTGTCGATTTGTTTTTCTAGCTCTTCCTTCCGAATTTTCATCTCCAACTCCGCATCGTGGATGGGTTGCCCCATTTGAGCGGCTTGTGCCTTCATCTGCTCAATGGAGGATAATTGGGCCTTTAATTTATTCGCTCTCTCTTGGGCCATCTTTTGAGCGGTGGTATGGCTGTCGATACGCTCTTGTGCGGATGAAATGTTATTCAACAAAAAGATCAGCTTACCCTGTTGATCCCGAAGTAGCGGCATACCCATTTGATCGAGTTGCTTATTTACGGTGTTAATGATAACCTCTTCTGTCTCAATGGTTTCATTGACCTTCTTCTCTTCGCTTTGCGCCTGCTCCAATGTTGGGGTTAAAACCTCCTTGAGTGTTTGGTTCTCGTTTGCTATATTTACCTTCGCTTGCGAGATGGTTTGGCGTCCGCTATGGATGCTTGTCAGTAGGGCGCTGATGTTTTGCGCCTCTTTGTAAGTATTGACCTTCTTCTCTTCCTGATGAAGAAATTCCTCTATTTCAGCGATGCTTCGGGCATTGCTGTTTATGTTCTCCTCCACGGATTTTTGTCCGCATAGTATCTCCTTGTATTTTTGAGCCCAAGTGGACAATTCTCTTTCGAGACTGTTTTTATCCTGCTCTCTACTTCGGATTTCGGTCATCCATCTGCGTGCCTCGATGGTGGATCTCCAATCTTTGACGATTGCCTCTGCATCTCTGAACTTTTCGCTTGCCAGCACATCGTTCGTTGTTTGAAGCGCGGCTGAAGCCTCTTCTATGTTCTTTTTTATCTTGTTGCTTGTCTGGATCCATTCCAATTTTTCCAACGCTATTTTATGGTTGGATTGTGTGCTTTTTTCTTGTTCTTTTAGTTGATTTATTTGCTCTTGTTTCTCTTGAATGTCGTTCTCCGAAAGCGTTTGGGTGTTGTTGACCAAGAGGTTCGCATCGTTGAACATCTTCTCCTTTTCTTTTGTGATTTCGTATACTTTGGCTCCTATTTTGGAGTAGATATCCACGCCTGTGATCTTTTCTAAAATTCCGGCTTTTTCCTCGTCTTTGCTGTTAAGGAAACGAGTGAATTCGCCTTGTGCCAGCATGGAGGTACGGCAGAACTGGTCGAAATCAAGCCCGATGGCGTCGGCGATGACAGCTTTGACATCCTTGTCCTTTTCGAAGATTTGTTTGTTGTCGAGATCTTCAATTTGCCAATCTTTGCCCTTTAAATTTCCTTTCTTAGTTCTTTGGGCTCCCCAAGTTGCTAGGTAATGTTTGCCATTGTTGCTTGTGAAAGAGAGGGAAACCTTGGCCTCTGTAGTGTTTTTTCGCATCAATTGGCGAGGATCGGTGATCTTGATATCTTCTTGCGTCTCTCCCTCCATTTTGGAGTTGTCCAAACGTGGGGTATCTGCATATAAAGCAAGACAGATGGCGTCCAATATGGTTGATTTGCCGGCTCCTGTTTTTCCCGTGATGAGAAATACTTCGCTGTTGGACAATGGCTCTGCCTCAAAGTCGATGACTGCATCCTCGATGGAAGCTATGTTGTGAATGGTAAGTTTCTGAAATTTCATGTTATGGTTCCTCTCTGATTATTCGTTGTTTAAATCTTCGTTTAGGGCCAAAATGGTCTCGTGGAAGAGTTCTTTCAACTCTTCGTCGAATGGTACACCTTGGTTTTCTACATAGTGTTTGACGATTTCCATAGGGTCTTCCGCTTGGAACTCCTGCACAGTCAGCACCTTTTCTTGGGTATTGGCAGACTCTTGACGTTTCGTGTTGATATGGCAAAATCTGCAATTCTTTCCTTCCGTTACTTGCAAGGCTTCATTGAATGCGTTGGCAGGGAGTTTTTCGTCCACCATGACATTGAGACGGATGTAAGCGCTGATGTCGTATGGAAATTCTTTGAGCAAATTGATCGCCTCATTCCAGGGGGCGCTCCCCTCTGGGGGTAACGTCACCAATGGGTGAGGGTTTTCGATTTCTATTTTTCTGACATTCGGTCTCTCTCCTTGGTGGTCTATTTCGACCAGTGAGACGGAGTGGGGGTAGTTCTCGTCAAAGCTGACCGGGATAGGTGTGCCACAGTATCTTACATTGTGTTGGCCGGTATGGACGAATTGTTCGCGATGGATGTGTCCCAACGCTAAATAGTCGTAGCCGATTCCCATTTCTTCGATCTGTAACGAATCGATGCCGCCCACTGTTTCCCAACTTTCGTTCTCTAACTTCGTGTAGTCGTGTCCTGTGAAGTCGCAACCCTTGACGGTTGTGTGGGCAGTCATGATGACAGGTAATCCTTCTTCGTTCTCTTGGGCCACCTTGTCCAATATCGTTTGATAAAAACCTTCGGGAATATTTCTCTCGTTGGTATAGGGGATGGCTACGACATACCCTTTGTCCGCCACTTTGATGATGTGTTCATCTATCTTTTCCTTGTTGAGTTGTCCGATGGTATGGACTTTCAGTGCTTTCCAAGGCGTGCGGAAGATCTCATGTTTCGTGCCGCTGTCATGGTTGCCCGCAGTGATGACGATCGTCATTTTGGGGTTGGCGTCATGGATTTCCACCAAAGCGTTGGTGAAAAGGGTTTGTACGGATGAAGAGGGTTGGGCGGTGTGGTACACATCACCGCATAGTAGAAACAGATCGGGTTGCTCTGCCTTGACAATCGTCACCATCTGTTGGAGCATGGCGATTTGCTCTTCTGTTCTGTCGTAGTTGTAAAGTGTATGGCCAAGATGCCAGTCGCTTGTATGTAATATCTTCATAGTTTAATGATATTGGGGTGTTATGATTGATTGGAGGAACTATGCGGTAACTTTATTTGTCGTCTTTGTAGTAGTCCCACATTTTCTTCACTCTTTGTGCGATGGCTTCCCTGAATGATTTGGGGGCCAGGATTTCCACACTCTCTCCGTGCCAAAGAATCTCCTGCTCAAGATCGAAGGTGGTGCAGAGTTCTACCTCGAATATGCTGTACGTGTCATTTTTTTCCACCTCTGTTTGGTGGCCGTCCTTTAGAGGAAGGGCTCTGATGTAATTGGCTTGTTGTGCCGATGTTTTAATACGAATTCGTTGAGGCTTGTCGTTGCCGGGTACTACGCCAAAACAGTTTTCGAAATAGAGTTTAGCGTCGAAATCGTCGGGAAAGGAAAATGTCTGATCTGTTTGGGAAAAATCACTCATCCTATCAAGGGAGTAAACCAATATTTTGTTGATGTCGCATAACTTTCCCACCATGTACCACCTTTGGCGGAATAGTTTCACGCAGTATGGCTCCACGATGTGTGTACGGTAGTCGCCTCTCCAGTAGTTGTAGTAGGTGAACGCAATCTTGTGGTCGCTCTTCATCGCTTCGATGATCTCCTGAAGGTAGGTGCGCCCGGAAGGGATGTTTTCGAGAATGATTCTATCTTTCATACTGGTATTGTTCATCAACAGATTGCTGGTGCTGATGGTGTCGATCATCCATGAGCTAAGTTTATTCTCTGTGATCTCCTCCTCGTTTTCAATGAAATAGCGGTACTCCCCGCAATTCTCATTTTCGATAATAAGGCCAAACATCTCCTCGATGGCATTGCGCCATTTGTGGAAGGTGCGCTTGGGAATCTCCAATCCTTCGCTCATGTCGTTCCTCAACCATTTTTTATTGATCTCCTCAAAGGATATCTTTCCTGCGCGATGGATGGTATCTACTAACCAGATGTACTTGTTAACTTGATTCGTTGCCATAAGCCAATTCGTTTGTTATGGCAAATATAGCAAAAGGGTTGTGCCGAAATAGGGCATAGGTTGATTTTTTTTGAAAATAATTGCGATCGTTAGTAAGTGTCTCTATGGCAAGGCATCTATCAGTTTGTCCAATAATGGGGCTAATTGGGTCAAATCTTCTGTGGATAGTCCTTTCTCATTTAGATTGTGGATCAAGCAAGAGGGAATGTTGGCCGCTTTCTCCTCCAGTCGCTTGCCCTCTTTTGTCAATGAAACGATGCGTTGCCTGGTGTCCACCACTCCGCGCGTGCGCACAATGAGGCCTTGCTTCTCCATCCGTTGAAGAAGAGGCGTGACGGTGTTGGTCTCTAATTTAAGTTTTTCGGCGATTTCCGTGATGACGCGGTTGTCCTGCTCCCAAAGTACCATCAAGACGAGGTATTGAGGGTAGGTGATGCCCATCTCCTTGAAGTAGGGGGTGTAGCTTTGTGCGACCAGGCGCGCTGCCGTGTAGAGTCGGAAACACACCTGGTTGTCTAATTTCAACTGATCGTAAGCCATTTTTTTAATACTTGTGGAAATCGTATTTTGGGCGCATTGCCTCTTTCTCCTCTTCAGAAAGTGTATTCATAAAGCCTTTCCATCCTGGGCAAAAATTGATGTGCCAGCGCCAGAAGCGTCCCATGAGTGACTTCGGATCCTTGTCGTACTTCGCGCGGAATTTGCAGTTTGCGCATGGTTTTTCTTGTGCCATATTCTACTCTTTTTTATTTGAAAAATAATTCTTGATTCGTTTCCAACCCTCTACGCCCACGATGGTGAGTCCGCCATACTGGAATGTTTTCGCCAGTCCGAAGAAGCCAGTCCAAAGAAAGGTGTGTAGCGAGGCGGAGAGGTCTAATGCAAATTGGGCGAAAGAGATGATGTAGCATGGAATGCACATCGCCAATACGATCACGCCCGTTCGGAAAGAAAAGCGCTGGAGGAATTGTTTGATTTTCTCTTTCATATTACAACAATGTTTTGATTTCAGCTCATAATCTTCTAAACTATCGTGAACGATATAATTTGTTTCTCGTAATTGATTTCATTGCAAATGTAATATAATTATTTATATCGCAAGCGATATATATGAATATTGTTACTTGGTTGGGATTTGTATATGGTTGTAATGATATATTATTATATTGTTATAATATTATATTGTTATATTGTTCGTTAGGGGAGCAAAGTTACGCCTCAGTGGCGGTTACCTTAAATACAATGCGGAATACTCCTTCGTTGTAACTGGTACTGGTGATGCGGAATCCGCCAATTTCTCTGGTGGAGGCCACATGCTGTCCGATGCATGGGCAAACGTCGTAATCTCCTATGCGGACCAAGCGAAGCGTCTCGCTGGCGTCCTCTGGAAGTCGGTCCAATTTTACCCCTTCCGGAATCTGGTCGCGAGTGACAAATTCATAGGTGACAGGTAGGTTCGCTTGAATGAGGTCATTGAGTGTTTGCTCAATTTTTGCGATTTCCTCCGTGGATGGCGCTTGAGGCAGGTCGTAGTTTATTTTGCTTTTTTTACGCTCGATGTGCGCATTCCTAGATCTCTCGCAGCCAAACATCCTTACCATTGTCTGGTTGAGCAGATGTTCTGCCGTATGGGAGGGTTTGTGCTCCTCTTTGTTGTGCTCGTTTAGAATGATTTCCATGGTTGAATCTCCTTATTGGTTGTTTAATGTCCACCCATGTTCCGCATGGTAGATCATCTGTTTGGTCATACCGCCGTCGATGCAAATGTTCTCTCCCGTGATGAACCCAGCCTTATCTTGAGCAACGAGACTCTTTCCTTAAATCGCTGGCTACGACGCTACCCGCATGCTTTTCGCTGAATTCGCGGTTGATGTCGGCCAACTCTTTCAGTCCGTAAATGTAGTCGTCGTACATATCCGACAAATCTACACCTTCACAGTCGCTTTCGCAACCTAATGCCTCGCGGACAATCTCCGCACGCTCCGACACGGTGGTGTCTTTGATTAATAAACTTTTCATGTTGTATATCTTTATTTGTGATGAATAAACTTATTTCTTATCCTTCGGCAACCAATAGGCCACGCAACCGAGTAGCGGGAGGAAGGAGGTGAGGAAAAAGACGAATTCGATTCCCTTCCAATCGGCCAACCAACCGCAGACTGCGCTGCCGATACCGCCCATTCCGAACGAGATGCCGAAAAAGAGTCCACTGATCATACCGATGTTGCCGGGCAACATGTCCATTGCATAGACCAGAATGGCGGAGGTGCTGGTGAATATGATCAATCCGATGACCACCGCCAATACCATGGTGCCGATGAAGTTGCAGTAGGGGAGAAGCAATGCGAAAGGGGCCGCTCCGAGGATGGATACCCAAATTAGATATCTCCTGCCGTATTTATCCCCCAATTTGCCGCCCAACACCAGACCGAACGCCGAGGCGAAAAGTACCGAGAAGAGGCAGTACTGACTGATCTCGTTGCTTACGTGGAACTTCTCGATCAGATAGAAGGTGAGATAGTTCTGCAGATTGCTAAGGTAAAAATCTTTGGAGAACATCAGCGTCAAAAGCACGATTAAGGCTCCTGCTACCTGCTTGCGGGTTAGGGAGCTTTGGTTCTCCATTTCAAATTTGGATTTTCCTGATCGGGTATGCTCCGTCAGGTAATTTTTATACCAATTACCAACCCATACGAGGATCAATGCGGCGGCTCCCGCTATGAGCGAGACGATGCTGATGCTCCATTGCCCATATTTCAGCACGATCAAGGCTACGACGACCGGTCCTAATGAACGTCCCACATTACCTCCCACTTGAAAGATGGATTGAGCCAACCCTTTTGCGCCGCCGGAGGCGTAACGGGCCACTTTGGAGGCTTCCGGGTGAAGAATGGCTGAGCCACATCCTGCCAAGGCGACGGCGACGAGCATCATGGCGTAGCTACTTGCGAAGGCTAACATCCATAGTCCGGCGAAGGTGCCACCCATGCCGATGGCCAATTCGTAGGGGCGAGGATGCCTATCGGAAAAGTAACCCACCACTGGTTGTAGTATCGAGGAGGTGAGTTGGAGTACCAGGGTGAGGATGCCTATCTGTTGGAAGGTGAGATTCCAGTTCTCCTTCAACATCGGGTAGGTGGCGGGGATGACCGATTGTAGCAGGTCATTTAAAGCGTGCGCCACGCTCACCATTACCAGTACCGATAGGACGGTTTTTGAATTGTTCATGGTAAACTATTTTTACGATCTTTAAGCGATACCCAACAATTCGATCTCGAAAATAAGCGTCGATCCACCAGGAATGCCTGGTTGAGAAAATTTGCCGTACCCCATCTCCGCGGGAATATAGACCTCCCATTTGTCGCCGATGTGCATCTGCTGCATGGCGATGATCCACCCCTCGATCAAATCGCAGAGACGACATGCGAGAGGCACTCCGCCTCGGCTGGAGTCGAATTTTTTCCCGTTAATGGTCTTCCCTGTGTAGTGTGCGGTGATCACGCTACGAGGTGTGGGTTGGTTGCTCTTGGCGTCTCCTTGACTGATTACTTTGTAGAAGATGCCCTTGGGAAGCGCCTTGACGCCCTCTTCTTTGGATTTCTCGATCAGCCACTCTTTGTTGGCTTGTATATAATCTTGTTTGCCCATGGTGAACTAATTTATTGTGATATTGTGTGAATTTATTTTTTAGCGGATATGATTGCCCTCATCTCCTTTGCGTATTGTGCGGCGTTTTGGAAGACGATGCCCTCCATTCCCATGGCTCTGCTACCGATTATGTTCTCCTCTTTATCGTCGGCAAAGAGGCACTCTTCTGGTCGGAGGTTGAATTTGTCGAACAGCCGTTGGTAGATGGCAGGTTCCGGTTTGATGACGTGCTCTTCCGATGAGATGATGTATCCATCTAACAGCTGGAATATCTCGAACTGATTCATGGTGAGATAGACTTTGCTGCACCAGTTGGAGAGGCCATATATCTTGTACCCCTCCTGTTTCATTTGGAGGATCAATTCCCTCATGCCCGGCATCTCTTGGGTGATGATCTCCGGGTAGTGTTGGTTGAATATCTGTATCTCTGGCTCAAATTCGGGATGCTCTCGGACGATGTTGTCAATGATCTCCTCGAAAGGAATCAATTCTCTGTCCATACTGCGTTGCACCTCTTCGTTGTAGAGGATAGGAACAAAGGCCTTGCATCTTTGTGGATCTGGAATGTATTTGCGGAAAAAGGCCGCGAAATCGTAGTCCACGAGTACCTTCCCGAAGTCGAAAATGAGGTTCTTTATCATAAAAATTAGTGGTTAGTCTGCGCAAAAATGTTCGGCTCTTTGGTTGAGCCACTTTAAAAATTGTTCTGGTTTGTCGTTCATGATGAGCCCATCTGGAAATTCACAAGCCGTTAGGAGCGGATAGATTCTGCCGTAGTTGGCGATGTCTGTGAAAAAGTGGGCGTCCGACCCTAATATGACGGGAACCTCATAGCGTTTGCAGAGGCGTAAAAGCGTTAGATTGTTCTCTTGGGCCACCACCTTTCCTCTCCGTGGATTGAGCGATGAATTGTTGATTTCCAAAAGGGTTCCGCTCTCTTTAGCGGCCAGTACGATCGGTTCGAAAAGAAGGTCGGCCGTTCCGTCACCAGGATGGCTGATGATGTCGGTCCAAGGGTTGCGGATAGCGTTGATCATGCCGGCGGTGTTCTCCTCCGTGGTACCGCCCCTCCAGCATAAGCTGTGTATGCCGGCGATGCGGATATCCATCCGTTTGTAGTAGCGCTCCTCAAGGTCCAAAGTGCCTTGTGTGTCGAGGATGTTCAGCTCCGATCCCATCAAAAGGCGCATCTCGCCCCATTGTCGGGGAATATTGTGCATATTGTGGAAATAGAGCGCACCGCAAGTATCTGGTATAGAGGGAGCGTGGTCGGTGACGCCATAGATTTTCAGCCCCTTGTCCATGGCTGCGTGGATCATCTCCATCAATGTATTGTAGGCATGCCCGGAGGCGATGGTATGCGTGTGAACGTCAACTAAGGGTGTGATCATAAAAATACTCTTTGTTGTGTCTTGCAAATTTACGCATAATTTTTGTTTGCGCTCCTCAAAAATATATCGTTCTTTATATGTTCCTCACCACATCTACCACATGGCTGCCCGCTCCGATAAGGTCGCTTCGCTCCGAAATGCTCTTTTGGTATTCGATGAAAAGGGAGAATGTTTTTTCGCTCATGTGGTTGATGCGTGTGCGCATATAGTCTGCCGCACCGTCTGGCGAAAAGATGGTGATGCGTTCCAAGCCTGCCATTTCGTTGTATCTATTGATGTCTTCCAACCGTACATAATCGTATAGTTCGCCCTCCTTCGCTCGGATGTGGAAATGGCTATCTACGGCACCTTGTGCCAATAAATCCTCGATTCTCTCCTCGTCGAAACAGTAGGAGAGGATGCTGTATTCGTTCATCAAATAGGCGATGAATATCACTCCTCCTGGTTTGGTCACACGCTTGGCTTCTGTCAACGCCTTGACTTTCTCCTCGTCGCTGAAGAGGTGGTAGAGTGGACCTAACAGTAGGGTAATGTCAGCCGAATGGGAAGGAATGAAGGGCATTTCACGCGCGTCACCCCGCACGACATCCGCTAAAGGTTCTCGCTTGAGGAAGGTGTCGATGTTGCGTTGGACAAGTTCCACCGCCTTCACCCGATATCCCTCTGCCATCAAAAGTGACGCGTATCTGCCAGTTCCCGCTCCGACGTCTAAAATGGAGTGTCCTGGTTGAAGGAAGCGACGCAAGTGGTGCATGGTTGTCTCGAACTCCACGATTCCATGCCTACGGCACAATCTCAAATCTTCCTTATGTTTGTTGTAATGTTTCTCTATGTTGGATAGTGCCATATTCGCAATGAGGGTTTCTACGGTGAAAATAAATCGATCGCAAGTGGCGCATGGCAATTATTGTACAATTATTGTACTCCTGCCCGGCTGTTTGGGGAAGATACTTCCCCCTTTCGGTGCAAAGATAATGACTTTAGGAGTCTTTGCGCAAGAGTCGCGTCATTTTATTTTCTTTTGGCCGTTCTCGATATAGAAACCGCTCTCAGGTATTTGAGTCATGACTCTTCCGTTGATGTCGTAGAGGTGCGTTGATTGGATTTTTTCAGATGCTGCGGTGTTGAGACCTGTGGTTCCTGGCAATGATAGGGTGATGGTGACTTTGCCATCGCCTAACATCTCTTTCAGATCGGTGCTGCTGATGTTCAGCACTCTTCCAAGACGAGTGAATTCCCATGTGTTGGTGCCATAATAGAGGCAAATGTTATTGCCTTGGTAGAGGATAACATCTCCTG
>JAKSKV010000048.1 GCA_024401555.1 Paludibacteraceae bacterium
TAATTCAATTAATTCAAAGAGCCTTTTGCGATTTTTAGTGGACAGTAATGATATTGATGAACTTGTCGATATCTGCGGCAAGTTGGGTATCTATTGTTTGATTGATTGGCACGTTTTGAACGGCGGTAGTGGTAATCCTAACAACACATTGGATTTGGCAGTTCCGTTCTGGAAATATATGTCGGAAAAGCATAAGGATGATATCCATGTGATTTACGAGATTTGCAACGAGCCTAATGGTAACTCTGTTACTTGGGACGTGGTGAAGAAGTACGCGGACACTGTGATCCCTGTCATCCGCGAGAATGACCCTGACAAGATCATCGTCTGCGGATCTCCTACATGGAGCCAGGATGTGGACAAGGCTGCCGAGGATCCGTTGCAGTATGACAATATCATGTACACCCTTCACTTCTATGCAGGTACGCATGACAGCTATTTGATCCAAAAGGCGGAGACTGCCATGAGCAAGGGTTTGGCAATTTTTGTGACCGAGTTCGGTACTTCAAGGGCAGACGGTAACGGCGGTGTTTTCGCGTCGGAGTGCGATGTTTGGATGAAGTGGATGGAGAAGAACAAGATCAGTTGGGCCAACTGGAGTTTCGTGGATAAGAATGAGACCTCGGCCGCATTGGTTCCAGGTGCTGTCTCTAAGAAGAATTGGGTGGATTTGTCGGTTTCCGGTAAGTATATCATCAACTATTTGAGAAAACCAAAGGCATATGAGTCTTGCCAAGGCGTAGAGGTTGAGAACAGAGAGTTTGAGACAATCATCTCTCCATTGGCTGCCGTGAAGTCGCCAAGCGGTTCTGACGTTTACCACAATGGTTTGATCTCCGTAGAGGGATCCTCTTGGGTGAATGAGTGTGGAAACATCACGCAGTTGAGAGGATTGTCATCCGACAATGCGCCTTTGTCGAAGAGTTGCCTATCAACGTATGCTCCATATAAGTCTATGGCGAACGATTGGAAGGCTAGCATCTACCGCTTCTCGGTTTATGATAATGGTAGGGGTGGATACTGTGCGACAGGAAGCGATGCTGTGATGACCAAGGACGCTATTTGCGATTTGTTGGATAAGACGGTGACTTACGCTTCCCGTATCGGAATTTACGTTGTGGTGGATTGGCATTTGTCCAATGGCGACCCAATGGCTAATTGTCAGGGCGCCAAGGAGTTTTGGCGATACGCTTCGAAGAGATATGTTGATTTCGACAATGTGATCTTCGAGATTTGCAGCAATCCGACTGTGGAGTGGGAGAATGTGAAGGCTTATGCCGATAGCGTTGTTCCTATGATCCAGTCGATCGACCCTTCAAAGACCATTATCTGTGGTGTGTCGAAGAAAGATTTGACAGGAGTGGTCGCTAGTCCGCTGAACTACAAGAACCTCTCATACGGTCTTCAAATATTTGCGGGCGGTGATGGTAAGTCAATGCAAGATGCGATGAGCAGTGCGAAGAGCAAGGGACTTTCATTGGTTGTGACCGATTTTAGTCTGCTCTCTAGCGCAGATGGAAACGCGATCAATCCTGATGAGGCGGATTATTGGATCGCCTTCTTGAACGATAACCGTATCTCTTGGATGAATGGCAAGTTCGCGGCAGATGGTGACGCGTCCTCTTTGTTGAACATTGGCGCATGCGCATCCAGTGGATGGAACTCATCTACGGCCGCAGGCGACTACCTCAAGGAAAAGTTGGCAGAGAAGAAGGGTTACCAATCTTGTAAGGAGGATGGTGTTGAGAACGTATCATTCAATGATTTGGTCTATATCTATCCAAACCCTGTCGAGAGCGAACTCTCTATTTCGGTTCCAAGCGACAAGCAAGTGGATGAGGTGCAGATTTTCGATGTGGCAGGACGTTTCGTTTTGTCCACAACCTCTATGGAGGTGGATCTCTCGCAATTGACTCCGGGTGTTTACTACGTGAAGGTAATCTTCCCTGAGGGAGTCGCTATGAGAAAGGTTGTTAAGGAGTAATAGTTGTTTTAAGGTGATAATATTAACGTGGGGCGCCCGTGGTGGGTGCCCTTCGTTTCTTTGGGGGTGTGTTGATATACGCAAATGCGAAAGCCTAATTATTTAATAAAGAATTAGAATTCCAGCTTTTGTTATATATTTGTGAAATGATTGGGGTTATCCCCGTCAATTAATGTGTAATTCTTAAAAAAGTGGGACATTGACGCTGTCTCCTTATCGATTTATGAAACGTAATTTTTTGAAGGTGGTCCTTGGCGCAGCCATGTTGACCAGTGCGTTCGTAGTGAATGCGAAGTCCAAAGAGAAGGAGGAGCCATTCTCTTACGATGAGAGCAGTAATTCGCAAATGGTGGAGCCAAGCCATGGCATCATTATGAATCCAATTATCGCCGATTTGGAGATGATTGGCAATGAGAAGGTTACTTACAAGGAGACCTTCAAGGTGCAGATGGATAAAAATTCTATGAGCAAGATTCAGATTTACAAGGATATAGCGTTGGCTCACGCCGAGAAGGAATACAAGGCCGACGTGATGGTGGCCGCCCATTTCGACGTCCACGCCTCCGAAACGGAAATCGAGGTGATTGTCACGGGTTACCCCGCCTATTACAAAAACTTCCGTCCTGCCACCAAGAAGGATAGATGGATGATAAAACTTTATAAGTAGTGAATTTGATAAAAGATGTAGTTCCTCTTTTGTGAACGCATTGTTAATTTGCGGTCAAGTTGCGGAAATGTGAGCGATAATCGGCAAAAACCTTTGTTAAAAAGTGTTGTATAAACCGAATATTGTAGTATATTTGTGCGACGTATGGAAATGCGCCTATATTTGAATTAAGAAAAATTATTAAATATTTTAAAACATGGAATTCGGACATTACGACGATGCGAACCGTGAGTTCGTCATCACCAATCCCGCAACCCCGTTCCCTTGGATCAACTACCTTGGTAACGAGGATTTCTTCGGTTTGATCTCAAATACAGCCGGAGGTTATAACTTCTATAAGGACGCTAAGTTCCGTCGTATCACCCGTTATCGTTACAACGGTGTGCCTATGGACAATGGCGGTCGTTATTTCTACATCAACGACAATGGTACAGTTTGGAACCCAGGATGGAAGCCTTGCAAGACTCCGCTTGATTCTTACGAGTGCCGTCACGGTATGAACTACACTCGCATCACCGGTTCTAAGAACGGTATCGAGGCATCAGTTCTCTTCTTCGTTCCTTTGAAGACTTGGGCTGAGGTTCAAAAAGTGACTTTGAAGAATACTACTACTTATACCAAGAAGATCAAATTGTTCTCTTTCGCTGAGTGGTGTTTGTGGAATGCCGCAACCGATATGGAGAACTTCCAACGTAACTGGTCAACCGGTGAGGTGGAGATCGACGGTAGCGTGATCTATCACAAGACAGAGTACAAGGAGCGTCGTGACCACTACGCATACTACGCAGTAGCGAATGCGAAGATCGACGGTTATGATACAGACCGTGAGTCATTCATCGGTCTTTACAATGAGTTCGCTGATCCTCAATGTGTGATGGCTGGTAAGCCAGGTAACTCATTGGCACACGGATGGTCTCCAATCGCTTCCCACTACATCGAGGTAGAGTTGAAGCCAGGAGAGAGCAAGGATTATATCTTCGTTCTCGGTTATGTAGAGAACAAGCAAGAGGAGAAGTTCTGCAAAGAGGACCTCGCTCGTAAGAAGAGCGGTGAGTTGGTGACTTCCCAAGCTTCTGATGTGACATTCGTAAACAAGAAGAAGGCGCTTGAGACAATCAACCGCTTCTCTAATGTCGCTGCTGTTGACGCTGCATTCGCGGAGTTGGCTGCTATGTGGGATAAGTTGCTCGAGTGCTACGCTGTTAAGTCAGACGATGAGAAATTGAATCGTATGGTTAACATCTGGAGCCAATATCAATGTATGATTACCTTCAACTTCTCTCGTTCAGCTTCATTCTTCGAGAGCGGTGTAGGTCGTGGTATGGGATTCCGTGATTCTAACCAAGACTTGGTTGGTTTCGTTCACCAAGTTCCTTCCCGTGCACGTGAGCGTATCATTGATATCGCTTCTACTCAATTCCCTGATGGTGGTTGCTACCACCAATACCAACCATTGACCAAGCACGGTAACAACGACATCGGTGGTGGATTCAACGATGATCCATGCTGGTTGATCTTCGGTACCGCAGCATACGTAAAGGAGACTGGTGACTTCTCTATTTTGGATGAGCCAGTACCATTTGATAACAAGCCAGGCACAGAGGTCTCTTTGTTCGAGCACTTGAAGATCTCCTTCAACCACGTTGTGAACAACCTCGGTCCTCACATGTTGCCATTGATTGGCCGTGCAGACTGGAACGACTGCTTGAACTTGAACTGCTTCTCTTGGGATCCAAACGAGTCATTCCAAACAACTGAGAACAATTCAGTAGGTTCAAAGGCTGAGTCTTTGATGATCGCTGGTTTGTTCGTTGTAACTGGTAAGGATTATGTTGAGTTGTGTAAGGAGATGGGTAAGAACGATGAGGCTGCCCGCGCTCAAAAGTGCATCGACTCAATGGTTGAGGCTGTTAAGAAACATGGTTGGGATGGTGAGTGGTATCTCCGCGCATACGACTTCTACGGAAACAAGATCGGTTCTAACGAGTGTGAAGAGGGTAAGATCTTCATCGAGAGCCAAGGATTCTGTACAATGGCTGGTATCGGTTTGGAAGAGGGTATGGTCGACAAGGCTATCGACTCTTGCAAGAAGTACCTCGACTGCGAGCACGGTATGGTATTGAACAACCCTGCTTATACAACCTATCATGTTGAAATGGGTGAGATCTCTTCATATCCTGCTGGATACAAGGAGAACGCTGGTATCTTCTGCCACAACAACCCTTGGGTGATCATCGGTGAGACCGTTGCCGGACGTGGTAACGACGCATGGGAGCTCTTCAAGAAGATCAGCCCTGCATACTTGAAGGATCAAGCGCTTCATAAGGTTGAGCCTTACGTAAACTGCCAAATGGTAGCTGGTAAGGATGCCGCTAAGCCAGGTGAGGGTAAGAACTCTTGGTTGACCGGTACTGCCGCATGGATGTGGTTGACCGTGAGCCAATACCTTTTGGGTATCAAGCCTTCTTACAAGGGATTGCAAATCGATCCATGTTTGGAGTCAGATATGAAGGGTTACTCAGTTAACCGTATTTTCCGTGGCGCTGAGTACAAGATCACTGTAACTAACACTGGTGTACAAAAGGGTGTTAAGAAGATGATTCTTAACGGTCAAGAGATCGCTGGTAATGTAGTACCTATGCAACCTGCAGGTTCTAAGAACACTGTAGAGGTAATCATGGGTTAATAATTAAATGGTAAGCCCTTCCGTTGGTGGTTGGGCTTACCTTCCTTTTTTTCTCAAAAACAAATAAATTTATTCTGACAATGAAGAAGATATTATATTTCGCTGCGGCTGCGCTGTTAGGTTTGGCGTCATGTTGTGGTGGAAACAATAATAACAATGGTAGCACTTGCTGCTCAGATTCAGTATGCTATCCTGAAGGATCTCCTGTTGCGAAATATGGAAGCCTTAAGGTTGTAGGCAATCAACTTTGTGACGAAGCTGGTAACCCTGTTCAATTGGCGGGTATGAGTACCCACGGTTGGCAATGGTGTCCAGACTGCTACACTGCGGAGTCTGTTGAATTGCTGGTAAAGGATTGGAACATCAACATTTTGCGTTTCGCCTTGTATGTTGAGGAGGAGGGTTACAACACAGACCCTGAGAAGTTCCGCGCGAAGTTGTGCGAGATCGTGGATCTTTGCGAGAAGATGGGTATCTACTGCTTGGTGGATTGGCATATCTTGACACCAGGTAATCCATTGGATCCTAAGTACGCTGGCGCACAAGAGTTTTTCCAATTCATGGCTAATAAATATGCGAATAAAAAGCACGTTCTTTTCGAGATCTGCAATGAGCCAAACAACTGTCTCGAGAAGGGTGACCCAGAGAAACCTTGGGTTTGCACCAAGGATACAATCGTTACTTGGGATATGATCGCCGAGTATGCGAACACAATCATTCCTACCATCCAAAAGGAGTATGACGCAGTAGGTGCCGCACATCCAATCATCATGGTGGGAACTCCTCAATGGAACCAGTTGGTGGACGCATGTTTGAAGGAGGGTATGTATCAAGGAAACGGTAAGGATCTTACTGATTCATTGCCTGCCCGTGACGCAAGACTTCAATACGACAACGTGATGTACACTTTCCACTTCTACTCAGGAGAGCACAACGAGGGATTTGAGAAGGATGGCAAGCCTGATTACTATAACATGTACTCATATATGTACGATGTGTTGGGTAAGTTGCCAGTCTTCTGCTCCGAGTTTGGTTTGACCAACGCTGACGGAAACGGTGATTTGCACTTCGATAGAACTGACAAGTGGTTGCAATTGTTGAGCGGTAACAACGCCGGCAAGCAATTGGTCAGCTTCTGTAACTGGAGTTTCTCTGACGATCCAAGATCTTCTTCCGCTTTGAAGCCAGGTGCATGCGCAAAGAAGGAATGGAACGATTTGACTCCTTCGGGAGAATACGTGAAGAAGGTGTTGTCTGTTGTGAATGCGGGCGCAGCTGATTCAACTGTATTGAAAGCAAGTAATTTGTATACAAAATAAGATGGATAAGGGAGAGACTGAAGATCATTCGTCTTTCCCTTTTCCTTTTCATCTAAAACCAGAAAGATATAACCAAAAATCAAACGAGATGAGTAAAGTTAAAAGCCTTTTTTGTGTGGCTGTGGCGACTCTGGCCCTTGCCTCTTGTAAGCAAGAGCAACCCAAGGTGGATTTGAAGGCCTCTTATGAGTTCCAGGCAACCGATACGACTTGGAAGAACTTGAGTCTTCGCGAGAAGATCGGACAAACTATGATGGTGCAATGCTTGTATGAAGCGCACAGGGGTGCGGTAAGCGACGGAACCATCAAGTCATTCATGGAGAAGTATCCAGTAGGTAGCATCTTCATGTGTGATTGGTATTTCAAGGAGCATGCGAAGGGCCAAGATCCATTGGCGCTTATGTCCCAAATGTTGAAGGAGTACAATGCGGCTGCTAAATATCCTTTGCTTGTCAGTGAAGATTTCGAGAGAGGTATAGGTGAAACCTATTCTAAATATACCCAATTGCCTACTGGTATGGCTTTGGGTGCCGCTGGTGATAGCGCTTTGGCTTCCGATTTGGGTAAATCCATTGCCATGGAGGCAAAAGAGATGGGATTCAACTGGTTGTTGCATCCTGTCTGCGATTTGAACATGAACCCTTTGCAAGACTTGGTGGTGGAGCGTTCCGTATCGGATGACGCGCAAAAGGCTTTGCCAATCTTGAAGGGACAGATGAATGGTATGCATAGCCAAGGTGTGATCTCAACCGTGAAGCACTTCCCTGGTGACGGTGTCAGCATGCGTAACCAACACTTGGTGACCTCCACCAACTCTCTTTCGCAAGAGGAGTGGAACGCAAGCTTCGGACAATTGTTCAAGGGCTTGATCGACAACGAGGCGGCTACTATTATGGTGGGCCACATCAGAATGCCGGCTTACCAAACTGAAAAGATTCAGGGACAATTCCCTCCTGCCACCATTTCCAAGGAGTTGATGGTTGATTTGTTGAAGAACAAACTTAACTACAAAGGCGTGATCGTTACAGACGCCTTGAACATGGGCGCTTGCGCTGGTTACTACAAAGATGAGTTGGAGGTTTCCATCCAATGTTTCGCCGCTGGTGCGGACATTGTTCTTTGGCCAAGTTTGGCTTATATGGACTCTGTCGAGGCGCGTATCTTGCGCGGCGAGATTCCTATGGAGCGTTTGGATGACGCTGTTTCCCGTGTTTGGGCATTGCGTGAGCGTTTCGGTCTTTTGGAGAAGACTGATGCTTTGGAGACTCCATTGACTGCGGAGGCAAAGCAATTTGTGAAAAAAACTGGTGAGGCAATCGCTGAGAAGTCAGTCACTTTGGTGGAGAACGGCAACAGCTTGCTTCCTATCAAGGCAGAGGACGGCAAGCGTATCGCCATGATCCAAGTGGGTATGGAGATGAATCCAGAAAGATTCGCGGTGACCGAAAGAGAGTTGGAGAAGCGTGGCTTTGATGTGGATTTTGTCACAAATCCACACTGGTACCAATGGGGCTGGAGACTCGATTCATTGACAAACTACGACAAGGTGATTGTCGCATTTGATTACCGCTACTTCCATCCATTCGGCGCAAGTTTGTTGAAGGACATCGAGGCTTATGCAGTATGGACCGCTAATATGATTGATCCTAACAAGCGTATCGCTATTTCATACGCAAACCCTTATATGAACGAGATGTACCAAGAGATCGTTCCTACTAAGATCAACGCTTACAGCTGTGATACCTTCACACAAAAGGCGGTGGTGAAGGCTTTGTGCGGTGAGATTCCTTTCCAAGGCGTCTCTCCTGTGAAGCTGAATCGTGATGAATTAAAGTAAAAACAATTAGTATTATTTAAATTAATAAAATGGAAAACAACAAATTATCTTTCTTAGAGAAGGTTTCCTACGGAATGGGAGACTTGGCCTGCAACCTCTTCTGGGGTTTGATTTGTATGGCCACAGCGTTCTATACGGACTATTTCGGTATCACAGCGGCTGCTGTAGGTACAATGGTCTTGGTTGTATCATGTATTGATATCGCTTTTGATGTGATCATCGGTGCAATCGCTGATAGACACAAATCTAAATGGGGTCGTTTCCGTCCTTGGATTCTTTTTGGTGTGGTACCTTTCTGTGTGATTGGTTTCTTCACATTCTATACTCCTGAGATCAATGAGACTGGTAAGTTGGTTTACGCTTATGTTACCTTCCTTCTTTGCCGTTTGATGTACTCAGTTGTAAATGTGCCTTATGGTGCGTTGATGGGTGTGATCTCAGCAGATCCTCAAGAGAGAACTGACGTATCAGCTTATAGAAACATCCTTGCTCAAGTAGGTTGTTTGTGTAGCTACGGTTTCGTCTTCACAATCGTTCGTTTCATCCAAGACCACATGGGCTTTGATGGCAAGGGATCATTCGCGATGACTGCCTTCATCTACGCTATCGCCGCTTTCATCATGTTGATGTGTACTTTCTTGTTCACAAGAGAGCGTGTTGAGCCAGTGAAGGAGGAGAAGAGTAACCTTTCTGATGATGTGAAGGACCTTTGCAACAACAAGCCTTGGATCGCATTGTCCATCGCAGGTATCGCTATGTTGTTCTTCGTATTCGTTCACAATGGTTTGATTCCTTACTACGCTAAATATTGTTTGGCAGATTTCAGCATCGATCCTGAGACTGGCAAGGAGGTTTTCGCTGTTAGTGGTACATTGTTTGGTATGGAGTTGAACTGGGAGTTGGTATCCACTTTGTTGTTGAGCTCTGGTTCTATCTTCACTATCTTGGGTACTATGATGATTCAAGTCGTTGTGAAGAAGTTCGGTAAGAAGCCAACTTGGATCGCTTGCTTCGTTTTGGCGTCTATCCTTTCTTTGTGCTTCATGCTTCTTGACAAGACCAGCATCGGTACAATCATCATCTTGAACATCATCTTCACATTGTCAATTGGACCTTCTGGTTACATCATGTGGAGTATGTATGCTGACGTAGCTGATAACGCTGAGGTGGAGACTGGTCGTCGTGCGACTGGTTTGATCTACTCTTCCGCTACTATGGCACAAAAGTTGGGTCAAGCTTTGGCTAACTCAATTCCAGCTTACGCATTGGCTGCTATCGGTTTTGCCGCTAACACTCAAATGTCAGAGGCTACCATTGGTTCATTGAAGACCTATTTCTCTGTTCTTCCATTGGTAGGATCCGCAATCGGTATTATCGCATTGTGCTTCTACAACATTGATGAGAAGAAGATCCAAGAGAACTCCGCTAAGTTGGCCGCTATGAAGGCGAACAAAGAGGCTTAATCTCGTATGATCATATTTTAGAAGGCTTGCTCTTTACGGGGCAAGCCTTTTTTTTATGTGTTAGTGGTGGCGTCCGTAGGACGCTATCTCAGTAACCGGGTACGTCGTAGCGTAGCGGAGACGTGCCCGGAGTGTGAGTGGCTGCCCATGCCCCGCACGGTCGCTGCGCCTCCATGGGTCTATCTCCGCTCGTCTCTGCTATCCATCGTGCGTCGTCAGCCCCCGCACGTCTCGCGCTGCTCGACGTACGGGGTTATCGAGGTATCGTCCTACGGACGGTGGGGTGCTGTCTATCGTGAGTCGTCTGTCCAGTGCACGTCTGGCTCTCGTCAGTCCCCGCATGATCTCTCTGCTCTCCATGCGTCTATCTCTGCTCCTCCCTCTCACAGTCCCTGTGTGGTCTCCTGCTCGTCCATCGTGGGATACGTCTGTCTGCCCCGCACGGTCGCTGCCTGCCTGCTCTGCGTGGTGCGCTATCCACCCCGCACGGTCGCTGCGCTCGTCGTACGGGGTTATGGAGGTATCGTCCTTCGGACGCTATGACAAGAATTCGTCGATGAAGACTTCCGATTCGTCGATAAATTCCGCCGTTTCGTCTATGAAATGATACTAAAACGGGCGTTTTATTTGCGTTTCTCATTTTTTAACATTTACTTTGAAAAAATGTTTCTTGAATCTGTAAAGGGGGAAAGATACATGTTGCTTTAAGTTTTAATTCTAATATCTAATCATTATGGAAAACAATCAAAAACTCTCCTTCTTAGAGAAGGTGTCCTATGGCGTGGGCGACATGGGATGTAATTTTATTTGGTACTTGGTGGCCTGTATGGCTACCTTCTTCTACACAGAATATTTCGGCTTGCCGATTGGAACGGTGACTGCCATGGTGGCTGTCGTCACAGTGATTGACCTCTTTTTCGATGTGATAGTTGGAGCGGTCGCCGATAGGCATAAGTTTAAGATGGGACGTTTCCGCCCTTGGATTTTCTATGGTTTTTTACCTTTCGCCGCAGTTGCGATCATCACCTTCTACACACCTGACTTCAACCAAACTTTGAAGTTGGTTTATGCATTCTTCTCCTTCTTGTTGCTTCGTTTGATGTATTCAGTCGTGAACGTGCCGTATGGTGCCTTGTTGGGCGTCATCAGTGCGGATCCCAATGAGCGCGATTCCACATCCGCCTTTCGTAACATATTCGCTCAGGTCGGATGGTTCTTTGCCAGTACATTCTGTTTGCCTGCGGTAAAGTTGGTTTCAGATGCTTTGCATCTTCAAGGAAAGGTTGCGTTCTTCTATGTGGTTTGTGTCTATGCGGTGATTGCCGCAATCTTATTGTTTTGTACCGCCACTTTCACCAAAGAACGAGTGGAACCTGTGAAGCAAGAGAACAATAAGTTAATCGATGATTTAAAGGATTTGGTGAGTAACAAACCTTGGGTGATGTTGACCTTGGCGGGTATTATGATGTTGGTCTTCACCACTTGTCACCATCAGTTGACTAATTATTACTGCAAATACTATCTCGCCACGATGTATGTTGATCCTGCGTCAGCTGATGGTTTCTCGTTCAAACTAATCGGAACCTTTTTCGGAGCTGAGATGTCGTGGGAGACATTCTCTGCCTTCATGTTCGCTTCTGGTGCCATTGTAACCATCGTAGCGACCATTCTCTCTAAATTTGTTGTGAATAAGTTCGGAAAGAAGATGACTTGGATCGGCTGCTTTGTCTTGGCATCTATCGTTTCGGCACTCTTCCTTGTGGTTGGAAAAGAGTCTTTGGCAACCATTATTTTGTTGCAAATTCTCTTCACGCTCTTCATCGGCCCATCTAACTATCTGATGTGGAGTATGTACGGCGATATTGCGGATAAGTCAGAGGTGGAGACCGGTCGTCGCGCCACAGGTATGATATTCTCTTCTGCCACCATGGCGCAGAAGTTGGGTAACACCCTGGCGGCTATGATTCCAGGTGTGGTATTGGCAAGCGCTGGATATGTGGCAAATGACATCAACATGAGTGATAGCATACGCAACATGATCTTGGTGGTGTTCGCATTGTTCCCAATCATCAGTGCGGTTTTCTCTTTGATCTGTTTGTTCCTCTACAACATCTCTGAAGAGGATGTGAAGCGCAACGCTAAGATCTTGGAGGAGAGAAGATTGGCGGCAAAATCCTAAATATGACGAAAGGATAGTTTGGGGAGGGTGTGTCACAATGTGACATGCCCTTTCTCTTTGGTTATTCCGCTGGAAACAAAACGCAGAGGCGATGATTTCGGGAACGATATTCAACTAAACACCTAAAAATCCGCGATTTAGTGATATATGTTTGTCGTATGGTTGGATATAACCCCAATTTTTCCTTTTTTAACAATTTTAGTTTTTGCATTCGAATTCTTTTGCTAAATTTGCGGACTGAGTTTAGATTTTTTATGTTTAATTAATTGTATAAGCAAATGAAGAAAGTATTTTTACTTTGTGCTATGGCTGCATCTACTATGTTCGCTAACGCGTTTGATGCAAGCCACAATTACATCGAGGAGTGGGGTAACCTCACTTTGAAGGGTGTACAATTGTCAAGTAGCAAGACAGGTAAGGCTGTCCAATTGAAAGGTTGGAGTTCCTTCGGTAACTACGATGAGAACTGTGTTAAGAGTGGTACCGATATCCAAAGAATGAAGGGTATGGGTGCGAATGTCGTTCGTCTCGCCAAGTATTTCAAAACTAATGGTGGTTATGGTGAGTACACTATCGATCAAATCAAGACTTTGATGGCTGCTGCTGAGACAAACGGAATGTACTGCGTCGTTGACTGGCACATCTTGGAGGCTGCGGGTAACAACGGTAACCCTAAGACTTACACCAGCGATGCTCAACAATTCTTCGGTCAAGTAGCTCAAGAGGTTAATAACAAGGGTTACAAGCACATCATCTATGAGTTGTGTAACGAGCCAAGCGGTTGCGGTGCTGGTGATATCAAGACTTATGCTGAGTCTGTGATCTCTACTATCGCTCAATACGATAAGTCTAAGCCTATCGTAATCGTTGGTACTCCTAACTGGGACCAATACATCAACTCTCAAACAATCCAAGGTGGACACCTTATTCAAACTGACAAGGCGAATGTGATGTACGCATTCCACTTGTATGCAAACGAGGGCGCTCACAAGCAATTGTTGAACTCTGAGTTCTTGCCTGCTACCACTAAGGTGCCTGTATTCGTCTCTGAGTGGGGTCTTTCCCACGCTCAACCAGAGAAGTACCAAGGTGATAGATGGAACGACGTCAACGAGACTGTTGCTGACCAATTCATGGCAATGTGTAACGGTCAAGGTGGATCAGGTCAAATCGTCAGCTGGTGTAACTGGTCATACGGTAACAAGGCTGAGGGATCTTCTACCTTCAAGAGCGGTTGTTCTGGTGGTGACAACTTGTCACGTTCAGGTAAGTACATCGTAGGTGTGCTCGGTGGTGAGTTGAACCCTGAGATCATCAAGGGTGCTGCATTCGGTGGTACTCCTTACACTTTGTCTAAGAAGTCTGTAGAGGAGCAATTGAACTTGGACGCTTACGACCAAAACCCTAAGGCAGCAGACGAGGAGCTAGGTGGATCTATGGATATCACTTACTTCGATGCAAACAACACCCCTGACGAGAACTACGAAGAGGGTAAGGAGTATGACCCATTGAAGTTGGTTGACGCATTGGATCACGATAAAGGTGGTAACAAGGAGGGTCTTGTTATCCAATGCTACGCTGGTCGTGCATGGTGTAACACCCGTAAATGGGAGTGTGTCGATTTGACAAGTCAAATGGTTAACGGTAAATGGGGTGGTGCTACTGGTCTTTCTTGGGTATCTTCTGGTGAGTGGTTGAACTACACCTTCGATGTAAAGGATCCAGGTTATTACTCATTGGAGATGTGTATGCCTTATGGTAACGTAGGTTATGGTGAGGCTAACATGGATGAGAAGACAGGTAAACTTACTTACACAGCTCGTGCTTCATTCTCTATGTCATTGGTTGACCACGCAAGCCAAACCTTCATGGTGGATATCGACGCTTCATCTGAGACAGCAGAGAAGGCTATCGAAAAGGACGAGTTCGCTCCATTCGCTGTTAAGGAAAGTCAAGTTTCTGCTGCTGCGGACCACATTTGGACACCATGTGCATCTAACAACTCTGGTACCAAGAAGGCTAACCACGGTATCCTCTTCAAGGAGGCAGGTACTCACGTGGTTAAGTTGATGTTCGCTAACGGTTTCCAAGGTGAGTTGGCATCTCTTCGTTTCTCTTACGCTAAGCCTTGGTCTGGCGAGGGTTATCCTGTAGAGGTTGAGACTAGTGTTGCTGACGCTTCTGCTGAGGGTGCTGCCATCGTAGTTTACCCTTCAGTTGTTGAGGACGGTGAGTTCACAGTTGTTGCTGAGGGTAAGGCTCAAGTAGTTGTTTCTAACTTGGCTGGTGCTACAGTTTACTCAACTAGCATCGAGGGAACTACAACTGTTAACCCAGGCCTTTCAGCTGGTATCTACAACGTACAAGTTGTTTCAGCTGACAACGCTGCGGTTGCAAGAATCATCGTTAAGTAATTAATTGAATGATTTTGGAACGATAAGTTCCTAACATAAATGAGGGCGTGCCTTTGGGTGCGCCCTTTTTTTGTATCGTCTGTTTTGTGATTGGAAGGGTTTCATGCTCTACAACATTTTTTTTGCGTTCCTTTTGTTACTTATCCAACAAAAATTAATAATTTTGCGCTTTGATAAATTATGTGGAGAAAACTCTTTAAAAACGAATGGTTGGGTAGTCGGTTTTGTATTCTGTTCACCCTCTTCCTTCTTGCTAATACGGCCTTTGCGGGCGTTCGATTGGTGAGGACTAACATAACCTACGAGCATCTCTCTGACCTGATGGGGCAGGGTAGTTACCAATTGCGGGACAATGACGTCTTGGAACTGGATTCCGATATGGATGTGGATTTCCCCTTTGCTAATTTTACCGCCAAAAATGTCACCCTTCGCGGAAATGGTTATATGCTTCGCTATAAGGAGGGGGCCTCTTCCTTAAAACTTACTGACGCCTATCTCCTCATGGAGGATATTGTTATCGATGGATCTCAGTTGGGTTTTGTGGACTTCCCTATTTTTGTGTTAGACAAAAATAGCGGTGAAGGTTCCTATTTAAAGTTAGACGATAAGACCATTGTGCAAGGTTTTCAGTGTGGTTGTTTGGCTCAAGTAGCGTGGTCCAAAATATCTGGCGGTATTTTCCGACAGAATAGTTCTGTTCAAACTGGTTTAGCGATGTTCGATTTGGTGGATGCGACAATTGCTTCCACTAAAATCATTGACAATGAGGTGAGTGCGGATGGTAATGCCACATTGGTGTCGCTGAAAAGTTCTACCATGGTCAATTCCATAGTGGCGAATAACCATATTTCTACCTCTGGAGCCTCTTCAACTGCCTTTGCGATTCGGGTATTAAAGGCATCTGAAAGTGATCTGGTGGGTGGCACACTCATCAACTCCACGGTTGTGGAGAATGGCGCCAATCTCTATGCGGCGGGAAGTTGCCTTGTGCATAATAATATCTTATACCATAATGGAGGAGAAATCATCATTTCGGGAACCCTCCCTACGGATTGTATGACCGAAGATCCTCATCTTTACGATGATTACACATTGATGTCCACCTCTCCTTGTATCGACAAGGGTAATAATCAGCCTTATCAGGATCGTGTGGCACAAGGCCATTTTGATCTGTACGACTATTTCGGAGAGGCTCGTGTTGAGGGAGGAAAGATTGATATCGGTGCTTCTGAGTATCGCAGTCGTTGTGGTGATGTGGGGTATAAGGATCATCGGGCGCCAGTGTTAAGGCCGGGCCAATTCCTTCCTGCCGATCGGGCGGGGGAAATGGTTAATCTCGATAAAATCCCGGATTTCCCTTCTGTGGATGAAATCGCCGCTTTGTTTATTGACGATTGTAGTGAAGTGTTGGTGGATAGCACGATGGAGTTCGTGAAACGTCATAACTGTGATTGGGAGGTAAAGGCCTCCTATACGGTTCGCGATGCGGCAAATAATGAGTCAAAGCTTTCTCCACTCGTGATCACCTATTCAGGCGGTAATCCGAAGATGCCGGTTGTCGTGGGGGAATTGCCTTTGACACAGCGCGCGGATGTGACGCAATGTCTTTTCTCGGTTCCTGATTTTAAGGAAACACTCCTTTCGTCGTTAGCGGATGGTTCGTATGATTGGGAGATTATTCAAGAGCCTGTGGCAGGATCTGCCATCAGCGAGAATGTGACCGTAAAAATCACTGTTTCAGATTATTGCGGAAATCAAATAGATACCTCTGTGCTTGTCATAGTCCCTCAACCGTTGAAACTAACTGTCGCATCTGCTGAAGCGAACTGTTTCGGTGTGGCGGACGGAGAGATCAAGGGAACGATTCAGGGCGGCATGGCGCCTTATCAGTTGACTTGGACAAGGGATGATCTCCTGGTGGGTAGTGAAGAGGTTAGCGAGGTTGATCTGACCGACTTGGCCGATGGTATGTACAAATTGACGGTCAAGGATGCCAATGGCTGCCAGGATGTTGTCTCGGTGAATATTGCCCAATTGCCACAAACAATTACCGTAAAGGCGGCCGATTCCTCGAAAGTTTACGACGGGGAGCCTTTGGCACAGCATCGATATGAGGTGACGGGTCTGCTTGAGGAGGGTGATAGCGTTGCCAATGTGAAGATCGAGGGAACGATTACGGAGAGCGGTAGCGTGGAGAATCTGGTGAAGTCTTTCCAAATCTTGCGAGGCGAGAAGGATGTCACTTGTCTTTACGATACGGTGATGAAGAGGGGATCTTTGATGGTGAGCAAGCGAAAGATTTCATTGCTGGCTAGAAGCAAAACCAGAGAATATGATCGAACTGCATTGACGATGAATTCCTGGACGATTTCCGATGGTTCGTTGGCTGATGGGGAGGTCTTGTCTTCCGTGAAGATAGAGGGATCTATTGTCAATGTTGGAGTTGTGACCAATAAGATTTCTGATGCTGTGATTTTGCGAGGCGAGAAGGATGTGACAGACAATTATGATATTGATTATAAGGATGGCCGATTGGAGGTCTTGCCAAGGAGTGTGAAGGTTACGGTAAAGGGTCATACAAAGGAGGCCTCTTTTAATGGTTCCGCGCAAGACACGACAGGTTACGAGTGGAGAGCGAACACGATGCTTTATCAAGCGGCCGATTTCAGCTACGAGGGCGACTCGCTTGCGAAGGGTACGGAGATCGGCACCTACGCGATGAACCTAAAGAAAGAGAACTTTACGAATAAGAACGATAACTACACCGTCACCTTCGAGGTGGAGGACGGATGGTTGAAGATCGATCCATTGGCGGTGACGGTCACCATCACGGGCCACACGAGAACGACGATCTACAACGGTTCCGCGCAAGACACGACAGGTTACGAGTGGAGCGCTAACACGATGCTTTACCAAGCGGCCGATTTCAGCTACGAGGGCGACTCGCTTGCGAAGGGTACGGAGATCGGCACCTACGCGATGAACCTAAAGAAAGAGAACTTTACGAATAAGAACGATAACTACACCGTCACCTTCGAGGTGGAGGACGGATGGTTGAAGATCGATCCATTGGCGGTGACGGTCACCATCACGGGCCACACGAGAACGACGATCTACAACGGTTCCGCGCAAGACACGACAGGCTACGAGTGGAGCGCAAACACGGCTCTTTACCAAGCGGCCGATTTCAGCTACGAGGGTGATTCGCTTGCGAAGGGCACGGAGATCGGCACCTACGCGATGAACCTGAAGCGGGAGAACTTCACGAACAATAATGACAACTATACGGTAACCTTCGAGGTGGAGGACGGATGGTTGAAGATCAATCCATTGGCAGTAACGGTCACCATCACGGGCCACACGAGAACGACGATCTACAACGGTTCCGCGCAAGACACGACAGGCTACGAGTGGAGCGCAAACACGGCTCTTTACCAAGCGGCCGATTTCAG
>JAKSKV010000049.1 GCA_024401555.1 Paludibacteraceae bacterium
AGCCAGAGCCATAGCCATAGCCAGAGCCATAGCCAGAGCCAGAGCCATAGCCATAGCCAGAGCCATAGCCAGAGCCATAGCCATCGCCATAGCCAGAGCCAGAGCCATCGCCAGAGCCAGAGCCATCGCCAGAGCCAGAGCCAGAGCCATAGCCAGAGCCATAGCCATCGCCAGAGACTGCGGTTAGGAATTTCTTGATTACTTCTCCCATGCTGTTACATTTTCAATGTTTTTGATAGCTGCTTCGGTGCAAGGGATAATCTCAATGACCTCTTCCACCTGCATTTGTGGGACAACGATGGTGAACTTGCAGTTCTGTGGCTTCTTGACGCCCTCAACGGCAAGCTGCGAGAGTGATGCAGCTCCGTCCCAATACCACAATCTGCGAGTGTTGTGGAGTTCTGCCGTGCGAGTTGTACGGTCATAGTCTGCTAGTGTTCCGAAGAATACTCCTGCTCTGTTTGTGCGAATTACGCACTTCTGGTTTCTGTAGTCTGTCATAATTTTATTTATTAAAAGATTTAGTGTTTAGTGTTTAGTACTTAGCACCCCCCCCTAGAGGCGAGCTTCGATGTCAGTGCGCGTCGCGCCGATGTGTAGCTCATATACACCTTGTCGTCGAGGAATGCCAAGCCGTTGCTCAGTTCCCTTATCACGTACACCTGTCCGTCTAGATCCTCGAACCGTCTTATATTCCTTACGTCCATAATGCCTACATCATCGCCACCCTTACATGCTCCGCAAGCAGCGCACTCGTAAGCTGTTCGAGGCTTATGTACTTCGGCGAGTTCTTGCCGCTGCCCATAGCCTTGACCTCTACGGTCTCACGCTTTATCAGAGCCTCCACCACCGATTTCTCCACGCCATTGAGCGTGCACCAGCTTGCCAGTTCGCGTAGCCTCAGCTCGTCCTTCAGCGGCTGGTACATCTTCACCGCCGCCGCGAAGCCCGCCTTGATGCCATCCATTGCCAAGGAGAGTAGCTTATCCTGCCGCTGCTCCTCTTTGTTCTTCTTGATTGCCATATTCAGTGTTCAGTGTTTAGTGTTTAGTGTTTAGTGTTCCTTCCCCTCCCCTGTGGGGAGGTCGGGAGGGGTCGTTAGTGTTAATCATCTTCTCCAAGGCTGCCATCGTCACCTCGTATTCGGGAGCCGTCTTGCCCCTCACATAGTTGAGGATCGTTTCCTCGTGCGGCGCGATGCCGGGATATACAACCCCATTCAGAGCCTCCATCATTCGCGCCCGAAACTCCGCCTTCGGATGGATAACATCCGGCAGGGAGTTGTACTTGTCGAGTATCGGCTGCATTCTCAGCCTAGCCTCTTCGCGTGTTATGCGTTTCAGTTCCATATATATCTTGTTTTTTTGAGTTTCCTTTCCAGTGGCGGCGCATAAGCGCCCTCGCCGCTACAGTTCCCGAAGGTTCTGCCTTCAGTCTTCCGTCACCGTTCCCGAAGCGTCCGCTTCGGTCTCTTCCGCTTCTGCACTCCGGCGGCATTATTGCCGTGCCTCATCCAGCTGCTTCAATCAGCTTTGGAGCGTTTCACAACGCCCCAAGCCATACAATTCTGAATAATAAAAACCTTAATATATTATCACCTATCTAATACATCAACATGAATTATATCCATTCAACTTGTCAGAACTCCCCTAGGCAGGCGAGCGCCGCTGCGCCCTTTCAATAGGTATAAAGGTTTGGGGGCAATTAAGGAACCCCATTGTGTGAAAATAGAGATTACCTGCCTTTTTGGGTCGTTCCGTGTTCTACAGTTCCGTCAGCTCCAGCTTGCCACCGCATTCGCAGTGGTAGTGCTCATAGTTCCTCACTATCGCCACCTGGTTTTGGTATCGCCATACCAGTCCGCATTCCTTGCATGTCAGCTGATACTTGAACTTTACTTCTGAGAGTTTCTTCTTTGGTCTTCCCATGTCTATATTCGTTTTGGTTTATTATTTCCGCTCATGCTCTGCCACTGTTCCTGAAGGTTTCGCCTTCGGTCTTCCGCTTCTGCACTCCGTCGGCATTCTTGCCGCCGTATCTCCGCTTCTCTCGCGGCGGTGCTACAGCACCCTCGCCGCGCCCTTCAAGGATCGCCAGCGGCGGCTTCGTTGCGGCGCAAAGGACACAATGCACATCCGCTATCCACCGCCGCCAGCTCCCCTTTTCTGAGATTCCATTTCCAAGGCTCAATTTCTTCGGTTTCGCTTCTCAGGCTTCCCATTTCTCTACAAGTAGATATTTTTCTCTACTTTTGTTTCATTATTTCAAAGATTTCCTTACCTTTGCACTCGGTAAGTTAATGTTTACGGCTGCAAAGGTAGTAGAAATTTCTATATTTAAACAAATATTTATGTGGATTTTTCTACTTTAACCTTTAATTTTAAGGTGTTTATTGATTTGTATCATTAGAAAAATCTAACAATTAAAGATGGAAGCAAAAGAAATTATTGAAGCAATGCTTGAACATGAGCAGCTATCTCCTGCGGAATTTGCAAGGAAAGTAGGCATGCGTGCCCAACAAATATCAGAATATAAGAGTGGAAAGGTTAAGAAAATTTCCAACAAAGTTGCTATGTCTATCAACAACACCTTCCCTCACTACAATCTCTCCTGGCTTTTAACAGGGGAAGGCTCGATGCTCAAAAAGAAATACGAAATAGAAGAGGAGGATGGTCTTTTCGGAGGTAATGAATATATTGAACTCAGAAAAGAAAATGAAGCTCTTCAAAAACGCCTCGATGAGCTTCAAGTTCTTCTCGCTAAGAAGGAAGCGCAGTTGGATTCCCTCTTTACCCTCCTCAACGAGCTAAAGCAAAAACAAAAGTAATATGAATACTTCCAATTCTCCGCAAGGTACATACCGCCCACGCATTTCCCCTCGTTACAAAGGAGTTTCAAATCAACACTCTTCAGAACAAGCAACAAAAGAAGAAGTGCAACAAAAGACAACTGTGAAGGGGTTTATATTAGGCATACTATCTAACCTCAAATGGATTTTCCTTGCTTTCTGGCCTATCTTTATATTTGGTGGGATAGCTTTCATTGTATCAACTTGTACACATTCGACAGAATCCTCCTCTGCCCCAGAAGACTCTGTTATGATAAAATATGTATATCTTGACGTTACCAGATGTCTGCACTCTTCCCGATGTTCAATCGTGAGCAATCCTAATCCTCAAACGGAGTTACAGAACGAACGTACACAAGTCAAACAATATAAACTTGAGGAGCTATATAAGGCAAAGCCTATCCATTCGTATTGTGGAGCATGCGTTAAGGAAGAACATTATAAGATGTTTGAACCATACATTTCAGCAAACGACTTTGTATGGCAAATGTTTGAAAAAAGCAAGGATATATATTATGACTTTGATGACACAGACGAACAGACATTCTATCAGAATTTAGATGACTCTGAATATCAAGAGAAGTTCTACAAAGATGTCATCACATATTCTAGCACGACAGAAAGTAAAGAATCCTTCATGTACAATATCAACAAAAGTCTTAATGATTTTAAGAAGCTCGGCATAGTGCAAACAAAATCACTCCTCCCCTAACCACCGCCCCCAAAACAAACGGCAGCCAAGTTTGGCTGCCGCTCTTCTTCACCGCCGGCGTTCCAACGCTCTCGGCGGCTCTCCTTATCCTTCCAATAATCCCTTTATCCTTTCCATTTCCTTCTTAACCATACCCATTTCGCGTTTAATTTCCTGGCACTCCTTCCTGAGCGCCACGATCTTTCCTTCGATTTCTTTAATTTCCATATTCTCTTTTGTTTAAATGTTGATATTATTGTTCCGTTCGCAGCCGAGTTCGGCTGCGCCCTATTTATGTTCCCTGCAATGCTCGCACAGCAGCCCCCTGCAATAAGGAAACAGCCTCAACGCTATCTCCCCACACATGTAGCATACCTCCTCGCCATCAGGCTCTATCCCATACGCGTCCGCTATATGCTGCTGCAAGTGCCGTATCTCATGCACTATCGAATTAAAGAACTCAGCCGCCGACGAAGTAATCTCCGTCACCCACACCGTCGCGCCGATTTCGGCATTGCTGAAAGTGATTCCGTTGTTCAGCTCCCCAGCCGTCAGGTTCCTGTGCGCCCTCGCCAGCACACGTCTGTCCGCACCTATGCTCCTCATCTTGTCCAGGATCTCATAGGTATAGTACTCATGCACCGCGATATACGCATATATCGTCCATCCGTATTTTGGAAGTTTAATCTTCGCTCGTATCATAGCCACCGTTCCCGACGCTTTTCCGTCGGGTTTCCATTACCGTTCCCGAAGCGTCCGCTTCGGTCTTTCGCGCCGCTTCTGCATTCCGTCGCCGTTCTCGGCGGCGCTCCTACATCAAGTCCTCCCATTCGATAGGCATGCCCATCGCCACCATCTTCTGCACCCAGAAGCGGAATGGCAGCTCGTCGCATCCATCCACATCGTCCAGCACGTCCTTCACATGCATCGCCAGATGCACCTCGTCCGGGATGCTGCTCTTGAAGCAGTTTGCCACAGCATCATTGCAAACGTATGTAGCGTTATACATCACGTCGTTCTCCAATACCAGCCCATACTTCTTCAGGAGCTTGTCCACCTGTTCCTTTGTCCATGGCTCTATCGGCTCCACTTTTTCGGAATTTCCGAACTTCTTCCTCATCAGGCTCACAGCGTATTCGCACGCCTTCTTGTTGAAGTTCCAGCCAAAGTTGCTGATGTACGCCTGCATCGCCCTTGGCATATCATCGTATATATCCAATGCTTGTCGTTTCATATTCTTTCCTGTGTTTTAATTTTGAATGCGGCGGCGCATAAGCGCCCTCGCCGCCATGTCATCATCCAGCCTCAGGCGCGCCAAGCTTGACGCGCCCAGAGCCTCTACCTTACATTCTCGTATATCTGCCTGTCATTGCAGATCGTCCGCGACGTTCGCCCATGTAGCCATAGCCGTGCTCGCCCATAGGGTAATCCTCGCGCATGCCCATAGGATAGTCCTCGCGCATGCCGTAACCATATCGCTCGCCCATGTAGCCGCCGCGTTCACCCATGTAGCCACCGTTCCCTTGGCGTTCGCCAAGCTCGCCGCCCTCACACATCTGCTGCGCGATAGTCATCACCTTGCCGAATGCATGCAAGCCTTCCTCGCAAAGCTCCTTGATCTCGGCAGCCTTGTGCTTCATAATCATTACTGTCATTGTCTTGTCCTCCAAGTTTTAGTGAGAAGACTCGTCCCTGGCCTTAAGCTCTGCCCTAAGTTCTTTCACCAAGTTGCCGAGGTCGGTAACTTTGTCTCTAAGGCTGTTCAACTCTTCTGCCTGCTGTGCCTCCTTGACCTTTTCTGGATTGAGCTGGTCATGGATTTGCTTTAGCGTCTCGATGCGCTTTTCATGCATCGGCACACTGTTGATGGCATCAACCGACTTTTGCATCTGGAGTTGCAGCTCGTTGTTTACGAATTCTCTTGAACAAGCGATGCAGACCTCCTCTCCACTGTTCTGGGCTATCACGTTCGCCACTTCCGCTGATGGTGGCAACTGCTTGTATTGGGTTACTGCTTCGCCCACTCGCACCGTTATGTCCATTGGCATCATCGGCATTTGTGGATAGTAGCCCATCATTGGATAGGTCGGAATCGTTTCCACCGTTCCCATCTCCAAATACGGTGTCATCCCCTTGTGCAGCAAGTATATCTGTGAGCCTTGTCTTAAGTTCTGGAACATTGTCTTCTCGTTTTTGTTTTGTCACTTTGGACAGGAGCGCCAAGTTTGGCGCGTCCTCTCCGTTTGTTCATAGTCCTGCGATAGCCTCGACAACTCCTGTATAGAAGTCGTAGAAGAATAGGCTGTAGCATGGTAGCGTAATATCAGACGCTATCAGTGGTTCATCACCCTTCTTCGTAACCGCCTTGCGTGATCCAAGCAAACCTCTTGTCTCAAAGAAGATAGGTTCTGAGCCTGTGATGCCTGTAGGTGCAGGAGTCTTCAAGTGGATTAATAGGAGTCCGTTGAAAGGTGTACTGACGTATGGATGAGGTTCGAAGTAGAAAATGATGTTTCCGTTTTCGAGTGCCGCACCAACGGTTTCCAAACCAACGATTCCCGTCTTGTTAAATGGAATAGGTCTTGCCATAATAGCCTCCTTTCCTTTCTAACCGAACTGACCACCGAAGCGTCCGTAGTCATAGTAGCCGTTACGCTGCCATACCTCGAGCTGAGGCCATGCCACAGGCACGGTGTTAGGCAACTTGCAAGCCATGGCATCGATGCGACGGTCTGTGTCTGCCTTTTCCGCTGCACGCTCTGCGCGAGCCTTGATGGTCGCGTTCTCTGCTGTGAGAGCATTGATCTCACGCTGCATGCGCTCCTTGTCGTACATGTCCATGCGTGCAAGCATACGGTCGCCGTTGGCATCGATAGCCTGCTTGATGGCGTTTGTCTGATCCTGTGTAGCGTAGCCGAGTTGTGAGAAGCCGCGCTCCATGCCTACCTGCATCTGACCGAAACCAGAAATCATGCCATTCTGGATGTCCTTCTGACCGAGCTGGTTCTGGTTGCCCTGCTGTGTGATGGCATCGCGAAGCGTGCAGCAGCAGTTCGCAAGCTGTGTCTGGAGAGCGTTGCCGCCCTGCATGATAGAGGTAAGCACCTGGTTGAATGACTGACCGGTAGCAATACCCTGGTTGCAGATTTCCTTGCTTACGCCGTTGATGGCAGCAGTGATAGCGTCCGCACTCGTGTTGGTCATGTTGGCAAGACTCTGGATGTCCACGCCGTTGCGCTGAAGCATCTGCATCAAGAGCTGCGTGTTGGAGTCGTTGTTGATCATGTTTGGCACTACGCAGCCACCGCCACGATTGCCGCCGAACAGACCACCGCCGAAGTTGCCGTTGCCGAAGATTGCAGCGATCACAATGAGAGCAATGATGTCAGACAAGCCATTGCCTCCGAAAGCACCGCCACGATTGCCGCAACACATAGCTACAAGCGTAGGATCTACGCCCTGTCTCTGCAAGAGAGCTGGCAGCATCGCAAGAATGCTGTTGTTCTGAGAGCCACCGTCATTGAAGACGAATGCCTCTGGTGTCGTTGAAAAGTTTCCCATAGATGTAAAGTCTAATTTGGAAGTTAAACATTTAGTGAATTAAGTTTGTCCAGTTCGCAGCCATTCTTGGCTGCGTCGAACCGTCCTGTCAGCAGCCGTGCTTCAGCACCTTGGCTGCGCCCAAGACACCCGTAATCGATTACGCCGCAAAGTTACTCATTCCCCTACTCTCTCCCTAACAATCTCCATTAAATTTCCTAATGCTTCTATTAGGTATCATGTTTCCTAATAGTAGCATAAAAAAGCCTTATAGACATTATCTACAAGGCTTATAGCGCTATAAATTTTTCTAATACTAAAGCGAGTTCGCAACCTCCTCCTTTACAATATCTATGAACAGTTGCGCGGTCTTCTTGATCGGCACATCCTTCATCCAATGCGCGTTGCTCATCAGCTGCTCCTCCACGCCCTCGATAGGTCTCGCTGTCAACGCAGGATGATTCCTCAGATACATCTTCGGCAGGAAGGTAATCATATATCCCGACTCCACCACTCCCAGAGCCTCGTCCGCGCTGTTGACGATACACTTCACGTTCAGCTTTGACAAATCCCCTTTCATGTGCTTCTGGAATGTATCGAACACCCTTTCCCCTATATCAGGCATCACCACATTATATCTCATCAGATCGCTGTAAGACACCTTATCCTGCTGTGCCAACGGATGGTTCTTTGCCATGAAAGCGCATATCCCGAACGGCACACATGGCATGGAGTCTATCCCCTCTCCGTCAAAAGCCGTATTCATCGTAAACGCTATATCTATCTGATGATCACGCAGCATCTTGTTGAGGCGGCAAGCCTTGCCGAACTCCGCGTTCAAACGCACATTCGGGTATCTCTCCATGAATGTAATGGCAGCCTTCCTGATGTATGGCGCAATGAATGAACCCACACCCATCCTTAACTCTCCTGTATAACAGTTGTTGATGGCGTTTATGTACTCCTTGCAGTCTTCCGTCTGCTTCAGGATCTCCTTCGCCCTTGGCAGTAATGCCTCGCCACTCTCCGACAATGATATGTCATGAGAATTGCGTATCAACAGCTTGCAATTCAGCTCTTCCTCCAGAGCCTTGACATGCTGACTTATTGCCGACTGTGTGAGATAGCATCTGGTCGCAGCAATACTAAACGAGCCTGTCTCCGCAACCGTAACGAAAGATTTAAGATGTTTGAGTTCCATAGTGTTGTATGTGTTGGCTTCGGCTGCAAAGGTATATAAAATATTTCTATCTCACTCAATTTTAGCATTAAAAATTCTAATAGGTCTATAAAAAACTTTAATACGGCATTTTTTCCTCTCCCGGTCGCCAAGTTTGGCTATCACACAAAAATGAGCGCACCGATTTCGGTACGCTCATTGCACATCACGGAAGGAAGGGTCTTCCGTGTGTGACTGACTGCCTTTCTATCCGTAAAAACGGTGGATTTCCACCTTTTTTACGGCTGGGAACCGCAAATTTGAACATTTGTGGCACACTTTGATATAAATATGTACCCGATTTTGCGTTTTCGGGTACATATCATACTTTCCGAGTTACCTTACTGCCATTGTTATTTATCACTATATCTTTGTGAAATACCACAAGGTTATTGTGGCATAACGAAATTGTCAGCAAGTTCGTCCAATCTACATAGACGGAGCGCATGTTGGAGTTCGTGAACATAGCGGACGGGTAGTGCCAAATCGTATTCATCATATGAGGTTCTTCCGATGATTAGCGTGCCATCTACCACGCAGTTCTCTCCATCATTACCGCCATAGAAGTAGTAGCCTTCACCGCAGTTGTGATCTTCCTTTTCTCCGAAGTTCGCTTCAAGGATTTCCGCAGTGAGAGGGATAGGTTCAAACTCAACCGCTGTTACCTCTCCAGACTTACCTATGCCTTGACACCCTATGGTATCAGTAACATCATGGTTATCGTCACAATAACGCACCAAAACACTTACAAGGTGTGGCTCTCCATTAGCATACACCCAATCGCCAATCATTAATTCGTTTGCTTTCATATTATATCAAATCTTCATTAGGGATTAAAACTAAAGTACATTCAAGTGCAACCTCGATCCTGCGGAGCGTACTCATTCTAAAATCCGCCTTTCCGTTACACATAAGGCTGACGGTCTGCGTACTCATTCCTGTGGCTTCCGCAAGTTGCGATTGGTTCATACCACGCAGAGCAAGCATCGCCTTTATTCTTCTGCCTAAACGCTCTTCAAGGGTGTAGGTCATGTTTTCCTTCTTTTGTGGTGTCATACAAAATAATTAAGTTTGATGGCGCAAAGTTAGTAAAAAAACTGCAACCACCAAACTTTTCCGCAATTATTTTGTGATTTAACACAAATTACTTGACTATAGTGCTTTTAGTTGTGACGGATAAACACTCCGAGTTACCCTACTTTTCAGTACCCATGTCACAATCCTCATTAGTACAATCAGGTACTAGATCATTATCCTGAATACAAGAAGGAAAATAAAAACACCAATCACCACAATTCTTTGGTATATTAGTAATTCCCCAAGGATTATCCTTATTAATGTTTATTACGCTAATATCTTCTTTGTTATTAGTTAGCATTATATCTTCTTTGTTATTAGTTAGCATTTTATGTGATTTAAAGTTTGCTTTCATGCTGCAAAGTTAAGCAAAAAAGTCGGAACGACAAAATATCATCCCGACTTTTTATCATAGTGTCTAATTTTTCCGAGTTACATTACTCTATCCACCACCTTGATATTCGCCTCCATCTCCGCATCACAGTCAATGATACTGTTGATAGGCAGTGTACGAACTGGGATAGGGTCATAGAGTTCTATTGTTGGAGTTTCAAGTTCGTAGATTAACGGCACACCTTGCATAGCAGTCTTGAAACTTGCTGCATCAGTATATAATGAATTGTAAAGGTATATCTTTTGATTGTATTGACACATAGCGCCATCTTTGTACAAAGGGTTTATAAGATTATTACTATGGTAATAATACGGACTTAATATGTTCTTGTTGCTATAACTACCTTTCATTGGAATAGGTAAGGTGGAACTCCAGAACCTTCTATAAGATGCCACTTCTGGTCTTGCTTCATAATTCCATCCCAAACTACCCATATCCACACTTCCCCACCTTCTCGTAACTCTACACTTCCACTCGCCATCAACAAGCACACAAGGCTCACAAGTATCGTTGATACCATTAGCACCATAGAGCTTGAAAGGTATCTCAGTGGTAGTAGGAACAATAGGATGAAGACCTTGTATAGTCCTGAGTGTACCTGCATCGTAAGGGTAGTAGTCTTTTGGGAACATGGCACGGAACTCTTCCACTGTGGTAGGTTCATTGCCAGCACCAAACATAAGGGTTAGGTCAATAGCTTGAAGTCTTATGACAATATCAATTTCTGCATCATCTCTATCACGTAAATCTAATTGCCATCTTGCCTTATAATTATCCACAGAATATGTATTTTTTTTAATTTGTTCGCCAAAATACGCCATAGAACGAAAAGTACCATTAAAGGATTTCATATACATTTTTTCTGCATCTCCTTCTAAACAGATTACATTAGTATAATATATATGTCCTGTTTGTACTATTATTCTGTCAAACAACACTTCAGGCTGCGATGTAATAGATGACGTTCCTGTTATATGTGCTGTTATATCATCAATTCTTGTTGTCGTTAAACCAGAACTGACTCCAGATGATGTTATCTTACTCAACTGATTCCACATCACACCCTTACTACCAACCTCAATCTTAGGGTTCTCAACACACCTAATCTCCTCTGGCAGTTCTGGTATAGGAGTAACGAAAGCAGTATCTGGAATATGCTCTACAACCTGACCATCTTCATAATAGCCACCTGTATCTTCATATCTGCTCTCTACATACTCATAGTATTCATTAGGGTATAATGCTTTGAACTCCTCTACGGTAGTAGGCTCGTTACCTTCACCAAACATCTGGGTGAGGTCAATGACTTGTACGTTTTTAAAACTATAATCATTAACACCCTCTGTTAAAGCTATCCTTATAGTATTAGCAAAATTTGAATTTTCAGAAAAAGCAGGAGTCAATAAATAACTATTTCCGACAATATTGTAATTATGATTACTAAATGCAGTTCTAGTCGCTCCTGAACTATTTGTAATTCCAAAACGAACTCCTCCTGTGTTAGTACTAATTGATGTAATACAATAAAGATATTTGTGGTTTTCCAAATGTCTATCGTTCATGCTAGTAAATCTACATATAGCATAACTACTAATATTTTTTTTAGAAATGGTATATATATCGTTAATTTTACTTATTGTACAATTTGTTAAACTAATAGAATTTATATCTATCAACTGATTAAAATTAACCCACTGTCCTTTATTAGCATATCTCCACTCTCCCTCACAATAAGGATAGTAATCACAAGGATACATCTTACGGAATTGTTCAATAGTAGGTTCCTTGCCCTCTCCGAACATTGCTGTGAGGTCAAAAACAACAGCATTCCTTATTGAAAAAGAGGAATTGATTGTACTATCTCTTCTACGTGCACCAAATTGAAAAAAAACATTAACTCTATCAGACTGACTCGTGAGGACAATATCATATTTATTCCAAGCACCTACTTCTATTGTTTCAAAATTTTTAGATTGATAATGGCTTTGAGATGAAACATAAAATGTATAAATATTGTCATCATCAGTATAATACTCACAACTTATAAAATATTTTACATTGGCTTTTTTGTCAACATTAGTAATTCTATAAATCTCTCCATTAACATTAGAAGAGCTCCATGTAAATGTATGAGTATTGTCAGCATTTTTAACTACCTTGCCTTGACTGCTATTAAAAGTTTTTGTAACATCAATCAACTGATTCCACCACACGGCATTCCTACTATCTTGCTCGTGATATCCTTGCACAACAACATCAAGCGCATCGTTGTAGGTGTCCTCTACCTCAATGTGCTTGCCAGTGTATTCTTCTTCCTTCCATCCAGCAATCTTCTTGCGACCACTGAATACATTCACAGGTTTGTAATCATCATTATAGACTACAAGTTGTTTATCATCACTAATTATCATAATCAGCAGGAATTACAAAGTTAATACCACTCTTATCAGTAAGAGCTTCATATTCATCAATGGTAATAGGAGCAAAACCTAACCATTTCTTAGCATTTGCTTTTTCAATATCTGTAAGGGTTTGAGTATTGGTGGTAAGACCTACTTTGATGGCATAGTCAAGCATACCAGGAACAATAGGGAAATACATATTTGTTTTTGCTTTAATGACATTTTCTGTTGCATATGCTATTGCTATTGTGTTGCCACTATTCATTTGTAGTCCAACACCATTTACTCTAACAACACCACCTTTACTACCGTTGGCATAGTCTGTATTCTTCACATACTCACTCAAATCCACCTTCTGCGTTTCAAGTGGATATGCAGCATTGCCATCCCACCAATAGTCAGGTACATCTATAGCACGGATATAGAGATTATCACCAACTGCAAGTATCTTTATAAAATCAGGATTAGTCAATGCAGCATCCATCTCTGCCTTCGTATCAAAGACATGGCCCTTTGACCTTCCAAGAGCTATCCCCTTCGCTTCTTCCGCTTTAGCCACAGCAGATAGCGCATTGTCATTTGCATTGTTCGCAGTAGATACCGCGTTCTCGGAATTGACGTTCGCCGCCGTTGCGTCCGTAGATGCCTTGTCTGCCTTCGCCTTCGTCACTGCCACATCATCCTTGACCTCCAAGGCTGTATCTGTAGCAAGCTTCGCTGCCGCAGATGCCCTTATACCTGCTCCTGTCGCGTCAGACGCTGCCTTGTTGGCGTTTGCCGTTGCTGCATTGGTACTCTCCGTAGCAGTATTCGCATTCGTGGCTGCCGTGTTCGCGCTCGCCGCCGCATTGTTAGCATCAGCCGCCGCAGCCTCAGCCTGTTCCTTGGCATAGAGGACATCGCGCGTAGCACCTGCAGCAGCCTCAGTAGCACCTTTCGCAAGCAGTGTCTGTGCCTCCGATTTCCTTGTAGCCTCATCGGCTCTTGCAGCAGCGTCAACAGCAGGTTTGCCGAGGCTCAGCAGCCACTCCTCCACCGTTCCCACGAATCCCTTGCTCACTGCAAGTTCGTATGCGCTCATGCCAGCGAAGTTCACGGCAAGCATCTTCACCTCAACGGTCTGCTCTATCTTGATCTCCGCACCCGACGCAGTCAGTCCTGTAGGTGTGTGCCTACAGATCTCCACAACCTTCAGCACGTCCACAGCACCCCTGCTGCCGCTCGCCGTTTCCGCAAAGACAAGCAAATCATACACGCCCACCTTCCGCTGCATATCTGCCATCCACAGCGCCGTGATCTCATTGCCGCTTACCGACACCACCTTAAGTTCCGTCATCGGCAAGCGACCGCCACCGCCATTCAGCACCATCACGCCAGCCGAGTTCGGCATGGCGCTATCGCTCTCGCGCACATACACCTTCCACTTTGCTATGTCGCCTATCACCTGCGCAGCATCCCCTGTTAATCGCAGTGGGATGCTGAACTTTATGTCATTGCCTATTCTTACCTGTTTCATGTCATTACTCATTACTCATTACTCATTACTCATTACTCATTCGTCATTACTCAAAGAGGCGGCGCATAAGCGCCATCGCCTCCCTTAGAACCCCTATTGTGACTGCGCTCACGCCAAAATGATAAAGTTTGTCGATCTGTTTCATAATTGTTGAAGTTATGATAATGCTTTGATAAATGCCGCAAAAGCTGCATCTGCAAGTTCTCCATAGCCACTATCAGTAGGGTGTACAAAATTGTTGTGGTACTTCTCTTTGATTGTGCATCGCTGGGAAACATTTCTCTCGCTGAAGCCAAAACCGTAGTATCTATCAATCTGCAAACCAGTTGTACTAATAATCATGTTTGGATATTTGCCAGTCGCCTGAAGTTCCAAGTAGTGATTGCGTATCTTGTAGATAAGTTCCATCCATTTGCAATATGCCTGTGTTGCCCCATAATTGACACCATTACCGTTAGGGGTATTACCTGCACTCGTTGTTATTCCAAGTATGAACTTAAAGTTTGGATTATCTGCAATGAAAGCGTTGTAAAGATCGTCAATATACTTGAATAGCTTCTCTTTATCATCTCCAAGATTTCGGTCATTGACTCCAAATTGGAATGATGCAGCATCTATCTTTTCGTCACCCATACCAAGGTTTCTTCTATAATACGCTACGTCAAGACTATCTGTCTCCATATTCCATAGAGGGTTCGGGGAAGTTGCAGCTGCACTTGTATAAGGTATAGAAGTTCCACCGCCTACAGGTACAAGTGTTCCGTTTGTTGTTGGTGATCCTTCAGTATCTCCCTTTATCAGCAAGTTGCCAATTCCGTCAGTAACATTAACCTCTGTTATACTCCATGTGATGGAGTTATTGGTGTATTTAACAGAAGTGTCAATGGCAGAAACGCCGTTTACCTGTACCCTGTAAGATGTAGTTCCCTTTAGTGCATAGTTTGCCCAACCATAACCGCCTACAGCCTCATGCTTTACCACAGTACCCTTTGTTCCACGCATGATGGGTTTGACTCCAGTGAAGAAATTGCTGTCATTGAATTTTTCATTCAATTTCAACATTGTGTTATTGCCCAGACTTGCGCCAAAGAACACGATATTCTTGCTTGACTTTATCGCATTCTTAGCCAATACTCTTATCGTGATTTCCTTGCGTGTTATTTCCTTGTAATCCAAGTCATAAAGTATGCAAGTGAGAGTCTTTGACTGACCAATATGCGCATCTGTTGGAGTAAATCTGAAACATCTGTCTGTTATTGTTCCCCAACCACATCTCCACTCTACGAGATAATTCGTAGGAGAAACAAGACCTTTGTCAACAGAAAGCGATACGTTGTCGTTCCACAGATTAAATTCTGTTCCAGACACTGCATACACCTCATTAGGGACAACTATCCTCAAAGGGCTTTTTGTGAGTTCCTCCACGATTGGAGGTATGATGTTCGCAGAGAATTCATCTGCTAAATATTTCACTTCCCCTTCTCGCAAGTGTGCTGTTTCCTTTGCATCTTGGGCAAATGAAAGGTAAAGGAATCTTGCTGGCGATTTGAGGGAAGTATAGATATTTCCACCATTATTTGGATTCACGACACCACCTGTCCAATATCGTTCATGCACTATCTTGTTGGAGCAGATGCTTTGGAAATGTTGTTCATCCACCCAAGCAGGACTACCTTGACCATTTGTGCGAACTTCTATCATCAGATTATGCTCTGCACGCGGCTGTATCATCTCACCGAAATCAAGGACTTCAAAACGCTTCTCACCTGCTTCATAAGGCTCAACATCAAACTCCTTTGTCAAAAGTATAGTATTCGGTGTAGTGTCGCTCTCACGGTCAACAAAATTCACAAGTACCTTATTGAAAGCAGAACCTTCTTCTTCAAATGCCCCCAAGCATACTTCAAGGTATCTGAATGGAGTTTGGAAATTGTCAATCTGTGTAGAATGTCCTGTCATTTTGAGAACAGACCATCCATATGTCGCCTTCAGTTTGTCAGTACAAGTATCAGCAACTATATCGGACATTTCTTTGGTAGGAAGAATAACTCTCTTTATTGATTTATTATCCGACTCCAGTTTTTCAATCCTTTCTGTATTGTTTTCAACTTTTGAGGGAAGGCTGTCTCTGCGTCTGGAAAGATTTACTACCCTTACATGTGAATTTGCATATACCAGCTTTGTGGAAGTATATTCCTCTTCGATCGTGTGTACACCATTATACATTACTCCCCCACTGCCGTTGAAGAATATACCTGCGCCACCCGTAAGACCAGTTATCTCAATAGTCTCTCCTACTGATGCATCTTTTGGAGTAAAGAGTACATTCTGGCTGACAAAATCTCCATCTACGATTACACCATCAACACCTTTGAGTTCAACACTGAAGTCGTCAACATCTTCTTTGATTTTTACTATGTCCTCTGTATTCGCATGGACACTTTCATAAAGACTGGAAACTATCTTGGATTTATTCACAATCTTGACATATCCATTTCGGTACGCAAGCTGAGCATATAGATAGTCTCTTGGAATGACTCTGTCTGTGCCAGGCGAAAGATTAAATGAGCCGTCACTTGTTTTGAAATATATGGCAGGAGAAGTGCCACTACCCTCAGGAGTAATAGTAATGTCAAGCACATCGCCCACGGCTGCTTCTTGCGGTGTAAATAGATGCTCATTGAATGGGTGAAAATCCCCCTCAACAATAACTCCATCGTCTCCCATCACAGCCTTGTCAAGTTCCTTCACCTTCTCAGGGACTCCTTCCAATCCCTCCAGCTCGCCCTTGACATCAGCGATGTCAGCCGTGTTCTTTGCCACCTGCACTACAGTTTGCGCAGGGATCTCCCCAACACCGCCTTCAATGATCTCCTGCAAAGCCTCGTCCACATGACCTGCATGTCCTTCTGCCTTGCTTGCACTCGCTGCTGCTCGTTCTGCCGCGTTCACTGCCGCCTGTGTGGATGACTGCGCCTGCTGTGCCATGTCCTTAGCCGATGCAGCCTCATCCTTCACGTCTTCCAGTTCCTGACTAAGCTGCTCCACATCGCTGCCCATGTCACTGATTTCCTTCTTCAATGCCGGCGCAAGCTTCTCCTTGCTGATGCCGCCATCCTTCACGCTGATAACGCCTTGCTCGTCCTTCTGCAAGGTTACGCCATCAACAGTGCCTGCATCCTTTATGCCTTCAAGCATCTTCGTGTTTATCTCCTGCTGGGTCATGTTCTGCTGCTCGTCCTTGACGGTGTCAGCAGTAACCACTATTCCGTCTTCGGTCACATTCTTTATCCTACCGAACACATTTACTGTCTTTCCCATAGTTATATCGTAATATTAATAGTATATGTTCCTGTCACTGTCACTCTGTTGTCAACTCTGAAGGCGTGATAGACCTTGCCGCCTATCGTCACAGTGCCGCCATAGCTGTATGGCACAGGGAAACTGTCGCTTTCCATCTTCGTGATCTCTTCTGCCGTGCATATCCAGATGTAGCCTGCCGCTGCCACGTTGACGGTAACGCTGCCCACGTCTCCCTTCGTGAAGCTTGCCGCATCTGCATCATTGATGGCTTCCCTATCCACTACGCCATACCAGCTGTCTGACCCCTTGTCGCCCACAGCCACCAGCACCTTCGCGCCCTTGCGCATTCTTCTCACCCTGCTTCTGAGCATCGCCACAATCCCCTGCATCGCAATGGTCATCTCCTGCACTGCTGCCGCCGTAGCGTTGTTGATGGCGTTCTGTGCTGCCGCTATTGTTCCCTGCGCCACTGTTCCCGAAGCTTTTCCTTCGGGCTTAGCTCCTGCAAGCAGTTCCTTCAGTGCCTTCGCTGCCACATAGTCATGCATATACTGAGCAAGCGCAGCGTTAGCCGACAGGTCATACAGCTCTGGCAGGTGCAGTGTTATCACCACCTTGTCCTCTGCCATCTGTCTGTCATCGGCTGTATGCCTATGTTCCCAAACAGCATGTTCCTTTACGCAAGCAGCACGCACATGGGCAAGCGCACTCGTCATCGCACGCTTGATGCTTGCACCCTTGTTCTCCACCGACTCGCCTGCCAAGCGTGCCTTTGAGACAATGTCACTGTACATCGCTCCCCAATGAAGCGTTATCGTTACTCTGTTCTTCATCCGTCATTACTCATTACTCATTACTCATTAGTCATTAGTCATTAGTCAAAAGCCATTACTCATAAGCAGGCG
>JAKSKV010000005.1 GCA_024401555.1 Paludibacteraceae bacterium
CTTCATAAAAATACACGATTTTACAGAAGCGAAGATACAAATAAATTATGAACCATTCATCGACCTTGCGCCTCCGACCTTCGCTTTTCTATCTGAGGAGAGACAATCACCAGAAGCACAGCGCCTACTACCAACACGATGCCGAGCGCCAATCGGTAGGTCATCTGCTCCCCAAAGACAAAAACGCCAATACAGACTGCGGTCAACGGTTCCAAAGCACCCATGATAGAGGTCTTGGTGGATCCCACATTCCGTACCGCCACCGCCATCATCAGCAAAGAGATCAAACCCGGGAAAAGCGCCAAGAACGAAACCCAAAACCATTGGCTACCCGTAGTGAGAAGGTGAACATTTCCCACCCCGAAAAGCGTGGAATGGAGGAGTATCAGGGCGGAACAGAAAAGCGCCGCATAAAAGGTCAGTTTGACGGCGGACAACTTCGGTTTCGTACGGTTCACCACCACCATATACAATGCGTAAGAGAGTGCGGAAAGGAAAACCAACACCACACCGACCAGGCTCAACACCGCATCTCCGCCCAAATAGAGGATCACCACACCCGAAAGAGCGCCCACAATGGAGAGCACAACGGAGAGCGTTAAACGTTCGCCAAAGAAGAGCGCCATGATAGAGGCCACCATCACTGGGTAGATAAAGAGTAACGTGGTGGAGACTCCGACATCCATATAATAGAAGCTGCTGTAATAGGTCAGCGAGGAGATAGCGAACATCGATCCCAAAAAGAGGAGCAACAACGCCTCCCTCCACTCGATGCGGAACGACTCCCTTTTATAGAGCATATAGAGCGCCAATAGCATAGCGGCCAAAAAGAAACGATAGAACAAGACACAATCGGAGGTCACCCCCTCTTTGTACAAGGAGAGGGCTCCCAATGGATTCATTCCATAGGAGACCGCAGATGCGGCTGCCGCCAAATAACCTTTTACCGTTGGACTCATATACGACATTTCTTTCAAATACAAATGTAAGACATTTTCCATTGGCTTAATCACAAAAAAGAAAGAGAGTGTATCCAATCAACATGGACCACCCTCTTTCTCATCAATGGATACAGAACTTCCTTCCTATCTCTTCAAGATCACATATTCTTCCTCCCCTACTCTTAACAGATATGAACCAGGAGCAAATGGTCGCATATCGATCTCCACTTCGCCTCCCAAGGTCTCGTAAAGCTTCACACCCTTCATGTCGTGGAGTTCAACCATTTCACCCTGCACACATCTCACATGTAGGAAATCCACGCAAGGATTAGGATATACCGAGAAGGCATTTGGTACCATCTCATGGATTTCATCCTCTTCCTCAAATGACGCATCCACCAGATAATGTCTGAAAGTGCTCTTGTCCACATACATGGCTTTGTCCACAACCGTCGCGGAGCACATGCCGTCCGTCACCGTCATCTTAACCGTATAGTCTAACGGATTATAGAAGTAGCATGAAGGGGACTCCTTCACACTGGTGACGCCCTCTCGACCCTCGCTGCCTCCGTATAACGCATAGAAGTCGGCGTTGAGAGGCTCGATCAGGTACCACTTGTAGGAGAGAGAAGCATCCAGAAGAGAAGAACTTACCTCAGGTTCAAACTTCACCTTGCTACCCTGGTTCAGTCTGACACTATGCGGTTCTCCTCCGCCCATGTGCGTCTCAATGCCATCAACCACATAGGAGAAGTTAGCCTTTAGATCATCGACGAAGAAGTGGACCATCTTGGTGCTGCTGGCTCCCGTTTGCTTCACATAACGGGTAATCTCCACGTCGAACGACCGCTCTGGATAGGAGAAGACCACCCCGCTCGGCACCTTTGTGGTGTCTCTGATATAACGATTTTCATGTCCATATAGCAGGTTTGGAATTGGCTCGTCACTCCTGAATTGAAAAGCGCCGACACCCTTGAACCCGATGGCACGATACGAATACTCGTACTTATCACTGTAATCCACCTTATATGCGATTCTGACATACGGATCACCCATACAGATGCTATCCACCAGCACCAACTCTTCATCAGTGATGAAGGAGGCGTAAAGGGTAGTGACCTTGAACGCCTTGCTGGTGTCGGCACCACACTCGCTGACACCAATCACCCTGTAATAGACAACACTCGTCGTGTCCTCCGACTCGTAATAGTAGATATTCGAAACCTCAGCGTCCATGGACTCCACATTCTCCCAAGCCAGTGCGTCGTAGCTCTTCTGCCACATGACATGATCGGCATCCGTAACGCTATCCTTCATCACAGCCCTTACGATCGGCAACCGCTCCATACTGTATTGGGTATGGTTCAATCCCAAGGAAGCGAAAACGCTGTCCGAGATAGGTACATAGATATTACGCACTTTAGGGAGAGGTCGGATGGATATCGTAATAGCATTGGAGATGGATGTATATTCACCGTCCATCGTCAACCTGCGGTAATCCGTTGCCACGCTGACCGCTTGAGGCGTGTAATCCCTATCGGTCGCACCATCAATATTGATATAGTTGCCCGTATAAGAGTTCTTGTATTGCCATTGATAAGTGTACATTCCATGACCACCCTCCACATCCGTAGAGACGATGGAAGGGATAACAGAGCCTCCACACAGCGTAGTTTCTCCATCAAAACTGATGACTCCACCACGGAGCGGCGTCACATCATACTGGCTCACGCACACATCGCTCACGGCGATGATCTGAAGAATACTATCCTTATAGGTCTCCGCATCATAAGGAAGACGTATGCTATTGGCGTTCGCCACCGGCAAGAGACCGTCACCCGTAAAGTAATAGCTTTCAGAGAAGAGTTTGGATCCAGACATGTTCAACACCACCGAACTGTCGAATACAGAGGATACCACATTGAGGTTAAGCGCCGTGAGATAGTCGTAATCGACCACCTTGGTGCCTATAATCGTCAACGTATTGCTGGTATCGAGCGCACATCCGTTAGAAAGCAGACGTCTGACGAACATGGTGTCCTCCACCCTCAGACGGAGCTGATCTCCGGTCTGCAGCAACTGCTCGGTCCACTGCTCGCCATCCTTGCTGACGAACCACCTGTTTTTCATCTTATCATCGTATCTACCACCTTGTCGCATTCCCTTCACATCCACAAACGTTCCATTGCACGGACTCAATTCATCGCAGGAGACCACATTGAGATCATGGTCGATCGCTACAGCATTATGGACATAAATCTCGATGCGCTCACTCTCGCATTTTTTCGACGTACTGTCCATCATACAATGGGAGAAGAGAACCAATGCGGAATCTTCAAAGAATCCCGGAAGGGTAACACCCCGACCAGCACCTTGGAAGCGTTCTTGGCCATCATACCAAAGAGTGTAGTAGTCAACATTCGCTACCGTCCTGACACTATCGGACAACTTTACGTTAAAGGAATGCCCCGCACATTTGAAGTCGTTCAAGACGAGCATATCCCGATTAACTTTCACCTCTTCGCGCACCCTTACGAACACGGCAGAAGATGTATCGGACGCACACTTGTCGACAACGATTCTTCGGTAAAAGGCACTGACCATAGGATTAACCACTGTCAGATCCTCTTCGTCATGGTTGAGCAGTTCCTCCCATGAGAAATTGTCGTAACTGTACTGCCAAACATAGCGTTTGCTACCATTACCGCCAATGGCCGGTTCTCCATCGATCGTGAAGCTCTCCTTGTAACAAACAACGTCAGGAGCGGCAAAGGATTCTTGGCGCAATGGAGGCAAGCTATCGATACTGAAATACCTGTAGTCGCTCACGCAGCCTGTCTCATCCACAGAGTAAACACCATATTGATCGACAACCATGGAGGTTGACCTCCTTATTGTCCGCTCTTTGGCCTCGCTGGTCCAAACCACAGAATCCAAAGCCGTCTCGGTATTGATCATGGCTATAAAGTTGTAGGTCTTGTCATACGCATCCTCTATCACCTTGATCGTCACCTCACTGGCGTCGCAGCTGTCATTGTCCTGGTAGATATTCGGAATGCGGTTCTCCCTGTAGAGGGTAAAGGCGAGCGGATCGCTCTCCACAGTACCGCACACATCCCTATACTGGCACTTGATGTCCACAAGGATGTTCTTGTTTCTCTCAACGGACATCAAGCTATCCTCAAAGAGGAGGTTGAAGGAGTTCATCCTATAACCGTCACACTCGTAGAATTCACCTTTATCCATACTAACGTACCAAGCGTAGCTAACGCCATCCTGATCCACTCTGCCACCCGTAGGCGCTGTCGAGATGACGGTCGGCATTTCGTCGTAAGTGCAAAAGCCAGTTTTATCCGTATTGAGGCTCAACTCTCCTGGCTTCAACTCGTCGTAGTAGGTCATCTTCACCACGTTGCTATAACGCACCCTCATGCTGTCGTTGGTGGCTACCCTTCGGAAATAGGTCACCTTGCCATTGAGGAGCTTGACGTTCCTGTTCACATCCTCACTCGAGAGGATGACACTATCGGCTCCGCTGACGGCAGTCCAAGAAAGGCTATCGACGCAGAACTGCCAACTGTAACTCCAATTCATTGGGGCGTCGATTGGATGTTTCCACTCTCCACTTGCTTCCGTTATGCTTCGAACCGCGTCGAAGTCAGTACCTCGGCAGATGGTCTGGTCATATCCGATTGTGCCACCCTTGCTGGCGCTCGCCAACTGTACAGGGATGGATAGAACGTTCGACCAGCAACCATCACTTTTGCGCTTCATGTAGATATGCGGATCGGACATGAGCTTATTAGCCACGTTGCCCTCTATGCGGAACGAGACATAGTTCTTCACCGCCTCCATCGTATCCACGAAGGTGCTATCAAGGCTCCATAGGCAGTCATACGAATCGGCGCTCAGGTATCCCACCATCATGCTGTCACCTATCTCGAATCCCTTGTAGATCCTCTTGCCATTCTCGATGGCATACATCTGCACGTTTCCTATCTTGCCCATCTCGTCGCTCACATACAAAGGAAGGATGTCGGTATATGCGCTGGTACATCCGTCATTAACGGCGCGACGTACCTGATAGGTCTTGTTCATCACATGTTCGATACCCTCTCCTGGCGTAAACTCCTCGGCATAGCCATCCTGGTTGAAGTACCTCACGGAAAGGGTGTCCCACTCTCCGCCGGCAATTTTACTCTCGTACCATGTGGCAAAGCCCAGATCCCTCACATAGCTCTTATCATACAACCATGGACCGAAATGGCGGGACGAATTCCGCCAGACGGACATTTCCTCCGAACTATTTTCCAAAGCACCACTCACAGGCAACGCCACCTCACCAATGCAATAGTGATCTCGTGCGGAGGACAATGAACCAACAAGTTCATGTATGGTATTGACACTGCTCATGGTAGGGACGACATTGACACGGATCACATTGCTCTCAACCTGCGTCTCCACATCCGCCACTGTAAAAATGGCGACACGCTTCAACTCGACAAACTTGGCACGTCCCGTTGAATTGACAAACAAGTTCTTCGTGTCACAGGTATCCAACGACAGACGCTCTCCTCGAACAGGAATGGAGCGTGTGCCACGCAAAAGCGTCCAGTCGCCCACAACAGGCTCTTCCGTGTTGACGTTTGTCGTCATCCTATAATACCAGCGGTACGTCGCCCCTTCCGGATTGGACTCACTGGCAACCTCCACCTGGTTGTCACCAGGACATACCCAGAAATTATCCTCCGACTCCTTCTGTGTACCCTCAACATAGATGGTTCCGCTCAAATCAGCATAGACAGTGACACGCAAGGTGTCGTAGTTATGGCTCAGGCATCCCCTTGCCTCGTCATACTTGGCCGCATAGAAGGTATGGGACATCTGCTCCTTTTCGCCCAACAACATCGGTTTGGTCGTATAGATCTCGTGCAGACCAGTCGTGTCCAAAGGGTTGAAATCATCGTCGTACCACACATATACGCTTCGGTCATTCGGATTTTTCGGAACACCCCACATCCTTGCGGCTGATCCCGATTTCACCACCTTGGTGTAGTTCACATCCTCTGCCAGGATCTCCTGTTTAGGAAGAACGTCTATATGCTTCACCCTACTCTCCAGAACGGTTCCGCATCCATCGGTTACCACACGCTTGTAGAAGGCTCCGTCATACAAGGTGTCGCACCTGTTGTAACTCTGTCTGGTGGCGTTGGTGATAATCTTCCAAGACCCCACACTATCCGGATTTTCGCTGCGCAACCATTTGTAGGAATAGGCACCATCGCCTCCACTCGGCAAATCACCATAGATTTGTGACATCGCTGTTCCGTAGCACAAGGTCTCTTCCGACAAATCGATTCCGCCCGATTTCAAAGGTTCGTAATAGTTGACCGTATAGGTATTGGTCATCTTGCTCGAACCACTGTAGTCGCCCTCACATCCGATAATGGCACGGAATGAAGTGGTGGTTTTTAGACTGGTCACATCCAATTCAAATTGGTACTTATTTCCAAACGGACCGTCAAACATTGTAACATGAAAGCCAAGGGTTTCGCTCTTTTCGTCGAAAGCGATCCAATTGTCGCCGTAAGTCTTGTACTGCCATGTGATATTGTATTGACCTGTTCCCCCCTTTACATCTGTGATTATAAAATTAACGGAAGTATCATTAGGGCATCTTACACCTTCTTCTTTACTTGGCATCAAATCACCTATCATCAACTCTTCGCAAAGTTTGAAGTCATACTTTAAGATAGGGCTGACGCACTGCGCTCCGCCTATGGATTGCTTATAGACATAGACACTATTGTCTCCCACGCCAAACTCACCCTCAACGAGGGCTTGGGCACCATTGTTCGATGAGACTTGGTTGACATCGTCCTCTTTTGTTCCCCAATGGTAACTGTAACCAGCATAGTGGGAGGTCGGAGAGAAGGCCAGTTCATTCACCTTATCAATTCCCTTCACCAAGTTACCGCTTCTCAAAGCCACTTCGGGAAGCGTAGGAATGGACTCTATCTTGAGCGCAAAGATGTTTGAACTGTAGCTCACCACACCACACTCACTGACACACTTCAACCTGAAATACTTGGTCTTTTGGTCTGTTGTGTAATATTGCGACAAGAGTTCTATGCTTTGGGCGTTGCCTAAATCACCGTCCGCCCTATACTTGTCAGGAATAGACGTCCAAATTTCCCCATCTACATTCTGCTGCCACTCTAAAGTATCGTGTACGCCAACCAAGGCATCCACCATCAATGAGAAGTGGCTTACACTATCGCCGAAACAGAGGCTCTTGCTCCTCGCCCCATTTTCAGGGTCTGTCACCTTGCCCAAATCGACTCCCGGTTTGCCCACCAGTTCAAACTCCTCGGAATAGACCTTGGCCGCCCTGAGGCTCGCATCATATTTGTAACTGATCATGCACATGATGTTTACGCGTTGACCAGCCACAGCCGTCACCGTGAACATGGAATCGGAACCTGCGAGACTTCCGTTTTTCAACCAAGCATAGGAGACGTCCTTCGAGGTCAACTCCTTATCTCCGAATTTAGGGAGTTCAGGAACGGAGAAAGTCACAGTCTCCCCGCTGCAGTACTCATCCTTCAATAGGCTCACTTCCAGACTTGGACGCTGGCTGAATCCCTGTGTTTGGTTGATGGTTACCTTACCTTGCACCGTACAGCCACTCTCATCCGCCTTTCTCTCCACGGACAATACCAAGAGGTCGTTCGTGAAGCAGGTGCTGTCAACCTTGATGCTGAACACCCCTCCGACGCTCTCACCCGTCACCACCTCTCCGTTCGGCTTCTTATAGCTGTAGGAGAAGTTGTCAAGCGTAAGATCCGCATCTCCATCCGTCGCCGTGACGACCACCGTAGTCGTTTTTCCGCTACCATCCTCATTGATCAAACTAGGCGACGCCTTTAGAGCGAGCTTCAACTCCTCCTCCAAGGTGACGTTCTTTGGAGCGCTAATTTGTGAATAGAGATGCGCTGTAGTATCACAGTAAGCGTCTGTGACCTTTATATGGAGCGTGTGCTTACCTGCCGTTGCGAACTTGACGTAATCGCTTACCTTGTCGTCAGGACCGATTGATCCCGATCCGATCGATTTACCGTTATCGAACAACATATACGAATAGGAGGTCATCGATCCGCCTATCACGCCGCCAAGTGTCCACTGGACGGAATCACCTGCACACATATACCCCGTATTGTCCAAGGACAACTCGGTGCCACGCACATCACCGTAAGTCTTCACACGAACGGTATCCAAAATACTTTGGCACAACTCTGTTCCTCTAACCTCCTTGCTCTCCCTTACGATCACATAGTAGGTGTCATTGAGCGGGAAGGTGTAGGATAGGTAAGCGGTATCATTTCTTTCCACAGGAACACCATTGACGCTCCACTCATAGTTCGTCGCATATCTATTACCCTCGTTGCGATCATTGGAAATGGTGGCATTCTCTCCAGCACAAAGGGTTACGATAGGCGCGTTTACCTGGTTCACCTCCAGATTGAAGTGTCTGAAGGCGTCGTGGAACATGCTATCCTCCAAGCCTATGCGTCCAACATGCTCACATGAGCCGTTGTTCACACGCACCTCATAGATGAGACCTCCCACCTTCGGAATCTTCACCTCTGCCGTGATACCACCCATACGTACCCCACCCTGTTCGATACTGTACGTCCAGTCGGGTTCCGGATTGGCGACATTCACCTCCAACTCCCCACCACGCACTCGACATGGACCATAGGCCATCTTCGGCCTGAGGTTGGCACCACTCGAAATTTCCACCGGGTTGCTGTAATAGTCACGTCCACACACTCTCAGTTTTCCGTAAACCACGGTATCCTGCTTGATTTTCAACGATTTCGCATTGCCCGCCATGGTCATAGGCATCGAAACATTATGTTCGGTTCCGTCCCACCCCTTGGAAACATAGGTATAGACAAGCGTATCCTCCCGTCCACGAGATGCGGATAACGCCAACTCGGAGAGGCTCTTCGCATCTTGACTCATCGTAAAGGTAACAAGAGAGTCGTAACATACGGCAGTCTTATCGGATATTAACGACATGACTGGCTTGCTGTAAGGAGAGATGACAGCATAATCACTCGTGTCCATAACAACGCCTTTATCTATTTTGCTTATGACGATACGTCTGACACGGTAAGCTTCATCAATAGGTTGATACCACGCTCCTTCAGGCAAATCCGCCGAAGTAATGAGCGAATCTCCAGAGATCATAGGTTTATAGTAGTTACCGTCCGTACTGTAAATCCACTTATAGGAGTAGGAGCCTGTTCCATATCCTCCACTAACCCGATCGCAGGTGACAAGAGGGTTTAGCATACCAGGACATACATAATGCATACGATGGGTGATTGTATTGTTGCGCAACTCTCCTACTCTCACCAACTCCACCACGACCGCTTCACTCTCACACTGGCTACCCATTCTGGTCTTTTTCTTTAGATAGACTCTTTTCACACCCGATGTCGATAGCGGAATTTCCCAGCCTCGACTTCCCATCCGCTGGTAGGTAACGCCATCCTCACTACACAGATAATCACACGTGGCAAAATCGTCATCCTCGTTGCTTATCTGAAGGCGACATAATACGCCATCGGGAACTTCGGCAACAACAACGCCGTCTATAATCGATTTGCTGGCATTGCCACACAAAACCGAATTAGGATCGAGAACCGGCAAGTTCGACACCACCAAACTATCCTTCAACAAAACCTCGGTTCCACATCCATCCTTGACGGTATAGGTCGCATAGAAGCTTCCTGCCTTACTAGCGAACACATGAATGCCCACACCGAGATTCTTTTCCGCCACATTACCCTTGACATTTTCTGAAGGGAAATTGTAGCCATAATTCAATACTCCCTCTCGTCGGGAATCCACGGATTTAAATTCGTACTCACCCCTCAACGCTACCCGCATTGAATCCTCATGCGTTTGGTTATCCAGACAGATGCCAGACAGGTGTTTCACATCAAACATCGCTTCAGTTATGGGCTCATACGCCTCCACCGTTATGATACCATTCTCTTTCGCCAACACTTTACGGTTGCCGAAACCAGTCAGGTAAGCCACTTGTCTGAACTCATACTTCCTTCCGTCTTTTATCAAAGCCAGAGAAGCTACCAAGTCTTGCGGAGCAGAGGCATAGAGCGTTTTAAAGCCATTGGGAGAGTTGAATTGAGACTCCACACTTGCGCTATTCGAAGCATAATCGGGCATTTCTATCCATGTGCCACTAGATCCTCTTCTGTACTCCCAAGCATATCGAACGCCATAAATAGAAGCATAACCCAAATCATCCACATTTAGTCTATTTCCCTTGATGTGCAACCATTTGGTCTCGTCGGAGAGGTTATCGTCAACCTCATAGTCCGCATCGCTATGGCAGACACGCATTTCGCGTTGTAAAAAACCTTCCAATTCAGCTTCTCGTACCACCCTGCACTTAATAGGTTTGGTGGTACAGGAAACACTACCAGAAAGCGCCTTGATGGTACGTGTCGCACTATACAAATCACCCTCATGGAGTACGCTCGCCTCATCAAGTTCAGCATAATCAAAACCCATTCCACTCACCTCGAACGATCCGTTTTCGACAGTGAAGCGATTAGAGGTCGTACTCTTGGATTTCACCAAATTCTCTCCTTTGCGGACACGCCATATCAACGACTGGGTTTCCATTGGGAAGTGGCTCGGGGCAACCTTCGAAAGGAGATTGAAAGCCACGGGGGATCCATTGGATGTCGGATAAAGCGCCATAACCTCTTCGCCATCCACACTTTCCAAGACTGGCATTTCTTCCGCAAAAGCAATCTCTCCCGGCCTACATATATAAAGTGTAACCGGTTGACTCTCCTTGGTTCGGATATAGAAATAGAACTCACCGTCACCACCCTTAGATCTTTTCAGATAGGCGTAAACCCCGAAACAGAATTTCAAGGTAACACATCCACCCTGAGTCAAATCGATCTCAGACCCCAAAAGAGCCAAGATGTCGTTATACGTGACAATATATTTTTTCGATGGTACGGTCGTCGAATAATCGTACGTTTCATTATTTTTCACATTCAAGGCTACATTGTCTGAGAAATTAATCAGCTTGTACGCCGTCTCATTACCAGATACAACCACAGTGCAATATAAGAAATCCTGCATAAGTATATCTGTTACAGGATGACGATGATCGTAGCCCTTGGCCACCATTTTGAAAGCCGACCTCACAACAGAAACAGTTCCCCCTTCCATTAAATTATTGGACTGGACGGTGGTTTGTATAATGTTTCCATCGGACGGAATAACTATCTTATCCGTACTACCATACCTAGCCTCGGTATTCTGGAATACATAAAAACCCGCAGGCTCGATAAGCGGTGTGGCGGACCACATGCACACAAAGGCTAACCACGCACATAAAGTAACTACTACTCTTTTCATAGACTGATAAATCGTTATTGTATAATAATGGTTTCACATTTCCAGGTGCTCCAGATGAACATGTCGTCCATGCACCTGTAGTATATCTTATGGGTTCCCTTGGTCTGGAACTCGTAGCTGATCTCACTTATTTCGGTGGCGGTGATGTAATCGCCTCCGTAGGCCGACTGTCCAGCCTGCCAAGGGCCGTCAAAAAAATCGAAGCGGTTATCCCGTGGCCCATAGGTGCGGACATTTCCGTCGATGCAGTATTCGTACTTCACCACCTTGCCGTCCTTATCGTGGCTCCTCGACATGGAGATACGCTTCTCATACGGGTTGCCCTCTACGTCCACAACATCCAGCACCGATGTCGGCGGGCATGGTCCCCACAAACGGAAATTGATATATGCCCTGAAATATTCATCATCATTCTGTCCTTCTGGGTCCATATCCCTATTGAGTCCATAGTGATACAACCCTTCAAGGTAGCCTCCCAAGAGGACGCTAGAGGTATCTGACTGAAAGACAGAGACTTGTTCAGATATCTTAATCTTGGTATACAAACGAAAAGTATGGAATTGATAACCACGTGGAGTATCTGTATATTCTACTATATCATACCCTCGTTTGAGGTCGATATTTCCAGTTACATCATCTGGGTTATAAAACGGACTGTAGAAATCCAGGCGGTACTCCTTTCCAAGAACAAGAGCATACAACTTCACATCCACCGTATCATACTCACAATATCCCATAAGAGCAGAAAGTGTCCTGGGATAAAGATCGTACACCACACCATCTTTGCCCTTGCTATAATAACCCGGGACGGTATCCCTATGACCGTTGATTTCAATGATACATTGTCCATTCCTGATGTCCTCGGTGTACAATTCGTCACGCGTGTCGCATGACGCCAATGCGAGGAGACAGCACACTGTCCCCATAATAGTTCGAAAAATCTTCATATATATTGAACGTTTCTTCTTATTTATGGAAATTGATTCTCACGGCAGCCGAGAAATTGGGCTTCAAGTAGTTCTCCACCTTACTGAAGAGCGCATACTGCTGAGCCTTCAACAGGAACGACACGCGCGTCCAGGGAACAAATTCCACGCCCGTTCCCACCTGCGCTCCGTAACAGAAGTCCTTATCGACCAGATGGTCCAGTCTTTTCGTTATCCACTTGTCGTAACCCACAACGGCTCCCAAGCCCCATTGCCAATAAAACCACTTGGTCGGATTCAGGATGTTATGCTCGACGCCAGCAGACAGCAGAACCACATTGGACATTTCCGTCTTCTCTTTCGGTCTGCAAATCCATCGCTCATGATCCAGTTCAAACAACAAGGATATTTTACTGTTGAAACAATAGGCATAGGTCAAACCGACGTCATAAACGCTCTTGGTTCCCTTTCCGCCACGAATTCCTACGGATTGGCATCCTTTCACATGGGATAAACTCACCATTTGGTGCTGATTGATCATCTCCTCCGCCCATATCGGGAAGAGCGTCAATTGAAAACATAGATAAATAAATAACTTTCGTATCATCTTTTTTTAAATTATCCTCGATTTAATAAACACTCGCAACAAGAATGTATCTAATGAAAACTACTCCACCTGCAATCTGATAAATTAACAATGGCCCATCTTCTCCCACTCAGTTTGCGAACAAAAGGCAAATCTTTCAGTCCTCCTTGTTTTCTAACCAGAAAAACTTTGTTTGCAAAATTATATATTTCTTGATTAAATACAAACTAAATTATTAAATTTTTAATTATTTTTTTTACAAATAACAATCAAGCCGCATTTTAGCAGATGTGCCATATAACAAAATTTCCCAAAGAAAAAAATCGGCGCATACGGGAGAATAATGTAACTTTGGAAAAGAATTATAACGAAAAAAAGAAGCGGAATGAAGGTTTGTATTGCAGAGAAACCGAGCGTGGCGAGAGAAATCGCCACCATTTTAGGAGCCACCACCAAACGGGACGGTTACATCGAAGGAAACGGATACCAAGTGACTTGGGTATTCGGTCATCTCTGCACCCTCAAAGAACCTCACGAATACAACCCTCTCTGGAAACGTTGGGACATCTACAGTCTGCCGATGATTCCAGAAAAATTCGGCATCAAACTCATCGACAACGAAGGCTCCATCAAACAATTCCACATCATCGAAAGCCTCATCAAAAATGCGGAAGAGGTGATCAATTGCGGGGATGCCGGACAAGAGGGCGAGCTGATCCAACGCTGGGTAATGCAAATGGCGGGATGCAAATGTCCCGTAAAAAGACTTTGGACCTCCTCCCTGACCGAAGAGGCGCTCAAAGAGGGTTTCGATTCCCTCCACGACCAATCGGACTACGACAAACTCTACGAAGCGGGAGCCATGCGCGCCATCGGAGATTGGCTTTTGGGGATGAACGCCACCCGACTTTACACCACAAAATATGGAGGGAACAAACAAGTGCTCTCTATCGGAAGGGTACAGACGCCCACCCTCGCCTTGGTCGTGAAAAGACATCTGGAGATCGTCAACTTCAAGCCTGAGCAATATTGGGAATTGAAGACGGTCTATAGAGAGACCACCTTCGCCGCGGCGCAAGGAAAATTCAACACAGAAGAGGAGGGACGCAAGTTTCTCGAAGAGGTACAAAGCAGCGAATTCACCGTTACCGACGTAACCACCAAGAAGGGTACCGAGTTCGCCCCAAGGCTCTTCGACCTCACCTCCCTGCAGGTGGAATGCAACAAAAAATACGCCTTCTCCGCCGAGGAGACACTGAAACTGATCCAATCGCTCTACGAGAAGAAGGTGACCACCTACCCACGTGTGGACAACACCTATCTGAGCGACGATATATACCCGAAAATTCCGAACATTATGCGGGGAATGACGCAATACGCGGCTTTGACGCAGCCTGTGCTGGCCAATAAAATCCCCAAAACGAAGCGAGTATTCGACAACAGCAAAGTGACAGACCACCACGCCATCATTCCGACAGGCGTGAATCCGACCAACCTGACCGCCGACGAGTGGAAAGTGTACGATCTTGTGGCTCGCCGATTCATCGCCAACTTCTACCCCGATTGCCAGATCTCCACCACTACCGTGCTTGGCAAAGTGGAGAGCATCGAGTTCAAGGCCAACGGCAAACAGATTCTATCACCCGGTTGGCGCACGGTCTTCGACAAGGAGAAAAACGACGAATCGAGCGACGACGAAGAGAAAACCTTGCCTACTTTCGAGAAAGGAGAGCATGGGCCTCACCAGCCAGACTTGGCGGAAAAGTGGACCACCGCACCAAAACCCTACACCGAGGCCACCCTACTCCGCGCCATGGAGACAGCGGGTAAACAGATGGAGGATGGCGAGATGCGAGATCTACTGAAGGAGAACGGCATCGGACGTCCATCCACGCGCGCCAACATCATCGAGACACTCTTCAAACGCAACTACATGCGTAAGGAGAAGAAGAATATTTACGCCACACAAACTGGTATCGACCTTATCAACACCATCCAACAGGAGTTGCTAAAATCGGCAGAACTCACCGGGCAATGGGAGAAACGCCTCCGTATGATCGAGAAGAGCACCTACGACAGCGCCACCTTTATGAAAGAGCTGAAGGAGATGGTGACGGAGATCGTGAGAAGCGTAAAGTACGATAACCAACGAACCATCACCATTGAGGAGAAAAAATCCGAAGAGGAGAAAAAGAAGGAAAAGAAGCCTCGCGTCAAGGCGGAAAAGAAAGAGAAAAAGAGCGAAAAGATCGTCCCTGTCGCAGAACAGCAAGCGCCAGTTTCCGCAGCAGTTCCTGTCAAAATAGAGGGTATGGCATGCCCTCTCTGCGGAAAGGGAAGCGTCATCAAAGGAAGAACGGCTTATGGCTGTTCGGAATGGAAGGCGGGATGCGCCTTGCGTATCCCCTTTGAACAAAACGGAAAGATGTTAAGCGACAGCGAAATATTGGCTATGCTGAAAGGCAATCAGCAACAATAAACAGAGCGGCATCCAACAAAAAAAATCGGAACCCTCTTTGCAGAAGATTCCGATTCTATATCTAAACAACCCTATATTATGGAATTCTCAAACCAAAACATGCGGAGAACGAACGTCCCTTGAAAGCAGGCTCATCCGGACGCGCATTCATATTTTTGCAACCAAGCTCCGCATTTACCTTCAACACCATAAAGGAGAAGATGAATCGGAGACCTCCACAGATTCCCACATCAAAACGGTTCAATCGAGGATTCTCTCCACCGTATGTTTTGTATTCCAATGTACTAACACCTGATACAACCTCATACTCCTCTGAGGTTTGGGAATAACTTCCGGCGATACCTACACCAAAATAGGGACCCGCACAAATCTGCATACCAAACTCACGACTGAAAGGGATGTTGAAAGCGAACTCCATCGGAGCCTCGATCGACATGGCTGTCACATCGTAATCCCACACAAATCCGCCCACTTCCGTATCGGTCGCATAAGCGGTATTGGTATATCCCTTGCTTTCAAAAGTCAACGATGGACAGAAAGAGACATGGGAGTAGAACAAAGGAAGATCCGCACCAACACCCGCACGGAACAACACCTTGTAGTTGGCAGTTTTGTTACTGATTGAACTATAAGTCACACCACCATCCACGATGAAATGGTTGCCGTCGAATGGCGAAAACTGCTTGTATGGACTGATTTGAGCATTTGCGGCGCAAAAGCTAATCAACGCCGCAATGATTGCGAAAATCTTCTTCATATCTGAGTAACATTAAAATTCGTTAAAAATTGACGTCTGCGAAATTAAGTATTTTTATTGAATAGTCCGCTACCTTTTATATTATTTTTCAACCTCTTCGCCAATCAACGTAGCGGAAGTGACGCTCAGCACCTTCACTTTCACAAAGTCTCCCACCTTATGGTCGCCCTTAGGGAAGACCACTACCTTGTTCTGCGAAGTACGGCCAAACAACTGTTCGCGGGAACGCTTGGAGAAGCCCTCCACCAAAACCTCAAAAGTTTTATTGACGTCCCTTTCGTTGCTAACCGCCGACATTTTTGTCTGCAAAGCGATGATCTCGTTGAGACGGGCCACCTTCACCTCCTCGGAAATGTTATCCGGCAAATTCTTGGATGCGAATGTGCCTGGGCGTTCAGAATACTTGAACATAAAAGCGGAATCAAACACCACCTCTTCCATCAAACTAAGTGTCAACTGCTGATCCTCCTCCGTCTCGTCGTGGAATCCACAGAAGACATCGGTGGTAATGCCACAATCAGGAATGATGCGGCGGATAGCGGCGATACGCTCCAAATACCACTCCCGCGTATATTTACGGTTCATGGATTTCAGGATCTTGTTACTGCCCGATTGGACAGGGAGGTGAATGTGACGGCAAATATTCGGATAGGCCGCGATCGTCTCCAAGATCTCATCGCTCATATCCTTTGGATGCGAAGTGGTGAAACGGATTCGCATGGTCGGATAGCTCTCAGCCACCAACTTCAATAAGCCCGCGAAAGAGACCTTCTCGCCATCTTCCGACTCGTACAAATAGGAATTCACATTTTGGCCAATCAAAACGACCTCCTTATAGTTGCGCTTCTTTAAATCCTCAATCTCGTTCAGGATGCTACGCACCTCTCGGCTACGCTCGCGTCCCCTGGTATAAGGAACGATACAATAAGAGCAGAAATTGTTGCATCCACGCATAATGGAAACATATCCGGAAACGGAAGGGCCGCACAATCGCTTCGGAATGACATCGGTATAGGTCTCTGTGGTAGAGAGCGCTACATTGATCGCCTTCTCTCCCGCCTCCACCGCGCCTATCAGGCTCGGCAAGTCAAGATACGCATCAGGTCCGACCACCAAATCAACCACACCAGTCGCCAACAGCTCATCCTTCATACGCTCAGCCATACAACCCAACACACCGATCAGCAAACCCGAGCGCTTGCGTTTCATCTGTTGGAAAGCTTGCAAACGTCCATGAATCTTCTGCTCCGCATTATCGCGAATAGAACATGTGTTGACAAAGATAGCGTCCGCCTCATCCATATTCTCTGTCACTTCATATCCAGCGGTATCCATAATGGCAGCCACCACCTCACTGTCAGCCACATTCATCTGGCAACCGTAAGTCTCCAAAAAAAGTTTCTTCATCTCTACCTTATTTTATTACAGGCACAAATATACAAATAAAAAGCACTCATTTTTCAAGAATAGTTGTTTTAATCGCCAAGTTGCGTTACTTTTGCGTAACACAAAGTCTATATTAGGATGTTCAACTTTTTGAGGAAAAACAAGTCAGCAGAGGAATCGCTATCCACTCCCCTTCAAGGAAATGGTAGCGACAACACCTTTCAAGAGGGATCCATGGTGCTCCGAACCGAAGGTTTGGTGAAGCAGTATGGACAGCGTATCGTGGCCAATAATGTCTCCATCAACGTGAAGCAAGGCGAAATCGTCGGCCTGCTCGGACCTAATGGCGCCGGCAAGACCACCACGTTCTATATGACCACCGGACTGATCGTGCCCAACGCGGGAAAGGTTTTCCTCAACGAGAAGGAGATCACCAATTACCCGGTCTATAAAAGAGCGAGAGCCGGCATCGGCTACTTGGCGCAGGAGAACTCCGTATTCAGGAAAATGAGTGTGGAGGATAACATCCTCTCCGTACTGGAGATGACCGATTTCTCGAAAGAGTACCAACAACAAAAACTGGAGAGCCTCATCTCCGAGTTCAACCTCGGACATGTACGACACAACCTCGGCGACCGTCTCTCCGGAGGTGAGCGCCGCCGTACGGAGATCGCCAGATGCCTCGCCATCGAGCCTAAGTTCATCATGCTCGACGAGCCTTTCGCCGGCGTTGACCCCATCGCCGTACAAGACATCCAAGACATTGTTTGGAAATTGAAGAGTAAAAACATCGGTATCCTCATCACCGACCACAACGTGGACGAGACACTCTCCATCACCGACCGCGCCTACCTTCTATTCGATGGAAAGATCCTTTTCCAAGGCACCTCCGAAGAGTTGGCGGACAACCCGATCGTAAAAGAGAAGTACCTCGGTAGAGACTTCGAGCTGAAGAAGAGGAAACCGTTAGAGAACCTATAGTTGATCTTCCGAAAGATTCCCCGCCATGAGAAAATTAAAGCATCTCCTACTCCTCTCCGCGACAATGTTGTCATTGGCCGCCGCTTCCTGCAGAAACGAGGCACCCGTCGTGCAAAAGACAAACAGTCAAGAGGCCAGCACAAACGAGCCTTCCAAGGAGACCTCTACCGCCAAAAGACTCCCAACATTCTCCGCGGATTCCGCGCTCCTATACATCAGGCAGCAGTGTGATTTCGGAGCCAGAGTACCCAATACCGAGGCACACGAAAAGTGTGCGGACTATCTGAAGAGCAAACTCACCCAATTTGGTGCGGAGGTGCAGATGCAAAAATTCGAAGCGACGGCCTTTGACGGCACGAAGATCAAGGGAACCAATATCATCGGCAGCATTTACCCCGAAAAAGGGACACGCATAGCACTCTTCTCGCACTGGGACTCACGCCCCTTTTCCGACCAGGACGACGAGAAGTATTTTCGCACCCCTGTCATGGGCGCCAACGACGGAGCCAGCGGTGTAGGAGTCATCTTAGAGTTGGCCAGGCTGATGCAATCGCAGGCACCCAACGTAGGTGTGGACATCGTCTTTTTGGATGCGGAAGATTGCGGCAACGCTCACGGTGACGAAGAGAGTTGGTGCCTCGGCTCGCAATATTGGAGCCTAAACACCCAATTGCCAAAGAAACCCACCTACGGCATTCTTCTAGATATGGTGGGCGGGGATAACCCATTCTTCGGTGTTGACAACACCAGCGCCCAATATGCATTGAACGTCGTCAACAAAGTCTGGAGTGTCGCTAACAGCCTCGGTTATTCAAAATACTTCTTGAATAGGACAACTACCCAAATGATCGACGACCACGTCTTCATCAACCGTGATGCGAAGATTCCAACCATCGACATCCTCGATTTCAGCCCGACAAGAGGCTTCCCACAAGTATGGCACACCCACAACGACACCCCTGAGAACATCAGCAAGAGGACATTGGAGATGGTGGGCAACACACTTACGAACGTAATATACAGAGAGTAAAACTTTGATTCATAATCAAATAACAATCTCATATAATTTTTTAGCAAAAAATTCCGACCAAAAAGTTTGGGGATTAAAAATAAAAGCATACCTTTGCATCGCAAAACGAAACGATAATGTTCGTTGAGAAATGGCGGATTCGTCTATCGGCTAGGACGGATGCCTCTCACGCATCAAAGAGGAGTTCGATTCTCCTATCCGCTACCAAGAGGTTTCAGCAATGAAACCTTTTCTTTTCAAAACGTAACAAGCCTTAGGGCAAGCATGGCGGATTCGTCTATCGGCTAGGACGGATGCCTCTCACGCATCAAAGAGGAGTTCGATTCTCCTATCCGCTACCAATTGAGACCTCTATGAGGTCTTTTTTTATGCCTATACGGTTCTACGTACCACGAAGATGCTCACCTCATAAAGGAGGACTATCGGCAAAGCCACCACCATCAACGTAAAGACATCAGAAGTAGGCGTAATGATAGCCGAGAGGATCAAGACAACCACAAAGGCGTGACGACGGTGAGCCGCCATCCAAGAGGCATCCAAAATACCGAACTTCGCCAAGAGCCAACAGACAATCGGAATCTCAAACATCACCCCCATCATCAGGCAAAGCATCAGAAGCGTGGATATATAGGACTCCAAGCTAATCATATTACTCACCTCGGCACTCACCTGATAGGTGCCCAAAAACCGAAACGTAAGGGGGAAAATCACAAAGTAGGCGAGCAAAACGCCCAAGACAAACAACAGGTAACCCGACACGACCACGGGCAGCGTATAACGCCTCTCCCGTTCGTACAAAGCGGGCGAGACGAAATCAAATATCTTATAGACGATATAGGGCGACGCACACAAAATGCCCGCGCAAAACGAGACCTTCATATGGGTAATGAACTGCTGGGCAAGCCCCGTGTTGATCAACTGAACGGAGAAATCCTCCATTCCGCCTCCCATCGACTCCGAAAGCCGGCCTAACAATCTGTAAAAGATAAAACCATTCTCCTTCGGCGCCAGAACGACACCAAAGAGTTCATCCTTGAGCAGAAACGCCACGACCGCAGCCACAACGACCACAACCAGCATACGCACGATCGTGTCGCGGAGTTCGTCCAAATGGTCCCAGAAGGTCATTATTTATCGGAAGATTCGTTCTCTTTCTTCTCCTCTTTGCCAGACTCGTCCTCCACACCGTTCAAGCCATCTTTGAAACTCTTCACGCCTTTGCCCAAACCGCGCATCAACTCAGGGATTTTCTTTCCACCGAAAAGAAGCAACACAACCAAGGCGATCACCAAGATCTCCTGAAGACCTAAACTACCTAAAAAAAGCAATGTATTCATATCGTATATTGTAAAAGGCGTCGAGAACGTCCCTCGCCCAAGCGTTTCCAAACGGACAAGTCTGCCAAGAAACATACCGCAAAGATAAAAACTTTCAGCCGAACTTCCTCACAATCCGCACTATATTAAACAGATATACTCCTCGCCCAGCGCCGCCGCCCGCACGAGTCAAAAATATCCACTGCGCCAGAAGCATGAACATCTAATTTTTTATTAAATTTGCACACTAATTTTAATAACACGGGTGGCGTTTGTAGGTCACCCACAAAAGAAAAAGATATGATTAAAGTTACATTCCCAGACGGATCCGTTCGTGAGTATGAAAACGGCACCACTGGTATGCAGATTGCGGAAAGCATCAGCTCAAGATTGGCACAAGATGTGCTTTCCATTAGTGTAAACGACGAGGTGAGAGATTTGAACCGTCCTATCAACGAGGATTGTTCCATCAAGTTGCACAAGTTCGAGGACGAAGAGGGTAAGCACACCTTCTGGCACACATCGGCTCACTTGATGGCACAAGCCATCCAAATGCTCTACCCTAACGCAAAATTCGGTATCGGTCCGGCTATCGAGAACGGTTTCTACTACGACATCGATTTCGGAACAGAGATTTTGAAAGAGGCTGATTTCGCCGCTATCGAGAAGAAGATGGCAGAGATCGTAGCCACCAAACAGACCTTGACCCGCAAGGAGATCTCCAAGGCAGACGCTTTGAAGATGTTCGGTGACAGAGGAGAGGTTTACAAGACTGAGTTGATCAGCGAATTGGAGGATGGAAAGATCACCCTTTACGAGCAAGGATCCTTCACAGACCTTTGCCGCGGTCCTCACTTGCCAGACGTATCCCCTATCAAGGCAATAAAGATCACCTCATTGGCCGGCGCATACTGGCGCGGCGACGAGAAGAGAAAACAATTGACACGTCTATACGCCATCACCTTCCCTAAAAAGAAGATGTTGGACGAGTACCTTGCCTTGATGGAAGAGGCTAAGAAGCGTGACCACCGTAAGATCGGCAAGGAGCTCGGTTTGTTCATGTTCACCGATATGGTCGGCAAGGGATTGCCAATGTGGTTGCCAAAGGGTACTGCCCTCCGCCTCCGCTTGGAGGATTTCTTGAAGAGAATCCAAAAGAAGTTCGGTTACCAACAGGTAATGACTCCGCACATCGGAAACAAGGATTTGTACGTGACATCAGGACACTGGGACCACTACGGAGCAGACAGCTTCCAACCTATCACCACTCCTGAGGAGGGCGAGATTTACTTGCTGAAACCAATGAACTGCCCTCACCACTGTATGATCTACAAACACCAACCGCGCTCATACCGCGACCTTCCATTGCGTTTGGCGGAGTTCGGTACCGTATATCGTTACGAGCAAAGTGGCGAGTTGCACGGCTTGACCCGTGTACGTTCATTCACACAAGACGACGCGCACATCTACTGCCGTCCAGACCAAGTGAAGGACGAGTTCATCCGCGTGATGGACATCATCTCCATCATCTTCAAGGCATTGGATTTCCAAAACTTCGAGGCACAAATCTCATTGCGCGACCCTAACAACAAGACCAAGTATGTGGGCAGCGACGAGAACTGGGCAAAGGCTGAGGCTGCAATCGTTGAGGCTTGCAAGGAAAAGAACATGCCAGCAAGAGTAGAATACGGAGAGGCTGCTTTCTATGGACCTAAGTTGGACTTCATGGTGAAGGACGCTATCGGCCGTCGTTGGCAATTGGGTACCATCCAAGTAGATTACAACTTGCCAGAGCGTTTCGGCTTGGAGTATGTTGGCGAGGATAACCAAAAGCACAGACCAGTCATGATCCACCGTGCGCCATTCGGTTCTATGGAGCGTTTCGTGGCTGTGTTGATCGAGCACACTGGCGGTAAATTCCCATTGTGGTTGACTCCTGAGCAAGTGGTGGTATTGCCTATCAGCGAGAAATTCAACGATTATGCGCAAAAAGTGGTTGAATACTTGGACGCTAACGATATCCGCGCGATCGTGGACGACCGTAACGAGAAGATCGGACGTAAGATCCGCGACAATGAGGTGAAGAGAATCCCTTACATGTTGATCGTCGGCGAGAAAGAGGCTGAGAACCAAGAGGTGTCAGTCAGAAAGCAAGGTGGAGAAGACCTCGGTTCCGTGAAGTTGACAGACTTCGCCGCTAATGTAACCGCAGAGGTTGAATCCATGATCAACAGCTGGCAAAAGAACTAAGATTCTTTCGTTACCATAAACGGAAAGGCGGCCTGATGGCCGCCTTTTCTTATGGCAATAACGAGCCATTGCTCACTATTAGTCGGCAAAAAGATAACCACCCGTAAAAAAAACGACAATTAAGTCAAAAGAAAAAGGTTCGAAATAGCATTTAGTTCAGTTAAAATTACTAAATTTGCAGTCGATTTTAAAGAATCGGTGGCGAACGGGCATGCGCAAAGCAGAACAATTGCCACATAACAATTTGATAGTCAATAAGTTTAACTAAACAATAGGAGGAAACAGTTATCGCAACAAAACCTTTCATAAAGAGAACAGATGCGAAGGTCGCAGGTGCTAACGGAAGCACAGGAAAAGAGGCGCACCGCATCAATGATCGAATCCGTGAAAAAGAGGTTCGCCTCGTAGGAGAGAACGTCGAACAAGGTGTGTATTCAATCGAAGAGGCACTTCGTATCGCCGACGAACAAGAGTTGGATTTGATTGAGATTTCTCCGAATGCAGTTCCTCCTGTATGTAGAATTGCAGACTATCAAAAATTCTTGTACCAACAGAAGAAGAAAGAGAAGGAGATGAAGGCCAAAGCCACTAAGGTGGTGGTGAAGGAGATTCGTTTCGGACCTCAAACTGATGATCACGACTACGACTTTAAGTTGAAGCATGCGATTGGATTCCTCCAGGAGGGTGCGAAATTGAAGGCGTATGTATTCTTCAAAGGACGTTCCATCCTATTCAAGGAGCAAGGCGAGGTTCTCTTGTTGAGATTCGCCAATGACTTGGAGGAGTATGCTAAGGTGGACCAACTGCCTCAGTTGGAGGGTAAGAGAATGATCATCCAACTCTCTCCAAAGAAGAAAAAATAAGAATTTTCTTAATATACATTTAATTTAATTTCAAAACAATGCCAAAAGTAAAGACTAATTCCGGTGCCAAAAAGAGGTTTGCCCTTACCGGATCAGGAAAGATTAAGAGAAAGCATGCGTTCAAACGTCACATTTTGACTAAAAAGACTAAGAAGCAAAAGTTGGGATTGACTCACAGCACAGTTGTATCATCAGCTGATGTTAAGAGCGTAAAGAGCATGCTTTGCTTGCGTTAAACTAATTATTAATCGATTGTTTAGCATGAAGTTCTCATTCAATTGAGGCGCTAACGGTCACAAAAATTTAAGAAAATGCCAAGATCAGTAAATCACGTTGCTTCAAGAGCAAAGAGAAAGAAAATTTTGAAACTCACCAGAGGTTACTATGGTGCAAGAAAGAACGTTTGGACAGTAGCAAAGAACACTTGGGAGAAGGGTCTTTTGTATGCTTTCCGCGATCGTAAGAATAAAAAGCGTAACTTCCGCGCATTGTGGATCCAACGTATCAACGCAGCTGCTCGTTTGGAGGGTATGTCATACTCTCAATTGATGGGCGCTATCCACAAGTCAGGTATCGAGATGAACCGTAAGGTTTTGGCTGATTTGGCCATGAACCAACCTGAGGCATTCAAGGCAGTTGTTGCTAAGGTAAAGAACGCTTAATAACGGTTTTACCCATACAAAAAAGAGGTTTCCTTTGGAAGCCTCTTTTTTTTTGCGCCATAGCCAACGACATCCGACCGCGGACACTCTCACCTACCCGCCTAAAAAACAACGCAGGAGGCCCCAACGAGACCTCCTGCGTAATTGTGCCATACCTTTATAGGCACACATTACCCATTATCGACTTACCTACGTGGACGATTACTCAAAAAAAGCTTGTTGTGCGTCTTCTGCAGATGATGAATTGATGATGGATGAGAACAATTGATCTCCACCCAAAGTTTCTTCTACTGGCTCTTGAAGAATCATGTCTGGCTCTGGCTCTGCGTTTGCCGCACTAAGCTCACAAGTATTGTTCAAGTGATTTTGATAAACTACTGCTGCGATAGCACAAACACCCAACACTGATAAAATTGCGATTCCTTTTCTCATGGCCGTAAAATTTTAGTTTGACTTACCATTAATAACACTGATTTGAGTGACATCATCATCAACTCAACAATTCAAACTTACTCTATATTCGCACAATCTCCAAACTTCCGAGCGGTTATTTTCCCACATCCACTCACTATTTATCGGATAATAACTGAACCTGTTTTTATAGGCATATATACCTTCCAAACCTATTAGAATCCCTCAATAAGCGTTTTATAGGGACAAAATCAATGTTAAAAAACAACTTATTGAATGTGAGTGCCATATTATATGTTACAGAACAATAAATCAAAACATATTTTAGAATTTCAGCCGTCAAGAAATAAAAAATCATAAAAAAAGAGACTCTTCTACCGCTATTGCCAGCCACATAAGCATCCATTTTCAGACGAAAAGATTATCTTTGAATATTGGTTACAACATATAATAGTATCAGTACAAATAGACACCTATGAATCATCAAAAGAGATCCCCTTGGGCTTGGGTTCCCTCGCTCTACTTTGCGGAGGGCATCCCCTATGTCATCGCAGCGACCACCTTCGCCCTTATCATGTATAAAAGGTTAGGTATGTCCAATGCAGACGCCGCACTATATACCAGTTGGCTCTACCTGCCATGGGTCATCAAGCCATTTTGGAGCCCTTTCGTGGATATCATGAAGACCAAACGGTGGTGGATCATCGCTATGCAGTTCCTCATAGGAGCTGGATTAGCTGGCGTCGCATTCTGCATACCGACAGACTTTTGGCTCCAAAGCACTTTGGCAATCCTCTGGTTGGTGGCTTTCGGCTCCGCCACACACGACATTTCGGCGGACGGATTCTATATGTTGGCCCTGAACGACAATCAGCAATCGCTCTTCGTGGGCATCCGTAGCACCTTCTACCGTATCTCCATGATTGTGGGACAGGGTGCCTTGGTAATGTTGGCTGGATATTTGGAGGAGAAGACCAATAACATACCTATTTCATGGAGCATCACCTTCTTGACTAGCGCGGGTATCTTTCTGGCCCTCGCGGTTTACCACTTTTTTGTATTGCCCAAGCCAAACAACGACCAAAGCGTACAAGGAAAGGAGCCAATCAAATCGTTCTTCTCCTCTTTCGGCAGTTTCTTCTCCCAAAAGGGCATTCTGCTCTCATTGGCATTCATCCTGCTGTTCCGTTTAGGAGAAGCCCAACTTACGAAGATAGCCACCCCTTTCCTATTGGATAGTCTGGAGGCTGGCGGACTGGGACTCTCCACCAAAGAGATTGGTTTCGCCTACGGCACCGTCGGGGTCATCGCACTCACTTTAGGAGGCATTTTAGGCGGCATCGTGGCTGCCAAAGGTGGATTACGTAAATGGATCTTACCGATGGCGCTTGCGATGAATGTGCCGAACCTGCTATACGTATTCTTGTCCTACACTCAACCTGAAAGTTACGGACTCATCTGCACATTCGTGGCGATCGAGCAATTTGGTTACGGATTTGGATACACAGCCTTCATGCTCTACCTTATTTACATCTCCAGAGGAGAATACTCCACTTCGCACTACGCGATTTGTACGGGATTCATGGCCTTGGGAATGATGCTTCCCGGCATGGTGGCAGGATGGATTGAGAAGCAATTGGGTTATAACAACTTCTTCATCTGGGTATGTATCTGCACGATTCCCGGCATCGTGCTTGCCACAATGCTGAAAATCGATCCTTCGTTCGGAAAGAAGGAGGAATAAGACATCACCTGTAGGGGCGTATGCGATACGCCCCTTCTACGGGGAGATTCGCTAGTATAGCAAAGAAAATCCATCTGACTAAAATCAAAAATTATATATGTTTTTATAATTCATCAAAACATATTATCTTTGTGAACTTTAAACATCTGCCTCAAGCACGATGTCTATCTGTCAAATAATTTATTACCAGCATTATGCAAAAAGAGACTACCCAATTGCAACATTACTCACAAGAGAGTATACAACAGAGAATCCTTACCATCCGAGGACAACAAATCATCATGGACGCAGACCTTGCGGATTTCTATCAAGTTAAAACTATTGCACTAAACCAAGCAGTCAAACGAAACGAAGCTCGCTTCCCTGAACGATATCGGTTTCAATTGACCGCAATAGAAAAAGAGGAACTTATCACAAAATGTGATAGGTTCAAAATGTCACTAAAAGATTTAGGGAAACGATGGTTCTCGGTAGACATCATCACCGAGCATACAGCCGACGAGTTATTGGCACGGTTGTAGTTACTCTCACAGAAGGTACAGCCTTCCAGGCTGATGTTTGCTGTGGTGCATCTCTAACCGAGGGCGATGCCCCCGGTTACTCAGATAGTGCCTTCCAGGCACTGCACGGAGGCTTAACTACCTCACCATTTCACGACGGAGCATCTGCCACACCAGAGGGTGCGACAACGAATCGACATCATCAATGTATTATTTTTCGAGGAATTTTCATTGTAATAATTACACATAAAATAATTTTTCTATCTTTGCATCCAGGATTACTTGTTTTGCAAGAAATCTTCCTTTTTTGTTTATTTTTTAATTTATTTCAGACAATGGCAAAATTTATCGATTTACGATGCGATTTCGGCTTCAAGTATTGTATGCAAGACGAAATCGTGATGAAATCTTTCCTGAATGCTATTCTGGAGGGTGAAACCGACAGAATAACGAGTGTCAAATTTGAAAACGTCGAGGTTCCAAGAGAGAACGAACGACAGCGAGGTGTCACGTTCGATCTTCTGTGCACGACCGAGAAGGGCGAAAAGATCCTGATCGAGATGCAGAACGCCTCGCAGACCTATTTCAAGACGCGCGCGACGTTCTACATCTATCAGCTCATGAAGAACCTAATACCGAAAGGCTTCAAGTGGGAAAAGATGGAGCATGACATTCCTCGCATCTTCGGCATCTTTATCATGGGGCAACGCGATGCGTACCTTACCAAGGCGGTGACACGGACGAGCGTCTATGACCGTGACGAACTTACCGAGTTTTGGGACCGTAATCATAATTTTTATATATCTTTGCCTAAGTTCAAATTGGACAAGGAAAAGATAACGACCAAAGACATTTGGCTGCACATGTTTAAAGAGATGGGTAATATGGAAAGGATAGACGAATCTGTATATGATAGAGCCGACGAAGGGCTTCTCCGCTTGATCGAGAAGGCCAAGGTCTCTGCCCTCTCGGAGGAGGAGCAGAAGCTCTACGACGCCAGCATGAAGTTGCTCGAAGACGAGATCGACATGGAGGAGCATGGGTACAAGCGTGGGGTGAAGGATGGTATAGAAAAAGGCATCGCACAAGGGAAAGCGGAAGGCATATCCGATGTTGTAAGAAAAATGGTTCAGCACAATGTGCCCATCGAAGATATTATCCTATTTTCAGGACTTTCAAAGGAAGAAATCGAGGCTTTAAAATAAATCAAAGTTTAGGTACAATCGACAAAGAGAATGGTGCTCACATACATGATGCGAGCGCCTTCTTTTTTGTTTATCATAGTACAGGAGGTACAGCCCTATAGGCTGATAGATGGTAGTGGTGCGTCTTCATCCGAGGGCGATGCCCCCGGTTACTCCAAGCACTCTCCTACTATCCCACCGAAAGCAGGATAATCACCTGCGCGCAAAGGATACGACAGAACATCGTCAACGGATAGACTGTCGCATATGACAAAGAGGCTTTACCCTCTGTGATTGTATTAGAGAAGGCCAACGCCGCTGGATCCGTCATTCCACCAGAGAGAAGACCAAGCAATTGCGGCACCTCCAACTTGCAGAAGAATCGACCAATCAAGGAGATAATTACCACAGGAATGATGGTAATCATAGCACCCATCAAGAACCATGACAAACCTTGCTCCATCAAAGTGGTGAAGAATATCTTTCCTGAACTTAAACCGACCGCCGCCATAAAGAGGGTGATTCCCACCTCTTGCAACATCTTCTTCGCACTATGGGTAGCATAGGTGACAATACCCATGCGGGTACCGAAACGGCTCATCAAGATAGCTACCACCAACGGACCTCCCGCCAAACCCAACTTCACAGGGATAGGCACACCAGGGATGGCCAAAGGCACACATCCCAAGATCACACCCAACATAATACCCAAGAAGATAGGCATCAAGAACGGCTCGTTCAATTTAGCCTTGGCGTTACCCACATAAGTGGCAGCCTGTTGGATACCTTGCTCATTACCGACCACCACAATGATATCGCCCAAAGCGACACGCAACCCAGTGGATGGGAAGATGCTGACATCACCACGGATGACACGGGAAATATTCAGATTGTAGTTGCCGCGGAAATTCATCTCGGCAATGGTCTTACCCTCCACTTCGGAACGGGTCACCTTCAATTTTTTCGAGATCAAACGATTATCCAACAAATCCCACTCGTCAAGATTCATCTCAATACGGTTACCCGTACACATTTCTACGTTTTGGGAAGAGGCCTTGTCGCATACGACATAGATTCTATCGCCAAGAGACAAGACAGAAGCGTCGTTCGGCACCTCCATGAATTGCTTCTCAGGGTGATACAAACGTGTCACCACGAATTTCACACCCAAAATATCCTTCAGCTTTCCAATGGTGATATTGTCACAAGCGTTGTTTCGGATCTCGATGGTAAACATATCCATGTTCTTCTGATCCATCACCTGCTCCACCTTCTCCTTGTCCTTACACAACTTTGAAATAGCCAAACAAGTTAGGACCACACCAATCACACCCATTGGATAGGCAATGGCGTAACCAGCGGAAAGAATAGAGGCAGACTCGTGGTACAGATCGTAGTAGGTTTGTTGAGCAGCACCCAATCCAGGGGTGTTGGTCACCGCACCTGACATGATACCAGCCATAGAGGCCAAATCCATATCATCGCAGAAGATTCCGATCAATGCGGCCGTAATACCACCCAAGGCAACAATACCCACCGCCAACATATTCAAGGTGACACCTCCACTCTTGAAAGAGGAGAAGAAACCAGGTCCCACTTGAAGACCTATTGAATAGACGAACAAGATCAAGCCAAACTCCTTTACGAAATGGAGCACTTCGTCATCCAAAGGAATAAACTCGAACTGACCAATTAGGATACCGACGAACAGGATCCATGTCACGCCCAATGACAACCCTTTGAATTTCAACTTCGCCAACGCCAATCCACCAAAGATGGTGGCGGCTACCAAGATAATGGACTGCGCCACACTCGTGTGCGTAAATAAATTCACCAACCAACTACCCATAACACAAAAAATTATATTTTTTTACCAATCAACAAGTGAAAATATTTTCTCCTTATGATTTCGACGCAAAATTAGGATATTTTTTTTCTTTTTGCCACCTTTGCGACCGATAATATTCGGCATTCTTGTATATTCATACATCGAGGCCATCAATAAAACAATTGGGTTCGTAACAAACAGCTCATTAAATCGTAAAAACAAGAATTTTATGAAGGTAATCATAATGGGGGCGACATCCGGCATCGGCTTGGAAGTCGCTAAAATCATGAGTCAGCAAGGACACGAAATCGGCATCGCCGGACGTCGATCGGAGAACCTTGAACGCATCAAGGGAGAACTACCCAACATGAAGGCAACCGCCTCGATAGACATCACCCAAACGGAGGCCACGAAGTCTCTTCAGCAACTAATCGATGATTTGGGTGGCGTGGATCTCTATTTCCACAGTTCCGGCATCGGATACCAAAACCAAGCGTTGGACGACACCATAGAACTGAATACGGTCCGCACCAACTGTGAAGGAATGACACGGATGTTGGACTATGTGTTCAACTACTTCGTGGAACAGAAGAGGGAGGGCCAGATCGCAGTCATTACCTCCGTCGCTCGCACCAAAGGCATCGGCGTGGCTCCCGCCTACTCCGCCACCAAGAAATTCCAAGGCACCTATGTGCAGGCATTGGCTCAATTGGCGACCATCAAAAAAGCGAAGATACACTTCTCGGAGATTCGTCCTGGATTTGTCGCCACGGAATTGTTGAAACACAACTACCCTATGATGATGAGCGCCGAATACGTGGCAGGAAAGGTTGTCAAAGGTGTCATGAAGAGAAGAAGAATCATCACAGTGGATTGGCGATACAGACTCTTGGTGAGATTCTGGAAGATGATTCCTGATTGCATTTGGGAGAAAATAAACATCGCGAAATTCAATAAATAAGAGAACGTATGGATCAAAATCCCGCCTCCCGACAATTGATCACGAATCTGACGCAAGAGGCGGTAGAACAGCAATTACGATTTATTCAGATGTGCGAGTTGGAAATAGAATAATTGGTCGCATACCAATAGATCATACAAAAAACAAGAAAGGCGAGAACCCAAGTTCCCGCCTTTTCTTATCATAGGATCTGACCTAATCTACTTATCTAAGGTAAACCACCTCGATGGTTCCCTTCATCACCGTACCGTCGATCATCACTACACTATAGTAGTAAACGCCTGGATCTACACGGGCACCCTTCTTGTTGGTACCATTCCAACCATTCTCACCCTCAAAGATCTTCTGTCCGTAACGGTCGAAGATCGTGACTGGATGGCGCTCCATGAAGATATCGTTCAAACCATCCTTCACATAAGGGGTAAAGGCAGTCGGCAATTGCGTAAGCACATCGACACGAATCAAACTACTTGCGGCGGCAGGACAAACACCATCATCGATCGTCACATAGTAGAATGTCGTATCCTGAGGGTTATCCTCCACATAAGAGTCTTTTGACGAGCTTGTGTACAACATCACATCCTCCTCGTCATCTAACTCAAATCTCGTCGAGTCAGCTCCGAAATAATAGTCATCCGTCGCTGTGGTGATATCGTAGAACTCGCGGTCATAACGACCTACCACCTTGTACCATGCGGAATTGAGGAATGGATATTGGGTCTTCAATCTCAAAACGACAGTCTCGCCTCTCCAGATTCGTGTAGGATCGTGAGGTTCGGTCTCTACCAAGAGACTATCAGGCGCATAACGTCTGTGAACATCCAAGACAATTGAATCATGGGTGTAGAGACGATTCTTATTGTACAGCGCCAAATTTTCCGCAGAACCGAAGTACTCGATACTATCCGCCTTGGTTGGGTTGATCTCATCACCACAATTCAAGAACAACGAATTGAGGGAAGAGGTTGATCCGCATCGGTTCTCCGCAACATAAGCAAGCGTCGCAAGGTTGTAATCATACAACAACTTACCCTTCAAGGTGTCTTCGAAATCGAAGCGTTCGCCATTCAATGTCCAGTAGGAGTCACGGATAGAATCACCCATAGCAGCCTCACAAAGCACATGAGCGTTCAAATCGATCATGTTACCCTCACACTCATGCAAAGTAGCGCCTTCGATTCTAACGCGAGGAGTCTCTGCGATATTAACATAAGCGGTGGCGGTTGCGGAACATCCTGTCATGGTATCCATGGCCATGAACGTGTAGTAACCACTCTCAATGTTCTTCGACAAACCTGTATAGTCAATCAACGCATCCTCCAAAGAGGTATATCTGTTACCAACCAATTGCTCAAACTTGCTACGGTAGGTAAGCGGGTTATCACTAAACATCAAGTTCTTCTCGTCCATGGTGGTACCACGATAGTAGTCGTAGTTGAACACACTCGGAATCTCACGGATAGAGCCATCGTAACGCTCGATTAGGACTCGTCCGGTCGCGAATCTCACACTATTGCTTGACAATGGGAACTTCTCATCACCAATGATACAAGTATCGACATCCGTAGTGACCATCGTAACGACATTCTGAGGTTCTTGCACCTTCGCGAAGGTGGAGATACTATCCACATTGCCGCAACGGTCATAAGCGTAAATCCAAACCACTGAAGAGTGTTCCAAGACAGTGCCAGGAGCAGGAACCTGCTTAATGGTAATGTCATACTCGGAACAGTCGTCGTAAACGATATCACCCACCTTCAACTCTAAGTTAGGCGCACCGAATGTACATGACTTGAGATTCTTGGCAAGAATGGTGTCTCTCCAACCTGTAAGGTCAAACTTAGGACCTGTGGTATCGCGTACCGAAATGCGTTGCTCCACCTTGCTCTCGTTGCCGCATCGGTCAACGGCCAAGTAGGTTCTCAAGATATCATAATTGTAGTAATCACAAGCGTGAGGATCGGTTCCCCTATTCAAGACCTTATCACTGATAGTGATCTTCGGACTTGGATCACAGTTATCGGAGACGCTGTAAGCCATCGCATCAGGAATGGTATCGGTACAAGAGACCATGATATCATCCGCATCTCCCTTGAGCTTAATTTCAGGAGCGATGGTATCCTTTACCTTAAACACCTGTTGACAAGTAATGTCATTGTGTCGGAAATCCTCCACATGGTATGTACGGGTATAAATCATCTCGCAGGAGTCACCCTCAAATCTATTCTCGAATGAGAAGCTATTCTCCAACATCTTCGCCTCATTGCTGAACGAACCGCCAGCAGCCTTGAACTCCTGGTAGGTAGCGTATGGCGCGGGAACATCCTCCACACAAGCGAACACTTTACCATTCAAGTCGTCAGGACAAGTCAACTCCTCGAGCAACCAGTCTTCCACAACAACCACTTGAGAACATTGTTTCTCATTGCCAGAAGAGTCACGGAAGGTCCAAGTGACAACGACTGGATCACCCAAAGAGAAGTTTGACTCCAAAGCATTACCATCGCTTCGAGAACCAAGCGCCACCAAAACGCCATCGCAAGCATCATCCACGGATGGAGTCTCCAAACCAGCCTCGACCACCTCATCGTAAGAGACCTCCGTATCGGAAACGGAATTCATGGTGATACGAACCTTAATGGTATCCTTCAATGTCTTACAATCGAAATCAGGAGCAATGCTATCCTTTACAATCACCTTCATCGAACAACTCTTGGAATTGATGCTATGAGGAGAGGTGAAAGTCCATTCAACAACCGTTTCACCCTTAGGATAGATATCCGTCATCTCCTTTCCATCCGCACGAGTCGGAACGCCTGGATAAGCGACACCCGTACAAGAATCGGTAGCGTAAGGCGTCTCAAGAACCAATTTACCAGCAGTCAACTCACACTCATCAACAGCAAGATAAACAATCGTATCCTTCAATGTCTTACAATCGAACTGAGGCAACGCCGTACCCTTCACCACGACGGTTTGGTCGCAGATCTTAGGAACCGCATTCAACAAACTATCTTGGAAGATCCAATGAACATACAATGTATCTCCCACCTTAGCGGAAACCTTATTGACAGGTGCGCAGCCATCCAAGTTGTCTGGAGAGTAAGTATCACAGATATATGCTCTTCCTGGCACCTCTTTGCCGGTACAAGAGTCGATAGCAGCATGCTCGCCTAAGAATGCCTCGATCTCCTCCGCAGAGACGTCGCAAAGGCCATCCTTGGCCACCAAAGTGGTATCTTTCAATGTGCTACAATCAAATGATGGTGCGACTGAATCCAACACCAAGATGCCTTGTTTACAAGTGATCACCTGGCCAAAGAAGTTGTAATTCCAGTAAACCGTATCAGGACCGACGGTGAAATTCTCCTCCATGCTCTTGGTTGACCAACGAGTCAATGTTGGCGTAATCAACGAGTCGGAGCAGAGATCTCTTACCTCAGGCACCTTGAAGTTGATAGCATCCCAAGAGATCTCGCAATCCTCAGGAGAGAGAACTATCGTCGTATCAGGCATATTGCTACAATCAACCGGCATCTTGTTGACATCACCCACCTTCACTACCGTGTAGCAGGTGTCGATTGGCTTCAACATAGTACCTGAAGTATCTGTGAATACCCAAGTGACAACAACAATACCTGTTCTGAAAGAATCGGTGATCGCCAAATTGTCGGAACGATAAGGAACACCCATAATGGTGTCAACCCCAGATTGATCCGGACATGGATGAAGCGCAAACGGCGTCTTCAAATCAACCTTGGCGAAGCAGTCACCCTCCTCCACATCTACGCTTACCGTATCCTTATTCACATCCAAGCAGTGAAGGTCAAGCAATTGCTTGGTCAAGATAGTCACATCCTGCATACAAGTATCAGACAAAGATGAGAAAGGACTGGTGAATACCCATCGGATAGTAGTTGTTCCCACTGGATATACGCCATAAAGTTCACCGCCATCCATACGTGTACCAACACCCTCAACAGAATCCTTGGTGCAAGCGTCCAAAGCGTAAGGCGTAGGGATTGTCTGCTCGGAAAGAGTGGTGTCACAACCCTCGATCAAAATAGGATCGCTCTTCAACGATTCGCAATCGAAGATTGGTGCTTGGTCACCCATCACTACCAAACTTTGCTCACATGTATCACCAATCTCATTGATGACAGGATCGATAAAGATCCAAGTCAATGTATGTTGGCCGACACTAATGGTATAAGAAGATTCCGCAGTCAACTCCGTGCCATCCTCCAAGAATACACGTCCGTCAATCTTATCTCCCGTACAAGCCTCCTCTGCTTGTGGCCAAGGATTAGGGAGGGAATCGAATACAGCGTTCGCATTGACGAAACACTTGCCCTCCTCGGAAGGAACGACAATAGGTGTCAAGCTTTCGCAATCAAATATCGGAGCCATGCTATCCTTCACGGTAATCACTTGCTCGCAGACGAACAATTGACCTTGGAAAGAGTAACTCCAAGTAACCGTATCCACTCCGACCGTGAAATCATCCGCGGTAATTGTCACAACGGTATCACCATCAGCTACTGTGGTAACTGCGGTCAATGACTTGCCTGAAGATCTGGTGACAACAGGATCAATGATCTTATGTGAACAGAGATCCACCACGCCTGGTACCTTGATTTCCATCTCTTTCCAAGAAATCTCGCAATCATCTGGGCTCAAACGATAAACCAAGTCTGGATAGTTCTCGCAATTAACCGGCATCTCATTGACGTCACCCACTTGTACCCACTGTGAACAAGTCATGGTATCCTTTATCAATGTGGATGTTGTATCAACAAACGTCCAGACGATCTCCGAAAGTCCTACATAGAATGAGGAATCCATAGACATACCGAACTTTCTGGAAGGAACGCCCCAAATGGTATCCATACCAGACTGCTCTGGACAAGGATGAAGCGCGAACGGTGTCACAATCTTATCCTTCACCTTTGAAGCATCCACGGTACACTCACCAGTGGCCACCTCCACCTTAATGGTGTCGTGGTTCAAAGAGTCACAATTAAAGATCATCTCCAAATTGGTTCTTACCACCACATCTTGGTGACAAGTATCCGTAACCGTGTTGGTAAAGTCGGTGAACAACCACTCGATAGAGGTAGTTCCCAACGGATAAGGATCAGTCAACTCCTTGCTATCGGAACGGGTACCCACTCCTACTCGCCAATACTCAGGATCCTCGGTATCAACGATACAAGGATCTGCCACACGCGGCGTGTCGATCACAAAGGTCAACGGATCGGTAGGACCGCAATCCTCCAATGTGTCTTTGCGTGTCGGAGTCAAAACATCACAATCCAAATCAAAACGCTTATTACCGCGGACAAAGACATCTTGGTCACACCACAACGTGTCGTGCAAATTCCATGGGCTCACAAACATCCAGTTAACAGTTGTATGTCCGGTTGGGAAATCGGCACTCATTGGGAGACTATCCGAGCGAACACCGACAGCCTCAAACTCGCCACCAAATCCAGACAACACCGCACAAGAGTCGAGAGCTACCGGAATAGGTAACTTCAAACTATCGGACGAGATGGCGCAAGTGCCTTCCGCGGCCACAACCACCGTGTCCTTAATCGTCTCACAATCGAAGTTCACAGGATTCAAGTGAGATGGCAAAATGTATTGTGGACAAGTCGTCTTGTTACCATCCTCATCTTGGAACAACCACAAGAGTTTGTAGGTGATACCCACCTGCATGGTGTACTCATCAGGAAGCTCCATGGTGCCGTTCAAGGTAAGCACACCTGGGATCGAATCACCCGCACAAGCGTCCCATGCCTTGTAAGCCAATTTATCCAAAACGTCACGTTTCAAGTTGCCGAACTCCACCTCGCAATCGCCCACATAGGCCTCTGGACGCAAGGTGTCTGGATCGATATCGTCGCAATTGAAGTATGGTGCCGTATAATCGTGAACGGTTACCGTCTTCTCACAGAATACCGAATTACCCTTTGAGTCGGTGAAGATCCACTTCAAAAGAGTCAATCCCTTAGGGAAGACATCCTCATCCCACATGTGGGTGATACCATCCGCGATTTGGGTAGTATCGTAAGCGATACCAGTCGTGTCGCCAGAAGCGTTGATGATGAAAGTAGAGTCGATAAAGTATCTCTCCACAATAGGCGTCATCCAAGTTAGACCGGCACCATTGGTATAGTCATCACACTCATCGTAAGCCTTAGGCTCACGGATGTAAGTCTTGACATTGGCTGGGTCCATCGCGCAGATATCGCCATCGACGGTCAAGTCGATCTTCGGATCCACATCACAATCCTCCAAGACAGGTGGAATGTCATCATCCACGGTCAATAACATGGTACAAGTATCCTTGTTACCCGCCTTGTCCTCATAAATCCAGAGGAATGTATGCGTACCCACCGGATAGGTGACACTCTTCACGTCGTCATCATAATAAACCTTATAAGTTCCATCAGGAGCATATACCTTGGCGACAACTGTCGGATAGAGGTCTCCGTCGCAAAGATCGGTAATCTTCATCTCCTCCAAAGTTGGCAAACCTAATTCGTCATACTCTACGGAACATACCGTATGGGCAGTAACCGTCTTGGTCGGAGGAGGACAAACGCCGGAAGGATCCGGAGCGGTGGTATCCGCAATTGTCAACTTTTGGTAACACTCCGTAATATTGCCTGTGGCATCCGTAAATACCCACACGACCTTGTAGGTGGTATCCTTTTTAAACTCAGCGTACAGTGGCACATAATCCACACCGTTCGGCAACATCACATGTGGCACACCAGGAATTTCACCGTCACAATCATCGACAGCGGTATGAGTGCCCAAGTTTGCCTCCACTAAATCCTTGGAAGCGGTACATTGGTCTGCCGCCAACTCGATCACAACCTCCGGTAACTTATCACAATCATCGAAGACTGGAGCCGTACTATCTGATACGATCACATTTTGCGTACAAACCGTCTTATTGCCCTTCGCATCCTCGAAGGTCCAAGTAATGACGGTTGTTCCTCTTGGATAATCATCCGTAAAGAGGCCCTTGCCATCGCTTCTCTCTCCCTTGGCAGGGATCGGCGCTCCTGTTGGAGAGCAGACATCGTCCGGAGCGACAGGTGTCTCAAGACCTGCCTTGATGACCGATTCGGCGGAGGCCTTACAGCCAGCCTCGGTCTCAACATTGATATCCATTAAAGTAGAGCAATCGAATACCGGGCCGGTCGTATCAACTACCGTAATGGTCTGTTGACATTGGCTGGTGTTGCCAGACGCATCCGTCACATACCAAGTCATAGTGGTTGTACCCATCAACAAAGGATCGGTCAACGCAGAGGCCGATGTATTAGTAATAACATCATGTTTTCTACTCCAAGTAATGGTGAACTCAGATGGATCCTTCGTACAGTTGTCGGTCACCTTCAAGTCAGCCAATGTCGGCATCTTGAACCAGGCAATCGTATCAACAGGAACCACACATTGTCCATTTGCGTAATAAGTGCCTGTATTGTTCCAATCGCCGCACTCCAGTTTAGGCGCAATCGTATCTACCACAGAGATGATGGTCACACAACTATCCTCCTGCAGACCATCCTTCTCGTTTTGGAAACGATAAACCAAAGTATAGGTTCCCTTTGTCAAAGTTTGGGAGAATACAAGATCATCAAAGTTATTCTTCACCTTCACTGGCGTATTCGCGCAGGCATAGTGAATATCCGGACACTCGTAAGTGTTGGTACCAGTCGAGCCAAACCAACGAGGGACAATGACACGAGAGGCAGCCACATCCTCTGCGGAATAATCATTCTTCACGGATTTCAAAACCTTTCCGGTCGAGTCGCGCAATTCCACCACATAAGGATAACCTACGTAATCGACCACGGTGGTCAACTTATCGTTTCTGGAAAGGATAGACTCCTCTCCTCCAGGTCCAAGTCCATAAGCGGATGACCATGCATTCCACTTGTTCAACTGAGAGGCAGGCCCAGCACCCAAGAATCCATCAAAATCAGCAGATAACCTCTCGCACAAGAAATCCAATGACAAGGCAGTTGGCTTACCACCTACCATGACGGTATGCACTCCATTCAAACTTCCTATCTTATTAGGGAAGAACTCCGCAGCTCTCGTACACTCTTGATCAAAGTGCAAACCTTGGATGACCTTATAACGGAAGTTGAACCAAATAGCCTCCTGGTTGACAGGAATCTTCGCTGTAGGAACCTCCGCCTTATCCAAATTAAAGAGGTACTCACAATCATCGTTCGCGTAAACCTCAATGGTTGAAGTGGCTGGACAGTCAGGAATTGGTGTCGTACCAGCGGTAACGATGATGTTTTGGGTACAAGATGTCTGGTTATCGCTCGCATCGATAAACGTGAATGTGAGCGTGGTCATACCGATACCGAACTTATGCTTCTCCAAATCAGACAACTTGGTGATTAACTTATGCACGCTCTTACCGGTCTCATCCGGACCATCCAATTCAACCTCCACAATGATCTCACCATCACAATTGTCCTTCACCTCATCAGGTGCGATGATTCGGATATCACCATTGGCGAAAGCATCCTTCAATGTTCCTGTATACTCAATAGCACCAGGGCCCGCACCTTGAATGACATTATCCTTGGTCGCATATTTCAAATACTCGAAACCTTTGTTCTTTGGCTTGTACGAGTTAGCGGTCACGCGAACAGAGTGCAAAGTGCTGCAATCGAAAGATGGCTCCTCGGTATCCACTACCCTAAAGTTTTGGACGCAATCCTCGTAAACATTGTTCAAATCGTTCAATTTGTAGAAACGCCAAACGATTTCGTATGTCTCGTTTACATAGAAGATGATTTTATCGTAGTTGTCCTCATTCACGACGACCAAATCATCGTCATTGATATTGCGATACAAAACAACAGGCTTCAACTTGGATCCGACGGAACAAGTATCGTGCGCCTCAGGGAACTCATCCATTTGGGAGATCAAACCATTGACAGACAAACCGCACGCGCCCGGAAGGTTGGAGACATCTCCCAAATTCGCTTCAGGACACTTCACAACTGGTTTACGGTCGTCGATCACTTCAATCTTTTGGACGCAATACATCTTATTGCCCGACTTATCCTCGAACTTCCACAAGATGTAGGTGACACCCACCGAGTAGTTGGCATTCAAGTCAATGCCCTTGTTGAACTGCGCAAGATTAGGGTTTGCCGTGTTTGGAGCGCTTGCCAATCCCTCGGCACGGCCCATATACTCACCCGTAATCGATCCATCCACACCATTCTTATCGGTAAGGACAGGGGCGGTCAACTTAGGCAAAGTAGCGTGGTGGTTGGTCGCAGCGTCACAACCATCCTGCAAAGTCAACTTAGTGGTGTAATCATCAATCTCGGAACAATCAATATTCGGAGGAGTCACATCACGCACCTTGATGTTTTTGCTACAAGATGCGGTGTTACCACAACCATCGATGACTGAATAGGTCACCGTACCTGTTCCCGCAGGAAGATTGATGGATTTATCCATTCTATCCATTTCAGACTTCTTTCCTTCAAAAGTCTTGGTAATCGGAGCACCATCCACTGGGGTGAAGTTCACCTCTATCTTTTGTTGAGGGTCTGTTTCACAACCTGAGGTGAAACTTGGGAAGGTGAAGGTCACCTTCGTTGTTTTTTCTTTCGCACCTAAATTGATGTCGAAATCCTTGATATCATCACAATCTATGGTTGGCGCCACCACTCTACCGACATTCCACTCTTGAGAAGCCGTATTTGGACAACCTACTCCGTCAATCTCCACCTCTACAGAGACCGAATGTTGTCTGTAACTTCCATCACAAGCGCCCTTTCCTGGCAAATCAACAATAGCCTCATCCCGCTGACCTGTCGCACCGGAATACCAGGTATAGACATACTTGTTTTGGTAAATGGATTGGAAGCCACTCTTCACATCCGCTATCGCCACCACCTTCTGATTGTGGTCAGTCGGGCAGAGTTCAACCTCCGCTTGATGCAAAGGATCAGTACCCTCCTTGATGATTTGGATTTGCGGGGTACGGTAAACATCAAAAATTTTAGAAATTGGAGAACCCGCAGTCTTCTCATAAGTACCACCATCCGAACCAATATACTCCATCATCGGCTGAACGGTCACCTTATAAGGACCCTCTTCCGCATCGCCATTCAACAACAAATAAACGGTACCACCTCTACTCGACACATCCAAGGTACCTCCATCAAACAAAATACGATCACTACCGAAAACCTGTCCACTTGGAGTCTCAAAAGACCAAGTGTATTTTACCTTTTCGTTGGCATCCATAGGGAACACCTCGAATTTTCCGTCTTCCTTCGTATTCGGAACACAGAAAGGATTGGCAGGTCCCTTGATTTCAGAAGGTTGTACCGGATCACAATTCTTACCTGTCACAAAGAATTCAATTGGTTTGTCCAATGGGTGATTATCGTCACTTCTTACACGGAACTTTCTCTTTCCCAAGAAATCCACAGGGATAGAAATAGATTGCTTATCCGCTCCTTCCTGAACGAATCCGCCTACACGAAGTGGCTCCCATCTGTTGGCCTGTTCATTCCAACTCTCCCAAATATAAATAGCGTTTCTTGGGAAACCGGCTGCATTGATGGTAGCACTCTTTCCTATACAGACTGCGCCATGATCCATACAAACATCCGCCGCCTCACCAGAGATATAGTCCACCGCAATTTCCGCACAGTTATTCCACTGTTGGAACTCAGGATAAATAGTCAATTTCTCTTGGTTTTGTGTCTTAAACAATCCATAAAAGACAAACTCCATACGGATAATGTTATGTCCCTGTTGTTTCATTCGCCAAACATCACCTCCCAATACGAAATCCTGGTCAAGGTGCTGGCTCTTCGCACAATGCTCATAATTCTTCAAGTGTTCTCCACTCTTTCCATCATAGAATTCCGCATCCACACACAAATCGACAGGGTTACCAAAACCTGTACGGAAGTTCATCTTAGCTTGGTTATCGAAACTTGAACAATTGGTCAAATCCAAATAGAGACGCATTGTAAAACGGAAGGTCTTATTCAAATACCTACCTCTATCGAAAGTCAAAACGAAAGGAGTATTGTTACAATTACCGCCATGGAACACATAATAATAGTTGTTTCCTACCACACCAGCGGCAGCGTCCCTATCGGTCGTTTGCCAACCCTTTTGGACACGTCCAGCGTTACATCCTTCGAAAGTAATACCATTAGCCTCAAAGTGGTTCTGTAAGCAATGGTTGTTCGAGAAATCAATCTGATTCACGTTACAACCATCTTCTGGATTAAAATCTGTACCCAAGTAATATTCTCCAGTGGTCGTTGTATGACAAATTCCAGGACAATCTGTGCTTACATTTACGGTAACAACATTACTCTTAATCGCAGAATTCTTCTGATCAACAAATTGATAATAAAGCGTTTGGCTCATCATATCATCCACATAGGTATAAACGCCCGCGCCATCTTTGATCGCCGTTCCAATTGGATACCACGCCGACCCATTATTGGATCGATAAACATCCACAGCATCACTTGCCGATGGATTTGTCGCAGAGGCATTTAGAACAATTGGCTCATCCACACAAGCCGACACATCCATTGAACCATCGACCATCAAAGTGAATCCATAACTTTGAGCATAGGCCGTTCCTACGCTAACGCACATAAGCACCAGCGCCATGACACATCTACTCAACGATTCCTTCACAAATCGTTTCCCAAGTTTCTCAATTAGTAAAAATCCCATTCTGCTCATATATTTTACTATTCTTATCAACAAACAATATATACTGGCATACCATTCTTTCTAGGCAAACCAATAGAGTAAAACCCCCAATGTAGGCAAATTCTGTGCGTGTTTTTAGGCATTCGAAGTCACTCTACACATTCAACCAACAAAAATAGACAATAGAAATCAATTTTAAAAGAAAAAGAGGCAAAAAAGGTCGCCCCAAAATTTGGAGCGACCTTACAACTGTTTTTCGGACAAACCTTAGTTCAGAAAATCCTTTATTCTTGATTTGAGGACAATATAACCCGTCTTGGTAAGGTAGAATCCATCAGCACCCCCTAAATCGAGCGCCAAGTTTCCTTCGTCCGAGAACTCGTCAAAGAGATCCAAAAAGGGATAATCGTTCTTGTAGGCCATCGACTTCACCAACGCGTTCAATGTCTTGATGTTGGTCGCCATCTTTTGGCTATACGCAGGATCGTGGAATCGCGAAATGGGCAACGTGGAGATCACCACCACCTCCGTGGAGGGATAACGGCGCTTCAACTCCTCCAACAGTTTGCCATAGTTGGAGGCTATATTTCCGACTGGAATGTCGTCCACCAGCTCTTGCTCCCCATACATCAAGAAAAATTTCTGAGGGGCGACACCGTTGAAATTCATATCCATGCGCTTCAAATCTTCGGCAATCGTATTGCGGTTGACCGCCAAATTCTTCACCCGGTCGTCCGCCAGGAAAAAAGACCATTGACAATCGGCCATACGGTCCGAACCCATCATCACCACATCGCCATCATTCACCTTCACATTATAGGCGACATCCTTACGGGAGACGCTTGCAGCTTCACCGGCAGTGTTTTTCGACCACACCACCACAAGCAGAACCGCCAAAAGGAGATTCATTGCCAACGATATATATAACAATCTATTTTTCATCTTTCCACCCTAATTGAGAATCACATCGCTTCGTAATAGTCGCTGTACTGCTCTATCTTTCTCTTCAACGCCTCCATCAACCATTTCGGCGTAGAGGTGGCGCCACAGATGCCGACCGACTTGACATTCCTGAAAATCGTATAATCGACATCCTCCAAATCACTCACCATATAGATATTCGGATTCACCTTCTTGCACTCATCGAAGAGCACCTTACCGTTGGAACTCTTCTTTCCGCTCACAAAAAGCACCAGTTCGTGTCGGGAGACAAAATCAACAATCTTCGGTATTCGATTCGCCACCTGACGACAGATCGTATCATTGTGTTCAAAAGAGCAACCGGCCTGGATTCGCCCCGAAATCGCCTCCACCATCTTGTTGAAACCATCGATGGATTTCGTCGTTTGGGAAAACATACGGATGTTCTTGGAGAAATCAATCTTATCGATGTCGGGAAGCCCCTCCACCACCACAGCGGATCCTTCGGTCTGCCCCACCAAGCCATTCACCTCGGCATGACCATTCTTACCATAGATGACAATCTGCGTATCCTTCGGATCGGAAGATTCGTAAGCCTGCTTGATCTTTTTCTGCAAATTCAAAACCACCGGGCAGGTCGCATCGATGATCTCCAAATGGTTGGCCTTGGCATATTCGTAGGTCACAGGGGGTTCGCCATGCGCGCGGAAAAGGACCTTCTGATTGCGGAGACCGAAATAGGTCTCCCTATCGATGGAGATCAGTCCCTTGGTGGAGAGACGCTCCACCTCCATGCTATTGTGGACAATATCACCCAAGCAATAGAGTCGAGAGGTGCGGGAGAGCTCCTCCTCCGCCTTCTTTATGGCGGTCACCACCCCATTGCAAAATCCCGAATTATCGTCTATCTCAATAATCATTTGGTTCTCTCCGCAAATATATTGAGCAACCACTCGCGTTGCTCCGCAATCGTCATCTCTCCATTGTCCAACTCCACGGCATCCTCTGCCTTACGCAAAGGGCTCTCGGCGCGGGTTTGATCGAGATAATCACGTTGCTTCACATTTTCCAAAATATCTTCGAAAGGCTCCTCCATTCCCTTCGCTTTCAACTCGTCATAACGACGTTGCGCGCGGATCTCTGGAGAGGCGGTCAAGAAAATCTTCAACTCGGCGTCAGGGAATACGACCGTACCGATATCTCGTCCATCCATGACGATTCCCCTATCCTTGCTATAGGATTGTTGGATGGCGACCATGGCACGACGGACAAAACCGATGGAACTGACAATACTCACCTGATTGGACACCGCCAAAGTGCGGATCTCATCCTCGACATTATCACCGTTCAGATAGGTCTCATTGCGCTGCTTCTCCTCGTTGAATTTAAACTCAATGCGAATATCATCGATACACGCCTGAAGAGCAGCCTCATCCACCACACCGTCCGTGATCAAACCATTACGTTGACAGTAGAGCGTCACGGAACGATACATCGCTCCGCTATCCACATAGGCATACCCAACACTCTTAGCCAAGTCTTTGGCCATTGTACTCTTTCCGCAAGATGAGAAACCATCTATCGCTACAATTATCCTTTTCATTTCTTCTTAAATTTTTCAATGTCTGCCGACAATGTCAATGTGAAATTATTGGCCGCTGGAGCATATTGGGAGAAGGCCGCATCCAGACTGAAAGCAAAAACCTTCAAGCCCGCACCAAATGAAAAGCCATTAATGGACCGGGCATCCGTCAACTCAAACTCACGTTTCCTTCGATGGTTGTAGGCAGCCTCAACATAGAATACCTTGCCGATGTTGATCTCCACACCAAAGATCAGATGGCGGAAAAACATATCCACACCCTTGATATCATTGGACTTCGGCTCTTCGCCGATAACTTGCTTCAACTCCAAATCACGATAGTAGTCCAAGTTCCAGTCGTTCAAGCGGTCATAGGTAACCGAAATACGCAACGGCGCATGCTGGAACCCTTGCGTGAATCCCAACTGGACGTTCAGAGGCATCTCCTCCCTACGATCTGAATCGTAATATTTCTTACATTGCACACCAAAATTACGGGCAGCGATACCCACAGAGAACTTCTTTTCCGGATTATAATAGTTGAAACCGACATCGAAGCCCAAACCGAAACTTGCGTAATCCTCAATGTGGGAATAGATTGGCTTCATCGAGAGACCCAATTTCATGCCATGGCCCAAATAACGGGCATACGATAGGTTCAGACAAAAATCGCCCGCCTTGAATTCGCTGGTCGGATTACCCAGTTCATCATACCCATCGAACTTGCCGAAGCCCATATAGACGAAGCTCGCACCAAAATAGTTGAAGGTATCCATCGCATAGGAATAAGAGAGCGCACCCGCCTTGGCGTCATCCAAATAGTTCACGAACGTGGCGGAAACCTTGTTATGCACATCTTGGGACAAGAGTGCAGGGTTGACGTAGGCCATGTTGACGTCGGAGGCCTGCAAAGAGACATTCTCGCCGCCCAATCCAGTCAATTTCGCATCATAAGGGAAATTCAAGAAACGATATACACCCTTTCCCGCCTCAGCATTAGCCACCAAGGAGGCACACAAGAACGAGAACCCCATCACGAGTCTCATCACATTTGTTGTCAAATCCTTTTTTGTCATACGGAAGGGGCGTTCAACCCCACATTTATTTGTCATCAAAACCAAACGAAGGAGGAAATAATGTTCCAACACCTCACGCTCTTTCGGTTTCAAAGATAGTTAAAATTCAATTTACACTCTCTTCACATAACGGAATTTTGACATAAAATGTTGTGCCGACATTCAATTCCGTCTCAAATGTTATATCACCACCTGCCGCATCGACCACACTCTTCACGATGGCCATTCCCAATCCCATGCCGCTGGTCTTGGTGGTGAAATTAGGGATGAACATCTTCTGCCGAGCCTCCTCAGCGACACCCGATCCGTTGTCATGGATCGATATGACGACATTGCCTTTTTGCTTGTCAAGCACCACGTTCACCTCGCCAAAAGTCTCCTCCGGGATGGCCTGTATGGCATTGCTGAAAAGGTTAGAGAACATCTGCATGGACTGCTTGTCGTCTATCATCACATAGGCCGAATCATAGCCATTGGTATCCAACGTGAAGACCACTCCATCCTCGTTGTTTTCGAACAAAGAAACCGCTTGTTCCAGATTCTTTAAAATATCCACACGCTCCAACTTCGACTGCGTCGCCTTGGCGAACGAAGAGAAGGAGGTGGCGATCTCCGCCAACGTGTCGATCTGTTCAATCAAAACATTGCACGTCTTATCGAAATAGGCATCGAAATCAGCGGATCCATTCGCCTTCTTACGTTGGCACTGCTGAACACATAGTTTCATAGGCGTCAGCGGATTCTTCACCTCGTGGGCAATCCTTCGGGCCATGTCGCGCCAAGCGAAATCGCGCTCGGATTTCACCAGTTTCTTCGCACTCTCCTCCAATTGGACCACCATCTTGTTGTACTGCTGCACCAAGTCGCCCAGCTCATCCTTCGAATGGTAATCGATGGCGGAATTCTCACCTGTCAAGCTCACCTCGGCGAATCGCTGCGTCAAAAGGGAGAGCGGCTTAGCGGTGCGTTTGTTGAGCATCCAGATCACAATAATGGAGAAGACCATGACAAAGAGGTAGATGTCCAGAATCACCACCATGATATTGAAGAGTTGCGTCTTCACATGATAATATCCCCAAATGGAGGTTAGCTTCAGATAGCCCACGCACTCATTTCGGTTGTTATAGACCGACACATAATTGGAATAGCAATCCATCTTGCCCACCTTCTCCAAGACATACAATTCTTGGTAATCGCAGAACTTCATCAAAGGATTCATCAGATTCAATCCCAACATCTCCGGAGAGGAGAGCACCGGACGTGAACTAGAGAAGAGCCTACCCTCCTCGTCATAGAGAGAGACATCCATTTGGTAATAATCCGAGACATTTCGGACAAATTCATCCAACGTCTTTTGATGTTGCGTCAAGGTGGTGGAGAATCCCAATATATCCTGCAACCTATGTTGGGCCACATAGGACTTATCCTTCATGTCGGAATGGTGCGTCTGTTCGTACTGATCCGAGAAGAAAGGGAAGGTGACGGCCGAAAGAATAAAGAAGGAGGCCACCATCGGAATGACAAAAATGGTCTGCAAGGTCGCGACAAAAGAGCGCCGGCCATCCGTCTTAGCCCTCTTCACATTGATATACAAGAAGTAACATACCGTGATGAAAAGGTAGATGGAGAACATAAAGGTCACAAATATCACATAGATGTAGCTCTGCCGCTCCGGCACACTGGTCACCGCATAGACATCACTCTCTTTCAAATAATAGACATAGTGCCGGTAACCATTTCCATCCATGGTGAAGCCCGGATCCTCCTCTTCCGAGATCAACGGGACAGGCAACCAGTTGGAATTGGCCGGGTAACGGAATATACCATCCGAATAGCACAAAGCGCCACCGCAGTACTTGGCAATGGAGCACTCCTCCCCTATATTATTCTTTCTTTGAGAAGAGGAGAATCCATGTATCTCCCGCGACAATTTCGGATAGAACTTCACATAGAGCAGCTTATCCCCGTAAGGGAACACACCCAAGAAGGTGACGGAATAGGCTTCATCCTTGCAAGCGTAGAAATAAGAGTTCTCGCCCAATCGGCTAAACGAGGAGGCCACCTCTGGCAACGAATCGTACTGATAGGAGCCGAAACCAGTCCGCCACAAATGGAACTTCGGATCTTCAACATCGCTGATTTGAATACGGATATTGTAGAAATCCTTGAACATACGAAGATAAGAGTTGCACAAATGAGCCGTGGCCAAAGAGTCCCGCTTAGCCAAATCGCTTGCCACCAACCTTCTTAATAGAGTGTCAGACGCAATGCGTCCCTCATAATCGGCCAACACGATCTGTGCGATCGGATCCTCCCTCACACTATTATTCTCGGCCACTTCCCTCGCCTTTTCCGCATAATTGAAGACACTCTTCCGCTCACTGTGCCAATAGGTGAAGATCACAATCATATTGATCAAGACAAACGATGTGATCACAGTCCGAACAAAACGGTTCATTCGGAAATAGACCAAATCCAACTCCTCGAAAAGGAAAACCAAAGAGAAGAGAATCAAGAGTACGACGTCAACAGGGGTACCAAAGTAGGCGAAAACCGCACCAGAAACAACGGTCAATATCACATGGGACCAAACAATCGCCACAAGGTTCTCCTTGGAGACATACATCAACCTGAATTTGCTGGCGCATCCATAGAGCAGATAGGCCCACAACATCATCAACAAGACGGCACAGACCGTCATCTGATTCACCTCCTGAATGGAGGAGACCGCCACATTCACATTGGAGTCATAAACCAAGCTGATCAAGTATCGGTAAAGCACCACAAAGGCGGCGAACACAAAAAACTTAAAGAAGAGAACCAGGAAGAAGGCACGAGCCTTCGTCATGGAATATACCCTCAAAGAGAGCGACAAATTACGCCTTATCACCGTCAAGAAACCTGTGAAAAAGAGAGCATAGACAAAGAGGTGCTCCGCTGTCGGCGCAAAAATGGAGGAGTACGACAAGGGATTCCAGACACGATAGAAAAGTATCGTCGGGTAACGGAAAATCAGGAACGACGCCAATAACGCGGGGAAGAATAACAGAATTCCCAACCAAACGTAGAACCTTTTCTTCGTATCATACAACTCACTCCACCGCAACATCCTATCCGCGAACACAAAGAGGGACGCGACACCTAAAAGCCAAAACAAGACGCAAATCACAAAGATGGCAGAACTACCATCCCGAAGTGGCCGCTGTTGAATGGAAAAGAGATAGTTGCCCGAACTGGAAAATATCGGAGAGAAGGAATCCAGATGCACCTCCGAGATGGAGACGTTACCAGGTATGCCAAAAGACTTGGCGAAAAGGTTCCATTTACTATCCTGATTCTTTCCGTAAATCTCCTTTATTTTAATCAGCGCCACACACCTATATTCACGGTAAAATGATTGGACTGCCACCAAATAGGCGTTATCCACACGCAGGAAGGCACTCTTCTCCAGATCGAAATTGATACTGTTTTGGACACCAAACATATCGCTACTCCAATAGAGCAAGGAGTCTCCCCTATAGACATGGAAGGCAACCTCATTCTCCATGGATTGCTCATACAAAAGTCGATTCTTCCGCACTTCAGTCAAGTCATTCGAAGCGAGGTTGTCCCGAATATATTTCATCCATTTGGCGGAGAAGGCCTCCTTTTCGGCCAGTCTCTTTTGGAATGTAGCCACGTCCAATGGCTTCAAGGCGTCAACATAATAGAGATGCTGCGTCAACAATCCCATGGAGAAACAGAACAATGCGACCACCAAAGAGGAGACCAATCCACGACGTTCCTTTGTCTGAAGAGATCGGTAGACCATTCCCTTGATTATCTCGAACATAGATTTTTTATTCTCCTTGCCCATTCTCCTTGCCCATGGATATTGTACTGGTGATATTTCAACCTTAAGTTAATACACTTATGACAAAGTTACACTTTTTTAAGATTTCAAGCACCTGATCGAGAGAAAAAATAAGGGTTTATGGATAAAAAAACTATCTTTGCGGTAGTGGCGAAAACAGGTCGCCCATTTATTAACACAATTGATTATCAACATTTGATTATTACTATGGAACAGAAAAAGACATACCAATGTTATGGTACATGCTCGAAAATGATAAACGTCAGCGTTGAAGATGGCATCGTGAAGAGCGTGCAATTCTTAGGAGGTTGCCAAGGCAACACACAAGGTGTGGCCGCATTGGCACAAGGGATGAAGGTAGAAGATGCTATCGCAAAACTATCAGGTATCGATTGCGGTGGAAGAGGCACCTCTTGCCCGGACCAGCTGGCCCAGGCATTAAAGATGTTCCTCTAAATTTTCTCTATGATTTCAAAAAGCGTCCGCTTCCCTTGCTCTGCAAATAAGCGTCGGCAATGACAAGCGCCGCCATAGAATCCACGATAGGCACGGCTCGAGGCAACACGCACGCGTCGTGCCTTCCTTTTGCCCTATAGGTCACAGGGTTGCCGTTGACATCGACAGACTCCTGGTCCTTCAGCAGCGTCGGAACAGGCTTAAAGGCAACTCTAAAGTAGATATCCTCTCCATTGCTGATACCACCTTGGATGCCGCCCGAATGGTTGGTACGGGTACCCACACTGCCATCCGCCTTTCTGACAAATATATCGTTCGCTTCGGAGCCATGCTTCGATACGCCTGCGAAACCGCTACCATATTCGAATCCCTTTACCGCATTGATGGACATCATCGCATAGGCCAACTTGGCATGCAACTTGTCGAATTGAGGTTCACCCAAACCAACTGGACAGCCCTTGATCACGCCAGAGATGACACCGCCAATGGTATCGCCAGCCTCCTTGGTTTTCAAAATCTCCTCCGCCATCACTTGCGCCATCGCCTCGTCTGGGCAACGGACTGGGTTCGACTCTATTTTATCGAGATCCAACTCCTGGTAGGTCTTATCCAAGACGATGCTACCCACCTGAGAAGTGTAGGCATACACCTTCACACCCAACTCACGAAGCAGCAACTTCGCGAAGGCACCACCTGCCACCTGCGCGATTGTGGTACGGGCAGATGCCCTACCGCCTCCCGTATAATCTCGGATACCATATTTTTCCGTATAGGTATAATCCGCATGGGAGGGACGGTACAAATCCTTCAATGTGGAATAATCGCCCGAACGTTGATTCTCGTTTCTCACCTCAAAAGCGATGGGCGTACCTGTGGATTTTCCCTCAAAGACACCCGAAAGGATCTCCACCTTATCGCCCTCCGCACGAGCGGTTGTCAAAGCGGACTGCCCCGGACGGCGTCTGTTCAACTCGCCTTGAATAAAGTCGAGATCAATTGTGATACCTGCGGGGAATCCATCCAAGATACCACCAATCGCCACACCGTGCGACTCACCAAAAGTGGTCAATCTCAATACCTCACCAAATGTATTCATACCAATCGATTAATGACAACATTGACCATCTCCGCAACCACCGCAGTCGCCTTCACCGCAGCTTCCGCCGCCACAACCACCGCAACTACCGCAGCCGCCACCGCAACGATGAGGATGCAACACAACAGCGATCTCCTCCTCCGTCGCATCGCGCAACTCCAACACCTTACCCTTGAAGTTCAAGTTTTCGCCTGCCAAAGGGTGGTTGAAATCGACCTTCACCTTGCTTTTGCCGATCTCCAAGACAATACCATTCACACGCTGCCCGTCGGCATTGATCATCTCCACGATCTTTCCCTCTTGGACGTGCTCATGGTCGAACTCTCCATCAGTCATGAAAATTTCACGATCGAGATCCAACACCAACGCCTCCACATAGTCGCCATAAGCCTCTGCGCAAGGAATCGTGAAGTCAAACGAGTCGCCCAACTTCAAACCTCTCAAGTTGTCTTCGAACTTCTCCAACATCATACCCAATCCACATGTGAATTTCAATGGAGCAGCCGCTGGAGCGCTCTCCCACAACTCTGGTTTTCCGTCTTCACCCTCAACGTAAAGGTCATAAGAGACGGCCACAAATTTTCTGTCTTCGATTACCATATTTTATCTTTTAAATTATTATTCAACACAATAGTCAGCAGGAGCGCATCAATCGATCCTCAACTCCTCCTTATCCTCCTTCTTGAACGAAATACGCTCAAACGGATTCTTCAAACGGGTTCCGAACTCAGGCATTGCCCAACCGAATCCGGCTTGGAAGCACTCCACGTGCAACAAGTGCGTCTTCAAATCCATCACAACGAAAAATTTAGGCGTGATGTAGTATCTGGTCACCAACTTGGTGTACATCAAGTTCTCTATGCGGTTGCCGTTCTTTCCGCCATTCTCATTCTCCCTCGGCACCTTAATTTTAGAGTAGAAATAGAAACCGGCATGCAAGCCGACATTCACCTTATCCATCTGCAACTCGTTCGCCAGGGCTATACCACCACGTATTTTGTTGCGGAAATGATCCTCCTTGATAAAATTATAGCGTATATTCCGATCCCTTTGATCTCCGTTGTAGGCGCCATTGTAGAAGGCATCCGCAGAGAGTCCTAAACGATAGGCGTTGGTAATCGGCATATAAAGGCCGGCGCAGATATTAGCGTTCAAGAAATACTTCTCATCACGTTGCAACTGGTTGACCAAAGCCGCGCCATAGGCCTCGATCGCCAAGATATGTTTCACCTTTTTCGCTGGATAACGGATAGGCAAAGGCCATACATTCGGCGTATATTTAGCCCCCAAGAAGACATCCGCGAAATAGAGGTCGTGCGATTTTCTGGTAATATGGCCATTATGAAACGCTGTCAGATTGGCACCCAAGGTGATGCGCCACTGAGAGAGAGGCTTTCCATATCTCTTCGATAGCTGGAAATCCATATTCACACCACCCGTCCAGACGCCGAACACAGGAATAATGGCGTTGGCCGTGTCACCCCTTGAAGTATAGCCTCCGATACCGCTACCCCACTTCAGGTTCAATGCGAACACATTGGTATGGATGACAGGGAAATGGAAATAGGTCACCGCATCGAGTCCCATCCTCAAATAGGCGGGCTTTTCGAAATGGTAGCCACCGATAGCAAATCCCACAGAAGGGAAGTGGTAGGTGTATTCCCAGTTATGATTACCATATAGCGGAAGTTCCATGCCGACCTCGCCACCGACAACATTTCCCTTGTCAGTCAAGTTCCAGCCATAATGGCCCTCTGCCTTTGCTCTAAATATCGTGTTCTGCTGCGCATTAACCCATAGAGTCGTCGCCAAAAGGAGAGACAACGCGCACAAAATCCTCTTTATCATACCTACTTTATATAATTGGTGCAAATGTAATAAAAACTTATCCGTTTTCCCTATCTTCGCGAAGTAAAAATAGAGCTACGATGAAAAGATTGGAAGAACATCCCGAAATAGAGTTAGGCGAGATCTTGCGGGCAAAGGGGAAAACCATCGCCACAGCAGAGAGTTGCACAGGCGGTAACATCGCACACAGACTCACACAATGGCCCGGCAGTTCAGACTTCTTCCTCGGCGGAATTGTTTCATACGCCAACGAGGTAAAAATCAACGTTTTACAAGTAGAGGCATCCGCCATTGAGCAATTTGGAGCAGTCAGCCAATTGGTGGTCGAGCAGATGGCGAAAGGAGCAGTCAAGGTGATCGGGGCAGACTACGCCGTGGCGACATCAGGCGTGGCAGGTCCGGGTGGAGGCTCTCCTGAAAAGCCGGTAGGAACGGTCTGGATGGCCGTGTCGAACGGAGAAGAGACAGAGAGCAGATGCTACCACTTTGGCACCGAGAGGTCAGCAAACATCGAGGACGCGACAAAAAATGCAATATTTTTTATAAAAGAATTTGTAACGAAATAAAAAAGTTGTACCTTTGCACACCGATTGAGGAGTGTGGGATGCAACACACTTTTCCATCGAAAACTGAAACAAAAGGGTCCATTCATATTTGGATTTCTGATAGTTACGCTGCTTTCTCAGAGAAAGATCAGGATAGGATTTGGCCCGCTTTTTATATGTAATAACTTATAAAGATTTAACAGCAATGTCAAGAGTTTGTGAAATTACTGGTAAAATGGCGCAGAACGGCAACAACGTTTCTCACTCAAAGAGAAGAACGAAAAGGTTGTTCAATGTGAACTTGTTCACAAAAAAATTCTACTGGCCAGAGCAAGATTGTATGATTAGCTTGAAGGTTTCAGCTAAGGGTCTTCGCACTATCAACAAGAAAGGTCTTAACGCAGCATTGGTTGATGCAGCTAGAAAAGGTATTTTGTAATTAAGGAGGAATAGATAATGGCTAAGAAGAGCAAAGAAAACCGCGTACAGGTTATTTTGGAGTGCACAGAGCACAAGGATAGTGGAATGCCAGGAACTTCCCGTTACGTTACCACTAAGAATAGAAAGAATACCCCAGATAGATTGGAGTTGAAGAAGTACAACCCTATCTTGAAGAGATACACTATTCACAAGGAAATTAAGTAATAACTTACAAAAGATTTTAAGCTATGGCAAAGAAAGCAGTCGCAAGTATGCAGAAGGGTGAAGGCCGTTCTTATGCTAAGGTGATCAAGATGGTTAAGTCTCCAAAGACTGGTGCTTACATCTTTGATGAGAAGATCGTTCACAATGACGATGTAAAAGCTCATTTGGCTAAGTAATTAAAGCTTCGCTTTTAAATATAAAATGGCGCTCGATTTTCGGGTGCCATTTTTTTTTGCCATCATCGGCGGAATCACACTTTCAAGGCGGACTTTTTGTACATCTGCAAAAAAAGAGGACAATGGTACTCTCTCCCTTTCACGGCAAGCTCGGCGAACCGCTATAGCACCACATTGAATGTCCAACCGAGCAACATGATCATCAGCGCTACCGTGCCGAAGAAGATGCCTATCAGACGCCAGGTCATGACCTTCTTGAGCATGGTGGCTTCGGGCAAGGATAAACCCACAACCGACATCATGAAGGCAAGGGCTGTACCAAGAGGGATACCTTTGGCAACGAAGACCTCCACCACAGGGACAATTCCTGCAGCATTGGCATACATCGGCACGGCAATGAGCACGCTGGCAGGAACACCTAAGACGCCAGCCTTCCGCATAAAGTCCGCAAAGAAATCCTCTGGCACATAACCATGAATGCCCGCTCCAATGGCGATGCCAAGAAGGACATAGAGAATGACCCCGCGGACGATTCCGAGCGCATCTTTTGCGATGATGGGCAGTCGTTCCAAAAATGGGACATGCTCCGCCTCGAACGCTACGTCGGCCTGCATCTGCATCTGCTGCATCTGGATGATCCACGGAGACAAGTATCGGTCCAACCTCAATTTACCCAAAACGAAACCGCCCATCGCACCCATCAATATGCCGCAAACCACATAGATAGCAGTCACCTTTACGCCAAACGTGCCAAGGAACATCGCCACAGCCACCTCATTGACCAAGGGAGAGGTGATGAGGAAGGCAAAGGTAACGCCAAGGGGTATGCCTCCTTTCACAAAACCAATGAACAGTGGTATGCTGGAGCAGGAACAAAAAGGAGTAATGGCTCCGAAGATGCTGGCCACAAGGTATTGAAAACCGTACATCTTGTGAGAACTGAGGTAGTTGCGCAGTCGATCTACAGGGAAGTACGCATTGACCACCCCCATCACAATGCTGATGAGAAAGAGCAGCAGAACAATCTTCAAGGAGTCATAGACGAAGAAGTTGACCGCTTCGCCCAGACGCGTTGACGCGTCAAGACCTATAAGGTCGTAGATAAGCCAGTCGGCAAATGTCTGAATCATAACTATTTTGACAATTTGGCAAATTACTAATTACATTTTTAAGATTTTCCTCCGCAACAACTGCACTTAGGCAGGCGAAGCCCTTTCACCTCCACGAGATAGAACTTCTGCATCTCCCTTCTTATCTCATCCCTTACCCGACGGAACTCAGCCAAGAGCTCCTCGTCGGTTCCTTGGAATGCATCAGGGTCGTCGAACCCAATGTGTAGGCGTTTGCCGACTTTTCCTGAAAATACAGGACACGATTCGTTGGCACCGCCACAAACCGTGATCACATAATCCCACGATTCGCCAATGTATTGATCGACTGACTTGGGATAATGGCTGCTGATGTCTATGCCAATCTCTTCCATCACCTTCACCCCCAACGGATGCACCTCCGAAGCAGGACGTATGCCAGCGGAGTGAACCGCCAACTGAGGATCTAAACTTTGCAATATGCCATGCGCCATCTGGCTACGGCAACGATTGCCTGTACACAATACGAGTATTCGCTTCATAATTTCTAAGCTATGAAAATCATATAACAATAATAGAAACCTACCGCTACAAAAAGCACCGCCACAATACGGTTGAACCACTTCTGCACGACCGCTATCTTGCCTAAGAATGAGCCCAACGACTGCACGCTGAAAGCGAGAAGCCAAGCGACGATCAAAACGGGCAATGCGGTCGCTACGGCATAAACCACGGGCATAAAGTAGCCTCCGCTGGCTGATGCCGACATGGGAATCAACATGCCGAAATAGAGCATTCCACTTGCGGGACAGAAGGCAAGCGCGAACAAAACACCTAAAAGAAACGCTCCGACAGGACCTCTCAAACGTTCTGTCTTACTTCCTGCCTGAAATCCAAATCGTCCGCCTAGATCGACAAACTCGCTAACAAACATCAACACTCCTATCACCACAAGCGCCGGTCCGATAATGAGTTCGCCCCATTCGCTGACCATCAGCTGAAGATTGAAAGTGTCAGCTCCTATCCGAAGGATATAAATCAGGACAGCACCTAAAAGCGAATAGGAGAGCGTGCGTCCCAACGCATATAGTATTCCGCTCCACAACACCTGCTTACGGTCTTGAACACCTTTGGAAACGAATCCGATAGCCGTCACGTTCATGGCCATCGGGCAAGGGTTGAGGGCTGTGAGTAACCCCAAGAGAAACGCAGTCAGGACGGGAATCTGGCTGCTATCTAATAAGTTGTTGAGAAAATCCATAAGGGGATATGAGTTAAGAATTAAGAGTAAAAAAACGAAATTCGACGAAGTCAACCAAGAGTTTATTGGCCAAGCATAGCCGTTATCTTTGACCTAAGTTCTTGGCGGAATCCTTCCGCATCACTTCTCGCCTTAGAAAAACCCAAATTGGTCAGGTTCTCCGCCTGCTCGTTTTCGCCGGGATTAGCGACTACAAATAAAGAGGAGAAGGTAACCTTGTATTTCTTCGCCAACTCCTTGCCCTCTTCCTTCGAGAAATCCACCACACGCATCTTCACACTACCCGACACGAACAGATCCGCTAATTCTCCTTCCACCACATTGCGCGACTCCTGCTCTATCGCCACACAGGTAGGACAGCGTTGTTTGCCATGGAAATAGATCACCTCCACTTGCGAAGCCGTTTTTCCAGTCGATTGTACCACCGCACACTTCGCACTGTTGCCGTTTTTGCAACATTGGGCCGTCGCCATCAGGCTACAACCTAGAAATAAAGCAATAAAAAAATTCTTCATATCGCATCATTATTTTACTTGGTCAACAATTCCTTCACCTGCTCATAAGAGAGTTTCCCCTTGGCCACCACCTGCTCGTCGATGACCAAGGCAGGTAATGTCATCACGTTGTACGCCATGATTTTCATGATATCCTCCTCTTTTACGAGATTCACGTTCAACCCAAGATCAGCCACAGCCTTTTCGACTGTCGCGTACAAAGCTTTGCATCCTGCGCAACCTGTACCAAGTACTTTAATTTCTTGCATAATTCAATAATGTTAAATATATATCAATAAATATTTGTAATTCGCAAAACAACGAACAATCAATCTTTTATAAAACCCTCGAAGTCGCAACCGCGAGGGTGAGGATGTCAGTAGCAGCAACTATTGTCGCCCTTTTGCAACTCCATATCGAAGAACTCTCCAAACAACTGTTTGGCATATTCCCAATTCTCCTTGTTGATACAGTAGCGCACTTTGGGCGTCTCGATTTCGCCTTGGATAAGGCCAGCCTCTTTTAGCGCCGAGAGATGCTGACTTACGGTTGCCTTGGCGATAGGCAGTTCCTCGTGGATGTCGCCAAAATAGCAGGTGTCCTGTTTGGCGAGGAACTTCATAATCGCTATGCGCGCCGGATGCCCAAGAGCTTTCGCCATCTGAGCCAACGTTTCCGTCTTTATGCAGTACTTTTTTTCTGTCATTTGTATTGCCGTCATATAATGTTCGCAAACCTACGAACAATTTTCGAAATATACAAGAAGTGAAACAAAAAAATTAATAGATTAAATTCCAAAACACACAAACACAAACCAAAGGGAGAGACCGGACCACCCAATCTCTCCCTCTATTCATTTTCAAAAAAGAGCCAAATTAATATTCTTAACTCCTTAAAGCTTTGCTGAGATTCTCTCCACGCTCTTGTCAATCTTACCAACCAATCCTACCAACACTTGGCCTGGACCTACCTCTGTGAAGCTTGTAGCACCAGCGGCAATCATATTTTGCACGGATTGAGTCCACTTAACAGAAGAGGTCAATTGCTTCACCAAATTAGCCTTGATAGAGGCAGGATCAGTCTCACCGTTCGTAGTCACGTTTTGATAAACTGGGCAGATAGGAGCCTTGAAGTTTGTGGCCTCGATAGCGGCAGCCAACTCCACCTTAGCAGGTTCCATCAATGGAGAGTGGAACGCACCGCTCACGGAGAGTTTCAACGCACGACGCGCGCCAGCGGCAGTCGCCAACTCACAAGCCTTGTCGATACCAGCCATAGAACCGGAAATCACCAATTGTCCTGGGCAGTTGTAGTTAGCAGGAACCACCACCTCACCCTCAACAGCGGCGCAAATCTCCTCCACCTTCTCATCCGCCAAACCGATGATGGCAGCCATCGTGGAAGGGTTCATCTCGCAAGCCTTCTGCATCGCCAAAGCACGCTTCGAAACGAGGCTCACACCATCCGCGAAATCAATCGCACCAGCAGCCACCAAAGCAGAGAACTCTCCCAAAGAGTGACCTGCCACCATATCAGGCGTGAACTGATCGCCCAACGACTTCGCCAAAATAACAGAGTGAAGGAATACCGCAGGTTGTGTCACCTTGGTTTGCTTCAAATCCTCCTCCGCACCGGAGAACATAATATCAGTGATTCTAAATCCTAAAATATCATTTGCTTGCTCAAACAACTCCTTAGCCAATGGGACGTTCTCGTACAAGTCCTTTCCCATTCCAATAAATTGGGCGCCTTGCCCTGGAAAAACAAATGCTTTCATTTTCAAAATTATGATTAATGATTAAATGTATGCGTACTTGAATAATTGATGTAGGTGGCTTCTGGCCACTTGGTAAGATCGGAACGGCTCTCGCATCTACGCTCCACCTCCTCATCCAAATTGGTGAAGAAATCAATGCCAGTCACCTTCTCCACCTCGTCCACTGACGTGACGAATTTCGTGAATGGCATATGGGTATCCTGATTAGGGATAACAAATGCCAACATCTTCTCCTTACCCTTTTTCGTGAAATCGAATAGAATTTTGTAGAAGTGATCAGGAACCGTCACATTGGTCTTGTAATCTTTTCCCCTCTCAGAGGCGTACATCTTTCTGGCGTTCTTGCTATCCTTCGGCAAGACAGGGCCTGTCACCACATAGATCGTGCCATATTTACGGGTCCAGGCTCTCGTCTGCATCTCCAAGTCATTCCAAACACCATTATTGAACTCCTTCACCTGCGGAGAGACATTACTCATGTAGAAGCACTCCTCCATAGCGGTCTCATCGAACTTCATGTCAGCGGCAGGAGCCAAATGACCCCGGTCGTAACCACTATTCTGATAGTCGGAAGGAGAGGCTGATTTTGTCGCAATGGTCGGATCCTCATCGAATCCCTCCTTACGCTCCAACTTGCCATTCACCTCCTCACGCGTTAATTCGTAGGCCACCCACTCCGCCTGCTCGTCCTCTTCGGAATAAGAGAGCGAATAATTCTTATGACGATAGGTCTTCCCCTTGAAATTCGAATGCGTGAAGATCGCGTCACCGTCCTCCTGCGCCGCTTCATCCTCTGAAGGAGGAATGGTCGGGAAGGCATGGTTCAAGCCATCCGTCTCCAACAAACGGTCAGCGGAGTTTCCGCCATTACCAGTTTGGTTAGCCGACGGGTCACAGGAATAAAAAAGGGCGGCAAATGCCGCCACTAATATCGCGAATTTTCTCATTTAACAGCCTTCAAACTCATATCCAATCCCTTTACGGAATGGGTGAGCGCACCAACAGAAATGAAATCCACGCCACACTCCGCGTATGAACGCAAAGTCTTGAAGGTGATACCTCCGGAAGATTCGGTCTTGCATCTTCCATTGATAATCTCCACAGCCTTTCGGGTGGTCGCTGTATCAAAGTTGTCGAGCATGATTCTATCGACACCGCCGATCTTCAACACCTGATCAAGTTCATCCAAATTGCGGACCTCAACCTCGATCTTGATGTTCTTGCCCTTCTCCTTCAAATACTTCTTCGCATTGGAAACAGCGTTCTCGATGCCGCCTGCGAAATCAATATGGTTGTCTTTCAGAAGGATCATGTCGAACAAGCCGATACGGTGATTGCCTCCGCCTCCGATCTTCACGGCTCTCTTCTCCAAAATACGGAGACCTGGCGTAGTCTTACGGGTATCGATCACCTTTGTATGAAGATCCTCAATCTCCTTCGCATATTTGTTGGTCTGGGTAGCGATACCGCTCATACGTTGCATGATGTTGAGCACGATACGCTCTGTCTGCAACAAAGATTGCTCTTTTCCCGACACATAGAAAGCGATATCTCCTGGCTTGACATGCGCACCATCCTCGATAAGCACCTCCATTTGCAACTCCGGATCGAACTTAGCGAATACACGCTTCGCGATCTCCACGCCGGCAAGGATACCCTCCTCCTTGATCAAGAGTTGAGCCTTACCCTTTTGGGTTGCGGGAATACAACATAGTGTAGTATGGTCACCATCACCGATATCCTCAGCGAACGCGAGGTCCAGCAAATCTTCAATCAATTCATTTTCGCTTTTCATCTTTCGAAACAAAATTAACAGGGATCTACCCCTTGATTATTACTAATTATAATAATGGCCTTTCGAACGCACTACTATTTTCCTTCTATCTTCAATTGATGGATGATCTCTTTGAAGCCATCCTTCTTGGTCAGGATCAGGACTTGGAAATTGCCCGAACTCGTATAGAGCATACCCATCATCAAACCCGACTTTTCCTTCTCCGTCTTGTGCGTCACCGAAAAATTGGACGGACGGTGGTTCCTGAAGAATGAGGCGATTGCGTCTTGAGCCTGTCCTCTACTCTTCGTTCCGCCATTGTTTTGTATCGTCAAGTCCACGCTACTATCCAAAAACGAGCTGATCTGCTGCATATCACCATTGGAAAAAGCGCGCACAATATCCGGATTGGCTTGTGCGACCATCGCCGCTGAGCCAAACAAGAAAGCAAGAATTATTTTTTTTCCTAATCTCATACTCCTCAAAATATTAGGGCACAAGGACTAAAACACTACAAGTCTGTGCCATTTTTTTTTATTTTCGCGTAAAATATCACGCGGTTATGAAAATCACTCTTCTTACAGTTGGCAAAACTAACGATTTATCTTTTAAAAATGCAATTTCTGAATATCAAAAGAGGTTAAAATTCTACATTTCTTTTGACATAGAGGAGATACCTGCTCTAAAAAACACGAAAAACTTGACAGAAGATAACCAAAAACAGAAGGAGGGTGAACTCATCCTGAAGAGCATTCAAAACGACGATGAAGTAGTTTTGTTGGATGATAAGGGAAGTGAATTCACCTCAAAACAGTTTTCCGCCTACATTGAGAAGAAAATGTCGTCAGGATTGAAAAGGCTCGTCTTTGTCGTGGGTGGCCCTTACGGTTTCTCCCAAGAGGTTTACAACCGCGCCAATGATAAAGTATCCCTCTCCCGTATGACCTTTTCGCACCAAATGGTCCGACTGGTGTTCACGGAACAACTCTATCGTGCGATGACCATCCTCAAAGGAGAGCCATACCACCACGAATAATAGATCTCACACCCGTGGTTTTGTAACTTTCACAACCATTGATTACATTAATTTTTCCTACAAATAATTGATTAATAAATATCAAAATGACGCCCTTCAACACATTTTAAGGGTGCCAGAGTTGTTATTCACTCCTTTTTTACTAACTTTGTACCGGATTTTAACATCCCCTATCGGATGTAGAGAAAAGTGAAACCAACTGCGGGTTTTCAATCCGCCAATAATGTATAAAATGAAAATTTTAGGAACAGGAAGTGCAATTCCAAAATTGGAAGTGACGAACGACGACCTCGCAAAATTCTTGGACACCAACGACGAGTGGATCTCCTCTCGTACCGGCATCAAGAGCAGGCACATCCTCTCCGAAGGAGAGACGCTTACAGACCTAGCTGCCGAAGCGACCAGACAAGCTTTAGCGGATGCCAAGGTTGACGCCAAGGATTTGGACTACATCATCTGCCACAACATCATGAACGACAGATGCATTCCAGGCATGTCTTGTATTATCCAAGGTATCATCGGCGCAACTTGTCCATGTGTGGACACCAACGCCGCTTGCACAGGTTTCATCTACGCGCTCGATCATGCGGACGCATTGATGAAGGCGGGCAAAGCCAACAAGATCCTCATCATCTGTGCGGAACAGATGAGTATGATGATCGACTGGGAGCGCCGCGAAAGCTGCGTTTTGTTCGGTGATGGCGCAGGCGCTGTTGTTGTATCCAACGAAGGCGAAGATTGCGCTGTAAAGGTGACCGCATGCTATACGCCTGCACTCAACTGCAACGTAAAGCAGGGGGATACACCATTTAGAAAGGACACGACCACTTACGACAAGTTGGAGATGGCCGGCCGTGAGGTGTTTAAATTAGCCACCCACAACTCATGCAACGACATCCAAACCGTTCTGGATGCGTCCCACACGACCGCCAGCGACGTGAAATATTTCATCCTACACCAAGCCAACCTTAGAATCGTGGAGGCTATCCGAGGATTCTTGGAGCAACCGGAAGAGAAGTTCCCTCACAACATAGAGCACAGAGGAAACACCTCATCCGCCAGCGTTCTTCTCCTTTTGGACGATTTGAACAAGGCGAACAAAATCCAAAGGGGCGACAAATTGGTGTTCAGCGCTTTCGGCGCAGGATTCACATCAGGCGCATGTCTGATGACATGGTAATTTTTTAGATTATAAGAATAAAAATAATACGATATGATTTCAAGCAAAATTTGTGAATTAATCGGTATTCAATACCCTATTTTCCAAGGTGGTATGGCGTGGATTTCAGACGCCAAGTTAGCAAGCGCAGTTTCTAACGCAGGTGGTTTGGGACTAATCTCCGCCATGAACGCCAACGCAGAGTACGTTCGTGAGGAGATCAAGAAGTGCAAGACAATGACAGACAAGCCATTCGGTGTAAACATCATGTTGCAAAGCCCATTCGCAGACGAAGTGGCCAAAGTTGTCATCGAAGAGAAGGTGGCAGTTGTCACTACCGGTGCAGGTAACCCATCCAAGTTTATGAAGGATTGGTTGGAGGCTGGCATCAAGGTGGTTCCTGTTGTCGCATCAGCCGCTTTCGCCATCTTGATGGAGAGAATCGGCGCCAGCGCAGTAGTCGCTGAGGGTTGCGAGTCTGGTGGTCACGTAGGTGATTTGAACACCATGGCATTGGTACCACAAGTGGTTGACGCTGTGAAGATTCCAGTTTTGGCAGCAGGTGGTATCGGAGACGGTAGAGGTATGGCAGCAGCCTTTATGTTGGGTGCAGAGGGCGTACAATGCGGTACTTGCTTCCTCGTTGCCGACGAGTGTTGTGTCAGCCAAACTTACAAGGATAAGATCATCTCCGCAAGCGACACCGCTACTATCGTAACAGGTAAGCGCTTGGGTCACCCAGTTCGTTCTTTGAAGACTCCTTTCTCAAAGAAGTTCGCTGACATGGAGAAGGATACCAACATCACCGACGAAGAGATCATGAAGTTCGGTGCCGGATCACTCAGAAAGGCAGTGGTCGATGGCGACGCTAAGGGAGGATCATTCATGGCTGGTCAAATCGCTGGCCTTATCAAGGAGCAACGCTCCGCAAAAGCAATTGTTGAATCAATGGTGAACGAGGCTGAGGCACTTTTGTCAAAGGCACAAAACAGAACCAAATAATGAGAAGAGTTGTCATCACAGGAATGGGCGTTATTTCGCCTATTGGAAACGATATTAAGACTTTTTGGGAGAACCTAAAAAGCGGAACATGCGGTATTGATTTCATCCAAAACATCGATGCGAGCGCATTGGAGGTAAAGGTCGCTGGTGAAGTGAAGAACTTCCGTGCGGAGGATTTCGGCGTGGAGAAGGGAATGGCCCGCAGAGCGGACCGTTTCTGTCAATTCGCTCTTGCTGCGGCTCAACAAGCCATGAACGATAGAGGCGACCTCCAATTGCCAAGCGACAGATTGGGTGTCTATGTAGGTTCCGGTATTGGAGGTATGAACACCTTCATCACCGAGTGCACCAAGTGCAACGAGGATGGTGCGGGACGCGTTTCCCCTCTCTTCATCCCTATGATGATTTCCAACATCGCCGCTGGAAACATCGCGATCGCCCACCATGCGGAGGGGCCATGTTTGCCGGTCGTTACGGCCTGCGCAACTGGTACACACGCCATCGGAGAGGCTTATAGAGCTATCAAATACGGTTATGCCGACGCCATCATCACTGGTGGTGCAGAGGCTGCCATCACCCCATTGGCCATCGGCGGTTTCGCAAACGCCAAGGCTCTTTCCAAATCAACAGATCCTAAAAACGCCTCTTTGCCTTTCGACGCGGAGCGTAAGGGATTTGTAATGGGTGAAGGTGCTGGTATCATCATTTTGGAGGAGTACGAGCACGCCATCGCAACTGGCGCAAAGATCTACGGTGAGCTTTGTGGATACGGCAACACTTGCGACGCACACCACTACACGGCTCCTAAGCCTGACGGTTCTTGCGCGGCAAAGGCCATCAAGCAAGCGCTTGACGAGGCTAATTACGACGAGAAAGACACTTTGTACATCAATGCGCACGGAACGGGAACCCACATGAACGATATGTCGGAGACCGCTGCCATCAAGATCGCTATGGGCGAGAAAGAGGCACGCCGCGCACACATCAGCTCATCCAAGTCCATGACAGGACACATGTTGGGTGCGGCAGGAGGTGTGGAGGTGATCGTTTCCGCATTGTCCGTACAAGAGGGCATCGTCACTCCTACCATCGGATTGAACCATCCAGATCCGGAGTGTGACCTCGACTACACACCAAACAAGGCACAAAAGGCTGACTTGACCATCGCCCTCTCCAACTCATTGGGCTTCGGCGGTCATAACGCTTGCGTGGCCATCAGAAAGTTCGTTAAATAATAGGACAAATCTATTGATAACGGGGAGGGTTCGCAAGAATTCTCCCCTTATTTAATTTACAATTCGTATTCAATTTTTAACTTACAATCTCCATGAACGATCCAATGGGCAGCGCCATTTCCGAATACTTTCATACCGGAAAGGCCAGTAAATTAGTGGTGCAATCGTCGCTCTTCGACGACGACGTAATTCCTGTTCCGCACCTCTTCCGTACCTACAAGCAAATGCCGCCCTTGGAGAAGAAAGCCATGGATCTTGCCCAAGGGAAGACATTGGATGTGGGAGCCGGAGCCGGTTGCCACTCCCTTCATCTGCAAGAAAAGGGCATCGACGTCAAAGCGATCGACATCTCCAAACTCTCTTGCGAAGTGATGAGAGAGAGGGGCATAAAATCTGTGGAGCGCATCGATTTCTTCGACGTGACCATCAAGGAGTGTTACGACACCATCCTCATGTTGATGAACGGAACCGGCATTGTCGGTAAGATCAGCAATCTCCCCCACTTTTTCCAAACCGTCAAAAAGAGATTGACGCCCAACGGGCAACTTCTCATCGATTCCACCGACCTCTGTTACCTTTACGAGGACGAAGAGGGGTTCATCGAATTGCCGGAAGAGGGTTATTACGGGGAGATTGATTTCCGAATGAAATACAAGAACGTCCAGGGCGAACCGTTCGATTGGCTATACCTGGACTTCGAAACGCTTGCGGCATCAGCCGCCAGTGAAGGACTACATTGCGAGAAGGTTATGGACGGGAAGCACTATGATTACCTTGCGAAAATCACATTTTAAGTAGCACGAGCCGCATCATCAACCAACAGACATCATCATCCCATGAAAAGAGAATCCGGGTTTTCCTACATCACATTCGCTATCAGAGTCTTTATATTTTGGACTATGATGGCAGGCATTTCTTGTTACGCCGCAGACGACAACATACCAACCCCGACCGTAACCATGACAGACATCGACAGTGTGGTCGCGATCGCCGAGTTCAATCCGCCACTCTTCCAAGAGTACGGTCAAGACACAACCTTCCAAGTTTTCTTAAAATTCCATGATTACAGCTGTGGCGCCGAAAAGGAAATCGAAATAAGGGAACTGGATGAGAACGTAATAATCGATACCGGCCATGAGATGATAGTAGAAGCTTATTTTGTTATTAGCGATAACTTGTATGAGAAACATTATGAGAAACATGAAATCCTCAACGTCACCGATGGGTATGGTAACGTCTCATTTAGAAAAGCATATAATCCCCTTAGAACTGTACTGACAAAAAAAGCGCTGATGAGCGGGTTCCTCGAACTTGAACTTGCTGGAGGAACTCAAACGGTTATGTTTACACCATTAAAAGACAACAATTTCCATCAAAAAATTGTCGTAAAACAAGATTACACAGGTATCGTTTCAATGTATGTCATAGCATTCGGGTTGCTCGCCATTTCTGTCTGGATAGGCATATCGAGCTCTCGAGGTTCCAAAGACAAAGAGACCAACAGATACTTATCCCACTTCACCTCTAACCTATTAAAATATGCGCCAGAGGAACCATCCTCTCGTGAGGAAGATATCTTCAATGAATACCTCCACGACCACCCCAACATAAAAATCACGCACGACACGTATCTTGACGAAAATAAAACAGGTGAGTATTACGCCTATCTCTGCAAACATCTCTCCTTCGAAGAGCGTAGAGACTTTATCCTCTTCCTATTCAAACTTGCCATTGACCAGGATGGCATCAAAAACAAGGAATGGAGCCTTCTTCAACAAGCTATGATGGGGCTTAGGATGAACAGCGTCACCATCAACTACTTCAACCAAAAGTATGGCCCACTACGCACAGAGTATGACGATTATGCCCAATATCGCTCATCCTCCCAAACGAGCGCCACACACAGTAGAGCCCTCTCTTCCGACTATGCGGCATTAGGCATAACCAGCACAGCGGGAAAAGAAGAGGTGCAACGGGCGTACCACAAAATGGCGCTACAATACCACCCCGACCTTCCTCAAAACGCGGGGAAGGAGGCTTTCTGCACCCAAAAGATGACGGAAATCAACGAAGCCTACGAACGCATCATCAGCACACTGTAAAAGTCCGTCAAACAACATAAAAATATTGACATGATGAACTATACCGTAAAAACTTTACTGTTTATTCTTGGGATAACACTCTTATCTTGCTCACGAGGAGACTCTTCCGAAACCGACATTAAGATAGTTGACAGGGGGCTCGGAACCCCTACCCTTTCCATCTCCACGACCAATAGGGTCATCGGATTATCCACATACGAAAACACTTTCCACTTCCCCTATTTCAAGTCCAACGAATTCAACGCCATGTTGAAAATCAGCGACTCCCAACATGATATTCCGCGAGAAGTGGGAAGATCCATAGAGTACTATTGCACCACCAGCAACCACCCCAAAGAAATACGGTTGCTGAGAGGTGTCGACATGATCAACTCATTGAGTTTCAGAAGTTTCGAAGACAAACTTCACGTTGTGACCAACAAAGATTCCCTAAGGCTAGAAGCGAAATTCAATCGTTTCTCCCTCATCGACAATATGAAAAACCCCTATTTCGGAAATGTCGTTTCTGAAATCGTCTTCCCGACCAAAGAGGAGATGCCTCTCATTTTCGGAATACAACCAGGAGGGGAGATTTTGGAAAAACTATCCGGCAGAACAATCAATCACCACACCATCTCGCTTTTCAAAATCGAATTGGTATCCAAGGAGAAGAGAATACCATTGAACAGCAAAACGCCTATAACTGTAAAGATAGGAAAGGCTTCAATGGGAGGAGAAATGAATGCCTTGGAAGATAAGATGGCTATGCCTTTATGGTATTTTGACGAAGAGTTGGGCACATGGACACAAAGGGGAATGGCTACCCCTTCCCTAAAAGAGAACGCCTATATCGCCCAAATCGACCAAACAGGATGGTGGATCATCGACCAGCCAGACATAGCTTATGAAATCCACCGCATCCAGACAACCGACGCAAAGAACTATCAACTACCTTACGCCACCATAACCATCTCAGGAGAGAATCGGAAGGTCAAATACACAACAAACAACAAAGGAGCGGGCTACTATTGCGTTCCGAGCAATATGACGTCTCTTGATTATAAAATCGACCACTATACCATATTCAAACCGTCCAAATCCCAACCATCAGAGGAGATACCCATCTCTATCTCCAATAGGGGAAGCAAGGTCATATCAGGAGAATCCAGAAAATTCAAGACCATACAGGCCCTCGGCATCCAATCCGACGCAATCAATGCACAACAACATCCTGTTTCTGTCGCCAACAACTCAGGATACAAGGCCGAAATGTTTGGCCCATCATCCAAAAGGAAATTTCAAAAAAAAGAATCTTCCGCATACAAGGTCGGCGCATTCTACGCCATTCCATCCAAGTCGTTCCCAGGTTTCATCAACATAGCGATTCCAACGTCAAGAATGGGGATACTAAGCCCGTCCAATGGAGAAAAAGGCAAATGGAGAAAATCGTTGGACTGGTTATTCCCTTTGGGAGATGATAAGGAAATCAACATTACAGAGAATGCCATTCAATACAAGACCAAAGAGTGGAAACTGATATTTGAGCCATCGAATGTCATGACCAGGGTGGATACCATCCACGTATTCGACACAACCAGCATGACGTGGGTTTGCGAGTTCGTCGATATCATCATCCAGCAACCGGAAAACTTTTCGTATCGAGAATTCTCCTATACCACATCTCTTTATTCAAGAAAAGATGAGACTCTTACTGCACGAGAAGTAGAGAATATTCGTTTTCTGTCAGATAGGGACCCATTCTCCTACGCCTTACAATTCACGACAAAAGGAGGGCGGTTCGCTACCTATCGATCCGACATAACGTACTTAACGAACTGCCGCTACGATATCGACTTAAGTCAACCAATAGCCATAGAAACAGATGTTGAAAAATTCGCGAAACTCCCCATCTACAGCGTCAAGGACAAGTGGGGTAGAATCCTCGTTGACCACTCCAAAACAAAACATTTACGAAGATCCGCTTGGGATTCCGACAATTTGTTTTTCGAATTTGAAGGAGAGTGGGCCCCATTGAACGGTTCGCACAAACTTGATAAAAGCAAATTTCTTCTCCTCAACAATAACTCATCCTCTTCTAACGGGGAAAACAAAGGATTAGTACTCCCTATATTAATAACTATATTTGCTATAATGATTGGATTCGAAATCTTCCATGCCACAGGAGGAATTAGTTCCAAGGATGAGAACAAGAAAGATAAGAGATCAACACTGCAACCTATACTCTCGACATTGGTCGCCAACCTTGTGAAATTAGGGCCAAAATTCACCAAGCAAAGAAAAGAAATCATCAAGGTTTTTCTCCTGAAACACCCTGATTTACCCATCAATTACAAGGAATATATTAAAGGGGATAATTTTGTCACTGATCATGCTTTTGAAACGATCAAATCATTCACCAATTCCTCTGAACGACACGATATTGTCGAACTTCTGATCAAACTTGCCATCGACACGGATGGCATCAAATCAGACGAGTGGAATTTCATTTGGAAAGTGATGATCGGCCTTGGATTGGATAGCGACACCATCCACTCTTTCGCCAAACGATACAATCCGCTCCGAGAAGATCAGGATGACAATTCGCAGGAAGAGGATTTTCACCACCAGTCAAAGGGAAATACGAAAGAGAGCATGCAAAAGGCGAAAATCGCTGACTTTGCCACGTTGGGAATCAATCCAAACGCCGACTTGCCGGAGGTCAAAAAAGCGTATAAACGACTAGCAAGGATGTATCATCCAGACCTTCCTCAAAACAACGGCAACATCCAATTTTGCACAAAAAAGATGGCGGAAATCAATGCGGCATACGATCGGATCATGGAAATGTTGCAGTAATCAGCTCGCCAAAAAAATTTTCACTTTTGCTGATTATTTTTAATAAGAAGTAAAAAAAATCGTATATTTGGAGAGTTACACTTTTCAAAGGGAAGTCCATGAGAAAAAACACGCTTACATACAGGATCGTCGTAATTCTGCTCCTTTTGTGCCAAGCTGGTTGGATGCAGGCCATGGTTTACCATAGGACGCCCTATGCCATGACGCAACCCAATGGCGAGCGTGTAACCGTTTACCTTTACGGAAGCGACCTCTACATCGAAGCGGAAAGCGTTGACCGCTATACCCTCACGAAAGATGAAAAAAGCGGAGAAATATGCTATGCGTTGCTCTCCGCCGACAAAAGAGAATACGCCTCCTCTGGCATTGTTTACAAGGGAGGTGAAGCTCCGGATGCGGTGAAGATGATTGTCGAGCCAGCCATCCGTATCACCCCAGAGAGCCGCAACGAAAAAATTGCCCAGACCAAGCTTAAACTGGGAAAAGAAATCGATGGCGAGCAGCCTACCCTTCGCGCCGCCACTGCGCTTCCCGACACGGTCTATGGGCTTTGTATCCTGATCGATTTCCCTGATGAGAAATCGGCAGTCACCAGAGATCAGATCGAACAATTCCTGAATGGAGACAACAACCCGCAATTCGGCAACGCCCGCTCCATCAAAGAGTACTTCCAATGGATTTCCAGCGGCAAACTCACCTACATCAACTATGTGCCGAAGAAGTTCTACACCACACCACAAAACCACTCCTACTATGCGCCACTAAATGCGACAGATTACACAATCAATCTGCTCATCCCTGAGATTCGGAACGCTATCAACGAGTGGGAAAAGGAGCAACCCGGCAACCTCTCCAAACTCAATAGAAACATTTATGGAGGTATCATGGCATTGAACATCCTCTATGCAGGAAAATGCGAAAACAAATGGGCGACAGGACTTTGGCCACACCAAAGCAACATGCAGATGAAATTGGACGGCAATACCTTCAGCCGCAACGCCTATCACGCCTACCAAATCACAGACATCGACAAGAAGTTGACGATGGGAACCTTCGTCCATGAAAACGGACACCTCGTCTGCGGATGGCCTGATTTTTACCAGTACGAGGAGCATGAAGCCAACAACGCAAGCACATACAATATCGGAGACGCTTTCTTCATCTCCAGCGAGACCAACCCCACCTACCCCAACGCCTGGGCGATGGATCAATTGGGTTGGCTGACCGACAAACAGGACATCACCCAAGTGACGGGAGGGAAACAAATCACCCTTAAACAGGGCGTCGGACATGCCGCCGTTTATAGAGGCAAAGGGAAAAACAGCCAGGAAACTTTCTATATAGAGGTGAGAGACAGACATTACGCCACCTGGTACAACGATGACAAGGGAATATTCATTTGGCACAGCAATGAAACCGGCGACAACAACTACCCCAACAAAGATGAGTTGTTGGATTGCCGTCCCGCAAGCAGCAACAATCCTTTTTGGGTAAAAGGAAACGGTCCAGACCATTTCAGCGACGAGACCAATCCAAGCGCAAAGTGGGTGGACGGCAGCAATTCAGGCATCTACCTATGGGATTTCAGCGCATACGGCGAGAGCATGACGTTCCGATGCGGAGAATTTATCGAGACCCCAGAATTCACCAAGAAAGAGTTGAAGAAAGGAGGCGTCCACAACCACTATGTGGACACGTTGACCGTCGAAGGCGGTGTGGAGCCATACCGCATCATCGTTTACGAAGGCAAACTGCCCAATGGCATGACACTCAACGAGAACGGTGTCTTGACGGGCGCGCCGACAGAGGTGGGTGAAGAGAGCTTCACCGCACAGGTAATCGATTCAAGAGGCAAACAGGGATTCATGCGCTACACCCTCTCCGTCATCACATCCACGCCTTTCTACGACCAACCAATCGCCATCCCCGGCAGTTTCCAAATGGAGGAGTATGACAAGGGAGGATATGGCATATCCTACCAATCGGACCGTCCAAGCAACTATATCCGAAACGACGAGGGGCTCTTCCCGCTCTTCCAATTCATCAATAGGCAAAACAACCAGCCTATCGGCTACACGGTCATTTACGGAGAGAACAACGAGTGGACGCAATACACGATCAATGTGGAGGAGGAGCGCCTCTACAACCTGAGCATGCGTAACTCCACCAACTACGATGCTATATTGAGCATCGCGCTCGACTACGAGCCACTTGACACGATGCTCATCCATGGCGTTCCTAACGTAAGGGTAACCAGCAATAGCACAGGATATAAATACACCAACAAATTAATCGAACTGCCACAAGGCATACACACGCTTCGTTTCACGACGGAGAACACGACGCATCCACTCTACGTGGATAGTGTCTCCATCACCCCTTTGGCCGCTCCCACTTACAACGAGGATATCACGGCAACGGAATATCACCTCTTGCAAAACCCCACAACAGAGGCCTTCACACTGATAGGAACATCGGGAGAAGAGATCATCTATGTCTATGCCTCAACAGGAGAATTGAAGGAGAAAATCACTTCCGAAAAGGGAGCGACGACCTTCGGCGAGGATTACAATGCGGGCCTATACCTATTGCGGATTATTTCGAACAGGGCTCAATTCTCCATCAAGGGCTTAAAAGGTTTTAATTAATTAGTTTCGAACGACCTATACAATATAAATTTTAACTAAAAAAAAAATCGGCCAAACATTTTTTTATACAAGATATATCTATATCTTTGCAGTGTAATGTTGTGAAACATGATTCTTTATAGATGTAAGGTTTATGGTTTTCTAAAAGCAAGCAATTTATAGCTTGCTTTTGGTTTTTTATATGGTTTACAAATTGACTCACAACAACATGGAGGAGAAAAAAAATAACAACTGGTTTATCAAAGTTATGGGAGCCATAGCGATGGTTTATCTTTTGCTTCCCAGCAACAACGCATCGCCGGACGCCTACGACTACGCTTGCAGCGCCAAGTATGGCGTGGACCTCTTCCACCCGCACCATCTTCTTTTCAACGGATTCTTCCATCTGGAATACAAGATTTTAGGATCCATATTCCCATCCATCGATGTGCTGAAGATGATGCAAGCGACCAACGCTTTGTTCGCCTTAGCCACATTAGTCATCGCCTATAAGGCACTCAAAATGATCTGCTCCACCGTCAAGAGCCAGAATCTCATCTTTTTCTGCGCCAGCACCTTTGGTATGCTTCGATTCGCGACAGACGGCGAGACCTACATCATACCGCTCTTCTTTTGCCTCTTGGCCACACTATTCTTCGTGAAAGGAATCCAGAAAGAGAACCCAACATTCGCCTTTTGGAGCGGACTATCCTTCGCTGTGGCTTGCCTCTTCCATCAGACTGCCCTCTTTTGGGGAATAGGACTTTGGATCGGATATATGATCGATCGCAGAAAGATAAGCTTGACATTGTTCACGCTTGCTTCGTTGACGATTCCCGTAGTTTACATGCTACTGATGCCAAGGAGCGAAGATGGTCATCTCCTTCCGGATTTATTCAGATTCATGACAGACTACTACCACTCCGATTCGGCTGAAATCCAATTCGGTTGGACCAATATCATACTGACCCCCATCAATCTATTCCGCACCATTTACCAAGTTCACGGGAACATTCCGGTCATACTGAAAGGGAATTACGGGCACATTGTGATTTGCGTCATAGCCATGATAATAGCAATTTTTTTTCTCGGCTTCTGCCTATACTCTTTGGTGGCAGACAGAAGGATGGGTACGCATTTTTCCATGCCCGATTTGAAGGTCATAGAGATCAGCCACATCATCGCATTCACCCTCAGCCTACTCTTCGCCTTTTTCTCCCACGGCAACGCTGAATTCATGGTAATGCTTCCACTCTGCGCAGCCTTCTTCCTCCATGCCTTTATCGAGGAGGAATCCATACTCTACGGTTTCGCGCTCTCCGCCTTCCTATGGAACGTTTCTACCGCAATCGTGCCATCCCATCAACTCAACTACTACAACGAGGAAGCCATTGTCGAACACATACACAACCATCCACAAGCCACCTACCTTCTGCGGGAAAAGAACAGTGTGGGCAACAAATATTTTTACAGATTCGGCGTGCAGCCTCAGGCCAACTTAGTACGAGCTGATAGAGAGAAGAGTGTGGCGGATTTGCGGAGAGAGAACTTGACCAATCCTGACATGGAGATCTATACCGACGTGATCAGTCGCCCGACACCGCTCTCCAGGGGAACCATGTTGAATAAGGATAAAATCTCATGCAAGAAAATCGAAGAGGCGCTTCCAATCCCCTGCGCCATGGGCGATTACTCCCTGGATCTGATTACATTTAACGAATAACAGAGAATCAATTTCCCTTTTTCAGGAAGGCATTCAGCACATCCTCCAATACGGTAGAACCTAAGATTTTAGCAGGCAATAAATAGGTCACACCACCGACCACCAGTTGCAAAAGAAGTTTCAGGTGTATCTCCAAGGAGAGTGTACCTACCAGATAGACGCAACCACCCATGAAGAGGGAGAGAATTATATAGGGGAAGATATCTTTCAATTGATTGAATATCGAATAGGCCACCACCCTTCTCACAAAGAAGAGGTCCACCGCATAAGAGAGAAGGTTTGCCGCCACGATTCCCCACAGGATCATATAGACCGAATCGTGGAAAAGGACGAGGAAGAGAATGGTCAACACATTACGTACCACCTCCAACAGAAGATTATACTTGGTGAAACCCTTCACCACCATTAAATTCAGATACATGACATGCATAGGGCCGACTAAACCCGCCACCGCCAATACCCTGAAATAGGGCACAATCTCCGACCACTTCGCACCTAATATCACCATCTCCAAATTGTCGAAACAGGCCATCGCACCCATCATTACGGGGAAGATAGCAAAAGCCACCACGCGCATCATCTTACGCAAGTAGGTAAGTTGACGGGAGGGTTCCTCATTCAATTTGGACAAGACAGGCAAAGCGACGCCCGCAAAGGTGCCGGAGATGATATTGACCGGCAAAATGTAGAATTTATACGACTCCGCATAATAACCCAATCGTTCCTCTCCAAAGTAGCGGCCGATGTAGGGGTTATAGACATATCTAGCCAATGTGTTCAAGAGATTGGTGCCTATTAAAGAAAAACTAAAGGAGAAGAGCTCCTTTAGCACCTCGAAACGTGGCGTACAATTGGGTAACCATCCGCAGAAGAGCCACAAAAGAGTCGTCTTTACCGCACTCTGCAAAACAATCTGCCATGCCAACGCCCAGTAACTATACCCTTTCAAAATCAACAGAATCGTCACGATTCCCGACACCAACGCACCCATCAAACTGGCGATGGACATCTTTTTGAAGGACAACGACTTGGTCAGTTGGATGATCGGAACAATACCCAAGGAGTTGAAAACCACAGAGAGGAAAAGCAGGTGGGAGAGCGTCTCCAGTTCAGGCATCTTGCAATAGTCCGCTATGGTTGGGGAAAAGAGGAAAAGCAGGATGTAAAAAAGGAGGCTTAAGGCGACATTGAACGAGAGTACGGCCACATACTCGCCATCGCTATTCTCTTTGCGTCGTATCATAGCGGAGGAGAAACCACTCTCCACCAAGATGTTGGAGAGGGCCGTAAAAATCGCCAAGGCACCGATCAAACCAAACTCACGGGGAGACAAAAGCCTCATCGTGATCAACCCCACACCCAAGGCCACCATTTGGAATCCCACCTTATCCAAAGCGTTCCACAAGATGGAGCGAGCCGTCTGTTTTTTCAAATCCTGTTCCATATCGAACGCAAAGATAGGTTTATTTCGTTATATTTGCGAAAGAAAATAAGGAATGACATGACAAAGAGAGTGTGCGTTTACTGTGCGTCCAGTTCACAAGTGGATGACAAATACAAAATGGCAGCCCGCCGTTTGGGAGAGATTCTCTCCGAAAACAACATCGGTTGTAACTATGGAGGTGGTGCCATCGGTTTAATGGGCGAATTGGCCCAATCCATGGTGGATCACCACGGCGACATCACAGGCATCATCCCCCGCTTCATGGTGGAACGAGGTTGGGACAATCCCTTAGTGAAGGAGATAGAGACGCCTGACATGCATTCCCGCAAGGAGCGGATGGTGCAGGATGTGGATGCGGCCATTGCCCTTCCCGGCGGATGCGGCACACTGGAGGAGCTTCTGGAGATCATCACCTGGAAACAGCTTGGCCTCTTCCTCAAACCTATCATCATCCTCAATGTGGACCACTACTTCGACCCACTGGTTGCCATGTTGGACAAGTGCGTGGAGGAGAACTTCATGTCAGAACAGCTGAAAAAGACCTGGACCGTCGTCTCCTCCGCGGAGGAGGTGTTGCCCGCCATCCAACAAGCCCACGGCTGGGAGGAGGCGGATTCCCACAAATACGCAAGTCTATAACACTCACAAATACGCTATACGAACATGGGGAAAGAGCAAGAATGGTTTGACAAACTAACCGCCAAACGCACCCAACTGGCCAAACAACTCAAGGATCCTGCCGCCGCTGGGTTCTGGCACTCTGTCGTGGACAAATATTCGGACGAGGCGCACTTCATCAACGAATTGCTACAAAACTCAGACGACGCACTGGCCAGCACGGTGAACATCAAGCTCTACGCCGACCGTATCGAGTATAGCCACAACGGCACCGTCGCCTTCTCCATCAGTGATCCCGACAAGGAGGGTAAAGACGCGGAGCGGGGCCACCTCAACGCCATCACCTCCATCGGCGCCAGCACCAAAGGGGGCGGCAACGCCATCGGAAAGTTTGGTATCGGGTTCAAATCCGTTTTCAGATACACGGATTGTCCCCACATCGAAGACGACAATTTCAGTTTTGAGATTCACGACTACATCGTGCCTATCAAAGCCGACAGGGGACAAATCCACCGGACAAAGGGAGAGACCACCTTCTCCCTTCCTCTGAAGAACGCGGAGAAAGATTACCCAGACATTCTGAAAAAATTGCAGACGCTCTATCGACCACTGCTCTTCCTCTCCCACTTACGAAGAATCCATTGGGAAGCGGACGGTAAAGAGGGAAACTACCAACTCGACATCCTTGCGCAAGAACAGATCGGCCATATCCAATACGACTTCGTGCAACTGAAAAGAGAGGTGGAGGAAACTTGCGAATCATTTCACTACCACCGCTACAAAGCGGGATGCGCCATCGCCATATCCGCCACCGAAACGGGTGAGCCTCAACCGCTATCGCACGAAGAGAACATCTTCTGCTTCTTTCCGACCAAGGTAAGAAATCCATTCCCCTTTGTGATACACGCACCATTCCTCCTAACCGACAACCGGGAAGGCATCAAGTTCCACGAATCATGGAACCAACAACAGATCCGCCTTTTAGGAGAGATGGCGGGAGACGCCTTGGAGCACTTGGCGAGAAAACGATTGTTGGGCGACCACCTATTCCAAATCATTCCGACGGATCGGGACGAATTCAGCAACAAAAACGAAGACGCACCCTTGGCGCCCATCTACGACGCTATTGTACAAAGACTCAAAAGCGCCGCTCTTTTCGTGACGGACGACGGAGAATATGTGGATGCGGCACACACCCGATACAGTAGCAGCAACACCCTTCGTGAACTTTTCATCGGAGCGAACGAATACACCATCGACCTGACGGAAGAGCCGATGAAATGGGCATTCCGGGCAGTCACCGAAGCGGAAGACGAAGTCAAAAAGAGGTGGTTGAAATATCTGCAGGAGAATCAACTCATCGCCTACCAGCCCTCCATCCGGGACATTGTAGATTCCCTCTCCATCGAGGAGCTGGAGGAGCAAACCATTGATTGGTTCAAGGCCTTCTACATCTGTCTGGCAAAGAGCAAATACCAACTTTCGGACGAGGCCATCTTCCTCTGTTCCGACAGCAAGGTAAGGCCACTATACGAAGCGGGCGACCCAATCCCCCGCATCTTCCTTTCAGAAGGAACCGAGCGGAAATTCATCGCCATACACCCTGCACTGGTCCAAGACGAAAAGTGTCGAACCGCTTTGCAGAAGATTGGCATCAAAGAGCCTGGTCTGGAAACTGAGGTATTCCAGAACATCCTTCCGATCTACGCGGGAAACAGAGGCGGAGAACTCTCCCCTGAGGAACATGCCAAACACCTGGTTCTTCTCTACGAATGTTACCTATCCTACCCTCCTTTCGGAGAGGAGCAGCAGCAATATCTCCAGCAGATCAAGGAGATTGCCTTCCTTCCCGTATCCGATTACCAAGGGAACTACCTTCTCAAGAGAGGCTCGGATTGCGTCTTGCGCAGCCGACTGCTCAACGACTACTGGGAGGGATGTCCAGAGGTCTTTTTTGTGGAGAGGGAGACCATTCTAAGCCATATATCACCAGAGAAAAGAGAGCGTTTCTATGTCTTTTTGGAGGGGCTTGGCGTCGCCGCTGGATTGGAAATCCAAGAGGTGGAGAGAGCAGTCAACAGAGAGATTTCGCAAAGGATGAACCTTCAACCGACCAGCCTCCGTCAATACGATAACGGAGCGCAAATCGTCATCGACAAAGAGATCCGCGGATGGGACTTTTTCATCCACCATCTGACACCCAAACGTTCACAAGCCCTCTTCCAACTGCTCAACGACGAAATTCAAAGGAGCACCTCCTTTCTCTTCGCACAATCGTTGGTGGGCCGATATAGCTACATCGAAAAGGGCAAACAGGGAAGAACCGAAGAGCGACTCTCCCGCACCACCGCCAGCAAAGTGCTTCACGAAGATCCTTGGCTCTACAACCAAGCGGAGATCGCCTGCGCGCCCAACTCTTTCGCTGACACCGCGCAATTATCCACCCTATACAGCATCGCGCAAATGGACATCTTCTTTTTCCTTGGCATCAAAATCGCCGACGAACTCAAGGAGTTGAACCGTGAGCAAAGGGAGGCAATCGACATCGTCAACAAGTTCAAGGCCCACGGTTTCACCATCCGTGACATGGAAGAGATGCTCAAAGAGCGAATCGGAAAGGGAGAATAGTTCAAGATGACCGCAATTGTTAAACATTGAAAAAATCAACGGTTTCATCGCAAAAATTAGCGACATATTGTCCGTATTATATACAATCGTATTGATTATTTCCCTATTTTTACATTTTAGAAACTGAAGTGGAATGATCTGGGAAATAGCCTACATAATCATTTACGCGGTGTATGTCTATACGATATGCGTCACGATCTTCTTCATGCTGGTGGAGAACCGTAATCCGGTGAAGTCCATCGCATGGATTCTGGTGTTGGTATTTCTCCCTATATTAGGATTCCTTTTCTACATCCTGGTGGGTAGGAAATTCAGGAAACGGCACATGATTTCAAAGCGAAGTTTGCTCATCAACAAGAAGAGCAACACCATCGACCTCACCGAACTGCCTAGTTTGGAACTCACCGACGAGCAACGCAGCATCGCCACACTCGCCTTCCGCAACAGCGATGCCATGCTCCACGAAAACAACGCAGTGACCATTTTCACCAAGGCAACTGACCTTTACGACAACATCATAGCGGACCTAAAAGGCGCCAAGCACCATATCCACATGGAGTATTACATCTTCCTGGCGGACAAAATCGGACAACGCATTATGGATGTCCTAAAAGAGAAGGCGCAAGAAGGAGTCATCGTCCGCGTCATCATTGACGACGTGGGTAGTTGGCAGTTGAAAAAGAAGAAAATCCTTGAGCTGCAGGAGGCAGGCATAGAGATCAAAAGTTTCTTGGAGGTGGGGCTTCCCTACATCAACAGCCGCGTGAATTACCGCAACCACCGAAAGATCATCGTGGTGGACGGATTGATCGGCTATACGGGGGGATTCAACATCGCTGATCGATATGTGGAGGGACTCAGTTGGGGTTGTTGGCGAGACACCCACATCCGACTGGAAGGAAGCGCCGTATTAGGGCTCCAAAAGAATTTCCTTACGGACTGGTTCTTCGTCAAGAGGGAACTCATTCAAGACGCGCTCTACTATCCCGCACAAGAGAAGAAGGGTAATTGTCTGACACAAATCGTGATCAGCGGACCAGATATGGTATGGGAGAGCATCATGCAGATTTTCGCCAAAGCATTCATGGAGGCGAAGAAGAGAATCTATGTCGAATCGCCCTATTTCCTTCCACCGGAAAGCCTCATCACCGCCCTTCAGACCGCCGCATTGTCCGGCATCGATGTGAGGTTGATTCTCCCGAAGAAATCTGACGCGAAAATCACGCTCTACAGCACCTTCTCCTACATCGATCAAATGTTGAAGGCAGGCATCAAAGTCTATATGTACGATCCCGGGTTCATCCACAGCAAAATCGTCATCACCGACGACATATCCTTTATCGGCAGCGCCAACATGGATTTCCGCAGTTTCGAACAAAACTTTGAGTTGAACGCCATCATGTACGATACGGAGGTGGCACAGCAAATGACAGATATATTTATGGATGATGTCAATCATTCCGTTGAAATAACCAAAGAGACTTGGACGACACGCAGTCTTACGCAAAAGGTGAAGGAATCCTTCTCACGACTGCTTAGTCCGTTGCTCTAACAAATATAAAACAGAGGAAATGAACGAGTTTCTTGAATTAGAAGAGAAGATTGTCTCCGTATTGAAGACCGTATTCGATCCGGAGATCCCCGTGAATGTCTATGACCTCGGTCTCATCTACAACATCGAGACCACCGAAGAGGGCATCGTGAACATTGAGATGACACTGACCGCACCCAGCTGTCCGGCCGGGGATTTCTTGGTGGAGGATATCCAGCAGAAGGTGGAAGGCATCGAGGGGGTGAAGAAGGCCAATGTGAATATCGTCTTCGAGCCTGAATGGACCAAAGACCGCATGAGTGAAGAGGCTATGCTCGAATTAGGATTTCTATAACGGATGAACCAGTCAGAGAAGAAAATATATTTCGCTTCCGACGCCCACCTTGGGTTGAGCATCTATGAAGATCGGAAAGTGGCGGAGAGGAGACTTACCCGCTGGATGGATAGCATCAAGCCCTCCTGCAAGGCTCTCTACTTCGTTGGCGACATGTTTGACTATTGGTTCGAATACAAGTACGTCGTACCCAAAGGGTTCGTACGCTTCATCGGGAAAATAGCGGAGTTCATCGACGAGGGCATTCCCGTATATCTATACACAGGGAACCACGACATTTGGATGTTCGGTTACTTCCAAGATGAATTGGGCGCCACCATCCGGGAGCAAGACACCATCGAGGAGTTTGACGGGAAGAGGTTTTACATCGGTCACGGAGATGGATTGGGGGATCCAAGCCTATCCTTCCGCTTCCTACGCGCCTTCTTCCGCAACAAAGCGTGCCAAGCGATGTATAAATGGATACACCCTGATGTGACAATGCCTTTCGGCTTGTCCTGGTCTAAATTCAACCGCAAAAAGAAGCAAGGAAACGAGGCGGAACAATATATGGGAGAAGAGAGGGAATTCCTTGTCCAATTCGCCAAACGCCACCGCAAGGAGAACAAAATAGACTTCTATATCTTCGGCCACAGGCATATTCTACTGGATCTGCCCATCGAAGAGGAGAGCAGAGTGATCATCCTTGGCGATTGGATCACCAACTTCACCTATGCGGAGTGGAACGGCTCCACCCTTGAACTAAAGCGATACACGGAATAAAATTTCCAATTGATATTATTTTAACAGAAACAAAATAGGCATGTCACAACCCTTGGCAGAGAGAATGCGTCCGAAGACACTGGACGAATATGTGGGCCAAAAGCATTTGGTCGGTGAGAATGGTGTGCTCCGCAGAATGATAGAGTTGAAAAGAGTTCCCTCATTCATCCTATGGGGTCCTCCCGGCGTAGGAAAGACCACACTGGCCCGTATCATCGCCAATCAGTTGGAACGTCCCTTCTTTACCTTGAGCGCCATCAGCTCAGGCGTGAAGGATGTAAGAGAGGTGATCGACAAGGCGAAGAACTCACGCTTCTTCAGCAACGAGCCCCCTATCCTATTCATCGACGAGATCCACAGATTCTCCAAATCACAACAAGATTCGCTGTTGGGCGCCGTGGAACAGGGCGTGGTATCGCTGATAGGAGCCACCACGGAGAATCCTTCATTCGAGGTGATCACGCCATTGCTCTCCCGCTGTCAAGTCTATGTGCTGAAACCACAGACAGAAGAGGATCTCCTCACGCTCGCCCATCGCGTGGCGGAGAAAGACTCGGAGTTGAAACAGAAGAAGATCTTCTTCGACGAGACCGACTCACTGCTCCGTTTCGCAGGTGGAGACGCCCGTAAGTTATTGAACATCATCGAACTGGTTGTCGGAGCGGAGCCAGACGCCAATGAAGTACACTTCACCAACCAGATCGTAACGGATCGACTGCAGGAGAACCCGAACGCTTACGATAAAAATGGAGAGATGCACTACGACATCATCTCCGCCTTCATCAAGTCCATTCGAGGTAGCGACCCCGACGCGGCCATCTATTGGTTGGCAAGAATGGTGGATGGCGGAGAGGATCCAAAGTTCATCGCCCGAAGATTGGTCATATCCGCTTCGGAGGATATCGGACTGGCGAACCCCAACGCCCTGCTGTTAGCTAACGCCTGTTTCGACACCATCCACAAGATCGGATGGCCAGAGGGACGTATCGTACTGGCGGAGACCACCATCTATTTGGCCACCAGTCCGAAGAGCAATTCGGCCTACCAAGCCATCAACAACGCGTTAGCCTTCGTGCAGCAGAACGGCAACCAACCCGTGCCGCTTCATTTGCGTAACGCGCCTACCAAACTGATGGAGAAGCTGGATTACGGCAAAGGCTATAAATACTCGCACGACTACGAAGGTCACTTCGTCGTACAGGAGTTTTTACCGGAAAAGATATCAGGAACCCGTTTCTGGACGCCTCAAAACAACGCCGCTGAAAATCGTTTGGCGGAACAGATGACAAGACTTTGGGGCGACAAGAAAAAGTATAATATGTAATCTCAAGTAGTATGAAACATACCCTTTTCACCATTGCGGCGATCTGCTCCGCATTCAGCTGTTGGGCAACCGGAGCGGCAAGCAACAAAAACATCGAGATCGCCAAACATTTGGATATATTCAACGCCATCTACAAGGAGTTGGACCTGCTCTATGTGGACTCCATCCAACCTGAGAAGACCATCAAGACGGGCATCGACGAGATGCTGATGTCGCTCGACCCCTACACCAACTACATCCCCGAAGAGGAGATGGATAAGTTGAAATTGATGACCACAGGCGAATACGCCGGCGTGGGATGCGTCATCGGGAAGGTTAGCGAAGGAATCCTTATCACCAACGTCTATGAGGGAATGCCTGCCTTCAAAGCGGGCATACGAATCGGAGATATCATCACCGAAATCAACGGCAAGGAGATCAAGGGCATCGGCGTTTCCCAAGCAAGCGAACAACTTCGAGGAGAGCCCCACACCCAAGCCACGGTGACAATCAAACATCCCAACGGAAAGAAAGAGAGCATAACGGTCACCCGTGAAATCATCGCCCTTCCCGCCATTCCATATGCGGGCGAGGTGGCACCCGGTATCGGTTACATCTACATCAACGGATTCACGGAGAACTCCGCCGCTCAATTCAAGGAGGCCTTTTTGGACCTAAAGAAAAACAACAAGATCAAGAAACTGATCATAGATGTCAGGGAGAATCCCGGCGGCATCTTGGACGAGGCGGCCGATATCATCAACCTATTCGTGGATAGGAAATCCACCCTTGTCTTCACAAAAGGCAAGAACGCGGCTATCAACAAGACCTACACGGCCCTAAGGGACCCGATCGACAAGGAGATTCCGATCGTCGTTCTTGTCAACCGCAACTCCGCATCCGCATCCGAAATTTTAGCGGGTACTTTGCAGGATATGGACAGAGCCGTGATCGTGGGAGAGAGATCCTTCGGAAAGGGTTTGGTACAGACCACCAGAGATTTGCCCCATGGAGGAAATCTAAAGCTCACCATCTCCAAATATTACATTCCGAGCGGCCGCTGCATTCAAGCCATCGACTACTCCGACAAGAATGGGAAGGAGTATTCCCAACGAATTCCGGACAGCCTCACCCATGAGTTCAAGACACTTCACGGCAGAAGCGTCAGGGATGGTGGAGGTATCTCTCCGGATGTGGTTGTCACCGACTCCACCTCCTCCACGGCAGAGTATTATCTCTACGAAAAGAACATCATCTTTGATTTCGTGACAGAATACCAAAAGAGCCATCCGACAATTCCCGCCATCAAAGACTTCAAATTCACTGACCAGGATTACGAATCCTTCAAAGAGTTTGTCAAGCAAAGGGATTTCACCTACAAGCCACTTTCGGAAGATGTTCTCAACGCACTGAAGAAGACCCTGAAAGAGGAGGGCTACGACAAGTATGCGGAGGCGGAGATGAACGCCTTGGAGGCTAAACTCAAGCCCAACATAGAGACGGACCTTACGCTCTTCAAGAAGGATATCATCAAAAGCATCAGCGTCGAGATCGTGAAACGCTACTACTACGAAAAAGGTATGGCGGAAGAGTCCTTGAAGTTTGACGAGTGCAAAGAGGAGGCAATCAAAATATTGAATGACGAGGCTCGTTACAAAGAGATATTAACCCCTGCCCACAAGGCGGAAGAGAAGAAATAAGTATGAAAGCCATGATTTTTGCGGCGGGATTAGGCACTCGCCTTAAACCAATTACCGATACAATCCCCAAAGCGTTAGTACCCGTTGGAGGGAAAACATTATTGGAGCACGTGATTCTGAAGTTAGCGAATCAAGGCTTTGATGAACTCATCGTGAATGTCCACCACCATGCGGACAAAATCATTGATTTCTTAAAGGAGCAAAACAACTTTGGCCTACGAATCGAGATTTCAGACGAGAGGGATCTTCTCTTGGACACGGGAGGAGGCATCCGCAAGGCATCACACTTCTTCAACGACGGAGAACCTTTTCTGATCCACAACGTGGACATCCTTTCAGACGCGAACCTCTCGGAACTGTATAATCTCCACAAGAGTAGCGGCAACGACGCTACCCTACTGGTCAAGGAGAGAGAGACCTCCCGCTACCTCTATTTCAACGAAGAAAGAAGGCTAAAGGGCTGGATGAACACCAAGACAGGTGAGATGAAATCCCCCTTCGCGGATTTCCAACCAGAGAAGGAACATAGATTCGCCTTTTCGGGCATCCACGTACTCTCACCTGCCATTTTTGAACATATGAAGGATTATCCCGCAAAATTTCCCATCATGGATTTCTACATTGAAAATGCGGCGAAGGCAAAAATCGGTTACCACCTGAACAACAACTTACGCATGATTGATGTAGGCAAACTGGATAGTCTGAAAGAGGCGGAAGAGCACTTCAAACAATTCTAAGAGGATGCTTGTTCATAGTATTAATTCTAAAAAAACAATGGGTTGGACTCACAAGAATCCAACCCATTTCCTTTGCGTAATGCCCTCAAAGAGACAACGCCCTATTTAAAATTTCGGTTCAGATTATTCGATAGGAACCACGCGGAAGTTATCCACGCACATCATAATTTGAGGCTCGCCCTCTGGTTGACCAAATTGCAAGAAACTCAAGTTGGTCGCCTTCTTCAAATCGAAGTCAACATCGAAAGTATCGGTGTCGGTCTTGGTATTGTGATAGAACTCAGACAATGGGATGGTAACAGTGGTCCATGAATCGGTAGAGAATGCTCCACCATTCTTGTAAGGCTCCCAGAAACAGATTGGAGAAACATCACGACCATGCTTGTCTGGAGAATCGATAGGACCGAAGAAAATCTCCGTCTTGATGCCGCTGTATGCGCACTCCTTTGGAACGAACACCTCAAACTTCAAAGCCAAGGAGCTCATATCGTATGATTCGAAAGCCTTAGAAGCGACTGAAATTCTACCTCTACCACCCTCCATTGGGTTAGCCACATATTGGATATACATACATTGGTTCATCATCCAAGGTGTATTGTACTTTCCATACAACAAACCATAGTTACCACTGCAAGACTCTGGCAATTTAGCGCCATTGGCGAATGGAGTGATCTCTGTACCCATCTCCAATGTTCCAGTGATCAACTCACCGTCCTCATCCTTTGGATTGTAACCGCCCCAAGTTGCAAGGCGATGGTCGAAGTTGACAATGATGTTACGGTTATCACGGAAGAAGAACTTTGACAAAACAACCTTGTCTCCGCACTTGATCTTCAATTGACCATCCTCAGAACCTTCCGGTACGATTACCTTGATCATCGTATCGCAAGATGAGACAACCTTAGCAGGATTCTCCGCACCTGGGAAGATGATCTCCGCCTTTTTCAAATTACTACCGTAGATGATTGCCTCTTCTCCATCAGGAACGAATTCGCAATGCATTCTTTTCATTTCAGGAATAGAACTACCTGAACCTCCATTGCTACAACTTGCGAAACCTGCCGCAAGCGCAAGCGACGCCAAAAAGAATCTGTTCATTTTCATGATATCAAAAATTTAAATTATTACCCTATGAAGGCCGCACCACAAACGCTACAAATGTGCGGTCCACTACTCACTAGACTAATACAAAATTAAGAAATTAGCACTGATTACCAAATATTTTTCAATAAATATTGCGGAAAACCTACTCTATCGACTTGGCTATCTTCTCCTCGCGAGATGTCCCTTCGGTGTTGCCTTCGGCGTTGGTAGGAATCGTGATACCCAACTTCAAACCAGCAGAGAATAGCTTTGCCTTCTCCGTCACTTTCAAACTGAAAGCACTCTCGTTATCCACCATGAAGTCATCCCACAACGATGGTTCGTGTTTTTTATCCGCAATAATATTGGTGATGCCATAATTGGCATAAAGTCCCACATGGAAGAGCAAATGGTCTGACATGGCGAAGTTCATACCGACCTCTCCATAAACAGAGAACGCGACACGCGTGTTCAAGCCACCATTCGCGACGGGCGCACTGCCAGAGAAACCATGGTGAGGCAAATCCTTGATCGTGACATCCGTCTGAGGATAATAGCCGGACACCTCATAAACGCCATCTGTGATTTGATAGCGGGAAAAGGCGGGAACTACCAACTTTCCGCCAAGGCCTAACACCAAATTGGTTTTATCCGAGAAAATGGCCTTATAATAGAATCCCAAAGGGAACTCCAAGGTAAACAACCGTTGTTTCTCCTGCCACCCGACATAGGATTGGATCAAATCGAAAGCCTGTCCATTGATGTCATCATAAGATGGGGTGACCAACTCGCCATCCAACTTAAGGGAGGATGAGTAGTGGACGAAATCGGCACCGCTTCCCAATCCCAGATGTCCGTTCCCGAAGAAATAAAGAAAACGGGAACTGACCAAGAAACCAGGAGAGAGCCGTGCATCCGCATCACCCTGGCCGATACCGCTTAACGCCCTATCCAACTTAGGGTCCGTAAAGATGGTGTTCAGGCCACCACCCACGCTCACAGAGAGTTCGCCTTGGCCCCAACAGGCCAACGTGAACATCAAACCACCTATTATCGTTAGAATCTTCCTCATAATCTAAATGCTTTACTTTCCTAACTCAACCGCATGGGAGACAAAACGACAAGACGCGCTTCGTTGATCCTCCAATACCACCAAACAAATATAACGTCCAGCCCTCACACGAACCTCCGTCTCTTTGCTGACCACATCCGTCCAATAGGTCAAGACACCCTCCGTCGTATAGACATACATACGTGCCTTTTGCATCTCCTCTTCAGAGAGACCCTTCACATAGATGGTCACCTTTCCGCTATTAGTATAAACCGGATAACTTGAGATCTCGAAATTCACCTCCTGCGGTTCGAAATATCTTCCGCAGACATAGAGCGTATCGTGATCTTTCGTCACGGCATCCAGCGAGTAGAAGCCATCCAATCCATCGTATTCGCAATAGTATTGACCTGTCGCATTAGGGATGTCCTGATTGTTTTTCTTCCACTGATATGCGATGAACTCCCTGTCAGAATTATCAAAGACAACAACATCGCCCCACATACGGGTAACTCTTCGGTAATCCATTCCCATATTGATCTTTAGCGGAGTCAACGTACTGGACTTGCCCTCTCCAAAGAGTTGGACAAAGACTTTGTAGGTACCTGGCTCCACACCATCCGGCACAACGAAGGAGATATGTCCAACCGAATCGGTATTATCCAAATGTCCGGAGACATTCTTGAATCCTTGGGCGATACCCTCGTGGTCGAAAGAAATCTTGAAGGAATCCGGCACACCGGTTTGGATCTTGTAGTTCGCAAAATACTCATCACTTGCGCAGAACTTGCGCTCCCATCGTTCACCATTCAAGTAATCAACGACACCACCAGAGACATTGGTCCACTTTACATTGATGTCACGACCATCCACAAAGAGGGAGAGATGCACCAAACTATCACATCCGTAAACGGATTTCAACATCACCTCATACTCATAATCTCCAATCTGTTGTGCGTCCACCGTGAATCCATTCTTCTCATAAATGGTTCCCGCAATGGTGGTATCCACCAACTCGACATAGTATGGATGGCTAACAACCAAGTTCAAGGTTACAATGGAGTCGCATCCTCCCATGGTGGTGAAGGAATCCACATAAGTTCCAGAGACCGTCAACAACTTGCCTTGCCAATAGAAGTTTCCGCAAGCCACCTCATCAAATACCAAATTATACTCTTTGTTCACCGTCAGATCCACCTTGATGATGGAGTCGCATCCATTATGGCTTGGGAAGACCATAATGGTATCCCTATAGAACTCATACTCGTTCCAACGGACAGGCAACTCGCTCTCACAGACTGTTCTGCTAATCTCCGTCACGGACGAATGCATCAAATTGAGCGAGAGGGTGAAGGTGCTGTCGCAACCATAAACACTCTGCATCGTATCACGGTAGGTACCGCTTCTGGTGTAGGTCTTGCCATGCCAAGTGAAGGAGTCGCAAGCCGTCGCATACTCCAAAGTGTCGTAGGTCGGCAAAATATGCAACCTGAAGTTGATGAAGGAGTCGCAACCCTCCACGGTCTGAAGAATCACACGGGAGTATTCATTGCGGATCTCATAGCCATTCCATACCACCGGCAACTCATTCTCGCAGACGGTATAGTAAACCGTATCCGGATTGACCTTCGGCTGATGGATGGTCAAATCGATGGAGACGATGCTGTCCTCGCCTGCCACATCCTTCAGAATTTCGTAGTAGATACCGCTCTCGGTCAGTGTCTTGCCAAACCAGGTATACGAGATACATGAGCTAACCTTTGTCGGTGCGTCCGCTGGCGGATCAAGAATGGTCAAATGGATGGTCACCGTAGAGTCACAACCCAACGCGGAGGTGAACTTTTGCGTATAGGTACCCGTCGTTTCATACTTCACACCATTCCACTCGTAGAAGGAGACTGCACTATCCTGCAAGAAGATCTCGTAGGTTGGCAAGATGGTAAGGTGCAAGGTCTCGATGGAATCGCATCCAATGGAAGAGATGGTGTCAAAGTTGAAATCACCAGAAGTCAAATACTCCCTTCCGTGCCAATAATATGGTGCGCAAGCGGTGTCTGACACCTCGGATCTACGAACTGGCAAACGAACCACGGAGATATCAACGATGGAATCACAGCCCATGCTATTACGGATCGACAAAGTTGTGTCGGATGAGACCTTATAGTCGTGCCATAGCACATAAGAGGCATTCTCACAAAGCAACACGGTATCCGTTCCGTATGTAGGCTCCAAAATGTTCAAATAGATGGTCAAGATGGAGTCGCAACCCAATGACGAGGTCAACTTCTGCTGGTACTTACCACTCTTGGTATAGAGGGAATCGTTGATCAGATAATCACCACACGAGTTAGCGTACAAAGTATCATACTTAACCGGCAAGATCGTCAAGTGGACGGTGATAATGGAGTCGCAACCGGTCGGAGAATCCACACGCTTGTCAAAGACGGTGCTCTCGGTGATCACCTCGCCGTTCAACGTGTATGAGGCACATACCGTGTCATAGTAAATCTTCGTTGGAGAACTCAACACCACCAGATTCAGGCGAACAATGGAGTCACATCCATTCTGTGCCTGGAACAACTGGTCATATACACCGCTCTCGGTATAAATCGAATCATTCAACTTGTACGAGATACAAACCGTATCGTGGATCAAGGTGATTGGCGCCTTCAAAATGGTCAATTCCAATTGAACCACGGAATCACAACCGTTTGCCATAGGGAAACGATGTTCGTACACGCCACTCTTGGTATAGACGCTGTCATTGTAGGTGTATGAAGAACAAGCCGTATCCTTAATATGGGTGACAGGGATATCCAACACCGTCAAATCCACCGTGACGATAGAGTCGCAACCTCGAGCGGTCTCAAAGGTCTTTGTATAGATTCCACTCTCGGTAAAGAGATCGCCCTCCCATAAGTAAGGACCGCAAGAGGTATCCTTCACCTCGATATTATAAGTTGGCCAAATGGTCAGATCCATCACCAATGTGGAGTCAAGGCCATCCTCTCGCTTCAAATGTTGCTCATAACGTCCGCTTGTCGTATAGACAGAATCGTTCACAACAATGAAGCCACAACCGCTATACGAAAGATAACCAACCGGCATCGCATTGATCTTCAAATTCAGAATCAAGGTGGAATCGCATCCGTTGGAGCCCCTCAACACTTGGGTATAGATACCGCTTTCGGTATAAACACTGTCGTTCAAGGTATAGGAGACATAAGCCGTATCGTAGATCGTATAAGAGAGCGTAGGCAAAACGGTCAAGTGCAAGATGGTGGTGGAGTCATCGCCAAAGACAGTTGGTTCCGTCTTCGGATAGATACCGCTCTCCTGGAGCAAGACACCATTCCACACAAGTCCCTCGTTGCTACATACAGTATCCTCCACAATTACCTTTGGAGCTTCTAGTATCTTCAAGTCCAAGGTCACGACAGAGTCGCATCCCGCCTTGGTCTGGAACTTTTGTTGATACGTTCCACTTACGGTGTAAACGGAGTCGTTCCAATGATAAGCGCCTCTCGTACTATCCTTGAAACTATATTCCAATGAAGGAAGGATCTCCAAGTAGAGCATCACGATAGAGTCACAGCCCCGCTCTGTTTGCAACAATTGAGAATAGACACCACTCTCCGTATAGACGCTGTCGTTCAGCGTGAATGATCCACAAGCGCTCTCGTGCAAATTGGTTTGTGGCGCTGGCGGCAAGATCGTCAAGTGAAGATTGATGATGGAATCACAACCACTCTGGGCGGTGAGTCGTTGAACATAATCGTTAGACTTGGCATATTCGACACCATTCAAGGTGTACACCCCACAAGCCGTGTCCGTGATCTCTACCACAACCGAATGGTTGATAATCACCTTGACATCCACTACGGAGTCGCAACCAAACTGGTTCACGAAGGTCATCAAGGTATCGCCCTCCACCACTCTGTTGTGCCATACAATCGGCAATTCGCCTTCGCAGACACGGATGGTATCCTTGCCATCTGAAAGTGGATTAACCGTTAAATTCAAGGTCAAAATAGAGTCGCAACCCGTCACGTTAGAGATAAATTGCTGGGTATATACGCCTGTTTCGGTATATACGACATCATTCAATGTAAATGATCCACATACCGTCTTTTTCATCTCAGACTTGACTACATCATTGATAACCAAATGCAAAGTGAGGATGGAGTCGCAACCCGTCACGTTGGAGGTGAGCACCTGCTCATAGGTTCCGCTCTCGGTATAGACAACCTCATTCAACGTATAGGAGACACAAGCCGTATCATAAATGGTCTCGGTAGCGACAGGCAAAATCACCACCTTGACATTCACAAGTGAATCACATCCATAGACATCGCGCAGTGCTAAGACAGAGTCTCCCGTCAAAGAGAATCCATTCCAATCGTAAGGCAACTCCTTCACACAGACAACGATGGAGTCGCTGCCGCTGGAAGGGTTCAAGACCGTCAAATTCAAATGGATCAACGAGTCGCACTCGCCTGGCCCATTGTTGACATAGAAGATTGGAGATTGTGTGCTGTTGGTGTACTCTACGCCATCACGCCAAACAAACGATTCGCAAACGATCACCGTATCGGTCTTTTCGTATCCCTCCGCCACATTCAAGGTCAAATGGGCGGCACCCACCACCTTGGACGATCCGGATTCAGAGAACTGAACACCATGCCATACATAAGGCATCTCCCGAGGGCAAACCATCGTGTCGCGGACCACCGCAAAGGAGTCCTCCCCTACCCAACTCTTCCTTTCGATACGGTATAAAACACTGTCGAGCGTCTCGTTTCCACTTCTATCGCTGATCGTATAATATACCCACTTTGTCGGTTGGGTGTAAACGTTCATTTCAACATCAATGCCCGCAAAATCATTGTAGTGGAGATTGTCGTAACTATACTTCACCGTCAAATCATCCACCGCATCGCAGTTGTCGGAGATATGGTCGGTCACATCGGTCAAAGGAACCGTCAAGGTCACATCACCTACCACAGAATCGGCAACCGCCTTGAATCTATTTTGGTAAGAGATGCCCAACGCATCGATTCTTGGAGAGGTGGTATCCCTCACCGTCACACGTTGGTGGAAGGCAGGATTGCTGACCGCATAGCTCACGCCATCGTGGCCAACCACACCCACACGCCAATAGATGGAGTCTCCATCCACAAAGGTGTAATAGTCATCCGGACCGGCCATCTTCTCGCCCAAGCGATTCACATTATAGCCACAGACCGTATCCACATAATCAACGGAACACAAATCATTGAAGCCCGGCATATAATCACGCAGACGGATCGTCGCCTTACAATCCTCACCAGCAAAGAGTATCATCGGCTTCACATCACCCGACTCGACAGAGTGGGTTGAATTGCAGATATAAACGGTGGTATCTGGGCAGTAACCCTCTGGCGTAGTGCGGATGAGCATATATTGGTAATTGTCGTTACCCGTGAATTCAGAACGGACGCGGGTTGACACCCAAGGATCCTCTGTTTGGAGTTCTCCCTGAATATACCATTGGAATGCGGTATAAGGTTCGCTGGTCGTGAATCCGAATGTCGTACGGACGCCCTTACAGCCCCACTTATAGACGACATCTGGATCTGGCTTAGAGGCGGCAGGTACCACCACCAAATGGAAGTTGACAACAGAGTCGCAGAACTCCTCTCCATTCGGAATGTTATATGTAATATCGTGCGTACCTCTTGGATAGTTGACGCCTCTGAAAAGATAAGAGGTTTGGCCACAGACCACCAAGGTATCGTAGCGGATACCCATAGGCTCCGTATAGATCGTCAAGTGCAATGTCACGGTCGAGTCGCAGCCATTGGATGCGGTGTAGCGTTTCGTATAATCACCCGTCTCTGTATATTCCGTACCATCCCAAATGTAGCTTTGGCAAGAAGATTTACTGATCTCATTGGATACGGCGTGGAGAATTGTCAAATGCTTGATCACGGTCGAATCACAACCGGCTACCGTCTGGTAAAGCTTCGTATAATCACCAGATTCGGTGTACGTTGTTCCATCCCAAACGATGCTGTCGCAAGCCGTTTCCGAAAGTTCGATCGTCACAGGTTGGTTGATTGTCAAGTGCAAGGTCACCGTGGAATCGCAGCCGTTCGCAAGGGTATAAACCTTCGTATAATCGCCCGATGCGGTATATTCAGTACCATCCCAAACGAAACTACTACAAGCAGACTCATCAATCTCCGTCTTTGCGGAGTGGTTGATTGTCAGATGCAAAGTCACTGCGGAGTCGCAGCCCGCCACCGTAGTAAAGTGCTTGATGTAATCGCCTGACACGGTATATTCCGTACCTTCCCAAGTGTAACTATCACACGCCGTCTCGCTGATTTCATTGGCTACAGACTTGTTGATCGTCAAATGCAAGGTCACCGTGGAATCACAGCCGGCTGCGGTCGTGTATTGTTTCACGTAATCGCCTGACACCGTATATTCGGTGCCATCCCAAGTATAGCTATCGCAAGCCGTCTCCGAAAACTCCTTGGTGAAGGCATCAACAATCGTCAAATGCAAGATCACGGTTGAATCGCAACCATTGGCGGTCAGATATTGGTTTGTATAGTCACCCGACGCCGCATAGACCACACCATCCCAAGTATAGGAGACACAAGCCTCTTCCGTGACCTCTGTTTGGGCGGATTGATTGATTGTCAAGTGCAAGGTCACTGCGGAGTCGCAGCCCGCCACCGTAGTAAAGTGCTTGATGTAATCGCCTGACACGGTATATTCCGTACCTTCCCAAGTGTAACTATCGCAGGCGGTCTCGCTGATCTCGTTGGTTACCGACTTGTTGATCGTCAAGTGCAAGGTCACCGTAGAATCACAGCCGGTTGCGGTCGTGTATTGCTTCACATAATCGCCCGACATTGTATATTCCGTGCCATCCCAAGTATAGCTGTCGCAAGCTGTCTCGCTGAGCTCGTTGGTCACGGAGCTATTGATTGTCAAGTGCAAGGTCACCGTAGAGTCGCAACCCGTTGCGGTCGTATATTGTTTTACATAGTAACCTGACACGGTATACTCCGTGCCATCCCAAGTGTAGCTTACGCAAGCCGTCTCACTGAACTCGCTGGCTACCGATTGGTTGATTGTCAAGTGCAAAGTAACTGCGGAGTCGCAGCCCGCCACCGTGGTAAAGTGCTTGATGTAATCGCCTGATGCGGTATATTCAGTCCCATCCCAAGTATAGCTGTCGCAAGCCGTCTCACTGATCTCGTTGGTTACCGACTTGTTGACCGTCAAGTGCAAGGTCACCGTAGAGTCACAACCGTTTGCGGTCGTGTATTGTTTCACATAATCGCCCGACATTGTATATTCAGTGCCATCCCAAGTGTAACTGTCGCAAGCTGTTTCACTGATTTCATTAGCCACAGACTGCGTAATCGTCAGGTGGAGAGTCACCGCAGAATCGCATCCCGCCTCGGTCGTAAAATGTTTGGTGTAGTCGCCCGACTCGGTGTAGGTCGTACCCTCCCACTCATAACTTACGCACGCCGTCTCGCTGAACTCGTTGGCAACAGACTGATTGATTGTCAAATGCAAAGTCACTGCGGAGTCGCAGCCCGCCACCGTAGTAAAGTGTTTGATGTAATCGCCTGACACGGTATATTCCGTACCATCCCAAGTATAACTATCGCAGGCGGTCTCGCTGATCTCGTTGGTTACCGACTTGTTGATCGTCAAGTGCAAGGTCACCGTAGAGTCACAACCGTTCGCAGTCGTGTATTGTTTCACATAATCGCCAGACACGGCATATTCGGTACCGTCCCAAGTATAGCTGTCGCACGCAGTTTCGCTGATCTCGTTGGTCACAGCAGAGTTGACCGTCAAGTGCAACGTTGCAGAGGAATCACAACCCGCCACCGTCGTGAAATGCTTGGTATAGTCGCCTGACTCGGTGTATTCTGTTCCATTCCATACATAACTGCCGCAAACGGTAACACTCTCCTCGGTCGGCGCTATCGACGATTCAAACACTGCAACGAAATCCTTCGCCTCCTTTACCGTAAATTGATAAGGGTTAGCTGTGTATTCCGCTTCTCCATCCGTCCACTTCACGAATCTACTGCACCCTGAGGCAGTGGCGGTAAGGGTAACCGTAGCATTTTTGTCAAATGTACCGTAACCAGTACAAGAACCCAACGCCGCATCGTTAGGAACAGCGGTGATCTTATAAGTCTTCTTTTTGAAATAGGCGGTATAGACTGCATCGGAGGTGACCGTTATGCTCCTCTCCAACTCCATGCTACCATCACTCCAACCCGTAAACACATAGTCTTCGTTCGGTGTGGCGCTGATATCCAACGTGGTACCGTAATCATATTGTTGATTCTTGATGTTCGGGGTAACGGTACCCATGGTCGTGTTGGAACTCTGTACAGTCAACAGACTCTTACCCCTTTTGATTCTCGCGCAATAGCAAGTATATCCTTGAATATCAACCGTAAGCGGATTCTGGGTAGAGACAACCGTGTTCTGATCCTGACAGGTTCTCCAACTATCAAACACCCAACCAGGCTCGTTGATCACGCACTCGATTTGAGGATTGGAACCGTAGGCATATTGACCATCTCCCTTTAACGAGAAAACATAATCGGCCGCAGGCGAACAACGCACCAACTGCAACTGAAATTTTCTCGGCTTAAAGTAAGCTATGACATCGTAGGTGCGATTCTGTTCCGCCTGGAATGTACGGTAGAAATTGTGGTTGGTCGGTTCATCCGACCAATAATCGAACTCTCCGAGATCCGTCGCATTCGCCACCAAGTGAACAGTTCGGTCCGAACAACTTGGCATCTTCACCTCCACGGAACCCAATGCAGGGTCGTTGGAGCGGACATTGACCACCACCACATTCTTCGGTTGGATGAGGTTCGTCAGATTTCGCCAATACTGCAATCCTTGGAAATTAGTCTGGCAACCACACGGAACATTGATCGTATTTAACTTTGGAGATCCCGTGAAGTCCTTTTCCAAAGAGGGCGGCGTGCAATTACGCAAAGTGAACGAGGTGAGATTAGGGCAATTATCAAACACACCATAACGGATGTTTGTCATTGTCGTAGGAAGCACCACATTGACTACATTGCGTTGACGATAAATCGCATCGGTAGCCATCTGCGTCACGCCTTCTGGAATAGAATAATCCGTAACAAGGTTATTATCAGGCATCTTCACGATGGTTTTCATATCCTTCGTATAGACAATACCATTGATGGAAACATATTTTGCATTGCCGGGATCAACATTCACATTCTTCATGTTATCGCAATCCGTCGCCCAACGGTCGTTGATCTCCGTCACACTGGCAGGTATATTTACCTCTTCCAAGCTGGTACAACCACGGAATGCCTCATAATTGACCAAGGTTACCGAATTAGGGATTTCCACCTGTTGTAAATTAGTACAATTATAGAAAGCGGCAGCGCCAATCGAGGTGACTCCATCCTCTATCACCACAGACTTAATCGAAGTTCGCAGGTTATATCTCTGATATTGAGCACAAGATCCCCAAATATTTGTTCTTAAACACTCTCCTGCCGCATTCTCATTCAACCAAGGCGCAGTACCCGTATATCCATAGTTCCAATTTCCTCTATAGTCACCCATGGATCCACTTCCATAAATGTGGAGAACACCCGTTTCCGTATCCAGACTATATCGTACTTGTCCTGTCGTACCAGAAAATGTATAGGCAAAAAGCGATACACCCACCATCCAAGAAATAAGAAGGGAGAGCAATCGTTTGCCCCAGTTTGCTATATTGACCATCTTATATTTCACAATCAACTATGTTTCAACTAAATATGCTTATATTTCTAATTCATTATACCATACTTCATCTTTAAGGCTAAAACGGTATAATATGCAAAGATAAAAATATATCAAAACAATTCCACTCGCAAACAAAAAAAAGAGACTCATATTTATTTGGATATAGTTCCAAAGATAATTTACCACTTTTATGCTAAGGCTTTACTTCACACCGATTTCCCGCATAAACTCATCAGCGACGTAGAGGTCGCTATAAAGGTGGAGTCGTGTTCGTCGGTCATGGAGGTCGGCGCACGTCTGGCTTTCGTAAAACATCTCTAAGGCCATGGTGGGTTCCACGTTCAGACGTTTCGCCAATTCCGCACATATTGCGCCTATACGGTTGCTCATTATAATCTCCTGAATTATCGGAGATTTCACAGGGTCAGTGGACTTCTTCTGTTCCATCATATGTAAGGTATTTTTCGATTATCTCCTGGTTAATCAAGCACATCTGATTGTTTGGACGATGCTCGGATAGCCTCTCCAATGCCTTGTCACGAGTCATCAAGTCTGCCATATAAAGGTTTATCGTATCAATGATGCGATCATTGGCTACGCCACCCTCAACATAATCAAAATCTATCCATGGGTTATTACCCAATCGGCTCTCTACAATAAAATCCAACCAATCTTCGTCGTAAGCATCAAACACTTTGCATCGATAGTTTGCAAGTATAGCATCCCTGTCTAGTGTATAGACATTCAGAACGGCTGGAATTTGGCGTCTATCACTCACATGCTTTGCCCAATCAGAAGCTTGTTGACGTAAATCCGTAATATAAAACCCTTGTCCGAAATCAAGATTTCGACGACCAGCATCAGCACGGGGAGAGGATATAGCTTCTGTTCCTCCATGGTAAACTTTTATCTTCATACGCGCTTCTCCCATTCGTTCATACACGCTATCATATCCATCACCACATTCTCGCGGCTTTCAGTGTGAAGCGTCTCGTAGTTTGGATAAATATACCCCTCTATCATACCCAAACGCTTCATACGAAGGAAAACCTCCGAATAAGGAACGCCAAGTGTACGTGCTGTAGCCTCGATACATGTAGCAACAAAGGAGAGTACGATTTGGGTATGAGATGGTTGTTTTGTCATATTCCGTTTAAGAGCGATTGGCGCTCGTGTGCGCTAAGGTACGATATTTTTCTCATATTCCGCATTTTTTGCACACGAAATAAAAAGAAGCGGGATGGACAAAAATCCACCCCGCTTCGGGACTATCTCTTAAGAACAATATTACATGTTCATACCACCACAACAGTGGATCACCTGACCTGAAACGTAAGATGACAAATCAGAAGCCAAGAACAATGCCACGTTAGCGACATCCTCTGGAGTTCCACCACGTCTCAACGGAATTTGCTCTGCCCATTGCTTACGAACTTCCTCAGAAAGTTGAGCAGTCATATCGGTCAAAATAAATCCAGGAGCGATACAGTTCGCACGGATACCGCGAGAACCCAACTCCTTAGCGGTTGACTTAGCCAAACCGATCATACCCGCCTTTGATGCGGAGTAGTTACATTGGCCAGCGTTACCAGAAACACCCACAACGGAGCTCATGTTGATGATGCTACCGCCGCGTTGACGCATCATGATTGGCGCACAAGCGTGGATAAAGTTGAAAGCAGACTTCAAGTTAACAGTCAACACTGCGTCCCATTGAGCCTCTGTCATACGCAACATCAAGGTATCCTTGGTGATACCAGCGTTGTTTACCAATATATCAATGCTTCCGAAATCCTTATGGATTTGTTCAACAACTGTATGAGTCTCCTCGAAATTAGCGGCATTTGAAGCGTAACCCTTAGCCTTAACGCCCAAAGCGGCGATCTCTGCCTCTGTAGCTTGCGCCAACTCGTCAATCTTAAGATCTGTAAAAGCGATGTTTGCTCCTTCACTGGCCATCTTCAAAGCGATAGCCTTTCCGATACCTCTTGCAGCACCTGTAATAAGCGCTGTTTTTCCACTTAACAATCCCATATTTATATTTTTTAGTTATTTGATTTTGCAAAGATAAGCATTTATTTCCAATCTCCATTACGCTTGATCAAATCAATCAAACGATCGACAGCCTCCTCGGCGGGAATCAATTTCTCCACACAAGTCTGTCCCTTATAAAGATTGACCTTCCCCTTCGCCGATCCGACGTATCCATAGTCAGCATCCGCCATCTCTCCCGGACCATTGACGATACAACCCATGATGCCAATTTTCAACCCCTTCAAATGCGAAGTTTTCGCCTTGATTTGGGCAATGGTGGATTGCAAATCGAACAAAGTTCTTCCGCAACTTGGGCATGAGATATACTCCGTTTTGCTGACACGCACACGGGCACCTTGCAAAATACCGAATGACAAAGAGAGCAACTGCTCTTGCGGCACGTTAGGCGCCTCGATCCAAAGGCCATCACCCAAACCGTCAATAAAGAAGATTCCAAGGTCAGCGCCCGCCTTGATTTGGAGATCCTCCAATTGAGCCTCTTCGTAAGAGCGCTTGATGACAACAGGATTCTTCACGCCGTCCGACAACAAGGCATGGAAGAGGGCACGTTGCTCTCCCACCCCGTTGGCATGTTGGGTAGTCAAGACGAAGACAGTCTTCTCGTCCACCGCCTCCTTCACAGCCGACGAATATTCGCCATAATTCAATTGCAAAAACTTTATCGGAGCCGCATCGCTCTTCAAATCCGCTAACTGAGCTACCGTATAAAGAGGCGCACCAGCTATGCGCTTTCCGTCAAAACAATAGTCCGCCACCAATCCTTGCGACGAAACATTGGACGAGAGGATTACGACAGGGGCTGCCCCACCACCGATTTTATCGACACGGGACGTCTCCCTGCGCTCATATTTAAAGGGATCCACCTTGCCGGAATTCTTCGCATTAATAGGCGTATGTCCCGCACGCTTCGAGATGTAATCCACCAATTTTCTTGCCACAGGTATCTCGCACTCCGGCTCCTCACTTAAAGAGACACGGATTGTGTCTCCGATTCCATCCGCCAACAATGCGCCGATGCCCAAAGCGGACTTCACACGACCATCCTCACCATCACCCGCCTCGGTAACGCCAAGATGTAACGGGAAGTTCATATTCTCCTGCTTCATCACCGCAGCCAACAAACGCACGGTCTGCACCATGATCACCGTATTGGAGGCCTTGATAGAGATGACCACATCCATAAAATTCTCCGCCTTGAGAATACGAAGGAACTCCATGCACGACTCCACCATTCCTTGTGGCGTGTCGCCATAACGTGAGAGAATTCTATCGGAAAGAGAACCATGGTTCACGCCAATACGAAGTGCGGTATGATGCGCTCTACAAATATCCAAAAGAGGCAAAAGGCGATCTTTGATTTTTTTGATTTCCAAGGCATACTCCTCGTCCGTGTAATCAAACCGCTGGAGCGTGTGGACCCTATCAACGAAATTACCGGGATTGATGCGCACCTTCTCCACATACCCGGCAGCGACTTCCGCCGCGGCAGGATTGAAGTGGATATCAGCCACCAAAGGGGTATGGCAACCTCGATCATTCATCGCCCGACGAATCAAGGCGAGACTCTCGGCTTCCTTTACACCTTGTGCGGTAAAACGGACCAACTCTCCACCCGCCTCAACAATACGTAACGCTTGCTCCACGCTTGGCTCGATGTCATTGGTATTAGTATTGGCCATAGACTGTATCCTGACAGGATTTTCGCCACCCAACTCCAAACCACCAATGTGAACCACTGATGACTTTCTTCTCTTATAATTAAATAAATCGTTTGAATCCAAATACTCCATACAATTCTCTATGCTTAGAACTACTTTATGAGTTCAAAATTAATACAAGACAAAGACTTATCAAAACGCAGTCCCTATAAAAAAGATTCCACACACTTCCGAAGAAATGTGTGGAACTCTTATAGAAGATTCGGATATTACCCGAAATCGGCTTAAGCCTTTACCTCTTGCTTCGCCTTCTCGATCTTCTCAGCCTCTTTCTTGGAGAATACACCCAAGAACTTATAAGCTACAGGACAAGCGATGAACCAAGATGAGTAAGTTCCGACAACCACACCTAACAACATCGCGAAGACGAATCCACGGATGGTATCGCCACCGAATATGAAGATGATGATCAACACGACGAAGGTACTCATAGAGGTACTGAAGGTACGGCTCAATGTAGAGCACAACGCCTCGTTGAACAATTGCTTGTTGTCACGGTTAGGATACAAAGTTCTGAACTCACGGATACGGTCGAAGATGACCACATTATCGTTGATGGAGTAACCGATGACGGTCAAGATCGCAGCGATGAACGACTGGTCAACCTCCATAGAGAACGGCATCACATTCTTCAAGATCGCGAAGAGACCGATGATGATCATGGTATCGTGGAACAATGTAGCCACAGCACCCAAACTGAACGCGAAGTTACGGAAACGCAACAAGATGTAAGCGCCGATAACAAGCAAGGCAATGACCACGGAGACGATAGCGGACTTCGTAATATCATCAGCCATGGTAGGACCCACCTTTTGGGAACTTTGCAAACCGTATGTTACGGAACCATCCTCAACATCAGGAGCAAACTCGCCAGCCTCATTACGAACATAACGATCCAAGAACATCTGCTTAGAGACACCGTCAGCCAAGAATGACTTAACGCCCTCATAAACCATAGCCTCGATCTCATCATCCACATTCTCATCATTATCCATGATTCTGTAGTTAGTAGAGATTCTGACCTTGTTGCTCTCTCCGATCGTGATGACCGAAACATTATCGAACACATTGCCCAACGCAGATCTTACCTCCTCGGTATTTACTGGTTGCTCGAAACGAACGATATAGTTACGACCTCCAGAGAAGTCAATACCCTTTTGCAAACCTGTTGTGGCGAATGCGACAACACTCAAAATCACCGCAAGAATTGAACCCATGACAAATGGCTTCGCCTTTCCGATGAAGTCGAAACTCTTGCCTTGCAAGAAGTTCTTAGTAACACTCGTACAGAATGGAAGGTTCTCCATCAACTCTGGCTTCTTGTTGAGCAAGAAGTCGAATACCAAACGAGAGATAAATACGGCTGTGAACAAAGAGCAAAGCACACCAATGATCAAAGTAGTCGCAAATCCCTTGATAGGACCTGTACCGAACGAGAAGAGGATAATACCTGTCAATACAGTTGTGATATTCGAATCGAAGATGGCGCTGAAGGCATTGCCATAACCATCCGCCAAAGCTTGCTTGATTTGCTTGCCGTTACGCTTCTCCTCACGGATACGCTCGAAGATCAACACATTTGCATCGACCGCCATACCGAGTGTCAAAACGATACCCGCAATACCAGGCAAGGTCAAAACCGCCTTGAAGGATGCAAGCACGCTGAAGATAAAGAAGACATTGCAAAGCAACGCGAAGTCAGCCACAAGACCTGGAATCAATCCATAGTAGAAAATCATATAGACCAAAACAAGGACGAACGCAGCAACGAAAGAGATGAATCCGGCGTTGATAGCCTCTTGACCCAAAGAAGGACCAACTACATCCTCTTGAACAATACGAGCAGGAGCCGGCATCTTACCTGACTTCAATACGTTAGCCAAGTCCTTCGCCTCATTCATGTCGAAACCACCAGTGATTTGAGAACGTCCACCAGTAATCTCTTGATTAACATTAGGGAAAGAATATACATAACCATCCAAAGCGATAGCCACGCTTCTACCCATATTCTTCTTAGTCAAATCAGCCCACTTCTTCGCACCCTCTGGGTTCATCTCCATATCAACCTCAATTTTTCCGTAAGGATCGACATCCGCACGAGCGTCGGTGATCACTGAACCTGACAAAGGAGCCTTACCATCTCTTCTGCTTGACTTGATAGCAACCAATTGATAGTAATTCTCAGCCTTATCGACAGGCTTAACGCTCCACATCGGAATCAAAGAATTAGGAATCAATCTCTTCTCGCGCGCCAATCTGAAGTATTTCATCACCTTAGCGGTATCCTTCACATTCGCGACACCGATGCTCGCTCCTTGACCGCTAAAAGACAACCAAGATGACAAAGAGACACCTGACGGGTTTTCCTCATCAACCTCTTCTTTGTTTTCCGCACCGAGAGTAGCCAAAAGGCTATCGCTGATGGATTTAGCTACGGTATCCTTTACCTCATCCTTCACATCTTTTTTATCCACGTTAGCGGTAGCGGACTCCAACTCTCTAACCAAGTCATCCACTCTTTGAAGATCACCCGATATCTCATTGAAGTCGTAAGTCTCCCAAAATTCGAGGTTAGCGGAACCTTGCAACAATTTACGGACACGCTCAGGCTCTTTCACACCTGGCATCTCGATCAAGATACGGCCAGCAACGTCCAATTGTTGAATGTTGGGTTGAACCACACCAAAACGGTCGATACGAGAACGCAACACATTGAATGAGTTATCAACAGCCACCTTTACACGATCTTTCAACGCCTTCACTACATCATCGTTGGAAGGGACGTCAGTGAACATATCCTTCAACTCATAGGAGAAAATGTTGAACATTGGCTTACCAGGGTTCTCCTGCTCGAATGCAGCGGCAAAAAGATCAACGAAATCCTTTTGAGTAGTAAGTTGCTTCTCCTTAGCCACCTTCATCGCAGCCACAAATTCATCGCTTGTGGCTTGGCTACCTGCCAAAGACTTAAGAATGTCGGCAACGGAAACCTCCATCACCACGTTCATACCTCCCTTAAGGTCCAAACCTAAATTCAACTCATTCTCGCGGCACTCCTTCAAAGTGTAACCCAACCACACCTTCTCACCGGAAAGTGAGTCAAGATAATTGTTGTACTCCTCTGTTCCCTCACCATAAAGTTTGGCGGCACCACTCTCGATTTGAGAGGTTCTGATGCTAAAAGAGAGGTAGAAGAGACACGCCAATGCGAAAAGCACCGCGATCACCTTTACAAATCCTTTGTTTTGCATTTTTAGTAATTATTAATTAATTTTTAAAATTTATATTCATTTTCAGACGATTGAAAAGAACCCTTCTCCAATCGAACCGCAAATATAGTTAATTTTGTTTTATAACGGACATCAAAAAAGACGGGATTGAGAAAAATTTTACATTATGTTGAAAAAAATTAGATTTTTCGGTTCGTTTCGGGCAAAAAAAAGGGCGGGACAAACATCCCACCCCATATACCGACAAAAACGTCCGACTAAAATTGCACTTTAGGAGCCTTGTCCGCACCTGCCTCAGAGGCGAAATATGGTCGAACACGGAATCCGAAGATGTTAGCCAACACGCTCTTAGGGAAGCTTCTCACCTCCAAGTTATAAGGCTTAACGGCCTCATTGTAGAGACGACGAGCCTCGGCGATCCTGTTCTCAGTTCCCTCCAATTGAGACTGCAAGTCCTTGAACTGATCACCCGCCTTCAAATCCGGATAGGACTCCGCTACGGCCAACAAGCTCTTCAACGCGCCAGCGAGACCATTCTGCACCTCTTGGAATCTCGCCAAATCCTCCTCTGTGATATTGGACGGGTCGATGGTGATGGAAGTCGCTTTGCTTCTTGCGGCGATCACCGCCTCCAATGTCTCCCGCTCATGCTTTGTGTAACCTTTCACAGTCTCCACCAAATTTGGGATAAGGTCCGCACGGCGTTGATACTGTGTCTCCACATTTCCCCAAGCTGCGGTAACCTTCTCATCCGAGCCTACCAACGAATTGTATCCAGCGACAGCCCACAAGCCTAAAAAGGCTAAAACCGCCAACAAAATAATTGTACTTTTTTTAATCTGCATAAAGCTATAAATTTAATTAGTAATTACACATCAGAATCTCGATCCGGCTCCGCCGCCGCCGAAATGGCCACCACCGAAATGACCACCCGAATAGCCACCGCCGAATCCGCCGAATCCGCCGCCGCCCCGACGACCGCCGCCATTGTAACGCACCCTATTGTTCGCCTTATAGACCACACGGGAACGTTTGACGGATTCACCACAATTTTTGCAAATAAAGAGATCCTCAAACTCGGCTTTGGACGAATCGGAACGGAGCTTCGTGGTATGGTCCAAAGATAGTTTATGTTTGCCACAATGAGGACATTTCTTCGATTCCCAACTTGAATAGATCGACATCATGAGTACCATCAGGAAGAAAACCAAGAAGATGTAGAGTGTAGGATCATCCACCTCGGAATCGCCCTCCCATGTCATCGAGCCACGAAGCGCCTCGCAAACAGCCAAGACACCCGCTTCCATGCCATCGTTCCAACGGCCAGCCGAAAAGGCATCATTCATGTATCTGCGTTGAATACGGGAGCAATCGACATCAGTCAAGTACCCCTCCAGGCCGCTTCCCGTCACAAATTGGACGCATCGGTCGGAGGTGGAGAGCAGAATCACCAAACCATTATTCAACGAACTCTTGCCGACACCATATTTTTGTCCTAAACGGATGCCGGTCTCATAGCAATCGTGATTGGCAAGCGTATCGACCGCTACCACGACCACCTCGATACCCGTGGAATCCTCCAAGCGGGAGAGCGCGTCGTCAAGCCGGGAGACAACACTTGATGACAAGATCTGTTCTGGATTACAGACATAACGCCTCTTATCCAGAAGGTGAACCATCTGAATATTATCGATATCATACTGTTTCGCCACGGCAACGCCAACGGAAAACAGCAAGATAACCAAAGCGATCAATCTTCTCATACTGTTCTTCAATACGATTTCCACAAATATACGGGAAAGATGACTAATTTACAAACCAGGATTCCAAAAGCAGGAACAAAAAGAGGGAGTCGGAAACCAATCCAACCCCCTCATTGTAAATTTTTCTCTTGTTACTCTGCTGCCTCTGAATCAGAAGAAGGAGCTGTAAGAGACTCCACTTGCTCTGTCATTTGTGATTTAGCTACAGACTCCTCACGGGGAAGGAACGCCGCACTCGCAATACTCAACAACACTACAACAGACACCAAAAACCAAGTCGCCTTCTCAACAAAATCTGTTGTCTTCTCTACGCCCATGATATTATTCTGTGCTTGGAAGTTAGATGCCAAACCTCCACCCTTCGAGTTTTGAATCAATACAACTGCCACCAAAAGGATGGATGCAATCACAACAATAATAGTAATAAACGTGTAAATCATTTTATTTAACTTAATTGTTTAAATTCTCTATCAGTCTTTCAAAGAATCTGATTTGGTCTGCAAAGTAAATGCTTTTTTCTGGATTATTCAAACTTAACTGGCGAAATATTTTAATCGCCTTGTCAAATTTCTTCTGCTTGATGTAGATTTTCGCCAACGTCTCCGTGAAACAAGAGGAGTCTTCCTGCTGATTTTCAATAGGTTCTGGCAACAATGGCGCTGGTTCGACGGAAACCGTCTCTTTAACGGGCTGCGCATCATCTTCCAACGAGCGGGAGGAGATGAAATCATCGATCAAACTCTGTCCGCGCATCTGCTTGACAGGGGCGCCGTCATCAATTGGTTTCAAATCATTCAACAAATCCGTAATGTCGGCAATGGTGGCCGCAGCCGACGCCGGACGACCTGTCTGCTCTTGGGAAGTGGGCAAATCCGCCTTTTTCTCCGCTACTGGCGTTGGCTCCACAACCGGCGCTGACGTCTCTTCCACCAACGTCTCCGGTTCGACAAGAATCAACTGATGAAGCGACGAGCGGTCGGACGCATAGAGGGATGTCTTCCGCAACTCCTGGTCGTATCGGAGATCCCCTACGTTTTTCAACCCCTTCAAATAGAGGAAACGGAAGGTTTGCGAGTACGGAAACTGCTCCACACACGCCTTCAATTCGCCTAGATGCTCGGCGCCGATCGCACCGGGATGCTCTACCAATGATATGATTTCATTCCGCTTCATACTATTACCAATTGGCTACCGTCGCATTAAAGATCTGACTCACGATATCTTCTATCAACAAGCCATTCAACTCGCCTTGGACGTCGTCGATCGTATATTCGTTGGAGAAGGTCTGGTAGGTCGAGAAGGTCCGCTCAAAGCTCTCGCTGGAGTTCTTTTTGTTCACGAAACGGACATAGACCGACATTTGCAGACGGGAATCGACCGCCTCACCCGAAGAATTCACACCACTGGAGACCACATTGTAACCACGGATCTCTCCGGTGATCTGCAGATCTCCATCGTGTTCCACGGCAAGCAAAGCCGTCTTGGAAGAGAACTCATCCTTCAATTTCTCCGTGAAATCGGACGACAAGGAGGCATAGACCAAAGGCGCTCTGTTCGGGAACTCCTCGATCGTGATGGTCTTCACCACCGTATAGTCGATGGATGATCCATTGAATTTATAGGAGATCCTGCACGACACCAATGCGCATAGCAAGGCTGTCAACGCAAAAAATCCGACGAATGATTTCCTATTCCAAACCATACTGTTTTATCTTTCTATAAAGGGTCCGCTCCGATATTCCCAAATCTTGGGCGGCATATTTCCTTTTATTATTATGTTTTTTCAAAGCCTTCACGATCATCTCCTTCTCCGTATCCTCCAAAGAGAAGTTCTCCTCCACATACTCGTCCATATCCTGGATATCGTGCTGCGACTTAATCTTCGTCACGTTCTGGATCTGGGTCGAAGGGATCTGGGTGTCGCTGACATATTCGTCCACAGCACCGAACTGATGGCGGATGGATGGATAAGGATGAGTATCCGCAGTGGCGACCGAAGAGATATTCTCGACGCTGACCGGTCTGCCTTGCATGATCTCATTGACCAACTTCTTCAGGTCGTTCATATCCTTCTTCATATCGAACAACACTTGATAGAGGATCTCCCGCTCATCATGGAACGACTTCTCTCTGCCCCCACTCAACGAGGAGAGCATCGGCAAATTAGCGTTCGGCGTAGAGACTGGCAGATAGGCCACCAACGCCTCCTTGGTGATTTCCCGCTCCGTCTCCAAGACAGAAATCTGCTCCGTCACATTCTTCAACTGGCGGACATTTCCCGGCCACGGATAGCGCATCAAGAGCATCTTCGCCTCCGAAGAGAGCGAAATGGCCGGCATCTTATACTTCTCCGCGAAATCAGTGGCGAATTTCCTGAACAAAAGATAAATATCGTCGCCTCGCTGCCTCAACGGAGGTACCGAGATCGGCACGGTGTTCAATCTATAATAGAGATCCTCACGGAACCGGCCTTCGGAGATGGCTCTCACCATATCCAAATTAGTGGCGGCCACCACCCGCACATTGGTCTTGTAAACCTCAGAGGAACCCACCTTCATGTATTCGCCAGCCTCCAACACACGGAGCAGGCGGACCTGCGTGGAGAGGGGTAACTCACCCACCTCATCCAAGAAAATCGTACCACCGTTCGCCTCTTCGAAATAGCCCTTTCGGTCGGCTGTGGCGCCGGTGAAGGATCCCTTCACATGCCCGAAGAGCTCGGAGTCAATCGTTCCTTCTGGAATGGCACCGCAGTTGACGGCGATGTACTTGTTGTGCTTTCTCGCACTGTTTTGATGAATAATTTGGGGGAACTTCTCCTTTCCCACACCGCTCTCTCCCGTAATGAGCACCGACAAATCGGTGGAGGCGACCTGAACAGCCACATCTATCGCCCGGTTCAAAGCAAGGTCAGCGCCCACGATCCCGAACTTATTCTTGATGTTTTGTATTTCGCTATTATTCATCATTGCAGTTCCTTTTCTTAGATAGAACGCAAAAATACAACATTCGGACGTATTATCACAAAAACAAATTATATTTGTCCTAACAAATTATAAATAATATGAAAGAAATAATCTCTACAACATCAGCCCCTGCGGCTATTGGACCCTACAGTCAAGCAATCAAGGTAGGCGACACGCTTTTCACGTCCGGACAAATCGCCATCGATCCCGCAACCGGGAATTTAGCAGGCGGCACCATCGAGGAGCAAACCAAGCAGGTGATGAAAAACCTCGGCAACATCTTAAATGCGGCAGGCTACAGCTTCGCCGACGTGGTAAAGACCACCGTTTTCATCACAGAGATGAGCCAATTCGCCACAGTCAACCAAATCTACGGCGAGTGTTTCACCGCTAATCCACCCGCAAGGTCCTGCGTGGAGGTAAAATCACTGCCCAAAGGAGCATTAGTGGAAATCGAGGCGATCGCATCTAAATAGCAAGATTCCGCCACACGAGGCAAGGTCGCATAATTTATCCACAATACAATTGACAGAGGTCAAAAAAAATCAAAAACAACGCACAAGAAGCGACACCAAGGCAAAAAAGCATTATCTTTGTGGAAAATTTCGAGGAAATAACATTTTTGAGGAAGTATATTCTTAATGTTAAACAAAGGTATTAAGTTGCTTTATTCCAGCCGCACAACGAGTTGTGCGATTTGTGGAATACAAAGGGGAAGCTTTTATGTGACCAATCAGACATTATTTTTTTTTATTAATATTTAAATTTTTATCAAAATGAAGAAGTATTTCTTATTTCTTGTAAGCGCTTTGTTCGCTTTGGTTTCTTTGACCAACTGTAAGTATGACAACGACGATTTGGAGAACAACTGCTGGAAGATCACTCACTACGAGACTTTGCTCCTTTCTTTAGAGGATGAGGATCTCGTTGACAAGTACATCTACTTCTCTGAGGGTAGCATCTACTTCGGTGAGGAGTGGGGTTCAGGTTGGGACATCACTCGTGTTGAGTACTCTTTGGACGGTAAGAAGATCGTAAGCAAAGGTGGCGACTCTTACAAGTTGACCAAGGGTGGCGATTTGATGACTGTTAAGTTGGGTACTGGTGTAAGAGCTGAGTACGACAAGGCAACTATCCCTGCTGGTATGTTGAAGGCAATTGAGTTGAAGAACTATTCAGAGTCTGATTACTTCGAATTCGGTGGCACACTTGATTTGACCGTAGAATAATTTTCATTCAAATACCGAAAACAAAAGCGGCGTGTCTCGGATGAGACATGCCGCTTTTTTCTTCAACGCACTTCGTTACCCTTTGGCGTCTGCAAGACGCTATCTCAACAACCCGTACATACACAACACGACAGTGGTGGGAATGTACGGGGAGACGTCGTAGATAATGTATGATCCATCTACAAAAAAAAGCGCCACCCTTTGGGGCAGCGCTTCCTATTAACACGAAAGGATGATTACTTCATCACCTCAATCAATTCCACCTCAAACACAAGTGGAGAACATGGAGGAATACCGGCATTGCCTCTCTCTCCGTACGCCAACTCGTAAGGAATGACCAACTCATAAACAGAGCCCTCTTTCATCAACTGCAAGCCCTCAGTCCATCCTGGAATCACACGATCCAATGGGAACTCGGCAGGCTCACCTCTTCTCTTAGAGCTATCGAATACGGTTCCATCCATCAATTTACCCTCGTAATGGACACGTACCATATCGGTAGCAGCTGGCATCTTTCCATCTCCCTCTTTGATCACCTTGTACAACAAACCGCTTGAAGTCACCTTATATTCAGAGCCTGCCTTCTTATCAGCCATAAACTTCTCGCCTTCCGCCTTGATGGAGTCTCTCATGGCCTTGAACTCAGGAGGAAGATTGTTCTCTCTAAGTTTGTCGAAATAGGTGGTCAAGAACTCCTCAACCTCTTCGTCCGTCATTTTACAAGTTGGTTCAGCCTTCTTCATGGTCTCCACCAAGCCTAAAATAAAAGCATCCTTATTCAAAGTCGAATCTGGGATATTCTCGAATTGGCTGATGACACCCGGTGCGAACTGAGTTCCGATCAAATAAGCGACCGAATCAGATTGAGTTTTCAATTTCTGGGAAGGCACCAAATCCTTTGTGCAAGATGATAGTGCGATGGCGGCAATGGCAGCCGCGCCTAAAAATACTTTTTTCATTTACGATTATTATTAATTATTCTTATGCTAATTAATCTCCCAAACGCTTCATCAAGAAAGGGAGAGCCTTCTCGAATTTCACGCCGTACCAGTGGTCTGGATCATCCACCGTACATTCGATGGCCTTCACCGTGAAATCGACAGCCACCTTTCCTGCCTCCTCCAAAGAGTAGCCTCTTACCATGGCGCCCGTGAACGAACTTGCGAAGACATCGCCCGTACCATGGAACGCACCACCGATAAAGTCGCGGAAATAGTAGGAGATCTCTCCTGTCTTGCCATTCAATGTCGCGATACCGACCTTACCCTCTTCAAAGGAGACGCCTGTCAACAAGACATTCTTCGCCCCCAATCCGAGCAGTTTATGCAACATGTCCTCAATATACGCCTTGGTATGGCCACTCTCCACATACTTCTCGTTCAACATGAAAGAGGCCTCAGTCAAGTTAGGCAAAATAACATCCGCCTTGGCGCAGAATTGAGCCATCTTCGCAGGGAAATCATCGGAGAAACCCGTATAAAGTTTACCCTTATCGCCCAACACTGGATCAATGATCACCAAACTATCCGCATTGGAAGTGTTGTCGATGATGTCTGATATATAGGCCAACTGTTTAGGACTTCCCACATAACCAGTATAGAACGCGTCGAAACGAATGTTCTCCTTTTGCCAATGTTGCATGATCGGAACCAAATCCTCCGTCAAATCACGGAAGGTAAATCCCTTGAAACCACCCGTATGGGTTGACAACACCGCTGATGGTAAAATCGCTGTCTCCACACCCATGGCGGAGAGGATCGGCAATGCCACAGTCAAAGAGCATTGGCCTACGCAAGATACGTCTTGCACAGTTAGAATCCTTTTGTCTTTCATATTAATGACTTATTATTTCAAAGCAAAAGTATAAAAATTCGGCGAATAGAGAACCAAATCCTTCTCAAAAAGAGGTGCTGGACGCACTCAAAAAAACGGGAGAAAAAGCCCAAGCCCTCTCTCCCGCCAACAATCAATATAAGAGTACATTAATTCTTCACAATCTTCATGACGGTCATTCCCGCCTCGCTCTTCACGAAGAGCGTATAGACGCCCTTGTCTATTGACGAAAGATCGATAGACTCTCCGCTTCTCAGTGTAGCCTCTGCCACCACCATGCCAGCGAGGGAAAGAACCTTCACCTCCATCTCAGCATCAGTAGAGGCCACTACATTCAATTGATCCTCCACCGGATTAGGATAGATCACAACAGAGAAGTTATCCGCTTCCACAATCGGATCCTCCGACTTAGGTTGGTTCCTCTCCGCGAAGGTGATGACATTGGTAATCTCCCAGAAGACCTCACCCTTCTCCACGAATCTCGCGTAGGATTGGTGTCTGTCGTGAACCTTATAGGTGATGGAATCCAAGACATTGAACTTACCATCTTTCTTTTCCGACAAGATAATCGTCTTTGGCAAAGAGAACGGCAATTTGAAATCGGCATGCAAACCACCTTGCTTAGGATCCTTGTCCGCCCAAACGATCATGTAACCGCCTGCTGGAATGGTAGTCAACGAGGCGTCGTTGGTAGGGAATTGGAACATATCCATCGTATCCTTTGAACAAGAGAGGTACTTGCCAGCCAAGTTCACAGCCTCCTTGCCACTGTTGTAAAGCTCTATCCAGTCTTCGCTTTGACGATGCTCATCCAAATAGATGTTGTTCTTGGTGCAGATCTCATTGATGACTACCCTATTGACGGTAGGGTCATAAGAGGCATCCTCCACGAAATATGCTTTGAACGACTGAGCGGCGACAGTGTCGTCATAAACCGCGTCAAAAAGTTTCTCGCTCTTTCCATCCTTAACAACCTCCCAGTGGTCGAACAGATAACCGGCAGGGGCGATAGCCTCCAACTTACATCTGGTATGGGTAAAGAAGACGCTGGTAATCGATCTCTTTTCGATCAACTCCTCGTTCAACTTATAGGTCGCGCCCTTGGTGTCGGAGGAGATTTTCATGGTAAAGGAATCACAAGCGAAAGCCTTGTTGACATGGCCTTGCACATAAGGGATACGCTTCTCCACGAACTCCTTGATCAAATTAATGTTCTCGTCAAAGCTGCCCTCTACCGCACGATTATCGGACAAATAGCGTTCATACACGCGAGCCTCTTGGTTGATATCCTGCTTCATGCTATCCAAAATGGCCAACATACGCTCAGGTTGGTAAGTAGTGGCGAAGTGGACATAGCACTTGGCCAAGAAACGGCTCTTAACCTCCTCGTTCTTAATGAAGCCCGCAAAAGCGTCGTTCTTCTTTGCGGTAGAGATACCGTTTCCGTTATAATTCTTGCTATACAATGACAATCCGAAATCGGTATCGTACAAAATCCAGCGCCATCTTCCTCCGTCCTTTGGCTTCCATGCCTTGATGTTACCACCAGGCCAGTCGGTATTGTTGCAGTAGATCTCCGCCAAGAAATAGTCCAAGAACTCATTGACATCAATCAGGCCATTGATCTCGTCAAAGCGGCCAGGCGCATTCATCTCACTTTCAGATAGTTTGGATAACTTATCTACCTTATCGTAAGTAGTACCCTCATTGGCATGTCCGCCCACATTGATATAGATTTCATCCTCACTGTAACCGTAGTTGGAGAATACGAAATCCTTGTTGGTACGCTCACGGATGTTCAACATACCATAATATTGTCCGTTCAAGAAGACAACCGACGGTTGGTAGGCTTGGTGATCCACACCGGTGCGGCAAGCGACCGTTTGCATGAATCCGTCGCGGAGATAGGCGCGTCCGAAGTCGTTACCTGAGTTTCTCAACACAACGCTTTTCCAACGCAAATTAGGCTTCTCCTTGAAGATAGGATAATCCAACTCATTGTCTCCATAAACCTTGCCGGCATTCACCTTGATAGATTTCACGAACTTGGTTCTTGAACAAGCACCGAAATTTCCGATCTTCAACTCTTGGTTGATCTGCTCCTTCTTGCCATCATCAAAGAGCTCAAAGTTTGCGGGACGATCCCAATCGGTCATATAGTTCGCCTTTCTGCCGGCGTCAGGGCCGCCACAACCAGAAGGAACCTCCACACCGTTTCGCTTACCCCTTACAAACATACCGATCTGCTCATCATATAGGTATTCAGGATCCACCACCACGGAAACGACTGGCAAATTGATATTGCGCTCATTGATGAAGTAAGTGGCTGCGGTCACATTGCTTGGAAGCTCGCCCTCGCGGAACGCGGCTGCTCTCACAGGTGTATTATGGTTGAGGGTGATCTCGCCTTGATAACGTTGGCCCTTCTCCTTGGTAGGCTCGGAACCATCCAAAGTGTAGTAGATCTCAGCGGAGCCATCCGCAGAGATGCTTAATCGTTGGTCGCCTTGATAGAATCCAGCCTTCAAGTTAAACACAGGGGCATTGGTTTGCTTGGTGGCAACCGCCGATCCATTGTTGGACGCACCCATGGTAGGCTTCGCGAAGAATCCGTTCTTGCTGGCGCCATCCTCCACACGTCCGTAAGAGACATTGCGGTAAGCGGTATCATAGACCATACGGTCGATCTGACGACCAGATTCGTCAAACATATATAGTCCACCCTTCTTGGCAGGCAATTTGAAATTGGCATGCAAAGCGGAAGGAAAGGTGGTCTCATCAAAATAGATCACCTTGTATCCATGTGCGGGGATAATGGTCTTTTCAGGCTTCGCCTCCTCACGTGTCACCTGCCACTTATCGCTAACGGCGGATGTGTCGGAGAAGAAGTAGGATGCGATATCGACATCCTCAGCTCCATTGTTATACAACTCTGCCCAACCCGAAAATTGGAAACTGTCGCTTACCATGTAAGAGACATTCTTTGGCATCAACTCATTGATCACAACCGATCCGAAAGTGACCGAAGCGAAAAGCAACGACGCCACTGAAAAAATAATTCTTTTTACCATAATCAATTATTAATCAATCGAAAACATTTATACTTACAATAAGTCCACCTATAACACCGCAAATTTACTGTTTTTTTCCAAAGATGCGTAGCGAAATCAACATTTTTCACAAAAAGAAAGACCGGACATCGCTGCCCGGTCCTCCAAAAAGTAGTTGATTATTAATCCAATTTCACGATCTCGATGGTTCCTCTTACGATCAATCCATTGCCCATCACTAACTCGTAGTAGTAAACGGCTGGATCCGCCATCGCACCCTTGCGGGTAGTTCCTGGCCAACCATCGTTGCCTTGGAATATCTTTTGTCCGTAACGGTCGAAGATAACCACCTTATGACGCTCCATGAAGACATCGTTCAAACCATCCTTGGTGTATGGTGTGAAGGCGGTTGGGATTTGTTGCAAGACATCCACCTCAGTCACACCGGTCGATGCGGCAGGACAAACGCCATCGGAGATGGTCGCGTAGTAGTAGGTGGTGTCGGATGGATAATCCACGATGTAAGGACGCTCCGAATATCCTGCGATCTCGTAAACCTCGTCCTCCTCATCATCTGGATCATCGAACTCAAATCCGGTACCCTCAAGGCTATTGTAGTTCTCCAAATCATACTTGCCGACTACCTTGCTCCATACCAAGTAGTGGAACTTGTAAGGAGTGTTCAATACCAAAGTGATGCTCTCACCATTCCAGATACGCGCTGGATCGTGCGGATCAGTCTCGATGAAGATACTGTCTGGGTTGTATCTTTGGTGAACATCCAAGCTGATGGAGTCGTGTACGAACAACTTGTTGCCGCGCAATTGCTCAAGAGCGATTGAATCGTTCGCAAGGTAGAGCAACGAATCAGCGGTGGTAAGGGTATCGTCGGAACAGCTGATCATCATGTGGGAGTCGAACGATGTGGTAGATCCGCATCGGTTCTCCGCATAGTAGGACGCCAACTTACCATTGAAGCTGTAAGCGATTGGTCCTGTGATGGAATCGGCAGGATCATAATCCTTACCATCCAATTGCCATCCCTCCTTGGTAATCGTCGCACCCATGCTGTCCACGCATTGGAGATATGGAGCCAAATCGATGACGTTACCCTCACAGACAGGCATCTCTGCCGATGTGATCTTCACTTTTGGTCTCTCCAACACATTGATGTAAGCAGTAGCGGTATCGGAACATCCTGTCAAGGTATCCATCGCCACGAATGTATAGTAACCACTCTCGCTACGTTGTGTCAACTTGGTCAATGCCTCGGCAGCCTTCTCAGGACTTTGTGTCTTGAAGTACTCCTCGTACAAATGACGGTAGGTGTAAGGGTTATCACTGAACATCAAGTTCTCCTTGCTTGCGGATCCCTTATAGTAGTCGTAGTTGAATACACTCGGTACTCTACGGATGGTACCGTTCGCTCTGACAATCTCCACATAACCCTCAGCGAAACGGAAGCTTTGGCTTGCGAGAGATACACCCTGCAAATCGGTCACACAAGTATCTGTCGAGAAGGCATCGAGGTTAACGATGCTCTCCGCAGGTTGTACCTTCACGAACTTGCTGACACTATCGGTGTTGCCACACATATCGATGAAGTAAATCCATACGGTGGTAGAAGAACCGATGCGAGAACCACCCGCAGGAACTTGAACGATCTTGATATGATCCGTCTCAGCACAATTGTCGGAAACGCCTGATCTTGCCTCGTTGATGAAGTCTGGCACCTCAGAGTTACACTCCTTCAACTTGTTAGCCAAAACAGTATCTCTCCAGTTCTCTGGATAGGTGAATGTTGGGCCTACCGTATCGCGGACCAAAATGTGTTGAACCATGGTGTCGGTATTTCCGCAACGGTCCATAGCGACGTAGATACGGTCAATGTCGTAACTGTAGTAGTCGCAAGAGGCAGGATCCGTAGATCGGTTATTCTTCTCGATAACAGAGATCTTCACGTTCGGATCACAGTTGTCTGAAGCGGTCACCGCAATTGGTTCGAACACGTCATTCTCACAAGAGATGAGCGTATCACGCAAAACATCGATGAAATGAGGTGCGATGGTATCCTTCACATAGATTACCTCCTCACAAGATTGAACATCACCTCTCAAATCCTGTACCTCGTAGATACGGGTGACGGTGGTCTCACAAGAGTCGCCTGCCAAGACATCCGTTGATCGGAATGATCCTGGTTTGATCTTCGCCTCGTTGGTATAAGATCCGCCCGCAGCCTTAAACTCCTCGAAGGTAGCGTATGGTGCAGGAATCTCATCCACGCAAGCGTAAACGGAACCTTCAAGTGTACCAGGACAGAAGAGGGTATCAACACCGAAGTCCTCAACGACAACCACCTGTTCACAATATGCGGTGTTGCCCGACTTATCGGTGTAGCTCCAAATAATCTTGGTCTCACCGATTTGGAAGTTACCCTCCAATGGCGTACCATCCTCACGGACACCGACAGCGGTAATCAATCCATCACAAGAGTCTTTTACCGTAGGGATGACCAAACCAGCGGCAACGGCCTCCTCGTAAGTGGTCACATCCTTGTATCGAGACTTCTCTGTAATGTTGGCGCGGATGGTATCCAACTCGTCACAAAGTGGAACTGGAGGGAAGGTATCCATCACAATCACATTTTGAGCACAAGTGTGAGGTGTCGTGCTGAACTCGCTGACGAATGTCCAGACAACCGTGGTGGAACCCTTCTCATAAATATCAGTCATCAACTTGCCATCCTCTCTGCTTGGCTTGCCCTCGATGCTATCGTTGGTACAAGCATCCTTCGCATAAGGGATGTTCAATTGGAGATGGCTGCCATCAAACACACACTCGTTCATGGCGAGATAAACAATCGTATCCTTCAACGAGTCACAATCGAAGACTGGCTTCAGGTCGCTTTGGATGAATACATATTGTTCGCAAGAGTCAACTGTCGTAGAGTATTCGCTGACGAACTTCCAGATGATGGTGTCGCGGCCGACCACATACTTGTCGGTCATCGAAGCACCGCTCAATCTTCTACCCTCGCCCCAGATCGTATCGTTGGTGCAAGCGTCCAATGCGAATGGTGTGTTCACCTTCAAATCCTCGGCGCTGATCTCGCAGACACCCTCCAAAACCTTCTCGATCGGATCGTTCTTCAACGAGTCGCAATCGAAGACTGGCTTCAAGTCGCTTTGGATGAATACATATTGTTCGCAAGAGTCAACTGTCGTAGAGTATTCGCTGACGAACTTCCAGATGATGGTGTCGCGGCCGACCACATACTTGTCGGTCATCGAAGCACCGCTCAATCTTCTACCCTCGCCCCAGATCGTATCGTTGGTGCAAGCGTCCAATGCGAATGGTGTGTTCACCTTCAAATCCTCGGCGCTGATCTCGCAGACACCCTCCAAAACCTTCTCGATCGGATCGTTCTTCAAAGAGTCGCAATCGAAGACTGGCTTCAAGTCGCTTTGGATGAATACATATTGTTCAC
>JAKSKV010000050.1 GCA_024401555.1 Paludibacteraceae bacterium
CCCCACTCGCTGGCAAACGCCAAGCCCCATACTGGTCAAGCGCATCCTCTCGAATCTCCAAAAACTCGTCTATCTTCTCCTCTCTTGTCATTTCCGCAAGAAAAAAAAGCAGAGCCAACTCTTGTACAAATTGGCTCTGCTCAACTTTACACTACAATCGCTATTTCATCTCCAAAGGTTGACCGGTCGCCTCTACGACACTCCACCAGAACTCACCCTCCAAATTCACCTTCTTGCGTTGCGCGGTAGCCGCCTCTATTGGCAACAAGGTAAAGGAGCCATTCCAGTATCCAACCACAAAATCGGTACGTCCTGCCATAGCCGCATGCACTGCATTGTGCGTCAACTGCTCACAGAACTTACTATCGTTCGCATTGGCAGGGATACTACGGATGATATAGCTTGGGTCGATGTACTTCACGCAGATTGGAATATTTTTCTTGTTGAAATACTCCGTAATCTGATTCTTCATATAGACACCGATATCCTCATGAAGCACATTACCAGACGCATCCTTCTTACGTTCACCCTTGAAGAACTGCTGTCCAGCGCCTTCCGCAACGACCACCACAGCATGCTTCTTACGCTCCAAACGTTTTTCCAAAAGGTTCAAGAAACCATGTTGCGTCTCAGGATTATCCAAATCGAAGTCCATCTCAGGAATCAAACAGAAATTCACATCAGGCACTGCCAAAGCCACATTCGCGGCGATGAAGCCAGAGTCCCGTCCCATCAACTTCACAAGTGCCACACCATTGATTGCGCCCTTCGCCTCGTAGTGGGCATTGAGGATAATGCTTTGAGCAGCCGTGAAAGCAGACTCAAATCCAAACGATTTCTCGATCAAGTTGATATCATTGTCAATGGTTTTAGGAACACCCGCCACCACGATCTTCAAACCTCGGCGTTCGATCTCCTTGTGGATATGGTGAGCACCCTTCAAAGTACCGTCACCACCGACACAGAAGAGAATATTGATGTTGTTTCTCTCCAACGAATCTACAATCAACTCGACAGGTTGCTCGCCACGGGAAGAGGCCAACATACTACCACCATCCTTGTGGATATCATCCACCAAGTCTGGATTCAAATTGACGAACGGGATTTGGTTGTCTGGGTTCAAACCCGCATAACCATATTGAACACCGACAATATTATCCACGCCATAACGGTTATACAAGTGGGTAACCAATCCACGGATCACATTATTGAGTCCTGGACAGAGGCCTCCGCAGGTCACAATCGCCACCTTGGTCTTGGCTGGCTCAAAGTAGAGAAGTTCCTTAGGTCCTGGCTTTTCAAAAGAGACCAAATCCTCTCCATTTTTAACAGCGGTCATCACCTCATGCAAAGAAGAGGAGTAAAGCACACGCTCACCATCTTCCACGAAGTCATAAATACCATCACCCTTTACCTTCGACAATTGCAGCGGAGATTTGATTTTACACTCTCCTAATGTTTTTACCGTGAAATCCATATCCATAGATCATTAATCTTTAGTTTGGTACAAATTTAGTTTTTTTCATTATTTGTTTCGCAAAGATGCGCATGAAAATATTATTAATTTAATAGAACTTACGGATTGAAAGTGTAGATGAGAAACGTTATCTTTGAGGAAACAAATCGCATGTATATGAAAAAAACGATAATCGGCTCTATGCTGTTAGCAGGTCTTATGGCATCATACAGCTGCAACGGCAAGAGTAGAAGAGAGCCCAACAAGGAGGGAAGCGCGCCAAGTGCCACAGCGGTGTGCGACGAACCACAAACGGTAAGCGACACAATGCCAAGGGTGAAATTCGTCAGACAAGGCGGTGGCAACATCGAATATGTCATGGTGATCCAATCAGATAGCATAAAGATACACGTCACCCAAAAACAGTTCAGGGAAGCGGACTACACCTTCAACATCGCATCAGACTCCACTACCCTAATGACCTTACAAGGCATCGTTTCCAGGAAGATCAGTTGCGGCGAGGCGGACACAACAGCCAGGCCAGGAGCTATGATAATGGGAGGAACGTGGCAATACGCCTACCTAATAGAGGGAGACGGCACAGAGATGCCCATACACGACAAAGAATTAGTAGAGATAATCGCCACGACCGAGGATCCGGTGCGAGATGCGATCGAACAGATAGAAAACGAAAAAAGCGAAGAGTAAACTTCGCTTCATGAAAGTATCGGTCTATACTCCTTCCAAATCCATATATTCATCTGCAGTCCAACCGTCCTCAGGGCCGTAATAGAATCGGTTACCTTCTACTTCTACATAGAACTTTCCAGGCTCCAACCACTCATCCTCTGGGACGAAATGAATATCAGCAGGAGTTATCTCCCACACTCTGCCTGTTACCTTACCTCTAAGTTTTACCATATATGACTGTTCTTTTATTAGGGAAAATGTAATTTTCCATCCATCTCTTTTATGGTTCCATCTTTCAAGAGTTGACTGATGGAGGCGTTCAAAGCCTCAATCACATTGGCTCCTCTATTCCTATATCCAAGTTTCTTAGCCGCCATGAGTGATAATGTATCCATGTCAATGGAGAACTGCTCTTTTAATGTTTCCATGACAGCATTCTTTATCTCTATCAATGGAATATCGGTGATATCCCTACCGCTATTTGGACGGTAGTTTTGATAGGAGTCCGCATATCCCTTATCTGTCCAAATCACAGGGTTATTCTCATCTCTGTCGGGACAAATGTAGAACTTGCATGCAATCGCAGCATCTAGGAAGTCTTGTCGCATGGTAGGCGTGACTCTGGATAATCCCTTTAGGTTACGAACTCTTTGGCAAAGTTGCGTGAGTGTGATGGGTTGTTCCTTTTCCACTATCTGACGTGCCAATGCCGTTTCCGAATAGAGTGTTTCGGGACTTACCGTACTCTCCTCGTAAGGTATGGCGCTTGTTGAGATCTCACACTTCTCTTGCTCTATGGCCACAAATTCTTTGGGAAGGAACTTGTCTTCCGTCGCAGGAACGGAGTTTAACCTCTCTATGATACGGCTGATGACCCTCTCTGGATTATTAAACCAGTCAAGACTCCATATTCTCATCATCTGCCATCCAAGGTTGCCAAGAACGGAAGGCTGGACGATTTCGCGGTCTCTGGTAGTCTGGGTATTGTGGTAGGTCTCTCCGTCGAGAAGTATTCCAAGAGAATACACGTCCGGATTCTCCTTGGAAGCGATGGCAACATCGACTTTGAACTGAGATTTACCTATGCATGTGTTGGCATTGTATCCCTTCTTTCTTAGGGCGTTGGCTATCTGTTCCGCTATCAGACTGTCATTAGATGTTTTGATCGTGTTTTCGTTCTGTATAAGGACCTGCTGTTCCGCATATTCCAAGAAATGCTTAAGTCCTTCCACACCCTTTGCTTTTGAACGTTTAAGGTCGATCTGTGACGACCTTAAGGAAGAGAATACCATCATTTCCTGACGGGAGCGGCTCACAGCGACATTGAGTCTTCTCTCTCCTCCTTGGTTGTTCAATGGTCCGAAGTTCATGGAGACTTTACCATCCTTGTCTGGGCCATATCCTATGGAGAAGAGAATGATGTCACGTTCATCTCCTTGTACGTTCTCCAGGTTCTTCACGAAGATAGGCTCGTACATTTTCTCTGCCTTTTCACGAAGACCCTTGTCATGATCCAAACGTTCTTGAAGTAGGTCTTCAATAAGGCTCTGTTGTACCACGCTGAATGAGATGATGCCGATACTGTGTTTGTCACCATCTTCCATATTCAGTCGTCGTACCACCTCGTCCACTATGGCTTGTGCCTCGGCTTGGTTGCTTCGTTTTCCTCCCTTGTCGTACACGCCATCGATTGGAACATACTGCACCTTGGTCTGCTTATCATCTACGGAAGGGAAAGTGATAAGGGATCCATTGTAGTACTCGTTGTTGGAGAATGCTATGAGGGACTCGTGTTGTGAACGGTAATGCCAATTCAACTGAAGGGCAGGAATTTGTAGGGTTCGGCAGTCTTCAAGGATGCTCTCCATGTCATCAATGTCCGCTTCCTCCTCATTCACATTCGTGGAGTTGAAGAAACTGGTCGGTGGCATCTGTTTTGGATCGCCGACCACAATGAGCGCCTCGCCTCGTGCGATGGCTCCAACTGCTTCGCTAGTTGGCATTTGTGATGCCTCGTCGAATATCACTATATCGAATTTATGTTTTGACGGTGACAAATATTGAGCTACGGACATAGGGCTCATGAGCATGCATGGGCATAGCTTCTTGATCAGTTCTGGTATTTGGTCAAGAAGGTCACGGATGGAAGTTCCCCTACCGCCGTTGCCGATGTTGCGGTTCAGGATTCCGATTTCACTGCTGTTGTTGATGTTCTCCGTCACATGAGGCACGCCTGCGGCGAGCTTTGAGCATAGATCCAGTTCACTAAGTTTTTGGAACTCTGTGACGAGTTTCTTGTAGAGCGATACAGTGTCGTCGAACATCACGCCCTCAAAGGTTCTGAGGATGGCGTTCTCTGAAATCTTTTTCTGTGCGAGCGCCTTGAATATGCTCTTCCTCACAATAGGGAGAACTGCCGATGCCTCGATAGGATTCTTCTCTATCATATCAACTACCGTCTCAAGTCCAGCCTCTTGCATCTCTTTGCGGTAGACGCACCAGTGGTACCAGTCACGCATGCCTGAAAGGTTGTTTTTCCATACTGTCAGCTTAGCGATCATATCGCCTAAATCATCCTTGATAGGAAGTTTATCCTCTTCAAATGACCTGTCGAAGTACTTGCTTATGGCGTTCTGAGTCTCATTGATCTGTTTGTGGATCTTTTGGTAATCCATTAAGGAAGAAATGAGTGAATCTACCTCATTTTCAACGATATATTGATTGTATACACGGAGGTTGCTGAGGAATGACCGCTTAGCGAAGAACCTTGGTAAGAACCATCTTGCCTTTACTTCGCGCCATTTGGTGTATAGATTGTTAGCGTCTAGACTGAAAATATCAGCACTGTTGTCACGCATCAAATCCTCTCGTTTTTGTCTCGCAGTATGAAGCACTTCATAATCGCTGATGGCGGCGTTGATAGTCTCTATGATTTGATTAAGTGACTCTTTTGTCTTCGCCTCACTGGCAAGGTCACTTTCCTCTACGTTCATGCCAAGAAGATGATTTTGGGATGGCTGCCCGACAAGACTAATGACAGACTCAAGTCGGTTGCTGAGAAGGTGCTCGTATTTCAATGACTCCTCCTTGTTGAATTTTTGGAGGAAGGCATCGGTAAGGATGTCCGCATCCATGACCTCACAATCCTCCATCTCGTATCTCAGGATGCAATCGTATAGGGAGTACCCGTCGTTCCCTTTGTATTCATGGAGCGCTTCCATGTACTCGATCAGCTTCTTTCTTTGCTCGAAGAGGCTCTCGGCTGTATGGGCATATTCGTCGGGCGTGACGGTGTTCGCTACATTCAGAGCCTTGGACAACTGGTCAAGAATATGTCTCTTCGTCGCTTTATTGGAGTGCATTTCAAGGCAGAATGGATCCAATCCGATTTTAGACAAACGACTTTGTACCACACTCAATGCGGCCATCTTCTCTGCCACAAAGAGCACTCTTTTCCCCTGGAACAAAGCATTTGCGATGAGGTTGGTGATGGTTTGGGATTTACCTGTTCCTGGAGGGCCATAAAGGATGAACGAGTTTCCTTGTCCCGCCTCATATATGGCGGCCATCTGTGATGAGTCAACCGGTACTGGCAATGAGAGTTGCTCGGGCTTAATTACTTTGTCCGTTCCTTGTAGAGTGGTCTCTAATTGTTTGGGTTGCCAGGTAAGACGTTGTTCCACCAGACTCTCCACCACTTTATTCTCTAGAAGCTCTTTACGATGATTATGGATATCATTCCACATCAGGTATTTCGAGAAGGAGAACAAGCCGAGGATACACTCCTCTTCCACATCCCAGCCTTTCTGGTTTTTGAGCGCTTCGCGTATGATAGCGAATATCAATGACACGTTGACTCCATGCTCGTCTTTTGGAAGTGGATCAAGCCCCGGAATCGTAATGCCGTAGTTCTGGCGAAGGAATTCGGTCAGTGTGATGTTAAGGATGATTTCCTCATCCCTTGTCCTCACATAGTATTGTCCCTTCTTATACACCATTTCGACAGGAAGCATAAGGATAGGGGCGAAATGAGGATGCTCACTACGCTCGGTTTCATACCATCTAAGCGTTCCAATCGTTAGGAAGAGGGAATTGGCACCAGTCTCCTCAATCGCATTACGAGCAGCACGATATATGTTTTTCAGCGTATACTTGGTCTCCTCCTCGGTATGATAGGTGTGCAGGCAATGGTGCTGCATATCATTGATGATGAGTTCCTGTATGGACTGGTTTACCTTGGAGCGGTTAAGTCTTTCAATTTTCTCGAGCACCACGTTAGTGTTCGGTCTTTCCGCGATGAGGAACTCCTCCCCTTCTTGCAATCGATCCTCCAGCTTGTCTAGTTCAAAGGAGATGAACTGAATGGATTTTTGCCTCAAATAGAGGTTGAGCATATTGTTACGTAGGGAGAAGTCCAAAAGCTTTCTTTCCCAGATGTCCAACTTGGTCAGTTCCTTTTCCGTCGCCATAATCTTGGAAAGATCATAGCGGGAATGCTCCTTGATCTCAATGGCGCAATCCTCGTGCTCCACGCCGTCAATGTTCTGGATCACCCAATTACCGTTGTTGAGCGTTACCTGAGGCAATGGACGTATTCCCTCCAATCGACATCTTTTGATGTCTATCATCATCTCGAATTGAGATAGGATGGAGAGATTGAGATTGGCTGCTTTCAACGCATCGTCGAATGAGGTGTTCTCCTCCGTGATCTTTGTGGATTCAAGTACAAGCATCTCATTGATGCCTTGTGAACATTTCTTCTCCACATAGGAGGCATCGTCGCAGATGCTGTATTGGCAACAGTCGTCAACTAGCCATACCGCTAGGTAGGCATGTCCTTTCTGAATGATGATGGCGGTGTTTATTCCGATCGCCTCCAGCACACTGGCGAATAGGATTGTCAACTCTATGCAGTTTCCAAGCTTGGATGACAACACTTGTTCTGGTAACGTGACACGCTGTCCGATCTTCTCGAAACTGGCAGGAAGGGAGCGATATACGATTCCCTCATTGTGGAGTGCCGCATATACGGAGGCCACCTGTTTAACGACATCCGTCGTATTGCCAGTCTGATATTCGGTGAGGGTCGAACTGCCGTTTATCGCTTTTAATATCTTGGCTGCATTAACGATGACCTTGTTGATTGATGGATGGTTAGGCGTAACGAAAGACGCCAAGGTCTGTGGCATGATGCTTGTTCCTGTCCATTGGTCATACGGCATCAACTCTATATCATACTCTTTTTTGAACAACTCCTTCTTAGTGGCTTCCGTGCATTCGCTTGCGGGGATAGAGTTCTCCCATACGGTCACACAGAATGTGGTCATGATCTTTTCCGTTAAAGTGGCCATCTTCTTTACGGATGGTTTGATACGGAAATCGGCCATCCTCACCTCGGTATTCTTGGGGACAACGGACAAAATAGTTGTCTCATATGTATCAAAGTATTCTCCGGAGCATTCTATTGAAACCTCCTTCAACTCTTCCTCTTTTGATTTTAGTAAAACTGATTCGCAAATGGATATACCATTGTTTACCAATGCATAGTTTATGGTTTTTATATACCGGAGATCTGGTTCAATCATATGTGGTTGTTTGTTCGTTGGGCATAGCCCATAGTTTGAGTAATAAAAAAAACAATCCTATCTTCACACAAAATCATATTCCAAGAAGGTTTTTTAATCTAGCTTCTTGAACATTACAAATCAACAAAAAACCAATGACATAGGCAATGTAATGATTTGAATAGAAATGAGATAATGTGTAATCTGTAAGAGAGGGACGGGAGGACTATAGCATTAAGACCTCCCGCTTTAAAAGGGATAGAGATTTTTCGTATATAAGGACAATTATTTACGGATGAACATAGGTTCCAATGTTTTCACCAGCAACCACCTTCTTTAAGTTACCGACCTTATCCATGTTAAACACGACGATAGGCAAATTGTTGTCACGGCACATGACTGTTGCGGCCAAATCCATCACCTTCAAATTCTTATTCAAAATCTCGTCATAAGAGATATCATCGTACTTAGTGGCTGTAGGATCCTTCTCAGGATCGGCGGTATAGATTCCATCCACACGGGTACCCTTGAACATCGCGTCAGCCTCAATCTCGATGCCACGGAGAGAAGAACCTGTATCAGTAGTAAAATATGGACAACCTGTACCTGCGGCGAAGATGGTGATATAACCCTGACTCAACAAATCAAGCGCTTTGTCTTTGGTATAAAACTCTCCAATAGGTTCCATACGGATAGCAGTAAGCACTTTGCACTTAGCGCCAATGGCATTCAAAGCGGAGCATAACGCCAAAGCGTTGATGGTAGTGGCGAGCATACCCATTTGGTCACCCTTCACACGGTCAAAACCCTTCTTAGAGCCTGTCAAACCACGGAAAATATTACCGCCACCAATCACGATACCCAATTGGACACCCATAGCGGCGATCTCTTTGATTTGATCAGCATACTCCCCTAACCTCTTCTCGTCGATACCATATCCCTTCTCGCCCATAAGAGACTCTCCACTGAGCTTCAATAAAATTCTTTTAAACTTAGCCATAAATAAACGGTATTAGATGGAACAAAAAAGCCGCATCAAATAGGTGATGCGGCTTTATATGAACTGGAATAAAAATTATTCAGCAGCGTTCTCAGCTGGAGCCTCGATTGCTGGAGCCTCTGCGCTCTCAACCTCAGCAGCAGCCTTCTTCTTAGAAGAACGACGAGTCTTGGTTGCCTTCTTAGGAGCAGCACCTGCCTTCATCATATTCTCGTTGAAGTCAACTAGCTCGATGAAACACATCTCAGCAGCGTCATTCAAACGGAAACCAGTCTTGATAATTCTAGTGTAACCACCAGCGCGGTTAGCGATCTTTGGAGCGATCACCTTGAACAACTCAGTAACAGCCTCCTTGTTTTGAAGGTAGCTAAATACTGTACGATAGTTGTTAGTAAGCTTAGCTGAATCAGTCTCCTTAGACTTAGTCATCAATGGCTCGATGTACTTTCTCAACTCTCTAGCCTTAGCGGTAGTAGTAGAGATTCTCTTGTGCTCAATCAAAGAAACAGCAAGATTAGCGAGCATAGACTCTCTGTGTCCCTTTTGTCTGCCAAGATGGTTGAATTTCTTATTATGTCTCATGTTAATTATTCTTTATCTAATTTATACTTAGAAATATCCATACCGAACGAAAGGTTCAAAGTATCCAACAATTGGTCAAGCTCTGTCAAAGACTTCTTACCAAAGTTTCTGAACTTTAATAAGTCATTCTTATTGAAAACAACCAACTCGCCCAAAGTCTCTACATCGGCAGCCTTCAAGCAGTTAAGCGCACGGACTGAAAGATCCATGTCGACCAACTTAGACTTGAGCAACTGACGCATATGAAGAACTTCCTCATCAAAATCATCATTGGAACCTTCATCTGTAGTGTCAAGAGAAATCTTCTCGTCAGAGAACAAAAGGAAGTGTTGAATCAAGATCTTTGCAGACTCCTTCAAAGCATCTTTTGGATGGATTGAACCGTCTGTATCGATTTCGATAACCAACTTCTCGAAGTCGGTCTTTTGCTCAACACGGTAGTTCTCTACTGTGTACTTAACATTACGGATAGGAGTATAGATAGAGTCAATAGCAATTACTCCGATTTCTGCACCTGGGATCTTGTTCTCGTCAGCTGGAACATATCCACGACCCTTACCAATGGTCAACTCCATGGTGAAAGATGCGCTTGGATCCAAACGACAGATAACAAAATCTTTATTAAGAACGTCGAAACCAGTCAAACTCTTAGCTATATCTCCCGCTTTTAAAATCTCTGTACCTGAAACGTTGAGGGTAACCTTCTCATTCTCAATCTCAGAAACTTTTTGCTTAAAGCGTACTTGCTTAAGGTTGAGGATTACGTTTGTTACATCTTCAATAACGCCTGGGATGACAGAAAATTCATGATCTACACCATCTATCTTAATGGAAGTGATTGCAAAGCCCTCCAAAGAAGAAAGCAGTATGCGTCTTAGGGCATTACCGATAGTAATACCATAACCAGGCTCAAGAGGACGGAACTCAAACTTTCCATGAAAGTTGTCTGCCTCCAACATTATAACCTTATCAGGTTTTTGAAACGCTAATATAGCCATGAATCAATTATTATTTAGAGTAAAGTTCGACGATCAATTGTTCTTTGATATTCTCAGGGATATCGGCACGCTCAGGAAGGTGAAGGAACTTACCTGCGGAAGCAGCTGCGTCCCACTCGATCCAAGGGTACTTGCTATGGTTAAAACCTGACAAAGAATTAACGATCGTTTCCAAAGACTTAGACTTCTCGCGAACGCCAACAACTTGACCTGGCTTAACAGAATATGAAGGGATGTTTAGAACCTCTCCGTCAACAACAATGTGCTTGTGAGATACAAGCTGACGAGCTGCTGCACGAGTAGGTGCAATACCCAAACGGAATACGATGTTATCCAAACGAGTCTCGAGGAGTTGCAAAAGAACTTCACCGGTAATACCCTTAGCGCGGTTAGCCTTCTCGAACAAGTTACGGAATTGTCTCTCAAGAACACCGTAAGTGTACTTAGCCTTTTGCTTCTCAGCCAACTGAATTCCGTACTCAGATGACTTTTTTCTTCTGTTTACGCCGTGTTGTCCTGGTGGGAAGTTTCTCTTAGCCAAAATCTTATCTGGACCGAAAATCGGTTCACCAAAACGACGCGCAATCTTAGTCTTAGGACCTGTGTATCTAGCCATTTTAATTACTGTTTATTTTCCAAACCTTGAATCGTGCAGCCGCAATTGCAGAGAGGTTTGATATGCAATTATCACAATGCGAGATTCGAAAGTTGTTAAAATACTTTTTTAAACTCTACGTTTTTTAGGTGGTCGACAACCGTTATGTGGTAGTGGTGTTACGTCGATAATTTCCGTAACCTCGATACCTGCACCATGTACAGTTCTGATCGCAGACTCACGGCCATTACCTGGACCCTTTACATAAGCCTTCACCTTTCTCAATCCCAAATCATAAGCAACTTTAGCGCAATCTTGTGCTGCCATTTGAGCTGCGTATGGAGTGTTCTTCTTAGAACCTCTAAAGTTCATCTTTCCTGCTGAAGACCAAGAGATCACTTGACCCTCTGAGTTACACAAAGAAACGATGATGTTGTTGAAAGATGAATGAACATGCAATTGTCCATTAGCGTCAACTTTTACTACTCTTTTTTTGGTTGCTACTGCTTTTTTTGCCATATCTTTATTAATTAAATAGCGTTAGCTAACTATTACTTAGTCGCCTTTTTCTTGTTTGCAACTGTTTTCTTCTTACCCTTACGAGTACGCGCATTGTTCTTAGTACTTTGACCACGCAAAGGCAATCCCAAACGGTGACGGATACCACGGTAGCATCCGATATCCATCAATCTCTTGATGTTCAATGACACCTCTGAGCGAAGATCACCCTCAACCTTGAAGTTTGCACCAATAATCTCACGAATTTTGGCAGCTTGATCATCACTCCAATCCTTTACCTTGATGTTCTTATCAACACCAGCTTGTGCTAAGATTTTGTTCGCACTACTACGACCTATACCGAAAATATAAGTCAAACCGATTTCGCCTCTTTTGTTCTGTGGCAAATCTACACCGACAATTCTTATAGCCATAAACTAATTTTTTTGCAAAAGTATAAAAAAATTATCCTTGACGTTGTTTATACTTAGGATTTTTTTTGTTAATAACATACAAACGTCCTTTTCTCCTGACAATTTTGCACTCTGGAGTACGTTTTTTCAAAGAAGCTCTAACTTTCATATCTCAATTATTTGTTTTATTTATATCTAAAAGCAATCCGTCCTTTGGACAAATCATATGGAGACATCTCAACTCTCACCTTATCACCTGGAAGAATCTTAATGTAATGCATTCTCATCTTACCAGAGATATGAGCGGTGATCTCATGACCATTCTCCAACTCTACGCGGAACATCGCATTTGACAATGCCTCTACAATTGTTCCGTCCTGTTCGATCGCAGCTTGTTTTGCCATCTAAACTTGTTATGCGTTAATACTTAATATTTGTTCGACGTATTCAAACGAAGAAAGAATCTCTGGGCCATTCGGTCCGACAGCTACCGTATGCTCGAAATGAGCGGCTGGTAAACCATCTTCGGTGCGGATTGTCCATCCATCCTTCTCCAAGTAAACGTTTCTCTTACCCATATTGATAATCGGCTCGATAGCGATTACTATACCTTCCCTAAAACGAAGCCCTGACCGAGCTCTACCATGATTGGGAACCAATGGCTCCTCATGCATTCTCCTACCAATTCCGTGACCCATCACCTCTCGGACAACCGAGTATCCGGATCCTGCGACTTTTTTTTGAACAGCAAAACCGACATCGCCCAACCTGTTATCAATTTTTGCCTGAGCAATTCCCTCATAGAGGGCGGCCTTCGTAACATCCAAAAAACTTTTGACCTCTTGTTTGACCTCACCCACACAAAAAGTGTAGCAAGAATCACCATGAAATCCATTTATCTCAGCGCCGCAATCTATCGAAACGATATCTCCTTCTCGCAGCTCGTAATTGGAAGGAATCCCGTGGACAACTTGATCATTAACCGAAGTACAGATCGAATTAGGGAATCCATTATATCCTAAGAAACTGGGAATAGCTCCCTGAGATCGGATAAACTCCTCCGCCAGAGAATCGAGTTTCAGAGTGGATACACCTGGCTTAACGGCCTTTGCCATCTCACCCAATGTACGAGCAACTATATGGTTGCTCAACCTCATCAACTCAATATCCTCAGCAGTCTTAAGATATATCATATATTATTAGTCGTTAGTAGATATCTACACCAGAACGACTTCTAATACGACCAGAATCCAACAAACCGTCATAATGACGCGACAAGAGATGGCTCTCTACTTGTTGTAAAGTATCAAGTACAACACCAACAACGATCAACAATGATGTACCACCAAAGAATTGAGCGAATTGGTTTGTTATACCAAAGAAACGTGCAACTGCTGGCAACACTGCTATAGCGGCCAAGAAGAATGCACCAGGAAGAGTGATGCGAGACATGATCGTGTCAATATACTCTGCGGTAGGAGCTCCAGCCTTGACTTCAGGGATGAAACCATTGTTACGTTTCATATCCTCTGCCATCTGAGTTGGGTTGATAATGATGGCCACATAGAAATATGTGAACAAAATGATCAATGTCGCAAAGATGATATTATACACCAAACTGTTATTATCACGCCACATAGCCGAGAATGAACTTCCAGCGTTGCTGGCATCCCAAGAAGAGAATACCAAAGGAATGAACATAATCGCTTGTGCGAAGATAATAGGCATCACGTTAGCAGCGTTAACCTTCAAAGGAATGTATTGACGCGCACCAGTAACCTCTTGTCCTTGAACCATACGTTTTGCATATTGTACAGGCACCTTTCTAACACCTTGAACCAAAAGAATCGCGGCGCAAGAAACAGCAAAGAGTGCGATAATCTCAAGAATCATCTTAATAAGACCACCACTCTCACCCATACATGCGACGAACTCAGCGAGTAGCGCATCAGGGAAACGAGCAATGATACCGACCAAAATGATGATGGAAATACCTTGTCCTACACCCTTGTCGGTGATACGCTCACCCAACCACATGACGAACATACTTCCCGCACAAAGAAGGATTACCGAATTAACTCTGAAACCAAAGCTATCAGGCACAATACCTCTCATTTGGAAAGACAAGTTCACCAAGTATGAGAAACCTTGAACAATAAGAATGATGACAGTAAGATAACGGGTGATCTGAGTCATCTTCTTTCTACCGCTCTCTCCATCTTTCTGCATCTTTTGGAAATAAGGCACAGCGATCGTCAACAATTGGACGACGATGGATGCCGAAATGTAAGGCATGATACCCAAAGCGAAGATTGACGCATGTGAAAACGCACCTCCGGAGAACATATCCAATAAAGCCATAAGGCCTTCGCGTGTTTGTCCCGTAAGCGCTGTATCTTCACCTGTAATCAACAAGGGATCGATACCTGGCAAAACGACAAAAGAGCCAAAACGATAAATTAAAACAAATAGAAAGGTCACGAGGATTCGCTGACGCAAATCCTTGACCTCTCTAATATGGTTAATTGTCTCTAAGAATTTCATTTCTCAACAATTTCGATGGAACCACCTGCTGCCTCGATAGCTGACTTAGCGGACTCAGAGAAAGCGTTAGCCTTAACAGCCAACTTTGCAGTCAACTGACCCTTACCCAACACCTTAATGATGTCCTTTGCAGAAGCAAGACCAGCGTTAACCAAAACTTCGATATCAACAGCATCAACCTTCTTTGCGTCAGCAAGTGCTTGAAGATCGCAAAGGTTGATCACCTTGTAATCAACACGATTGATATTCTTGAATCCGAACTTAGGCAAACGACGTTGCAACGGCATTTGTCCACCCTCGAAACCTATCTTTTTTGAATAACCAGAGCGTGACTTAGCTCCCTTGTGACCTCTTGTAGATGTGCCACCCAAACCAGAACCTGGACCACGTCCAATTCTCTTTCTAGTCTTTACCGAGCCGTTAGCTGGTTTCAAATTACTCAAATCCATTATGAAATAATTTAAAAGTTAAAAACTATTTTTCTACAACCACCAAGTGTTTAACAGTCTCAACCATTCCTAGGATACTAGGAGTAGCCTCATGTTCTACAACAGCGTTAATTTTCTTCAAACCTAGAGCCTCAAGAGTTTGCTTTTGAACCTTAGGGCATCCGATCTTACTTCTAACTTGTTTAATCTTTATCTTAGCCATAATCCGAAAAATTAACCTTTAAACACTTTTTCCATTGATACACCACGGTTTTGAGCAACAGTGTAAGCATCACGCATCTCAGAAAGAGCGAGGATTGTAGCCTTTACCAAGTTGTGAGGGTTTGAAGAACCCTTAGACTTAGCCAAGACGTCAGTCACACCGACACTCTCAAGAACGGCACGCATGGCACCACCGGCCTTAACTCCGGTACCGTGAGAAGCTGGCTTCAACAAAACCTCAGCGCCACCGAACTTAGCCTCTTGCTCGTGAGGGATAGTACCCTTCAAAACAGGAACCTTAACCAAGTTCTTCTTAGCTGCTTCAACACCCTTTGCTATGGCTGCGGTAACCTCACTGGCTTTACCCAAACCGTATCCGACTACACCTTCCTCATTTCCTACAACAACGATTGCAGCGAAACTAAAGGTACGACCACCCTTGGTCACCTTAGTCACACGGTTAATTGCGACCAACCTATCTTTCAATTCCAAATCGTTGGTTGACTTAACTTTACTATTTTCTACAGCCATAACAATTAAAATTTAAGACCGCCCTTACGAGCAGCATCAGCCAATTCCTTAATTCTACCATGATACAAGTATCCGTTACGGTCGAAAACAACCTCAGAAATACCTGCCTCTAAAGCCTTCTTAGCAACCAATTCGCCAACCTTAGCAGCTTGCTCCTTCTTAGCGACCTTCTCAGTCATCTTAAGTGAAGAGGCAGCAGTCAAAGTCTTACCGGCCATATCGTCAATCACTTGAGCGTATATTTGTTTGTTGCTTCTAAACACTGTCAAACGAGGACGAGCAGCAGATCCAGAGATCTTGCCTCTAATTCTCCTCTTAATCTTTAATCTTCTTTCAATTTTAGTCGTCATAATACTACTTTTTTAGTGTGATTATTTAGCACCAGCTGACTTACCAGCCTTACGACGAATCTGCTCGCCAACGAATTTAATACCTTTACCCTTGTAAGGCTCTGGCTTACGGAAAGTACGAATCTTAGCGCAAACTTGGCCTAACAATTGTTTGTCGCAACTCTCGAGGATAACCAATGGGTTTTGGTTTCTCTCACTCTTAGTCTCGATCTTAATCTCCTTTGGCAATTGTAAGAAGATGTTATGGGTATAACCTACAGCGAACTCAAGCACTTGACCTTGGTTGGAAACACGATAACCGACACCGACAAGTTCAAGCTCTTTCTTGTAGCCCTGAGATACACCGATAACCATATTATTAATCAAAGCTCTGTACAATCCGTGCATAGAGCGGTGAGCTGCGTCCTCAGAAGAACGGGTGAAAGAAATCTCTCCGTCCTTGATCTCCATATTAATATCGGGATTGATAGTTTGTGACAATTCGCCCTTAGGACCCTTTACTGTCACTACGTTATCCTTAACAGAAACTGTAACTCCTGAAGGAATACTGATCGGTAATTTACCTATTCTAGACATAAAAAATCCTCCCTCATTAATAGATGTAACACAAAACCTCGCCGCCGATCTTCAAATCGCGAGCTTCCTTATCAGTCATAACTCCTTTTGATGTTGACACGATAGCGATACCCAAGCCATTCAATACCCTAGGCATATCTTTGTAGCCAACATACTTACGCAAACCTGGGGTAGAAACTCTCTTCAATCCCTTGATTGCATTCACTTTGTTGATAGGATCATACTTCAAGGCGATCTTAATTGAGCCTTGGTAACCCTCATCATTGAACTTGTAGTTCAAGATATAGCCCTTATCGAGCAATATCTTCGTAATCTCCT
>JAKSKV010000051.1 GCA_024401555.1 Paludibacteraceae bacterium
TGATTGTTAGCTGTCGGTATTGCCTTTTCATACAACTACCATTCCCCCCTATGGACGGCCCACAAAAAAAGTGCGTAACCTTTCGGCTACGCACTTTTGATTTATTGAATATCTAACTGATAGTCAATTACTTAACCTCCTCAAAGTCAACATCAGTCACGTTGTCACCACTTTGCTTGCCGCCGTCGTTAGCGCCAGCGTTAGGAGCGCCTTGCGCTTGTTGTTGCGCATTGTACAAGTCTTGAGAAGCGGCTTGGAAGGCGTTGTTCACGTCGTTCATCGCAGCGTCAACACCTGCAATGTCTTGTGCCTTGTGAGCATCCTTCAAGCGAGTCAATGCACTCTCGATAGCGGAACGCTTGTCAGATGGCAACTTGTCGCCATACTCCTTCAAGTTCTTCTCGGTTTGGAAGATCATGTTGTCCGCTTGGTTGAGCTTGTCGATGCGCTCCTTCTCCTTCTTATCAGCCTCTGCGTTAGCCTCAGCCTCAGCCTTCATACGTTGGATCTCGCTGTCGCTCAAACCAGACGAAGCCTTGATTTGGATCTTTTGCTCCTTACCGGTAGCCTTATCCTTTGCGGATACGTTCAAGATACCGTTGGCGTCGATATCGAAGGTAACCTCGATTTGAGGAACACCTCTTGGCGCAGGCATGATACCGTCGAGGATGAAACGACCGATCGACTTGTTTTGGTTAGCCATTGGACGCTCACCTTGCAATACGTGGATCTCCACAGATGGTTGGTTGTCAGCCGCAGTAGAGAAGGTCTCTGACTTCTTGGTAGGGATAGTGGTGTTCGCGTCGATGAGCTTGGTCATCACGCCACCCATGGTCTCGATACCGAGTGAAAGCGGAGTCACATCCAACAAAAGGACATCCTTTACAGTACCAGTCAAGACACCACCTTGGATCGCTGCACCTACAGCTACCACCTCATCAGGGTTAACACCCTTGGAAGGAGCCTTGCCGAAGAAGTTCTCAACCGCTGCTTGGATAGCAGGGATACGGGTAGAACCACCTACGAGGATGATCTCGTTGATATCGCTCTTGCTCAAGCCAGCCTTTTGCAAAGCAGACTCGCAAGGCTTGATGGTACGTTGTACCAAATCGTCAACCAATTGCTCGAACTTAGCGCGTGTCAAAGATCTAACCAAGTGTCTTGGCACACCGTCAACCGGCATGATGTAAGGCAAGTTGATCTCTGTGGAAGATGAACTTGAAAGCTCGATCTTAGCCTTCTCCGCAGCCTCTTTCAAACGTTGCAAAGCCATAGGGTCCTTGCTCAAATCAACGCCGCTGTTCTCGTCCTTGAACTCTTGAACCAACCAGTCGATGATACGTTGGTCGAAGTCGTCACCACCCAAGTGAGTATCACCATCGGTTGACTTCACCTCGAACACACCGTCGCCCAACTCAAGGACAGACACATCGTGTGTACCACCACCACAGTCGAATACGACGATCTTCATATCGCTGTTCTTCTTGTCCAAACCGTAAGCCAAAGCAGCTGCGGTAGGCTCGTTCACGATACGCTTAACGGTCAAACCTGCGATCTCACCAGCCTCCTTGGTAGCTTGTCTTTGAGAGTCGTTGAAGTAAGCAGGAACGGTGATCACCGCCTCTGTCACCTCTTGTCCAAGGTACTCCTCTGCGGTCTTCTTCATCTTTTGAAGCACCATAGCGGAGATCTCTTGTGGGGTGTAAAGACGTCCGTCGATATCCACACGAGTGGTGTTGTTGTCGCCTTGTACCACCTTGTAAGGCACACGGCCTATCTCAGCGGTGACGCGGTCGTAGCTCTCACCCATGAAACGCTTGATAGAATAGATGGTCTTTGTAGGGTTTGTGATCGCCTGTCTCTTGGCAGGATCACCTACTTTTCTCTCACCACCATTGATGAAACCAATTACGGAAGGAGTGGTTCTCTTTCCCTCGCTGTTTGCGATAACGACAGGCTCGTTGCCCTCCATTACTGCGACGCAGGAGTTGGTCGTACCTAAGTCAATACCAATAATCTTTCCCATGTCTTTATCTTTTTAGTTAATTATTATTTCTAAATCATTCCGCCTTGTGAGGCGTTACGCCATGAATATTTCAAACTATGTGCCAAAACGATTTTGAAGCAGCTTTCTGCCATTTTGTAGCCACAAAGGGAAAATCCGTGCTCCGTTTTGTCAGTCAGTCTGACATTATGTCCGAAAGAGTGCGTGTCGGGGCGATTGGTCGTGTGAAAAATTATTGCTAACTTGCACCAGTTTTTTAGGAAGCGCCATACGATAGGGAGTCGGTGGCGGGAAAACTGAAAAGTAATGTTATATTATATAGGTTATAAAGTCATGAAAAAGTTATTTTTATCATTATTGGTATTGGCCTCCACACAGCTTTTCGCCGCAACGAAGATGGAGACCGTCGAAGTAGATGGTTTTGAAAGAAATTATTGGGTGGTCAGTCCCACCGCTCCAGTGGCGAAGACTCATCCTGTGGTGATGGTGCTTCATGGTGTCGGCGGAACAGCGGAGGATTACCTCAAGCTTTTCGACGCGCAGACATTAAGTGATCTGCACGACGCGTTGTTTGTCTTCCCGCAAGCTTTGCCGGAGCAAGATGCGGAGAACCTGAAGGCGGTGGATAATATGAAGAAGTTGGGCGTGATGCCAGACGGCTTGGAGCTGAAAAACCCTTGGGGAGCGGGCGCTCGTATCTCCGCTGCCACGATCAAGGAGATGGCCGGTGATGCGGCGGCGTTATTGAATTTCGTGATTCCTACTATTATGAAGAAGGGCTACGGCGAGTTGAACGAGACGGTCGATGATGTGAAATTCTTGAATACGGTGATCTCGAATTTGAAGAGCTCTTTTGCCGCAAGCGATGATATCTACATGGCGGGTGCCTCCATGGGTGGTGCGATGGTGTACAAATATGCTTATAGCAAAAACAGCCAGGCCACTAAAATCTGCGCATTCAATGGTTTCGTTGGCGCGGGTGTGGATACCACTGGGAAGGCGGTTAATGTTCCGGTTTTGATGTTCAATAGCCAGGCGGACGCTGTCGTAAAGTACGATGGAGGCATGTTCAATGGCTCTATTGATGTTTTGATGAATGTGGTATCCACCCAAAATGGTTGCTCTTGTGCTATTTTGGAGGAAGAGGTGGAAGATGTCAAGAATGATGGGAATAGGGTGGTTAAACTCTCTTTTGATTGCGATGCGTCGAAAAAGGTGACGGCTTTTGTCTCTACCAATGCGGCGCATACCCAAATTTTGAACGCGAAAGAGAATGATATCGATTTTATTCTTGAAATGGAGAAGTTCTTCTTCGGCAATATCAACGCCGGTAACGAGAACATTGCGGCTCAACCCCTTCGCTTTTTCCCAAATCCTGTGGAGGACAAGCTCTATTGCGAGGAGTCGGGCGATTGCGTCGTGACCGATTTGACGGGTAGGGTAGTGCTCTCCGCAGAGGTGGTGGATGGCGTGGCTGATTTGTCCGATTTGTCCGCCGGATATTACCTTTTCACACTAAAAACGGCAAACGAGACGCTTCGTGCTCGTATCGTGAAGAAATAATGTGAAAAAAGGTATCGCAATATTTGAAAATCTCTTAACTTTGCAAGAGGTTAAATAATGAGTTTTTTAGAATTCTAATATAAAATAGTACTATGCAACTAATTGACAATTTCAATTTTGCCGGAAAGAAGGCAATCGTTCGCGTGGACTTCAATGTTCCATTGAACAAAGAGACTGGTGCAGTAAGTGATGACACTCGTATCCGCGGTGCCCTCCCTACAATCGAGAAGATCATCAAGGATGGTGGTTGCGCTATCTTGATGTCTCACATGGGTAAGCCAAAGAACGTTAACCCACAAGAGGGTGATCCTAAGTTCTCTTTGAAGCAAATCATCTCAGCTATCGAGAAGTATACTAAGAACTTTGGTGTAGCTTCTATCAAGTTCGCTGAGGATGCTGCTAACGCTGCTGAGGCTGCTGCTTCTTTGAAGGCTGGTGAGATCCTTTTGCTCCAAAACCTCCGTTACTACGCTGAGGAAGAGGGTAAGCCAAGAGGCATCGAGAAGGAAGATCCTAAGTTCGATGAGGCTAAGAAGGCAATGAAGGATTCTCAAAAGAAGTTCGCTAAGACTTTGGCTTCATACGCTGACGTATATGTAAACGACGCATTCGGTACCGCTCACCGTAAGCACGCTTCTACAGCTGTTATCGCTGACGAGTTCGCTGAGGACAAGAAGATGTTCGGTTTCTTGATCAACAAGGAGTTGAAGGCTATGGACGGTGTCTTGGCTGCTAAGAAAGAGGGCTTCACCGCTATCATGGGTGGTTCTAAGGTTTCTGATAAGATCAACATCATCACTAACTTGCTCGACCGTGTTGAGAACTTGATCATCGGTGGTGGTATGGCTTACACTTTCGTAAAGGCTATGGGTGGCCAAATCGGTAACTCACTTTGCGAGGAGGATAAGTTGGATCTTGCTAAGGAGATCATGGCTAAGGCTAAGGCAAAGAACGTTAACTTGCTTTTGCCAGTTGACGCTTTGAATGCAGACAAGTTCGACAAGGACGCTGCTACTAAGGAGACTGCTATCGACCAAACTCCAGAGGGTTGGATGGGTCTTGATATCGCTTCTAAGTCTATCGCTAACTTCCAAAAGGTGATCGAGAACTCTAAGACTTTGATCTGGAACGGTCCTATGGGTGTGTTCGAGTTCGATAAGTTCGCTGCTGGAACAACTGCTATCGCTAAGGCTGTTGCCGCTGCTACTGCTAAGGGTGCTTACTCACTCATCGGTGGTGGTGACTCTGTAGCCGCTATCAACAAGAACAACTTGGCTGACAAGGTTAGCTACGTTTCTACTGGTGGTGGTGCAATGTTGGAGTACATGGAGGGTAAGGTTCTTCCAGGTATCGCTGCAATCCGTGGTGACAAGTAATCCTCGATAGAGGTTATGATAAGGAAGCCGTTCCGTTTGGGACGGCTTTTTTTGTGGATAGTAAGTGAGGAGCTTTTTGTTGGTGCAGAATAATATTTGTTATATTTGCAAAAATTTTAAAAGTGTAAAGAAGATGAAGAAAAGTTTATTGTGTTTGATTCTATTTTGCTTGGGATCAATAGGTGTGATCGATGCTCAGGATGAGGTCGCTCAAGAGGAAGTCGCTCAAGAAGGTGCCACAAACGACACCGCTTTGGTCTCTATGTTGGCTCAACTCGCCCAAGATACGATTGTCGGCCAAACGGGTAGGGTGGACTTGAAGGAGGCGAATGCCTACATCAACGTTCCTGAGGGTTACCTCTTTTTGGACAATGAGGCGGCGAACCATCTCTTGGTGGACTATTGGGACAATTTGCGGGACGAGGACATCCTCGGCGCTTTGGTGACCGATTCCGCTAAGATTTATTATAATTTGGAGACTATCTTCCTCGTTTATTACGAAGATTGCGGTTATGTGAAGGATGATGATGCGTCGACGATTGATTACGATGACTTGTTGAAGGATTTGCAAGAGGAGACGAAGGAGTCGAACGAAGAGCGTGAGAAGGCTGGTCTTGAACCTGTTGAATTAGTCGGTTGGGCCGCTACGCCATATTACGACGCCAATGAGAAGACTTTGTACTGGGCTAAACGTTTTGCTTTTGGTTCGGATGAGGATACCGTTAAGCACGAGTCTCTCAACTACGATATCCGTATTTTGGGAAGAAAAGGAATGTTGACCATGAAGGCTGTGGCTGGTGTGGAGGATCTTCCTGCCGTTGAGGAGATGAAGGGTGTCCTTTTGAAGGGAACCTCATTCACAGAGGGTAACACCTACGCTGATTATAATTCCGCGACCGACCATGTAGCCGAGTTTGGTATCGGTGCATTGGTGGCAGGAAAGCTCTTGGCAAAGGTCGGCATCCTTGCGAAGTTGGGTGTGTTCTTTGCTAAATTCTGGAAGTTGATCGTTGTGGCGGTTGCTGCCGTTGTTGGTTTCTTCACCAAGATATTCGGTAAGAAGAAGGAGGATGAGAAGACTGATGATTCTCAGAAATAATCTTGTTTAAAAAGCTCAGGAAGGGGTTGCGTCTAATTGGATGCAACCCTTTTCTTTGTGTTGAATCCGAATGAAGTTCAATTTCTTTTGTTGAATGTTAAAGTTGTTATTGAGGGATTGATATTGTCTATTTATTTCTTACCTTTGCATTGTTGTTAACTTAAAACTGAAAAAATATGGCAAATCCAATTACGCCTACACCTGAATTGCATGGGCAAGTAGCACTTGATTTCATCACTGAAATAGAAAAGAATGTAAAGGCTTCTGAAGAAGAAAAGAAGCGGGTTAAGGAGGAGGCGGAAATCGTCAAGTCTTGGTTGACATTTAATTTTTGATTTATGGATGTGAAAGTGAAAAAATTGACCTGGAATTACGATGTGAAATGTTTTGATTGTGGCAATGATGATTTGAACGATTTTCTGTTGAACGAGGCGAAAAACTATGCCAGTAAACGATTGTCGGTTACGTATATAGTTGAAGAGGATTCAAATGTGGTTGCTTTCTTTTCATTGTCAAATGACAAAATTTCTATTCCAGATAGTGATAAATCCACGTGGAGGAAGATAAAGTCTGTTTTCCCTCATAGTAAACACAGAGGGGATTATCCAGCTGTGAAAATTGGCCGTTTGGGTGTGGCTACTTGTAAGAAAAATCAACGGCTGGGCTCTTGGATTATAAGTTTTGTGAAATATATGTTTTTAGAAAACAATCGTACGGGATGTGCTTTTGTGACAGTTGATGCTTTACGTGATGCGATACCTTTTTACAAAAAAATGGTTTCCAGTTTTTAGATAAAAACGACGAAGAGGGTTCTACCGATACTTGTCTATTGTATTATAATTTATTACAGTTGGCGTAGCGGTTGCCTTAGACCTCTTTCCTGTCAGAATTTGTCAATGCTAATTGACTTCGCCGAACTTACGTTTCTTAATTCTTAATTATTTCTTATCTTTGCAAAAAATAGTTCAATAAGAAATGGCAAAAGAATTAACACCACGTAGTGAGGATTACTCACAATGGTACAACGACTTAGTGATCAAGGCAGACTTGGCTGAAAGTTCTGCAGTGAGAGGATGTATGGTAATTAAGCCATACGGATATGCGATTTGGGAGAAGATGCAACGCGAATTGGACCGTATGTTCAAAGAGACTGGTCACGTCAACGCTTACTTCCCACTATTCATCCCTAAATCATTCTTGAGCAAGGAGGCCGACCACGTGGAGGGCTTCGCCAAGGAGTGTGCGGTGGTGACTCACTATCGTTTGAAGACCAATCCTGACGGAAGCGGCGTGGTGGTTGACCCAGAGGCTAAATTGGAGGAGGAGTTGATCGTCCGTCCAACCTCGGAGACTATTATTTGGAATACATACAAAAACTGGATCCAATCCTACCGTGATCTTCCAATCCTTTGCAACCAATGGGCGAACGTAGTTCGTTGGGAGATGCGTACCCGTTTGTTCCTCCGTACCGCTGAGTTCTTGTGGCAAGAGGGACACACCGCTCACGAGACTTACGAGGAGGCTGAGGCAGAGGCACAAAAGATGTTGAATGTCTATGGCGACTTCGTGGAGAATTTCATGGCAGTGCCTGTCATCAAGGGCGTAAAGTCTGAGACAGAGCGTTTTGCGGGTGCGGTGGATACCTATACCATCGAGGCTTTGATGCAAGACGGTAAGGCGCTTCAATCAGGAACCTCTCACTTCTTGGGACAAAACTTCGCGAAGGCATTCGACGTGCAATTCCAAACCCGTGAAGGTAAGTTGGATTATGTATGGGCTACCTCTTGGGGTGTATCTACCCGTTTGATGGGTGCTTTGATCATGACTCACTCCGACGACAACGGATTGGTATTGCCACCAAACTTGGCACCTATCCAAGTGGTGATCATTCCTATCGCCTACAAGAAGTTGACCGACGACATGAAGGCTAAGATCGATGAGATGATCGGTAAGTTGAAGGCGTTGGGCATCTCCGTGAAGTATGACTCAGACGATTCGAAGACTCCAGGATGGAAGTTTGCCGAGTATGAGTTGAAGGGTGTGCCAGTACGTTTGACGGTTGGCCCTCGCGACTTCGAGAACAACACCATCGAGGTGGCTCGCCGCGATACTTTGACCAAGGAGAACGTCTCTATGGACGGTATCGAGGAGTATGTGAAGAACTTGTTGGATGAGATCCAAAAGAACATCTTCCAAAAGGCATTGAACTACCGCAACTCCATGATCAAGAAGGTGGATTCCTACGAGGAGTTCAAGACAGAGATCGAGAAGGGCGGATTCATCTTGGCACACTGGGATGGAACAGCAGAGACGGAGGCGAAGATCAAGGAGGATACCAAAGCTACGATCCGTTGCGTTCCGTTCGACACCTACTTGGGCGACGACAAGGAGCCAGGCAAGTGTATGGTGACTGGCAAGCCATCTAAGTGCAGAGTTCTTTTCGCAAGATCATACTAATCAGAAATCATACGAAGCGTTGGAATGCGTAGGGCATTTCAGCGCTTTTTTATTTTATCATCCATGAAACTTCGTTTTTTGATATTTTCCCTTTTATTACTCTCTGTGGCACCCTCTTTTGCTGGCATTAGGTCCCTATATGAGCAAGAGGAATATGGGAGAAGATCGTGTTCGAATCTAGTAGAAGTCGATTACAATCCTGAAGATCACATAATGCTCCATTGCGGATTTGCAACTTGTCCGGACGGTAGTCCAAAGAAATATCACGGTTGCAATGATGATAAAACGCTTTACATCTCTCCTAATGTTGAGACCTTTGTCCGTGATGCAGAGTATTTCTTACCCTACACCAAAGGCTACACAGCCTTGGGATTTTTCCTGAAACCAACACTTACCTACCGACATAATGAGCACCTATCTGTCAGTGTGGGTATAGACCTCATGGGCATAGCGGGCGATCACAAAAAAATCAGAGGCATCTCCCCCATCGTTTCTATCCGATACAGTCCCATCGAAAACATAACTATCATCGGAGGAACGCTCACCAACCCTGGTCACTACTTAAGTGAGCCTATGTGGGATTACGACCGTAAATTTTATGCCCACAAAGAGGATGGGCTACAAATATTTGCCCACACCAAACATTGGAAGACAGAAATGTGGTGCAACTGGGAGGATTTCATTGTCGTCGGTTCTCCTTGGCAAGAAAAATTCACTTTTGGATGGAGTAATTGCTTTACAACCGATAAATGTTACTACACGGGGAACCATTATGCGCGAATAAGTTTTCCTATCAATTTGATGATGAATCACCGAGGAGGTCAGATTGACGCTGTCAAGGATACTTGCATTGAGACGCTAGCCAATGGGTCTGTCGGACTCAAATACGATGGATTTAGTCGACGTCTGATTTATAGTGTAGAGATTCCCTTCTATGGTTTTTCCAACCGTTCCAACGAAGAGCATATCCACACGCATTTCAAAGATGGATGGGGCGTCTATCCGCAAATATGGCTAGGCAGTTCAAAGTATGGAAGAAATCATCAAAACGGTAACCATTTCGGAGGTGGTGTCGGCTATTGGTATGGCGACGGATTCATATCAGGAAGAGGAAGTTACCTGTTCCAATCGAGAAGTTATTTCGACGACTCATTTGAGCGTAGATACAGACACATGTTGACTGCCCACGCATATTATTTCTTAAACGATATATTCGGCTTTTCGTTTCAAGCCTATTATGATTTGGATGAGTCGAAAATGGATTTTGCGGCCACCATCGCTCTTCGATTTGACAAGAAATTCAAGATCCACACTTGGAAATAACTTCGCGCGTGAGACGATTACTCTCCATACTACTATTGTTGATTGCTGTTCTCCCCATGAGTGGCAAAAACAAAGAGCGTATCACCGAACGTGGTTCCTCTCTTTTCTACCGCAGCTGGCGTTATCCAGTCGTTTCGGAGGAAAAGAAGGATACGATGACGAAGGAGCATGCGCCTGCGGAGCGTGCGGTGGAGGATGATGCTGCACCGCAAGATACGGTTCCACAGGATACACTGCCTTGGCTCGATTCAATTCCTCAGGATGGCTTGACAGAGCACTTCCCACCAACCGATTTTTCTGTCAAAGATACGGCGCCTGAGGTGGCAAGCACGCCTAATGCGCCAGCCATCGAGGAGGACGTGCCTAAGGTGGCGCGTCCGGACATCAATACCTGCATTGTCTATTTTGTCTTCGACCAAAGCAACTTTATTAGAGATTACAAGGCCGAATTCGATACCATTATGGCCTTTATCGACTATCACAGAGGAAAGGATTTCGAGGTGATCGGACACACCGATGAACGTGGTACGGTGCAGTACAACCAAGGTTTGTCGGAGCGTCGTGCCAAGAAGGTCTTTGACGTATTGGTGGGTAGAGGCGTCGATCCGAAACGTTTGACGAGGATTGGTCGAAGCGAGTTGGAATTGGCGATCCCGCACGCCAAGAATGAACGGGAGCATTTGTTGAACCGTAGGGTAGTGGTAAGGGTAAAAGAGCGATGAGACGTGTGCTATACATATTGTTGACGCTGTTGGGCTTTTGTCAGGTGACCATAGCCCAGCAAGACCTTTTCTTGACACAGCAGATCTTCTCCCGTGGCAACATCAACCCTGCCGGCGTGGGAAATACGGGGGATGTGGATATCTTCCTGATGGGAAGGCTGCAGTGGTTGGGGGTGGAGCATGCGCCTAAAACCTTACTGTTAAATGCCTCCAACTACTTCAAACGGATCCAATCGGGTGTCGGCCTGACGGTTTACCACGATGCTTTGGGCGTTGGCCATAGTATGACTGAGGTGAAGGCGGAATATTCCTACCAGATAGACCTGAATCCTCGCTGGATCCTCTCTATGGGTGTTTCGGCGGGAGCCTATTGGGGTATCTATGATCCGCTGGCCAATAGTCTTGACAAGGAGAATGAGCGGGATGTCTTGGATTTGCCGAAGGATAGGGTTTGTGTGGCATCCCCCGATTTTGGATTGGGATTTGAACTGACCTCCAAGGATTGGACCTTCGGTGTCTCTTGTACCCATATTCAGAACAACCAATCTTTGTCGTATAAGTCGGACCGCCACTTTTATGGTTATGCGGTGCGGGCCATTGAGTTGAATGGTGAGTGGGATATGTTGGTGGATTTTGGCTATATGAACCGCAACAAAGTCCATGTGGCCGATTTAGGTGCCTTGCTATTCTACCGACGCCTCTTCTGGGGAGGTCTCTCTTGGCGTCCTGATATCGTGAATGGTTGTAACCCGTCCTACCTATCTGCTTTGTTAGGCTTCGAGTATAAAATCCTCCGTTTCGGTTACGTTTATGAGTGTGGTTTGGGTAAGAATAGTACCTTGCCAAGCAATACGCATGAGGTGTTGTTGTCGTTCAGGATAGGGAAGCGGAGTTAAGAATTCTCAGAGTTGCTCGATGCTAATTGGCAGACAGGGCAATATATCGTGGAATTTGAACAAGGTGGCAATGCCAAGGCCAAATATGGAGACAAATTGTTGATAAATCTGTCCAAGGATCTGACTCGACTGAAAGGAAAAGGTTTTAGTCGGTCAAATCTTACGTATATGCGTAAATTGTATTTGGCGTTCCCAAAATGTGAGACGTTGTCTCACCAATTGACCTGGAGTCATTACTTTGAACTGCTCAAATGTGAAGACAAACTGGAGATGCAGTTTTATATGAAAGAGTGCATCAAGGAGGGTTGGAAAGTAAGAGAACTGAAGCGCCAAATTAACTCTTCTTTATTCCAAAGATTGGCTCTCAGTACAGATAAAGAAGGTGTTCTTGCCCTTGCAAACGAAGGTCACCAGGTGATTACCCCTGCGGACATTATTCGTGACCCATACGTGCTTGAATTTGCAGGTATACCACAGCGAAAAAGCTATAAAGAGTCTGAGTTAGAAAAGGCTTTGAAAACCAATATGGAACAATTCCTTCTGGAGTTAGGACGAGGTTTTGCATTTATAGGTCGTCAGTATGTTGTGCCTATTGGAGCAAGACGTTTTAAGGTGGACTTGGTGTTTTATCATGCCATTCTCAAATGCTATGTGCTGATTGATTTGAAACGCGCTGAGATAAGGCATGGTGATATAGGGCAGATGAACCTATATCTAAACTATTTCAAGACTGAAGTGTGTCAGCCAGATGATAATCCTCCTATTGGAATCGTTTTGGGAGCAAAGAAGGACGAAATTCTTATGGAGTATGCGCTACAAGGAATTGACAATCAACTTTTCGCAGCACGCTATCAACTTTATTTGCCTAATCGAGAGGAACTGCAAGCTCAATTGAATTTATTGTTAGACACTCATCAAGAATAGCTTACCCCCCTTGCCTCTACTTTATTCATCCGACAACGTCACTAATAAATCCCTGTAGTGTGAGAATATTTTGGATTTGGAGACGTAGCCCATGTATTTGCCCTCCGCATCGAGTACCGGCAAGTTCCACGCCTTGGTCTTTTCGAATTTATACATCACACGCTCCATTGGATCCTCCGCAGAGACGGTGTCGGCTGGGGAAACCATCAATTTCGACACTTTGAAACGTTTGTAGAGTTCCGGACGGAACATGATGTTACGTATTTCGTTGAGGCTGATGTGACCTACCAATCTGCGTTTCGAGTCTAAGACAGGGAAAATGTTTCGGTTGGAATTGGCGACGATCTTGATCACATCGCCAAGGTACATCTCCGGGTGGAGCGTTTGAAAATCTGTCTCGATCACGTTTTCGGTCTTCAGCAGGGTAAGGATGTTCTTATCCGTGTTGTGGGTAAGTAGTTCGCCCTTCTTGGCCAAACGCATGGCGTACAAACTGTGCGGTTCGAAGGTGAGAATCGTCACATACGCCACGGTGGAGGTGATCATCAAGCAGATGAAAAGGTCGTACCCTCCGGTTAACTCCGCAATGAGGAATGCTCCTGTGAGCGGTGCGTGCATGACGCCCGCCATGACGCCCGCCATACCGGCTAAAGCGAAGTTCTTCTCGGGAAGTGCTGAGATGTGGAGAATGTTGTTGTTGATGTAAGCCATGGCGAATCCTGTGATACAGCCCATGAAAAGGCTTGGCGCAAAGATTCCTCCCGTTCCTCCACTACCGTTGGTGGCGGCCGATGCGAAGATCTTGAAGAAGATGATGAGGAAGAGGAAGAGCAACATCATCCAGTAGTTATCCCTGAAATCGTAGAATACGCTATTCTCCGCGATTGATTCCACATTGCCGCTCAGCAGGTAACCGATGGTGTCGTAGCCCTCTCCGTACAAAGGCGGAATGAAGAAGATGAGGATACTCAACATCGTACCGCCTACGAACAATTTCTTGAACGGAGTGTTCAGACTACCGAAGAAGGACTCCAATTTGGTCATGCCTCGCGTAAAGTAGAGGGAGACGAATCCGCAAAGGACTCCTAATAGAATGTAGAATGGAACGTTGCGTAGGGTGAAAGGTACCGCTTCGAAGGTGAACATCGCTTCTGAACTGGAGAAGAGGTAGGTGAAGACGGAGGCGGTGGCCGCCGAAATCAGCAAAGGAACGATGGAGGCCATGGTCAAGTCGAGCATGAGCACCTCCAAGGTAAAACAGACGCCCGCAATAGGGGCTTTAAAGATACCTGCCACGGCGCCTGCCGCACCGCAACCCACAAGCAACATCAGCGTCTTCTGCTCCATACGGAAGAGTTGTCCGAGATTGGATCCGATGGCGGAACCCGTCAAGACGATAGGGGCCTCGGCTCCGACCGATCCTCCGAAACCGATGGTTAGGGAGCTGGCAATGATGGACGACCAAGTGTTGTGGCTCTTGATGCGCGCCTTCCTTTGGGAGATGGCGAACATGATTTTCGTCACTCCATGGCTGATGTCGTCCTTGACCACGCGGCGGACGAATGTGCTGGCTAAAAAGACTCCGATGATCGGAGTGGCGAGGTAGAGGTAGTTCAAACTACCATCTGTGAAATAACTTTTTACGAGTTCGTGCAGTAAGTCAACGATACTCTTCAATATGTGTGCGGCGATCGCGCAGAAAAATCCGGTCAAAAGGCTGAGAAATATTACAAAATGCCTCTCGCTGATATTCTTTTCACGCCATCTTAATATTTTAATGAAATACTCTTCGATCATCTTCTTTTCATCTACTAATCTTCTTCCCAAACGCCTCAAATCAACGCCTCGATTCGTTGTGAATACGAACCGCTAAATTAAGAAATTTTGGAATGTGGACGCCTATATTTAACAAAATGGTAAAAAAAATTTTTTTTAGGGCGAAAGGTTGGTTTGTTTTTATTAACTTTACAAAATTTGATTTCTATCGTATATTCGCCGTGGTATGGCACTTAAGATGGGAGTCTTTTAGGAATTGAAAGAAAAATAAAAAATATATATAATGATTAACAGATGGAATTTTACACCTCTGACGGACGAACAAGAGAAACAGAAGATGGAACTGGCCGAAGCCTTGGGCTGTAGTCCTGTCCTCTGCCAATTGTTGGTGCAGAGAGGTATCACAACCTTTGCCCAGGCGAAGAGTTTCTTCCGTCCGCAGCTGACCGATTTGCATGATCCGTTCCTGATGAACGACATGGAGAAGGCTGTAGATCGCTTGAACCGCGCCATCGGCAACAAGGAGCGTATCTTGGTGTACGGTGATTATGATGTGGATGGCATCACAGCGGTGGCGCTTGTCTATAAGTTTATCAAGCAATTCTACTCCAATGTGGATTTCTACATCCCGGATCGTTATACGGAAGGGTATGGTATCTCCTACAAGGGAATTGACTATGCGGTGGAGAATAAAATCAAGTTGGTGATCGCTTTGGACTGCGGTATCAAGGCGGTGGAGAAGGTGGATTACGCCAGCAATTTGGGCGTGGATTTCATCATCTGCGACCACCACACTCCTGATGACAGGTTGCCGAGCGCGGTAGCTGTCTTGGACTCCAAACGCGCGGATAACACCTATCCCGATGTGAACTTGTCGGGTTGCGGTGTCGGATTTAAGTTTATGCAGGCGTTTGCCTCCAACAATGGCATCCCATTCGATAAATTGGAGCCTATGTTAGACTTCTTGGCGGTGAGCATCGCATCGGATATTGTGCCTATCAATGGTGAGAACCGTATCTTGGCCTACTATGGATTGAAGCAGTTGAACTCTAACCCAAGTTTGGGTATGAAGAGCATCATCGATGTCTGTGGGTTGGCTGATAAGGAGATCACCATCAGTGATATCGTCTTCAAAATCGGTCCTCGTTTGAATGCGTCGGGCCGTGTGCAATCTGCCCGTGAGGCGGTGGAACTCTTGATCTCCAAGGATTTGAATTTCGCGAAAGCGAAGAGCGGTGATATTGACCAATACAACAATACCCGTAAGGATTTGGATAAGAGCATTACCGACGAGGCGAAGGATGAGTTGGAGAATTTGGAAGGATTGGACGATTGCAGTTCCATCGTGATCTACAACGCCAACTGGAACAAGGGTGTGATCGGTATTGTGGCCTCCCGTTTGACGGAGCTCTACTACAAACCGACCATCGTTTTGACCCATTCCAACGGATTCGCGACAGGTTCGGGCCGTTCCGTGCAGGGGTTCGATATCTACAAGGCAATCGAGTCGTGCCGTGATTTGTTGGAAAACTTCGGTGGACACATGTATGCGGTGGGTTTGTCCATGCGCGAGGAGAATGTCCCTGAATTCAAGCGTCGCTTCGAACAATATGTGGCGGAGAACATCTTGGAGGAGCAGAAGCAACCTCAAATCGATATCGACGCCTTCATCGATTTCAAGGAGATCACGCCTAAATTCTTCCGTCTGTTGAAGCAGTTCAACCCTTATGGGCCAGAAAACGCGAAGCCCGTATTCGTTACCCGCAGGGTGTTCGATTACGGAACCAGCCGTGCGGTGGGCAAGGAGCGTGAGCACATGAAATTGGAGTTGATCGACTCCCAATCCGAGTGCATCATGAATGGTATCGCCTTCGGTTTCGGACAGCCGAAACATCCTGGTGAGGTTGATTTCAATAAGTATATCAAGGAATTGAATCCTGTGGATATCTGCTATACGATCGAGGAGAACAATTTCAATGGTACCTCTTCCATCCAGTTGATGATCAAGGATATCAAGACAGTGGAGTAAAGTGTTGATTTATGCCTATCGAAAAGGTCGTTTAGATTACGATTAATTAATTGACAAAAAAAGCGTTCGGATTGCTCTGAACGCTTTTTTTTGTGTTATATGTCTAGTCCTGAAATAGCGTTACAAAAAAAGTAATGTTATGGAAGAGAACAGA
>JAKSKV010000052.1 GCA_024401555.1 Paludibacteraceae bacterium
CTGTTCTCTTCCATAACATTACTTTTTTTGTAACGCTATTTCAGGACTAGACATTCTCAAAGAATTATTGCTTTGCCGCCAAGGACAATTGTTGTTGATCATTCAATGTCCATGTTCTATATTTTACGGAAGAGTGCAAAGATGTTGCGGTGGATACCCATCCATTCAACACCTCCATGGTCTGACCATCCATTTCAATCGCCTCACCGTCTGAAACCTTAGACGAAGAGGCATCGTAGAAACACTTGCCTACAATGATGTTTTCCACACCAAATCTCGCGTCACGCTTACCGATTACCGCATGGCAATCCTCAGCGCCTGTGATTGCACCGTAGGTCACGCAATAGGCCACATCATGAATTTCATCACCCATGCTCAACCAAGAACTTCCTGAAGGACCTAAGATACCAACGACTCCGCCCACTGCGTTATTACCGTTTACGGAAGCATAGTTGATTGAGTTGCGAAGTTGGCCACCCAACAAACCTACAATACCACCCATTTGTTCTGTACCGCTTACTTCACCATAATTCTCCAAATTAAACATTTTGGAAGTGTATCCTGATACGCCTATCACACCACCCGCAGAGAACTCTGTGGCAGAGACCTTTCCGTAATTCTTGGAGGACATCACATATCCATTTGATCCACCCACAACTCCACCGACTTGACATCTACCCTTCACATTCGCATAATTGATTGATCCTGAAACGGCATTTTCATAAGTCTTTCCAGCCGCGATGACATTGCAAGCCATACCGACCAAGCCACCCACGTTTCCATTGGCCTCAATAGAGCCCTTCACCTGGCATTTCAACACATTACCAGATGACTCACCTGCGATTGCGCCTACCGAGTAGACATGCGGTGTCTCAATAGAGACATCCTCCAATATGAGTGTCTCCACAATACCATTGTGTCCAATGCTACTGAAAAAACCGAGACTTCCGATATACTGCGCATCCTCTGGCGCAGAGTTGGAGAACTCAAGGGCATGCTCCTCTGTAATCCTCATTCCCTTAATGACATGGTTGTCACCCATGAATCGGCCCTGATAACCCTCAAAACGCCTTTGGTATCCTATCGGGGTCCACAACCTTCCCGTAAGATCAATATCTGCGGTCAGCTTCGCGTCCAACGACAATTCGCCGGCATCCACCCTCTTCGCAAAATCCAGAAGATCTTCCACACTGGAGATCTGCATCACTCTACCTGCTTGCTGTTCCTGACCAGGGTTCTCTTCCAACTCATCCGAGCCACAAGAGAAAAGAGGCAAGGCGCAAAGCGCCATTAAGGTGGCTCTACATAACATATTTTTCATATGATTGATAAATATTATTCGGATTCTATACAAATATTATCCCCACCCGAATCCATGGTCGTAGGACAATGATTAAAACTCACACAAAAGTAGCAATACTCTCTACAACAAAAATAATCAAAATTCTCATTTCAGACACTTATGTCAGAAAAAAATAGCGCATAAATTTCTCAAGAAAGGCAAAGAGGTTAAGAAATCGGCGAATCTATGGTAAAATTGAATGATTACCCCTATTTCATGAACGATAAGTTGTGAGTAGAGCATTTTTCTCTTATCTTTGCGTCACAAATGGGTTCACCATGGTTTGGCTGAGTAGTTCAACGGATAGAATACGGGTTTCCTAAACCTTAGATCTGGGTTCGATTCCCAGCTCGGCTACAAGAAAGGTCGGTAATGAGTTGGTTATCAATCATTACCGACCTTTTTGTTTTTATCAGCGCCCAATAGGGAAGCGAGAGCAGGTATTTCATCATGCTCTCGCTTTCCCTTTAGAGGGTAGTCCTCCTACTTTCTCTTTCCCTTCTTCGCTATACCATAAGAGAGGATAACCTCGTGGGTGTTAGAAGGCAATTTGTCATTAGAGCCCAAGCCCAAATCATAGGAGTAACCGAAACGGAACTTCTTCAACTCGAAGCCCAAGGTGATGACCAACATGGATGGGTTCACCTTGTCATGCAAGTCTGGTCGCCAAGAGAGGCCACCCCAGAACATTCTTTTGAAATAGACCAAAGAACCAACCTCAAAGACATCTGTCTTATCATGGTGGAAGTAATTCACCACAGGGGCTAATATCACCTGCTCACCCACATGGAAATCTCCGATGCCATAAACATACAAGTGCCTTCCGTTCTTGAAAGTGGTGGATTCCTTGTTGAGCAAGTGTGTTATGGAGAGACCAACGGTCCAATTCGGATGGGAGAACTCGAAACCGAGGTCGAAATCCGGAGAGACGCGTACATCCTTCTCGTAAGGATAGGTATCGTTTCCATACTCGTTCACATCGACCATTGTATTGGCCGTATAGTCAAATCCTCCGATCTGAACACCCGCACCCAATCCCATGGAGAGCAGATAGCGCTCGCTGAAATCGATCTGGTAAGCGTAAACCAATTTCATATTGGTCGTGTTATGTCCGATACCCATGTGGTCGTAGGACATGGAGAAACCCATACCTGAATGGATCTTCTCCACATAATTGGTCACATTGAGCACAGTCGTCTTGGGACCATTATCCACACCTGCCCACTGAATTCGGCCATGTAAGAAGATATCAATGTCATCGGTATTACCCGTGGCGGCCGGGTTCTTATTGACACGGGAGAAGACCTCCTGCGTCAACATCAAATCTTGTTGGGCATGCGCGGCGAACGCCAACCATGCGACGCAAAGCGCTATTATATATTTCTTGTATATCTTGAATCCTACGGTAATCATTTGTCACCTCCTTTCGTCATCTCTTGTTTCACAATCTCCACACGACGGTTTTTCTGATGGTCAGCCTCACTCTGCGCTCCCACGACAACTGGGCTGGACTTACCCGCACCCTCGAAGCTCATGCGCTTCGCATCGATACCCATCTTCACCAATCGCTCATAGACTACCCCGGCACGATCCTTGGAGAGTTTCAAGTTATAATCCACGGCTCCGCGCTCATCGGTATGTCCCGTGATCTTCACTGTGGAGGTGGAGTCCTCGTTGATGAATTCGTAGATGTACTTGAATTCAGCCTCGTAGCTGTCGATCATGGATGTCTTGTCGTACTCGAAGTAGAAAATGCAAGTGCGGAAATCCTTGCGGACCACTTTGAGCTGCGGCGTGGTGTCCACAGCCACAGTATCGACCGGTTCAGGCGCGGGGTCAAAGAGATTCGGACGATAGATATCGTCCCCGCCGGCACGGTTGGAAATCAGGAAAGGAACCTTCTGCGCCACAACGAAGTTCTTGTCATCGGCGTCGCTATTGAACTTACCCGCCACTTTTTGAACCGTGGTGGCTGTCTTTCCCTTCAACAACTTCTTGTAGAGGTTACTTCCCTTGAGCGAGTCGGCCCTATCAGAGGAGAAGTAGAACATCGTGTCTCCCACCATCTGCGGGAAATCTTCGTTCGACTCGCTGTTCACCTCCTCCATATTCTTCGGTGCGAACCAACTCTTGTTGTCAGGCTTGCGCTCGATATACCAAATATCGGTTCCTCCCTTGCCTCCCTCCAAATCGGAGGTGAAGTAAATGCGCTTGCCTCTGTTGGCGAAGGCCGGATTGTACATACCCGCCGCAGGTTTCTTCTTGTAGGTCCAACGACGGGAGATGAAGGTAGTGCCCTCCTCCTGTTCGCGGCTTGAGGCGAATCCGTCGATCAGCAACTTCTCCGGATTGCCCCACACATTGTTCTTCAGCGTGGCACAATAGAGAACTCCCTTGGAGGAGTAGATCAGTTGGTTGTTGTATTGGGCGAACTGTCCCTCCAAACCGAGGGCGCTCAAATCCTCTTGTTCCTTAACGCTCTTGATGTCCAAACTGTCGTTGAGTGTCGCCACATAGACCTTCCCGCCACGGGAGAAGGCCAAATTGTTCTTCAACAAGGAGAGTCCAGACTCCGCCTCGTTGGTGTTGATACGGGAAGATTCCACGGTGTACCCCTCTTGGAAGCCTCTCTCCACTGCATATCCGCTAACCGCGATCAGGCAGCAGAGGGTGAATATTATCTTTTTCATACTTCTTCTCATCACTTAGATTTTACCACTTCGATGGTGCCCTTTCTCATCTCGCCATCCTTCAATATCAATGTATAAACATAGACGCCCGCCGTCGCTACCTTGCCGCGGTAGGTGCCATCCCAGCCATCCTCCGAATGGCAGACCAAATTGCCGTAGCGGTCGTAGATATAGACCTCGTAGCCCGGCATGAAGTGGTCGTTCATATCGTCCTCGAAATGAGGGGTGAAAGCCGTCGGAATCTCTATGCCATCTTTAATCTCTGAACCATTATGGATTATTTGACGGAAATAAACCGTCACAATACTGTCGCAACCATTCTCGGCGTGAGTTTCAAGTTGATATGAGGCATTAGGAACCACATTGTCGATATTGAAACCATTTTGATTGTAGACAACTCCCTCTTCGTAATTCTCCATCAAAGAGACTTGATAAACGGAATCGACTTGAAGAATCATCGTATGAAAAGATTTACATCCGTTTCCGCCTCTTTTCTCAACCGTATAATATTTAGTACCAGTCGGTTGATTGGCCGCAATATCAAAATCGGCATCCTTGTACCCCTCATTCTGACAAATCCTTCTGGTGATCGTATCATACGTAGTCGGAGCTACCTTGAGTTCCAATGTCACAATGCTATCACATCCCATCTTACTAAGGAAAGCCATTGTGTCACGGTATATACCCTCCACAAAGGGAGTGACAGAGAATCCATTCTCTCCGTAATACTCTCCTTGACAGGCACTTCCCGCAAAGTGTTTCTCATACTTGGGCGCTACCGTTAGATGCAAAGTGATTCCCGTTGTACAATCCGCTTCCTTAACAGTCTGGGTATAGGTTCCTGACTTGTTTACATTAAACCCATAATTTGAATAGCACTCTCCTTCACAAATGGTCTCGTAAATCTCCTGGTTCTCTCCACCAACAAGGAGTCTCTTGCTTGCGGTGCTCTCGCAAACTGTCTGTGTATTGGTGGCTGTCACAGAATAGGTGGTAGTCGTCTTAGGTGAGACATTAATACTCGTTCCCGTACTTCCTGTGTTCCAAACATAGTTGACTATTGGTTTTTCTCCTTCCCCGATTATTTTTAAGGGCATTCTATAGATAGGACGAAGAGGCTTTTCGTCAGTAAGCCACGCAGTTCCTGCCGAATTATATGCGGCACCCAAAACTTGGTTACTGCCCCTTTGGGATGAAGTCCAACATGTCACGTGCTCTGAAAGTGGTTCACCATTTAATGATTGGATCACCTCATTGATTTTGGTGTTAAAATTAAATGTTTGGTTAAAAAGTTCATCAATCTCCGCTACCGATGGTATATACCATCCGAGTGGAAGACTATCTAAAATTGGGAATTCAATACTAGCGTCTCTTTCTGACATTTCCCTCATGAGATTAGTACACTCCTCGCCATCAAACTCATTGTCTCTCCATTCTCTCCTACATTTTCCTTCCTTAATGCATGGGATCTCTGGATCCGTTGAAAATTGAACCATTTTGGGGTATGGAGAGACCAATAGAATAGACTCTTGGTCAACATAAAAAACGACACCTAATTCACCATTGGCTGTTTTTATGACATCACCACTCTTTTGAGCATATAAAGAGGAGGTGATAAGTAAAAATAAAATTATATAAAATTGTTTCATCTTATCCCTATTGTATAGTAATACCTAATTTTATGATTCTCCTCGATAGGTGTATTTTTATTTGTCATTGTCCCACCAAAATCACCAAAAGCCAGACGATGCGTATCCGCATATCCAGAATATGCGAATTTTGACCAATAGACTCCTTCCAATAGATCCGCACCCTCAATCTGGGTCAAATATTTATTTAAAACATTCCATTTACTTATGATGTCATCGAAGTCTATATCAATAGAGTACCCTGAAATTATATCCGAGTTACTATCCATTGTGTTCACATCGTAAGGAACAGCCGCTCCGCCATTTTCGTCCACAACTGAAATTATGTAGGCAGTAATACCGTTTTCTATATGCCGCAACTCAAAAACGAGTCCTTTAGCTTTCTTCCCACTCTTCAAGAAATCCCTGAGTTTCAAGATGCTTCCATCTTCACACCAAACATCTCCAATCGCCACATCTCCACTCCCTATGAAATAATTATTAACGACTTCCAATTCAGCCTCTTTACCTGGACAAACCACGTCGACAGAAGAACGGATGCTTACGTTAGGCGACTCCTTCACATAAAGCACCAACACCTCTGAACCGCCGCATGAATCACCCATTTGCCTAATAAAGGTTGAATAGCCAAGCTTATTCTGTATTCCCAAATTCCAACCATTCTTTTCATAGGAAGTTCCTTGGCAAATGGTATCGATGCTGTACGATCTCTGCGTTTTAACTGGACTCAATGGCATGGAGACCGTTTTAGAGACACATCCATTGGAACATGAAACAGAGATAGCTCCCTTTTCCGCATCAGTGAGTTTTACCCCCACACTAGCAGATGTAAGCTTACCATCCACCAATTCCGCATTTTTCGGCAAAGTCCACTGACACTCATAGTTACCATACACGGTATAATTTATCATCGTCTCCGTACAAGGTCTTTCGTTACCATCTATCGTTGGCGTGATATTCTTAGGCACAACACTCAAATTCAATACATTCCAATGTCTGCAACCATTTTCAGCATCCACTTCTATCGTATCTGTAAAATTTCCCACAGGAGGAGTCGTCAAAGAGAATCCATTCTCCATATAACTTTCTCCCTCGCAGATGGTCTTATTGAAGACCGTATAAACTGGTATAGTCGTCAAATGCAACATCTTATTGGTCAGGCTACACTCATCTCGATCCACCTCCACACCGTAAAAGATACGCATTCCTTCGAAATGGGTATCGATGTAATTACCATTCCAGTAATAAGGAGCTCCTTGGCATACGACATCTTCCACAACATCCTCCGTAGGTGCCGACTTATTCGCCAAAGAGACAAAAATTCTGGATAATTCACCTGTAATAGATGTTACATCACACCACATCGGTTGATTAAGACTTCCCTCATACCTATTCGACTCCGTGCCATCACTCCACAGGTAGGACACGAACCCACTGAGTAATGAGAGGATGGAATTGTTTCCATCGCAAAATTCTATGCTCGCAAAGTTAGAGGCACAGGAAGCGGTGAAATAGGCATATGCGAAGTGACCATTTTGCAGGCAATCGCGCGTATAGAAGGTAATCGATACATCTTGCCCGATGTAATGGGTCAAATCAATCACCACATCGGTCCAATCACGCCACATAATAGAAGTTTTTCCCGTAGTATACTCCTCAAACCCATCCAAATCCTTATTCGCATAGACATTATAAGAAAACGTTCTAGGCAAAACATTACCTTTCGCATCCTTCACCGAGATGGAGAAATAGGGTTGTTCAATCTGAATATGGTTCGGGTTTTCAAATACCACAGCAAACTTAACTAGGAACAAATTCGCGTCCCAACTCGGGTTGACATGATAAGTCAAACTCTCATTCTGGTTGCCTCCCAGTTCATCGCCCAAACGAACCACTTGTTTCACACCGTCAGGAAGCAAGTGTAACTTACCACCCGTTCGCGGATCAGTTCCTTGAGTCGTAATAACCGTGTGGCGACCCTCCACCAGCACATTTCCAAATCTCGACGCATACGGTTCCACATACCCTGCAGAAAGATCGGTGAAATCCGGACACGTTTTCGTCGCCGTTGCTGCCCAAAGGGAGTGTGCGCCCCACACCAATAACAGCAATGATGCAAAAATCCTCTTCATTTTTATAATACAATTAGTCTACTATCTTCACAACAAAATCACTAGATGGAAAGTAACATACAACTTTCACGTAGGCATCGATAAATGTGCTTACAACGACACCTGTCCAAAGACATCCTTCATCTCCGCAACCGTCAATGCCTCATAATCCTCCTTGCGAGGCAAAACCATTACACCCGCCATATCAATCGCACCTGGACTGATCATACGGTAGGTCTCATCCTCCGCATAGAACTGCTTCGGACGATGCTCCTTGCGCGGGAAGAGAAAGAGATGCCATGTCTCATCATCATACGACACGAAAACATTCAATCGAGGTTCCTCATCGCCGCCCTCACGCATCTGGTACTGGGTATAGAGTTGGTTGAAGTGCGAGATTACGGCTTCCCGCTTCTTGGACTCGATGTGCAAGCAACGACGGCCATAGTTCATCAACTGCTCCATCTTGTTACCTCCCCACTCGGAAAGTTCCAACTTCTCCACCTTACGCCACTCCTGCTCCAAAGGCAATTGCCCCTTGGCCACCGCTTGGAAATGCAAATGGTCTGGCGCGGAGGCACCACAACGAGGACCATTATAGAAAACGATATGGTTCGGCATCATTTGCGCGAAATCCAACAAATCCCCGATGGAATCCTTGATCTGTTGCGGACAATGTTCGTTGCAGACAATGGTGAAGTGCTCCTTCAAAATAGGGAATGGATTCACCAAAAGGGTAAACCTCTCGTTCATCTTCAATCCTCGTTGTTCTGTAGGACGGTTCTCCGCACACAAAAAACATTTACGCTTCGCAAGGGAAGCTTTATCCAACTTCGCACCCGTGGAGACCACACGCGCGGGGTTGTGTTGAGCGATTATCTTTACACCATCTAATAGGAATTCACTTGTCTCCACCTGCGCCAATTGACCCACACGCTCCTTGAACGCTGGCCACTCAGCTAACTGCTCCTCGTAAAATTTCTTTACATCCATCATAATCATATTTTCGCAAGGATACGCAACACACTACAATAGTAGGGCGTATGCAATACGCCCCTACTGTTTTTGGATTCTGCGCATCATCTCCATGGTACGCAATCTATCTTTGTACAAATTATTCTTGTTAATCTTCTCGATGTCCAAATTGGCGTCCGAATTACCCTCCCAACGACGGCAGAGGTATAAGACATCGTATATTCTGCCAATCTGGTAATCGTGCGAAATGGTGAGCCCCATCGCATAATCCTCGCCATAACTGGTATTAGGCAACTGCAACTTTCTGAGCAACGGTGTGTAAAAGGCTCTCGGAGCCCCTAATCCATTGATACGCAACGCATTGTTCCTTCCGTTTTCGGGCGTCCACTCTTTGTGGTCAATCACGCCTGGCGGAATGGTCTCCATCTTGAAGTTGGTAATGGCGTAGGAACCAATCACCATAGCGCACTTTTGCGCATAGAAAGCCTCCACCACCTTGCGTATGGTATTTTCGTCGCTATAAACATCGTCGCTATCCAACTGAATGGCGAACTTACCACACTTCGGATGGTTCACTCCCTCGTTCCAACATCCACCGATGCCTAAATCGCTCCGCTCAGGGATGACATGCACAACTCGGTTGTCTTGCTTCGCCAACGATGCGATCGCCTCGGTTGTCCCATCGGTGGAGTGGTTATCCACCACAATAAGATTAAAAGGGAAAGAACATTTCTGCGACAATACGGAACGCATGGCATCCACCACGGTCTTGACACGGTTTCGAACAGGAATGATAACCGAAGCCTCCATTTCAAACCTCTCCTCATTGAAATCAAAAGTGGAGAATTGAGGGGCCAAATAAGCACCGATGCGTTTCAAATAGGCGGTGAACACCCGCTCTCGCTCCACCTGCACCTCTCGGTTGCGTGGGTCCACATAGGCGAACTGTTTCTCTTCGGAAGTGGCCTTGTCCGCCTCCATCACACAATAGAGCGTCTCATTCAAATGGAAAGGCAAAGCCTGCTCCGAAAGCCTCAACCGCAAATCATACAAGGCAGAGAATCGGACATCCTCATCCATCTCCTCCACACACTTTTTGAAGGCGGATGCTTGAAAAAGAAGCAATGGTCCGAAATCAAAATCATCGCGTACACTGCCCAGCTGATAGTCGATCAAAGGGTGCGCCTGCACCCTACCCGCCTCGCAGACGGAGAAGTCGGCATAAACCATCGTGGCACCCGAAAAGGAGATCGCCTGCGATAGACGCTTCAAGGCGTTTTGTCCCAACTCCACCGGAGTCGTGCCAGTCAAAAGGGCAATATATGGGGCCGTACTTACAGAGGCGATTCCACGCAAGGCGGAAGTCGTGTCAAGACGATCAACGGAGAGCGTCGCCAATGAGGTATTCGGCTTTGAACCTGAGTAGAGCATCGTGACGCACTTCACCCCCTCCATCGAGGAGAGTCTCTCCGCAAGTGGCGCCATGCCTGGTGCGGAAAGCAAGAAAAAATCCACCATAACAAACTATTTAGCCAATAGGAAGTCCACAATATTCTTCATCAATCCGTCTCGCTCCGATTGGTTGGTGATACTCTCAAAAGGAACCGTGGAGATAAAGGTACGATAGCGTCCTTTGTAGGCCACCGCACAAGGTAAATTACTGCCTTCGAAAGAGTGTACGATCGAAGAACCATTCACACAATCGATTGCGTCGGGCGACTCCACCGCATATTGGGATTTCCCTAATATTGTATTGAATTTTAGATACTTCTGCTTAAACTCCTTATTGATGGAGAAATAATTGGAGATGAGGCCATCGGTATCGACATCACTACGCAACAGCGTATATTTCAACACCTTCTCGGCGAACTGGAGATCATCCTCATCACACGAATCCCGCTCGAAGATATCCGAGGCGATATAGGCACCGCTCGCATAGAGCCTTCCGCCATGGTTAAGGTAAGTACGGAGCTCCTCTTGCAACGGCTTAGGGAATATCTTGAATCGGCTCTCCTTCCCCACAACCGTCTCTTTCTGTTCGCCCAATATCAAATCGACGAAGGCATACTTCCTGATGTTGAAGTTACCCTCCGTAATGGCGGACTGGGAGCAGGAGACATAGGAATAACCCGCGTTCTTGATAGACTTTCCGTGCAATACGGGGAAGTCGAAGGTATTACCCGCAACAACCACCCCCTCGTAATCCACTCTGCATGATCCATGTCCAGGATCCGCATTGCTACGGAATTTTTGCCTCTTTCTGAATCCTATCTGCTTACCCACATAACTGAGGTCGTAATGGTCCGGCACACCTTGGTCCTTATCATCAAGGAATCCGGAAAAATCCCCGGTGTCAAAACAATCGGGTGCCGACACACGATCGAAGCCGTTGATGATCACCGCCGTCTTGGCTGATACGCCGTGACAAATGGAGAGCACCTCGGAAGGGAAACTCTCACCACCGTCGTTCAGAGCGGTCACCTTGAAGTTATAGACAGCGCCAGAATCGATCGGCATCGTGAAATTAGCGTTCTCCACCACGGTACCATTGTCCCAACCACTCTCATTGCGGGAGGTATAGACAACATATTTAGTGGGTACGGCACTGGTTTCAAGGCTATCCTCCACAGACTCCCAACTAAGGAACGCCTTCGACATCTTCTTATCGAAAAACTCCACACTGAAGTTCTTCACCGGAAGCGGCTGCACCACATAATCGGTCTTGTTTTGGAATGCGATGAATTTCAATATCGCTTTGTAGATGGACCTGCTCACGAAGAAACGGAAGTTCGGATCCAAGCCATAGCGCATATCGGTATAGTTTTGATGAGACAACAGCTCCAACAACATCGTCGGCACTTCCGGTACGCGAGCCTCGTAATAAGAGGCGTCCACCATCTTTCGTCGGGTCCAATCACTGCGATAGACACGACGTATATCCTCTACCACCTGGGTTTGGATCATATCGGTGAGGTCACGCCCCGCCAAGCGTCGTTGGCCATTCAAATAGTTTTTACGGCCTTGGCTCTCCGACATATAAATCGCAAGGGTTCCCACAATGGTATCGGAGAGCAACTGCCCCGCATCGGTGTGTAGGCCGAAGGCCATATCGACAGGGATGCCCTTACCGGTGAGCTGCTCCGCCTTTTCAGAACCGCCCAACAGCGCGTTCACCCACTCGCCGCGAGACATATAATCATCTTTGTAATCGTTCAGTCCGCCATTGCGGGAGAATATCGAATCAGGGTATCCCGCCCACTGCAACCAGTAACGCGCTCCCTCCAAATAACGCAACCTTTCGCTGACGGATACCACCGTATCCCCCTCGGCAGTCACCACGGGACGACCGATATTTCCCATGCCACCACCAAACTTCACCGCATCGGCCGTCACATATTTGCCACTTTTGGATTGGTTGGTCAAGACCACCATGCCCGATGAGGGGTGCAACCCTTCACGGAAACGGAAAGTACCCAAGTAAATCCAAGTGCCGCCACCCATCTTTTGGTTGACCACAAATTCTGTGGTGCCACCCATGTGTTTCACGATATAGTGAGCCGCATTAGAACTCTCCGGCAAAGAGTGGTAGGAAACATATACCGCATACTCGCCATCCTCAGGAATTTCAGGAACCCAATGCGCCTCGGCGCTCTTCTCCTTCTCCACCTTCACTTGACGGTAGGTACCCATACGGAAAGGGTGATCCCCCTCCACATACATCTTCTTCTTGTTCGCGAAGCCGAGGGAATCGCCACCCATCCAAGCGCAACCTTCACCATTGATCTCCTCATAGAGGTAATCGCCTGGCATATCATTATCCACCACCACTTCATGGTACTGCATATCACGCTCTCGGGGCAACAAGACATTCGCACCCGCATTCTCCAGCATCGGAACAATATACGGTAACACATAACCCAATGTATAGGTATCCTCCACGATCTGGAAAAGACACGGACGCTGCCACTGCCATTGGCTTCCCTTCGGATTGGCCTCAAAATACCAACCATGGCTCGGCCACATGGCAATGTGACGATTGGCCAATCCATGTTCCACCTTATAGGGTTTGCTGACATTCGTCACCAAAGGGGCGCCACTATAGCTATTCAGCTCCAAACGACTTTTATCCTCCTTCAGATCCCTACGATAGTAATTAGGAATCAAATCATGCAACTCATAACGGTTGGCATAAAGTTTCAGACGATAACCTTTGTAGGTCTTGGGCAAATAGGCACGGACCGTGTCGTACATGGCCGCCACATTCTCCTCGCGCAATGCGATGCCCTCTATATGTTTGGAGAGATAGACTGAGATCTCCTTCTTACCTGCATTGATGAACGAACTGTCGTTGACCAACTTATTGTTTTTCAGATGGGGATAATCTCTTTGAAACGAAGCGTAAACAGGTACCATGATATTATCCATCTCACTCTTTTGAGCAAAGAGTCCGCTACAAACAGTAATAATTAGGATGATGGAATATATATACGCTTTCACTTCACACTCATATTTGTACCCAAGATGAGACTCGAACTCACACAGCCTACGGCCACCAGTCCCTGAAACTGGCGTGTCTACCATTCCACCACTTGGGCTTTTTATGACGCAAAAATAACCATTTTTTTGCTATTGTCCAAGACTATGAAAACCTATTATGAAATTATCGCACCATTTATTCGATGGTCACTTTACCGCCATAGATTTTGCCCTCCGTTGTGATGACAACATAGAGATAGTGTCCCTTTGGCAATGGACAATTGGCGCGGAAGTCGTTCCATCCCGATTGGGTTTGCGTCACACATCTGCCCAATGCGTCATAGAAACGAGTGGTATAGCCCGCACGCATGATCTCTGACAGCGTCACGCTTTCGTCGACTTGGACCATTGGCAAGGCAGTCGCATCATGTTGGAATTCATAGGCTCCTGGACAAGTCGTCTCCGGACGATCGGAACCACATTGGTCAACCTCATATTCAGAGATATTCTGACGGCTATATCGGATGGATCGGCCATCTGGCAATTGGTCGCTTACCAGCGCGATGGTTCTTGTGAACGCACCCCTGTTGTAGGCCATACGGATGCCATCCTCATCACTATCTAAGATAGAATCAAATGCCATCGGATCTACGATGATATCCCCTCTTGAAGAGGTGATTTTCTCCAGATTCGTATCGTCCTCCGCTTTTCCGAAAAGGTTGTATGAAGAGGTCACCACTGGGCTTCTCTCTTCCGATCGGATCGTCAGGTTTCGAACGATGTTTCCTACCAAATAGGCCGCATTGACAGTCTCGGAACAGGTTAGATCCACAAAAGTGGCATTCACCACATTGGCAACAGACGCGCTGATGATGGTCATGTCATTGAACGTAGTGTTAGAAATCGTAATCTTCCCTCCCGTCAATTCACAATTCTTTCCAGAACATCCACTGATTTCCACTTCATCCTTGTCAGCGCCATAGATGCCTACCATAGAGTTACCGAACTCGCAGACCTCCATACGGACCGCACACGAATTGGTGTATATCGCCTGACCGATACCCGAGAATCTGCATTGGCTCAATGTAAGGGTTACGCCCTTCGCTTGGGCATTCACGCGCAATGCGCAATTATCGGCAGACATACCTCGGAATTGTTGGATAGGCATGAAGTCCACGCCGGATATCTTCATATCGCCTGGGTTGGCAGGCTCTATATAGAGCAATCTGATGGTATTGTATTCAGCACTACCCTCTTTGACTCTCGTGCAGAAGATTGTATGGTTGGAGGTATCCGCCACTGCGGCACCCGTAGCATCCTCTGGATAACCACCCACAAGGTTCACTAATTTGTTGGAGTAGAATCTACGGCAGATCATATCACCGTCCAAATAGGGATTGATATAGCAACTGTCGCAGTAAGGGAAATAATTTCCCGCCGCCAAATGGAAGGTCGCGCCCTCTTCCACTCTGCCGAAGGCATAGGCGAAAGCGGTGTCACTCATAGCATTCTCCCAAGAGGACCCATCACCCGTACCATTTTGCTTCACGTAATAATTAAGTGTTCCAGTCGCAGGTTTGGGCAATACGCTCACCACATACCGAGTTGTCTGATTACAACCATCCTCTCCCTCTGTCGTAACTTCCTTGACGAAACGTCCGATCTTTTCAAATGTGGCATCCGGCAACTCTTTGAGCGCCATGCCTAAATAAATGGCGGTGTCGATTATCTCCAGCTGATCGTCGCACACATTCGGAGCCGCTTTCCGCAAGATACAGCCCTTCAAGACAACAGAAGAGCCCTCGCCTGATGAGGTGACGACAACGGATTCATCCGCTGCGGACTCCAAAACCACACCGTCCAACGTGATTTCGGTATTCTCAGGTGCCTTCACCTGTACCGTCAAACACTCGCTCTCCTTGGTGGATACAGAACCGCTGATCACACTCTGATTGGAGAATGGATCACGCACCGAATATTCCTCGGTAGCGACATAGCCTCCTTTCAGGTTGACCATCAACGAACCAAGCACATCCGCTGATTTTAGGAGATAGGCACCTTCAGCCAAATGGAAAGTATCCTTCTGATGGGCTTCCTTGGAGAATTCGCCTATAAAAGATCGGGTATTAAGAGCCTTCTCCCAAGTTGAGCCATCGCCCGTTCCCTTGGGAGTGACATAGTAGTTGCTATTTTGCGCTCCCACATTCAGGAATGGGAGAATACATAAAATCAATAATAGTCTGTATGTTCTCATCAGCTGACAAATTTCCCACAAAGTTAATAATTTATCCCAAACCATACCCAATACAAACAACAAACCACTAAAATCACACCCTAAGCGGCAACAGATTCTATCGGCACATCAGAAGGTTTAACGAAGCATCAACTTATATCGTTGAGATCCTTTTCTATCTCTTTGTTGTAGTAAAAGAATATGACAAAGTAGAGAAGAACACTCATAAGGAAATAGAAAGCGGAAGATATCGGGCACTCCTTGTCAGGCATAAGCCCATAACATTTTTGCAGCAAGAAGAAGGATGAAACGACTTCATATACGAAAGCGAAAAACGCGATCCAAGCCAAGATAGCCAAAACAGTTAAATCCGTGATTGAAGAGATAATCGTAAGCAGCGGCACACTGATGAAAAGAGATAGCGCTATGATATTTTTCTTCTTATACCGCTTAAAATAGGACTGCGCACTCTCCCGAACATCATTATTCAGAAAACCATTATTCCTTAAGTAGTCTTCGTCAAATCCTCTTTCGCTCAGCAAGATAGAGAGCGCCTGCGTCTTAACCTCTTCCGTATACTGATATTTTTTATAATTCTTTACAATATCAAGTAACTGATTATCAGACAATGATTTGAGTTTCTCTTCCATAGACATAAAAAAAATAAGAAATTGTTTAATTTTAGTTTAAAATCTTTTATATAAGACTCAAAAAAACGAGTCGAATTATTTGATA
>JAKSKV010000053.1 GCA_024401555.1 Paludibacteraceae bacterium
ATGATATAGGAAGGTCCCAAGTTTTAAAGTTATATAATTTCTTGTATGTTAAATCTATATGCCTCTATTGTAATATTTACCATTCTTCTTCATATTTGCCTCAATTATTTTTCTCGAAAGTTGCTTTGCAAGAGCAATGCCTTCGTCAATAGGGACATAACCTTTTGCTGATGTTTCTTCTGTCAAAATGAATTTAATCTTTCCATTCTCGTCAAGAACCACCTTATTCTCTGTGATAATTTCTTTTGTCATGTCAATTCTCTTTATGTTTTAAAGTTATATAATTTCTTGTTTGTTAAATCGCAATAGCATCATGTACAGTCCAAGTGTTTGGATATTTTCGTACAGTATTACGGTAAAATACACCTATATCGTTAATTGCTTCTTTTGTTATTCGTACAATATATTTCATTATCTCCGTTTTTTTGCATGATTATTTGGGCTATAAGACGTTTCCCTTCTTCAATGCTTACATGCCCTAAACGAGATGTTTCTTCATTCAAAATAAATTCAACCTCACCACGTTCGTTCAATATTACCTTGTTTTCTGTAATAATTTTCTTTGCCATAATTATGTTTTAAAGTTATATAATTTCTTGTATGTTAAATCGAAGACAAGAACTTCCGCAACTACGACCAGGTAATTATAAATTATCTTTTATAGAATAGAAAGAGGAAGAACTAACCGCCCGACACAATGTCTTGGGAATATACGGGTTCCCCCTCTTTCGTATCACAATCCTTAAAATTCGTTATCGCCCTAAGGATAGACGCGGGTTCGATTTTACATGCGAGGCTGTTACTCGCAAAACGATAGGCAAATGTATGCAGATTTTATTTAACACACAAGGCATATTACTTTAAAAGAGAAGCAGGGGTTGAATTTCTGGTTTTCTCTTTTTTTCTTAATTTTGTTTTAAAATTATATAATTTCTTGTATGTTAAATCCTATAAGTCATATTTGACTGATTTACAACAATTTCCACCTGTTTTCTTCTAAAAAAATTCAATATTTTCCAATGGAAATAAAGATTTTTCCTCATTTTTTTGCAAGACAAATGATGCAGAGAATACTCATTCTGCTTATCCCTTACAAATTTAATATTTGCGAAACCTCGACACACCCGATTTTTATATCCTGATCACATCTTTCTGCATCATCTCGTCCTGCATATCCACTGGAATGATTTGCCGAATACCCTGCACCATCAGATTCAACAGACTCTCCCGCACATAATCGTTGCGGACAAATAGCGATACCTGCCTGATCGGTATAGGGTTGACAAATGGTTTAACCAGATGCTTATGCTCCTCGCGAATGAGCGGGATCTGCAATTCGGGAACAGTGGTGAAACCTTCATTCTGTTCCACAATCCACAAAAGCGTGGCGACATCGCCCGACTCATATTTCGAATTACCGATCGGCTCGCAGCAGTTTAGACCAGCTATTTGCTGTTGAAAACAGATCTCATGTTTCAAAGCCCAAAGACGCTCATGAGGCATGTTGGAAAAATCAATGGACTCCGCTTGCGAAAGCGGATCGTTGGGCGAAACAAAGGCCCACAACCTCTCTTTGTACAATGGAATCTCCAACAGATCGCACTCCTGCTCGGGCAACGACATAATGGCCATATCCAATTCCGCCCGCTTCAACATCCGCACAATATCGTCACGGTAAAGCTCTTTGGCGGTCAAGGTCACATCCTTCAATCCACTTACATATTTGAAGAGTTTCGGCATAAGGGTCGGGGCGATGGTGGTCGTAACGCCCAAATTGATGTGCCCACACGCCTTCTGGCGCTCGCTCATCGACATCTCCATCAACTGCTTGGAGTGGTACAATACCACTTTCGCCTGCTGGATAATCGCCTCACCCGCCTTGGTCGGACGGATGGGATGGCTATTGCGATCAAAGATCACTATGTCCAGCTCCTCCTCCAACTTACGAAGCATGGAACTGAGCGTTGATTGGGTGATGCCGCAAGACTCGGCCGCATTCACAAAATGTCTGTATTTGTCCACTGCGACAACATACTCTAATTGTTGTAATGTCATAACGAAATAATTAATTATTGGCAAATATATTGATATATGAATAATATCCAATATAAAAATATCATTGATTTTATCAATCAAAAGGCGCAAATATTAGATGAACACTTTACCACAAACCACCCCTACTTTTGTCATGTCAATCGATTGCAAAGAGATATTGGTTTTGTAAAATTTAAGATGATTGAACATGAACATTCGATTTTATCATTGCCCCATTTGTGGCAACATTGTGGTGAAAATCACAGACTCAGGAAGAAACCTCTCTTGCTGCGGCAAAGAGATGGTAGAGCTTGTTTCCAAGGAGATGGAAGAGGGAAACGAAAAGCATCTTCCCTTCCTTTCATCCGTTAAGGACAACATCCTTACAGTCGAGATCGGCGAAAAGCCTCATCCCATGGAGGCGGAGCACCATATCCAGTGGGTATATCTGGAGACCGAGAAGGGCGGACAGTTCGTGCGCCTTCAACCCAACGATCCCCCACAGGTTACCTTCTGCTGTAAGAAATGCCACCCCGTCGCCATCTACGCCTATTGCAATGTGCATGGGTTATGGTGTGTCGATTTCAAGAAACGTTACGATGAATGTTATTACTAACCGTAAAAATTTAAAGACTATGATAGGTTCAAAAATGAGCAGTGCGCTGAACGCCCAAATCAATGCGGAGACATGGTCCGCTTTTCTCTATCTCTCCATGTCGATGGCCGCCGCCGAGATGTGTTGGCGCGGCGCCGCCCACTGGTTTAGGAAACAATATGAGGAGGAGATGCAACACGCCTTCAAAATCATTGATTACATGGAGGATCAATCCGCCCACGTGGAGCTACGCCCAATACGGGAGTTCCCGACCGCCTGGGAATCCCTCGTGAGAATGTTTGAGGAGGCGCTGGAACATGAAAAGCGGGTGACGAACATGATCCACAATCTATGTGAATTGGCCACCGCCGAACACGACCACGCCACAGCGGTATTTCTCCACTGGTTCGTCTCCGAACAGGTGGAAGAGGAGGAGACTATCACGGCAATCATCGAACGGATGCGCCTGGTGGGCGACGACTATACCGCCCTGTTTTTCCAAGATGTGGAATTAAGTGAACGAATTTGACGATTATAAAATCCTATTTTGTACTTTCCTCGATGGGGATCTGGCTTCTGGGAAGAAGCCTGTCCCCTCTTTTTATTTCTTGAAGCCTCTATTTTGATTTCCATCCAAATATCCTAACTTTGCCTACATAGAGACTCAAGGAGATAAAAGAATGGCAATGATTGTGAATCCTACCCAGACCGTTAGCGACTGTTTTGCGCTGGTGGGGAAAGAACTATTGGTAAAAAAAGATGGTTCAAACTTGAACTTCAACGATTTATGTCAACTAAAGCGTGAACACCCGGAGGCTGATTTTTTCGATGAGCCCTCCTTTCAGGTATGCACTTTGGGACTAAATATTTCAGAGGCGCCAGAGGGGTATCTCCTCAAAACAATTCGCCAGTTTTTTGCGGAGAATGACGAGGAGAGCAGTTTCCGTCTCGCACGCGCACGCGCTTTGCTCTCCTGGCGCAGGGATAATCAGTTCTGCAGCAAATGCGGCGGAGCGTTGAAGGATCACACGGAGTTGACCGCCAGGGTTTGCAGCCACTGCGAAAAGACCTACTTCCCAAGAATCGAACCATGTGTCATCATCTTGGTGAACAAGGGCGACAAGATCCTCTTGGCCCGCCATGTGCAACGCAACCAGGATGTCTATGCCTGCATCGCCGGATTCATCGAAGTGGGAGAGACCGCCGAGCACGCCGTGCGTCGGGAAATTGCGGAAGAGGTGGGCATCCAAGTCAAAAATATCCGCTACCGTGGTAGCCAAAGCTGGCCCTTCCCAGACCAATTGATGATGGCCTTCACCGCCGAATACGAGAGCGGAGAGATCAAGACGCAGGAGGATGAGATCTCCGATGCGCAATGGTTTGACCGTGAGGGATGCCCCACCACGCCTCAACCAGGATCGATCGCCTATCGTCTGATCCATAATCTGATATAAATTCACCCATCGCACCATATTGCAACCGAGTTGCAATTGAAAATGGTTATCTTCGCGATGTTCAAACAGTAATCAGGGAGATGAAAATAATATCGTTAAAATCCATTCGGAACCGCTTTAGCACGGTGGCACTCAGTGTCATCTGCTTGGCTATGGCCACGATATTAACCACTTCTCTCATCCCTCACCACCATCACGGCCGGGAGGCTTGTCTTACCTACGAAGTCTGCGAAATCGACGGCGAGTGGAACGATGAACACACCAACCACCATTGCCACCACGACGACAAGGATTCGCACAGGGGAGACGACAACTGTCCGCTCTCCATCCAAAACTTCGTGAAACCCACCCTTCAATCGGGATTGGGTCTAATGGTGTGCTACCTCCGACTGAATGAATTCCTCAACGACTTTCTCTTCCTGTCTTCATGCGATACAAAGAGAGCTACCCTCCTCTACGAAACGATAAACGAACGAATACCTTTACAGGACTATAATACCTCACGCCTGTTCCGCGCGCCACCATTTTGTTGATTATTTACAGCGAAAAAATTTTGTAATAATCAATAAATCAATACAATGCGAAAAATATTTTTCATTAGCATATGGGTCTGCGCCTATATGTTGACGTCTTGTCATAACGCCCATAACCATAGAGCGGCGGAACATAATCACGAGATGCACGATGACCATGACGAGGATCATCATGACGAGGATGAGGATGAACATGACCATGATCACGACCACGCGAAAAAGGGCAACCACCCCGATGGTGAGATTGCCTTCACTTGCCAACAAGCCAAAGAGGCTGGCCTCAAAACTGAGACCGTCACAGCGGGGGAATTCGCTCATGTGATCAAGGCGAGTGGAAAGATCATCTCCGCCTCAGGCGACGAGGTGACCTTGGTGGCACCCGTCAGCGGCATCATCTCCTTCGCAAGTGGATCTTTGGCGGAGGGAAAAAGCATATCCAACGGAGAATCCATCGCCCACATCTCCTCCCAAAACATGGCAGAGGGTGACGTGGTCACCAAACTTAAAAACGAATTGACGGCCGCCACTGCGGAATATGAACGCTTGAAGAGCCTTGTAGAGGATAAGATTGTGACTGCCAGAGAGTTTGAAGATGCTAAACTGCGCTACGAACAGGCGAAAAACGCCTACTCCGCCGTTGCGGTAAAGGCTTCCGGAAAGGGGGTAGCCATTACCTCCTCCATGAAGGGTTACCTAAAGAATCTTTTGGTAGGCGCAGGAGAGTATGTGGAGGTGGGACGCCCCATCGCCGTGATCGCGAAAAACCAAAAGATGCAACTGCGGGCTGATGTTTCGGAACGCTATTTCCACCTTCTGAATGGTGTGCGGAGCGCCCATTTTAAGATGACCTATGACGACCATCTTTATAAGATCTCCGAGATGGGCGGGCGCCTGCTCTCCGTTGGCAAGAGTTCGACGGAAAACTCAGGAACCGTACCGGTCACTTTCGAATTCAACAACGTGGGTAACATCGTATCAGGCGCCTTCGCGGAGGTTTTCCTACTGCTTCAACCCAATGAAAAGGTACTCTCTATTCCTGTATCGGCCTTAGCGGAATCACAAGGCATCTTCTTCGTCTATGTACAGCACGAGTCGGAGTGTTTCGTGCGACGCGAGGTGAAGCTGGGACAAAACAACGGTGAGAGGGTGGAGATCCTTTCAGGGCTGAACGAGGGAGACAAGGTGGTGACAGACGGATCCACACAGGTTCGCCTCGCCTCCAATTCAACGGCCATTCCCGCTCACAACCATAATCATTAATATCCCATAAAACTTTACGACTATGTTGGATAAGATTATTAGGTTTTCCCTTAATAGCAGAATCTTTGTCTTGGTGGCCTCCCTCCTTCTCCTTGTCGGAGGATTATACACAGCCAAGACCATGGATGTGGATGTCTTCCCAGACCTCAATGCCCCTACCGTCGTGGTGATGACCGAAGCCAACGGCATGGCCGCCGAAGAGGTGGAGCGTCTGGTGACCTTCCCGATAGAGACCGCCGTCAATGGCGCCACCAATGTGAACCGTGTCCGTTCCTCCTCCACCAATGGCTTTTCAGTTGTATGGGTGGAATTTGACTGGGGAACAGATATCTACATCGCCCGCCAAATCGTCTCCGAAAAATTGGCGATGATCGGCGAAACACTTCCGACAGGTGTGGGACAACCCACTTTGGGACCGCAATCCTCCATTTTGGGTGAATTGATGATCGTCGCCCTCACCTCCGATTCTCTCTCCATGGAAGAACTCCGCACCTTGGCGGATTGGCGTGTGCGTCCACGCTTGCTGGCTACGGGAGGTGTGGCGCAAGTCTCCGTTATGGGCGGTGACATCAAAGAGTATCAGATTCTCCTGAATCTGGAAAGAATGCGAGACAAAGGCATCTCCTTAGATGAAGTGATGGAGATGGTCAGAGGCATCAATACCAATGCGGCAGGTGGTGTGATGTATGAATATGGCAACGAATACATCATCCGTGGCGTCGTCGCCACCTCCTCCATCGAGGAATTGAGCAAAGCCCTGATCAAACTGCGCGACGGCAATATGATCATGCTGAGCGATATTGCCGAGGTGAAGATTGGCGCAAAGGAACCCAAAATCGGTCTCGCCTCCCACCAAGGGAAGTCGGCGGTGTTGCTCACCATCACCAAGCAACCCAACATGAGTACCCTCGACCTCACGGAGAAACTGGATCAATCCATCGAAGAGATGAAAGAGGATCTGCCCTCGTCTGTGACGCTCTCCACAGATGTATTCCGCCAATCCCGTTTCATAGAGAGTTCCATCAGCAACATCAAGAAGGCGCTCTTCGAAGGTGCGATATTCGTTGTGATTGTCCTCTTCCTCTTCTTGATGAATGTGCGGACCACAGTCATCTCGTTGGTGACCATTCCACTCTCCTTGTTGGTCTCCATCCTCTCCCTGAAATACATGGGCTTTACCATCAACACCATGAGTATTGGTGGCATGGCGATCGCCATCGGATCCTTGGTGGACGATGCGATTGTGGATGTGGAGAATGTCTATAAACATTTACGTGAGAATCGTCTGCTCCCTGTTGAGGCTCGCAGATCCGTTGTCGAGGTGGTCTTTGAGGCCTCCCGCGAGGTGCGCCTACCGATCCTTAATTCCACCTTCATCATCGTAGTGAGTTTCGTGCCGCTCTTCTTCCTATCAGGCATGGAGGGACGTATGCTGATACCGTTGGGCGTAGCCTTCATCCTTTCGCTTTTCGCCTCAACCGTGGTGGCGCTGACGCTGACGCCAGTGTTGTGTAGTTTTCTGTTGGGTAATAGCGACAAAGAGGCCAGAGAGCCCTTTATCGCCAACGGATTAAAACGAATCTACGCCGCCTCCCTGCAATGGGTTTTGGCACATGGGAAGATCGTTTTGGGAACCGTAACAGCCCTCTTCATCGGTGCGATCATCCTCTTTTCGTTCCAAGGAAGAAGTTTCTTACCTAATTTCAACGAAGGGTCCCTGACCATCAACGTCAGCACCGTCCCAGGCGTCTCTCTGGAGGAATCCGATCGGTTGGGACGCATGGCGGAGGAGATTTTGTTGACGGTTCCCGAGATCAAGACGGTGGCCCGCAAGACGGGCCGCGCGGAGTTGGACGAGCATGCCTTAGGAGTCAATGTCTCCGAAATCGAAGCACCTTTTGAATTGATCGACCGCCCGAAAAGCGCTATGCTCAAAGAGGTCAGAAAGAAGATGAGTCGCCTGCCAGGTGTGGCGGTGGAGATCGGCCAACCCATCTCCCACCGAATCGACGCGATGCTTTCGGGTACGCAAGCCAATATCGCCATCAAGATATTCGGTTCCGATCTGAACCGCCTCTTCCTATTGGGTAATGAAATCAAAAAAAATATCGACCACATCGACGGCATCGCTGACTTGAATGTGGAGCAACAGATAGAGCGTCCGCAACTGAAGATCTCTCCTCGCCGCGACCTTCTTACCCGCTACGGCATCTCTGTGCCTGAATTCTCCGAATTCGTCAATGTGATGTTGGGCGGAGAGGTAGTCTCGCAAGTTTACGAGGGCGACAAGACCTTCGACCTGACCGTCAAGGTAAGGGAGGATTCAAGAGAGGGAATCGAGGCGATCAAATCCATGCTCATCGACACCAAAGCGGGAAAGGTTCCCCTCTCTTATGTGGCGGATATCACCTCCACTTCAGGTCCGAATACCATCAACAGGGAAAACGTCTCCCGCAAGGTGGTCGTATCAGCCAATGTGGAGGGCCGCGACCTTCATAGCGTCGTGAAACAGATTCGCAAGGAGATCAATCATAACGTGCATATCCCCGATGGTTATCACATCGAATATGGCGGTCAGTTTGAAAGCGAGGAGGAGGCTTCCCGTATTTTGATGCTCACCTCTATCCTCTCCGTCTTGGTGATCTTCTTCTTGTTGTATAAGCAGTTCAAGAGCGCTCGCCAATCATTGGTAATCTTGTTGAACCTGCCACTGGCTTTGATCGGTGGCGTATTTGCGGTATCCCTGACAGGGGGTGTCATTAGCATTCCATCCATCATCGGTTTCATATCGCTCTTTGGCATCGCTACCCGCAACGGTATGCTCTTGGTGGACCGTTACAACGATTTGGAGACCAATGGCGTCACGCTGAAAGAGGCGATTATCAAAGGCTCTTTGGATCGATTGAACCCTATCGTGATGACCGCTTTGACCTCCGCCTTGGCACTGATTCCGCTCGCTTTGAACGGTGATTTGCCAGGTAACGAGATCCAGAGCCCGATGGCAAAGGTGATCTTGGGTGGACTATTGACCTCCACCTTCCTGAATGGATATGTGGTACCACTTGTTTGGTCCAAATTGATGAAAAATAAGTAAGATTATGAATATCAAATATTTAAGTATAATATTCTCTTGTTTGACTCTTCCGCTCTTTGCACAGACGGAGTCTATCTTGGAGTCGGTGGAGAAGAACAATATCTCACTACGCACGCTTCGTAACCAGTTGGATGTGCAGCTCATGGAGAACAAAACCGATCTCACCTTGGAAAATCCGCAGGTGGCATTCGATTATTGCTGGGGTTCTCCCAGTGAGGTGGGAAAGAAGCGTAATCTGACGGTGACGCAGACCCTCGATTTCTCTAAGATCTCTGGTCGCCAGCGGGCGGTGGCCAATACGAAATCCAATTTGTTGGCTCTTCAATACGAGATGATTCGTAGAGAGGTACTGAAGCAGGCGGAGGTATTGTGCGTGAAGTTGGCCCACAACAAACGGATGCTAAACCATTACAATGCCCTGTTGGCCGATACGAAGAGACTCTCCGAGACCACTAAACGGATGATGGAGAGCGGCACTATCTCCTCCTTGGAGCACAATAGAGCCCTATTGGCCTATATGCAGGCTTCGGGCGAATGCAAGAACTTGGCCCTTGAACGTGAGAATCTCTTGGCGGAACTCTCCTTGATGAATGGTGGCGAACCCCTCTCTTTTGAAGGGCAACCATGTGCGAATGGTTCGTTCGAAAAAAATTTCGACACGCTATTCGCACAACTTTCGCAAAACCATCCGCAATTATTGATGGCGGATGAAGAGGTGCATTTGGGCGAAAAAACACTATCTATGGCAAGGGTACAAAACATTCCTGACCTGACAGCGGGTTATACGGGCGAATGGACCGACGCCGATCGCTACAATGGCTTCACCTTAGGCATATCCCTTCCGCTCTGGCAGCAGAAGAACAAAGTGAAACACGCATCGATGGCCCGACAGGCGGCAGAGGCGAATCGTCAGGATCTCCAATTGCAGAAGCGCAATGAGTTGAAAGCCATTTACGACCGTGCCTTGATGCAACAATCCGTCTGGGAGGAGTATCAATCGATTCTATCCGCTTACCAAGGAGGCGAGCTACTGGACAAAGCCTTCAACGCTGGCCAAATCAATGTGGTGGATTACCTCTCATCCCGTTCCACCTATTACGATATGGTGAAGATGGTGGCGGATGCGGAGTATGAGTATCAACTATCGTTGTTGGAGCTGAAGTGGTGGTAGAGAAATTTAAGAATTAAGAATATTAAAATCGTCCATAAAGATGAATATAGAATCTTTCAGAGAATATTGCCTCTCCCTGCCTTTGGCGACAGAGGATATGCCCTTCGATGATCAGGTGTTGGTCTTCCGTCTGCACGGAAAAATCTTCGCATGCGTCTCGATGGATCGCCCCGATATCGCCTCCATGAAGTGCGATCCCGAACTGGCCATTGAGCTCCGTGAGCGTTACCAAGCCGTTGAGGGAGCCTACCATTGGAACAAGAAGTATTGGAACCAAGTCTGGTTTGACCGTGATGTGACCGACGAACAGATCCGTGAGTGGGTGCGACACGCCTACGACGAGGTTTGGAAGAAGTTGCCGAAAAAGTTGCGAGGCGACAAATGAATATTCGCCAGCTTTATCAAGTAGTCGGCAGGCGACCTTATAACAAAACTATCTGAAAAATCTAATCCGTTAACTGAGATGAATTCACTATCTGAATTCCAATAGGGCGAATTCAGCTCGCCCCTATATTTCTAATATTCAATAATTTACATAAATGTACAATTCATGAAAACGGACAAAATGTGAAGTTCACAAACTGTCCGTATGCTTTTCCTTTTCTGTCCGTCGCACCCCTGAAGCTTACCCTACCTTTGCATCGTCAACGGGAACGAACAACAACCCCGGCGACAGCAAAAAAGATTATTAACAATTAAATTTTAAAGATATGAAAACAAGATTCTTTTTTCCAGTAGTAGCAATGATCGCATTCGCGACAGTAACTAACGCAGCAGCATTTAAGTTAGGTGTAAACGAATCAGGAGTAGAGGTTGCAAGTGTTGAAAAGGTAGATGCCAGGGCAGGCGTAGAGACCTCTGTGTTGGGAACAAGTCTAAGTGGTCTTACGTCTGGATTAGCATGCGGTGCGGAAACAAGTGTGTGTGGAACAAGACTAAGTGGCCTTGCATCTGTGTTTACAAGCGGTGCGGAGATGGATATCAAAGTAGATAAAAGAGTAGATTTCCGTATGGACGTGGATGCCAAAGCAGGCGCAGAATTAGCTCGTCGTATGGATGTGGATGCCAAGGCAGGCACAAAGGCCGGTGTGTGTGGAGCAGGACAAAAGGGTCTTACGTCTGGATTTGAATGCGGTGCGAAGACAAGCATCCAAGTGACTGCGGGAATGGATGGCCGTGCTGCTATCTAACCACGCTTTATAAACTTAGAAATTGGCGAGCCCCGAGAGTAGAAATACTTTCGGGGCTCGCTTTCTGTTTTGGAACCGTAGTGGAACACAAAAAAGTTGAAGGTCTATTCCTCCACCTTCCACTCCACGATGTTTCTCTCTTTTGTGCTGAAATTGGCACCAATCTTCACCACTGGTCCGTGGGTGTCGTCAAAGAACTTGACGGAGTTGAAGTGTATGCCCGACTGCGGAAGGCTGACCGGTGCCCAAGTCATGCCGCCGTCTCGGCACTCCGCTATCACGCCGTTCTCCGTCACCGAATAGTAGGTGCCCGAAGGCGTGACTGTCGTTGCCGTCACCACGCCCAGGCGGATGGCCTCGCCTCCACGGTCCTCCCAAGTGATGGCGTGGGATGGACAGCAAAGCAGGAGCAGCAGGAATGATAAGATCATTCTGACTGCACTAACTGGATTCGTATGATGGTTTCTGACTAACATATTCGATATCTAATGGTAGATTAAAAAATTATGTAAACTGCGTGACACACCACACCCTGTCAAAGTCTTTCGAAACTAAATCTTGTTTTGTTATCCAAAAATAAATCTGTCCGTCGTCGCCCCATGGCATTGCCTCTATGGTTGATAGTAACTGACAAAGGAGAATCCAGTCCTTCTCTTTTGATAATGCAGCCTTAACATCTTCATCTTCGCTATTATACAAATCTATAGAATAACCGGCAGAAGCCAAAGCGCATTCCCACTCCATTGAGTTTTGCAATTCACATGCATAACCTAACATCTGATGGTTGTAAATTTGGGAACACTCATAATAGCAGTCTGACTCTTCCTCGTCCATTTCCATGGCTTCAATTTTTTCGTTTTGTAAAGATGGGAAAGTGATCATTTTTGAAAACGACATACTATATTCAACGTCACAAGCATCCATGTCTTCTGGAGAAGCCCTGAGTTCCAATCCATCTGTGTTTTCATAATACAAGACTTTGAATTGCATAGAATCCACCCTTACGCTGCCATAGAAATCTAAATCCGGGCTATGAAAAAACAATAGCATACCTTTCTTAGGCAAAACATTTGTTTCATCATATTTGCCCGCGTCTTCAAGGTTAATCTGACCAATGAAAATTTGTGGATTACCCTCATAATCGACTGGCCATTCATCAGAAGGAAGCATCACCGGACTTCCTCCAATTCTTGAACTAAAGATGTCCTTAACATTGCCTCTTTGCTTCTGCAAGTCTATTTTTACCGAGGGACGGGCCATATGCTTTACTTTAGCGTAAATCTCTTTTATGCCCCACTCATCAAACATTTCTTCTATTTCGTCCATTGTTTTTCTGCATAACCGGATTAAACTACTCTACAACCTCAATATCAGGATACTCTATGATATCGATACCTGTAACTTTTTCTTTCTTTAGAAGTTTAACCATCTTTTCAGATATGAATGCATAAGTTGCATATAACTCACTGAAATGTATCAAATCAAACCTCTGGCTATTATGAATTTTTAATTTTTCTATAACAATATGTCCTCCATCGCTTTCAATTAGAAAAGTTCTTTTCTTCACATAATCATCTACATCTTTTATCGGACAAATAGGATCATCAGGGGTTAACATTGATTTTAATGAGAATTTACCTTTTCGAAACACTGACTGAGGGAAATCCACCATCTGGTAATCATTAGAAATTAAATGACACCAATAATATGGGTGTAGATTCCCATCTTGATCTAAGATAGTAGCGTCATAATAGCGGTGATCGGGCAATAGGCATTGATCGAATATTTGCTTAACTTTCTCATTTATCAAATATCCCTTTGCCATAATATTGTCTTCGCGGACTACATCTGTAAGTTTTGCAGCATCCTCCAATTCAAACCTCAAATCGGGAATAAAGTTAGGGAACTCATCAAATTTCAAATTGCATCTTGAATTTGGTCCATCTACATCATATCCATCACATATTTTTGTTTGAAACTGTGTTCCAACCTGCTTGCGTGTTATCGCATTTTTTAACAAATAATACATATCTATTGGGAATTTTATACAAGCTGGCACTTACAATGGTCTTTAGCTAACTTGTATATAGACACCTAAAATGAATACAAAATTCTATATCTCATATGCAAATATATACCGAGTTTTATGAAATTGCAGCATAAAGTCTGTTTTCAATCGTAATATTCTTCAAACGGTAGTTCACCAAAACGGTCCGTAACCTCGCTGATAAACTTTTCTGAAAATGCCTCACTTCCGAAAAAGGCAGATTCGCCAATGCTTTCAACTCCTTGAGGTATATTGAAATCGCCCAATGACGAGCAATTAAGGAAGGCATAGTCACCTATGCTTTTCAGTGTGGTTGGCAGAACAACCTTATCTAAATACTGGCAGTCTTCAAAGGCATTGTCTCCAATAGTTTCCAGACCTTCGTTCAAGACAATCTCTTCCAAAGAGATACAATAGGCAAAGGCATGCGCGGCTATCTTCTTTACATTCTTTGGCAAGACGATTCTTTTCAACGACTTGCAACTGCTGATTAGGTTGTCCGGAATCTCTTCCATTCCTTCTGGCAGACGAACCGTTTCCAGCATATCGCACCCTATAAAAGCGTAATCACCTATCCGTTTCACACTGTCGGGAAGGACCAACTCGCGCAGGTGGCGACTGCAGCAACGAAATGCGCTCGACCCGATTTCCTCAATTCCTTCAGGAACTATCACCCTTTCCGCATCTTCACATCTGACGTATTCCAAAACGCCGTTGGCACATGGCGGCACCTCATACGTTTTCAGTTCTTTCTTCGGAGCCATGACCTTACTTTCGGTTTGCGACACAATCACCTTTGGCATATCTTCAACAGGCTTTATTTCGTCTTCGTTGGCAAACAGGTCTGGCAATGGTACGATGTGCATTCCCGTAAGACCGTTTGCCTCTATGGCGTTTTTTAGACGCTCGGAAATAATGATGTCATCATGAACCGTTATAAAATCCAAACTGAAAATATCTAAATTAGCATCAAAATCCTTTGACGCCACAACTTGCTCTGCTTTTATACAATTATTAATATCAGAACTAGCTTTTCTTTTTTTCTTAATATCTTCCACCGAACTCACCTCAACTGTGCCATAGGTCTCTGTAAGATAAAGATCTGACCAATAAAAGGTTGTCTTTTGAAAATCAATGCTTTTATTAACAAAATCTTTGTTTATCAGTTGCAGATAATAATAGGAGAATACACCCGATTTTGAAGATACCTCTATTGGGTAGTATTTGTGCTGAGGAATAATGTTGAATTGGTCGAAAAGTTGCTTCATCCTTTCGCTTATCACCAGCCCACAAGCAGATATACATCCCCCTTGCATAACATCTGTCATTTTAGCCCGTCTACATAGTTTTGCTTTCAATAATGGAATTGACGCAAATTCATATGATTTTATTTTAAATGCATACTCGCTATTAATGTAATCTATCTGGAACAGCACGTGACCGACAACGTCATCGTCGCATCTTGTTTTAAGTGTATAATACATAACTATTTGAATTTTCGGTTAAAAATCATAAACCTAAGATGATTAAGACATAAAGCCATCTTTCTCACAAAAACTTCCTCAGTAATTAACGTATCGCTACAAAATTACACCAAAAATTCCAACATACCTTGCTGATAAAAACTGATACGTATTTATGTCATACCCTCCGTCACGGTTCTTGGCTATCACGCCGTTGCACGTCACCGCATAGTAGGTGCCCGATGGGATGGCTGTCGTCGCTGTAACAGTACCCAGACGGATGGCTTCGCCTCCTCGCTCTTCCCAGGTGATGGCGTGGGATGGATAGCAAAGCAGGAGCAGCAAGAATGATAAAAGCATTCTGATTAGATTCGTATGATGGTTTCTGACTAACATATTCAATTATTTTAGATGCCTACATATATACATTTTAAGGGGGACAACAATTCCATCATTCCTTAATAATAAGACAAGGATCTGGTACGTATTTATATTTATGATTGACTGGTACGCTGAAGGAACAAGCATCGGACCCGAATGTAGTATTGAAGAATTTTAAAGTAAATTGGGTTGGCAACTTAATTATGTCAACTCCATCTCTTTTATATTCCTTATACTCTTCAACCCTTGAAAAGCCATAAGTAAAATAAAATTCGTCGCGTAGATATTCTTCCGTTTTGAATAGGTACAGTTTATCGTCGTTACAATTATACTTAAAAAATCCACCTTCATGAGGGACTACAAAGATGGAATCGTGCTTAAACAGAAGATGGCCATCCATCATGCAATCGATGCCACCACGAACTTCGCAACGAATAAAGCAACGGCTTTCGTCGATATCTTTATAGTCAAGTTTCCCATAATAAAAATCGGTCCAAAAATCTCCCCAACTGTCATAATCAACACGCGTCACGGTACAATCTCCTTTAGTGTAATAGGTAATGCTTCTTTCACCTGTAAAAACATAGAAGTATAGTACGGCAAACAACGCAAACGGAAAGGCTGTTTTTATGTTTTTCATTTTTGCAATTTTAAGTGAAACAAGTCTTGTATTTTATAATTTATGATTTAAAATATAAATGATATTTGACCTATTTGCCCAACACTGAGCGGTAGATAATTATTAAATTCCGCAACCAGTTGTGAGAGCATGGGCGACGGAGTAAAGTGGTTATTGCTTTTACTGTCGCAACATTGCAACGCCATGCAGAATAAAAACGCAAAAATAAGATTGAGATATTCCCATTTATCCCTACCATTGGGATACCTTGATATTGCCTCAATAGCTATATCA
>JAKSKV010000054.1 GCA_024401555.1 Paludibacteraceae bacterium
GTTTGATACAAAGATAGTGTATTATTTTCAATACATAGGTTAGATATTATAATAAATACGATTTGATTGCGGAAAGACAACACCACCCTCAAATAACTCCAATGCATCAGAAATTTGACGATTGAAGAAGATACCTTTTTGATTTTGTTAGTTTTTCGGAGGTCACAAAATGTGACTTCCAATTTTTGAACTCCTCTATGAGTCACCAAGACATTGACAATGCCCTCTTTTTTCTCTTTTATCATAAACAGATATATTTTTCATTGTTTTTATATGGCAATAGATAATGAATTTTGTGTAATTCGGACAAATCTTTCGGGGGGTGTTTATACGATCATTCGTCGTGATGCGGTTGTAGGGGCGTGCCCTTGTGGCCGACCGCAATGATGTGTGCAGGGAACAAAAAAGGGAGACCCATCCGGCCTCCCTTCTTGATCGATATAGATGGCTGAATTACTTCACCTCCCAAGTATCGTTGGTCATCAAAAGCTCTTGGAAGTTGTGATACTTCTTCATGCCCTTGACTTGCTCGATTTGATCAGTTACCGCATCGTTGTAAGTTGGAGCCTCAACGTCACGGATGACACCCAATGCTACTGGGAAGTCAGGACCTTCCATCAAAGCCAACTTCATTTGAAGCGTATTGTCCTCGCAGTGTGCGTCGTGAACCAAAAGGTCCTTCTCAGTGATACCGTTCTCACCGATCTTTACCACCTTGATGCTGAAACCATCCTGCATCAAACCGAACTCATTGTTCTCACCGAAGATCATTGGCTCGCCATGCTTCAAGTAGATGGCGTTCTTCTTACGACCCTCAGCGCTGTAAACGCTCTCGTGTGTACCATCGTTGAATACCACACAGTTTTGAAGAATCTCACATACGGATGAACCCTTGTGGGCGTGTGCTGCCTTCAATACCTCGATAGTGCCAGGAGCGTCAGTCGCAACGGCACGAGCGAAGAAGTGACCACGTGCGCCGAAGCAAAGCTCTGCTGGACGGAATGGATCCTCTACGGTTCCGTAAGGAGATGACTTGCTGACAAATCCACGAGGAGATGTAGGTGAGTATTGACCCTTGGTCAAACCGTAGATACGGTTGTTCAAAAGGATCATATTGAGGTCGATGTTACGACGATTCGCGTGGATGAAGTGGTTACCACCGATGGCCAAACCATCACCGTCACCGGAGATTTGCCAAACGCTCAAGTTTGGATTAGCCACCTTTGCGCCTGTAGCGATGGCTGCGGCACGTCCGTGGATGGTATTCATACCGTATGTAGCCATGTAGTGTGGCAAACGGCTGGAACAACCGATACCAGAAATAACTGCTACATTTTCAGGGGCAACGCCAATCTCAGCCATTGCCTTGTGAAGTGAAGCCAAGAAAAAGTGGTCTCCACAACCTGGACACCAACGTGGTTGGCCCTTCTTGAAATCTGCTGCTTTTAACTCGCTCATAATATATTTCGTTTATATCGGTTATACTTACTTGTTATAAATTTCAGTGAACTTCTCTACAAGTTCAGACACCATGAATGGTTGACCCTTCACCTCGTTGAATTGGTATGGAGCGAAACCATCCACCTTCATACGCAACCAACCTGCGAATTGTCCCATGTTTTGCTCTGCGACAATCACCTTCTTGTACTTCTTCATCACTGAAGCGGTGTTCTTTGGAAGTGGGTTGATATATTTGAAGTGAGCCAAAGCCACCTTCTTACCAGCAGCTCTCATCTCATCCATCGCAGCGTGCAAGTGTCCGTAAGTACCACCGAAGCCGACGATCAACAACTCAGCGTCCTTCTCGTCACCCTCAACCACTAGGTCAGGAACTTGGATCTTCTCGATCTTCTCTTGACGAAGACGAGTCATCAAATCGTGGTTCTCAGGATCGGTAGAGATAGCACCTGTCTTGTTGTCCTTCTCCAAACCACCCAAGATGTGGGTGAAGCCCTCACGACCAGGAACAGCCCAATAACGAGCACCGTTCTCCTGACGCATGTATGGCGTCCATGTTCCCTTCAAAGACTCAGGAACGTATGGAGGGTTGATAGCAGGGAACTCTGCCAAGTTAGGCAACTTGAACGCACCAGAACCATTCGCGATGTAAGCATCGGTCATCAAAACCACTGGAGTCATTGCCTCCAAAGCGATCTTACAAGCCATGTAAGCGGCGTCGAAGCAGTCTGTTGGAGAGGTAGCGGCGATTACTGGCATTGGCGACTCACCGTTACGGCCGAACAAACATTGCAAAAGGTCGGTTTGCTCAGACTTGGTAGGAAGACCTGTCGCAGGGCCACCACGTTGAACATCCAATACAACCAATGGCAACTCCATGATGACAGCCAAGTTCATTGCCTCAGACTTCAAACAGATACCAGGACCTGAAGTGGAAGTACAAGCCAAAGCTCCAGCGAAAGAAGCACCGAGCGCGGAAGCGCAACCAGCGATCTCATCCTCGCATTGAACGGTAGTCACGCCCAATGACTTGTGCTTTGAAAGTTCGTGGAGAACGTCGGTAGCAGGAGTGATAGGGTAAGAACCCAAGTACAACTTCAATCCAGCCTTTTCAGCAGCGGCGATCAAACCGTAAGCTGTAGCCTTGTTACCGTTGATATCCATGTAAATACCCTTCTTTGTGCTCTTGGTCTCCACTGTGTAAGTGTGTGAAACGGAAGAGTGGGTATTGTGTCCGTAGTCGTAACCAGCTTGGATTACCTTGATGTTTGACTCAGCCACACCTGGCTTCTTAGCAAACTTCTCCTTCAACATGTTAGCGGCGATGTTGGTGTCGCGGTTGAACAACCAGCAAACCAAACCGAGGGCGAACATGTTACGGCACTTCAATATTGCCTTTGGATCCATGCCTGAATCTGCCAAGCAATCCTTTACCATAGAGGTGATAGGAGCGGCGATCACATCATTCTTGATGCCCATCTCGGCAACTGCGTCCAATGTCTCGAAATTAGCCTTCTTCAAGTCAGCCTCCTTGAAGGAGTCGGTATCGATGATGATACATGAAGTTGGCTTACAGAACTTATATTGAGTCTTCAAAGCCGCAGGGTTCATCGCAACGAGCACGTCGCACTTATCACCTGGGGTGAAAACCTTGTTAGCACCGATGTGTACTTGGAAGCCAGAAACTCCCGTTAGAGATCCCTGTGGGGCGCGGATGTCCGCTGGATAGTCAGGGAAAGTACAGATGTCATTACCAACTGTAGCGGAAATCGTAGAGAAAATGTTTCCTGCCAATTGCATTCCGTCGCCGGAATCGCCAGAAAAACGAACCACTACATGGTCCAAATCTTCAACTTTTGCCATAAAATATTGGTCTTATTAAATTGTTTGTATTCAATTTCTGATAGTGCAAAAATAGGAATATTAAGGTAATAATACAAAAATTATTGTATTTACTTTCAAAACAAAGGAGAATTTATTTGTAATTATTCATTTTTGATGCAAAAATATACACAATTTATTCGTTTTAAGAATAAAAAAACGCCATTTTGTAAGAATGGCGCCTTTTCGTGACTCATTGTAATTCAAAATTGAAACCTAAAAGCAAGGGTTATTGAGGCGTCATTAATACGCCATCTTTCCAGATTCCCTTTGCGATGACATGATTCAGGGTGTCGCTTAGGGCACCGTAACCATTTGGTCTGCCGGATCTGTACTCTCCTTCATATTTTCTGTCGCCATAGAAGGCGTAACCCTTACCGTTGTTGTATTGGCCCGCTTTCCAGGATCCCTTGAACTGAATGTTACCCTCTGCATCCCAGAAAGTTCCCTCTCCGTCTGGAAGGTCGTTGGCGTAGTTGCCGATGTACTTGCGGCCGTCTTGGTAATAGAAGGAGCCTGGTCCTTCCTTCTTGCCATTCACCATCTCTCCGTGGTATCCCCAGTTGCAGTTGTATTCGATGATATAGACAGGGTTGATCTTGTTGACGCTGTCCACATCCGCGATTTTATGGATCACCTTGAACTTGTCAGGATATTTTCGCACGGCCGGATAGAGTGTCGTGTAGGCGTGCTTGAACCAGTTGTCCAAAATGAGGTGGGAGGCCTGTACCTTGTCCAAATATTTCATGACGCTATCCTCTGGCGCATAATTAGGGAAGGAGACCGATTTTTTGAATCCCGCGTGGATGTAGTACAGCTCCGGTTTGCGGCAAACCATTCTGGCGCTGTCCGGGATGTTGCTCTTGCACCAATCCAGCGCATCGAAGAAATTCAGACAGTTCTGGTCGGTGATGAATTTCTTATAAGGTCGTTTCGCCAACTCCTGGTAAGGCAGTTGCGCTTTGGATTGGGTAGGTATCAACCAGAAGAAGGCCGCCGCCATTGTGCAAAGGGTGGCGATGTATCCCTTATACTCTTGGACAGTGTGGTTCTTCACCCAACGCAAGATAAATTCCACGATGTTGTAAATACCATGCAAGAACAGGAACAGCAGCAGTGGCACGATCGCCACATAGTATCTTACGCTGGTGAATTGCTCTGGCCATACGAGCAGTACCATGAATGTCATAGCCAGATAGCAGAAAAGGAGGAAGCCTCCAGCCCCTAATCCTAAAAAGCCGATCATCACCAAGGCGAATACAAAAAAGCCAGTAGCGATTTCTCCGGAGGTGGCGTGTCTTTGACTCACCTCTTTCGAGTCGAATGGTTGGCTGAGCACAGTCTCCGGCATCAAACGGAGGTAGTAGGATTTGGAGTTGTTGTAGATACGCTCTGTCCAGTCGGATAGGTTGGACATTACCTCACCATTACCTCCCTTTTTGTGGAAGTCGCCGATGTAGTCGCTCTTGCCGTGTCCGATCGCATTGTTTCTGGCATCCCAAGCCAGTTTGGAGACACCGAACGGCAACATCACCAAGAGGATCAAACAACCATAATATTTCGCTTTGCTGGTAAAATTCGCTTTGGAGGTCTCATCCTTCTCTCCCTTTTGGTAGCGCCATAATTCGTAGAGTATCATGCCACAGAACCAGCCCACCAGACCTAAAATCAAGGAGAGTCCCATGGTGCGCACGAAGTAAACGTAGGCGATGGAGAGTGTCATAACCACCAGTGCGGCATAGTCCCAGGCCTTAAACTCCTTGAAGGATTTTTTCCGATAGAGGAGCAGTGCGGTGAAGATGATGAGCACCGTTAGGAAGAGGAAGAGCATCTCGCTCATCATAATAGTGGACCATCTGAGCAGATCTTTCTGCACACAGAATAGTATCGCCGCGGTAAAGGCCAACAACGCATTGTTTTTCGTGATGTTTTTGATAATGTAGAATAATAGGAAAATGGAGAGGCACAGCAACCATCCGTTAGCCTCCTTGATAGGGGTGAAACTACCCTCTTTCACGAAGTTCAGCAGTACGCTGATGAAGGCGGGGTAGCCTGGTGGAAAGTGCGTGTGTGGCGTCACCTCGAAACCCATTACGTTGGAGTAGCCGGTGCCGTCGTGGAGTGATTTTCCCAGTGAATAATATTGGATGTTATCACCATTCATATCCAACTTTTTGTCGAATGTGCCGTTGTAGTTGATATAGAATGTGACACCGATGATGACCAACATAACCAAATGAACATATTTGTTGTTCAGCAGGTTGCGTAGTGTCTCGCTGATTGGACGTGAATTTTTTTTGGCGGTTCCCGTCTGAACATTGGATTTCGACGTAGATTGTCCCGCTGTCTGTTTCTGTTTCATTTTTCGTTGTTATTCACAGTTTCGTGATACTCCTGTTCGGTGTTGACCGACCAGATATTCTCCTTTGTAGTGATTTTTTTCTCGATGTTGGAGACGGCTTCGATGGCGGTCAGCATGGAGTGGTCCATGTTGTTGTAACGGTGTTGTCCGTTTCTGCCGATGCAGAAGAGGTTCTCGATGGTGTCCAAGAATTTACGCACCTCATCCATCTCGTTGTAGGAACCGAAATAGGCAGGGTAAGCCTTCTTGACCTTCACTTGGTGGGAGTCGAGCACAGCATCCTTCTCGATGATGTCGATCTTCACCAATTCGTCGATGGCCATTTGTATAAACTTCTCCTTGTCCATATTCCAGAGGTCATCATGCTCGTCGCAGAAATACTCCATACCGATCCATACAGTATGTTCCACGTCCTTCACCAAATAGGGTGACCAGTTGTTGAATACCTGGAGTCTCCCCACCTTCACGTCGCGTTCTTGGATGTAGATCCAAGTATCTGGAATAAGCTTCCCCTCCTTGGATTTTACGCTCAACTCCTTTACCAAAAGGCCTACGGTGATGAAGTCGCGGTAGGGCAATTCTGAAGCGATTCGTTTCACATTCTCCGGAACTTCTATTCCACGAAGCGCTGCCACCAAATCCTTGATTGGCATGGAAGAGAAGAGGTAGTCACACTTTTCTTGGGTGATTTCACCATTTTGGTTTCGTACATCAACGCTCTCCACGCGGTTCCCGTTTACGTGAATGGCGCAGACGGAGTGGTTTTTCTTCAGTTCGGCACCCTGTTGGACAATGTCGGAAGCGACACACTCCCAAAGTTGTCCTGGGCCATATTTAGGATATTGGAACTCCTCGATAAGAGAGGTCTCCACCTTATCGGAGTTTTTATTTTTGGCGAATTTCTTCTGGAAATAATCTTTCAGCACCACAGAGAGGGATACTCCTTTCACCCTTTGGCGTCCCCAGTCAGCACAGAGCTCAGAGGGGTGTTTACCCCACACTTTGGTGGTGTAGTCCTCAAAAAAGAGTTCGTATAGCGGACGGCCGAAACGGTTGACGTAAAAATCCTCCAAGGAGTTCTCCTCGATAGGGAAGAGGCGTGCCTTGATGTAACCCAGACCGGATTGGACGGTATTGCCCAGGCCCAGGTTGACGAATGTCTCTTTGGAGAGGGAGATCGGGTAGGAGAAGAATTTTCTCAAAAAGTAGATGCGCGACACGCGGTTACGGGTGAGCATCACACGGTCGGGATCGTCTTCCCTTTTTTGCATGATGTTTTCCCACCATCGGAGCACCTCCTTATCTTTGGAGAAGAAGCGATGGCCACCGATATCCATGCGGTTGCCGTTGTAGTTTACAGTGCGGGAGATACCGCCGATTTCGTCTGATTCCTCCATCACGATAGGGTGGATGTCCGTCCTTTTCAACAACTCGTAGGATGCCGTGAGGCCTGCAGGACCTGCTCCGACTATGATCGCGTTTTCCTTCATGAAAAGATGAGTTTTATATTGGCGTGCAAGTTACTAAAATTTTGATATTCGACAAAATCAACAAAGTCGTATTCTGAACGGTTTTGTCAAAAATCTCTTCTTAATTTTGAGCGATTGATTTTCATAATTATGCATATAAATGTGCGAATGGGCATTTGATATGAATACGAATATATGTTCGCATTGCTTCTACGCATATATTGTGCATAAAAATAAATCACAAAATATCCCTGATCTCCTTTAAAGAGGTGATCTCATAGGTCACAGGCTCCGGTGCTACGAAGGATTCAGGGTGGCGATTAAAGAAAATGCAGTCCATACCGTAGTTTTTAGCGCCAAGAATATCGGTGGAGAAGGTGTCTCCGATCATTAATGTCTCACTCAAAACGGCTCCTGCCTTGCGAATGGCATAGTCGAAATACTCCTTTTTAGGCTTATTCGCACCTGCGTCCTCTGACAAAATCACTCCGTCGAATGCGTCTAAGAGGTTGGAAGACTTCAATTTACGATATTGCACTTCGTGAAATCCATTGCTGCACATATATAGTTTGTACCCCTTCTCCCGTAGGTAGGCCATAATCTCGTGCGCCCCTTCGACCACGCCCGGCTTTTCGGCGCAGAAATCCAGGAAGACATCGCTCACCTCCAGGCAGAATTTATCTGACGGATCTAAGTGTTTGCCCGACTCGTCAATTCCGTCCGCTATCGGTCTTCTGAAACGTTCCACCATCAAGTAGTCTCGGGTAATCTCCCCTTTTGCATAGGCGTCCCAGAGCTCTAAATTCGTCTTCCAGTATGAGCGGTTGAAGGTCTCGTAGTCTGGGAAGTTTCTGTCAAAATGAAAATGGTCGTATGCCTCTCTTAATGCTATGTCCGCATTGCCGCGGGTGTCATACAAGGTGTCGTCGAAATCGATAAATAGGTATTTATACATAATATAAATGGATTAATGATGTGCAAAGATACGGAATTTAGAGATGAAGCAAAGGGGAAAATGTATCGTTATAGGCCCCCAATGGGGGAAGATGATTTATTATTTATCGCAAAAATATTTTTCGTCTCCTTGTGGATGGGTTGCAATGGTGTGTGATGATATAATATTGAAAATCAAATATATAGATATGTTTTGCAAAATATTTCGACCTCAAATTGCCGAAAAAATCTCTCATATTTGCCGAATAACTCATATTAGATGATGCATATCTCATCTACATTTGCCAATGTCGAGTTGGACATAGTGCTGTTGGAAAATAGAGTATAAATGTAACTTTAGAAAGAACCATTAAACACATCAATTTATGAAACAGTATTACAATGAAAAACATACGTTGCTCGAAAGATTCGGGACACGAATAACAAGCTCTATTAAAGGAGGAAACTCAGTAGAAAATCAATTTATAAATCATATTACACAAATGGACAAATTCACAAACAAAGTACGTAACGTACTTAAAACAGTTGCTTTGGGCGCATTCCTATTCTCTGGAATGAATGCTTGGGCAGTGGACCCTTGTCAGATGAACACATCCATGTCAAGTGGTCAGAGAGCACAAAATGGTGGTACACACGACATCTCAGGAACTCCTTTCAACTATGAGATGTGGACCAATTCAGGTAACAACGCCTCTATGGAGTACACCGCAAACAAAGAAAGATTCCAATTCAAGGCAACCTGGAACAATCCAGATGATTTGCTTTGCCGTATCGGTCTATATTGGGGAACAGGCCCAAAGCCAAGCGAGCTAAAGGCTGACCTTCACTGCGACTTCAACTACTCAATCGGTCAAGGTAGTTCAGGTGGTGGATACAACTACATCGGTATCTATGGTTGGACCAAGGTGCCTAACGAGGTGGAGTACTACATCGTAGAGAACACCTTCTTCGGAAGCACACAAAAGCAACAAGGTTTGTACTATGGTGCCAACAAGGTTGCAACTTATACAATCAACGGTGAGGGAACTTACGATTTGTACATCGGAACTCGTAATAACGCCCCTTCTATCTCTGGTACTTCAACCTTTAAGCAAGTATTTGCTGTTAACACCAAGGTTCGTACTTGTGGTCACATCTCAGTCTCAGAGCACATGAGAAAGTGGGCGCAACACGTAACACTCGGTCAATTGTACGATTGTAAGTTCCTTTGCGAGGTAGGTGCTGGTTCCGGTAGCTTCGATTTGAAGTACGGTAACGTTTGGATGGGTGATGCCGACAACAATTCCATCAGTTTCTCTTCCCCTGCAGAAGGCAAGAAAATCATGGAAGGAGAAGAGGTTACATTCACTTTAACATCAGAAACTAAGTCACCAGTTAAATCAATCGATCTTTCAGTAGATGGCAAGAGCATTGCCAACTTGACAGGTTCTCCTTGGAGCACAAAGTGGACTGCCACAGCAGGTAACCACACAGTAAAGGCAACAGCTACTTTGCAAGATGGTTCTAAGGTTGAGACCTCCACAACAGTACGCGTAAGCGAGCCACAAGCTCCATATAAGAGCGCATTCGCGATCCCTGGAACTATTGAAGCAGAGGATTACGATAAGGGTGGCCCTGATGAGGCATACAATGATTCAGACGACAAGAACGAGGGTGATGCAAAATATCGTACCGATGAGTTTATTGACATCGTTAAGGCTGGCAACGGCATGGCAGTAGGTTATACCTCAACTTCAGAGTGGATGGAATATACCATCGATGTGGCAGAGGATGGTGACTACGATGTGGAGGCACTTATGTCTTGCGGTAGCGGTGATCCTGCAATCGACCTTTCTATCGATGGTAAGAGCATTGCTAGTTTGAAGGGAACAGGTGTATCAAACGATTGGGATACCTACTCAGCTGCAACTGGTAAAGTTTCACTAAAAGCTGGTCAACAAATTTTGAAGGTTAGTATCAAGGCTAATAACACTAACTTGGATAACATCAAGTTCTCCAAGGCTGGTTCTTCAAACAACAACAACAATAATAATAATAATAACAACAACAATAATAATAATACCACTACCACATCAGGCGCATCTAACTTCTTTGACGAGAACGGTGCATACTTCGGTCCTGACTGTGATGACACCAACTACTCTGGTGCATACTACACAGGTGACTACACCAGTCCATTCAAGACTGTCTTAGGCAAGAGCGATGATGAGATCCAAGGTAAGTTGGATCAATTGTGGAAGCACTACTTCGAGAGCAGCAATAAGGTGTACTACGACAGAGGAAACGGTGAGTCTTACATCCTCGACACAGGTAACAACGATGTCCGTTCCGAGGGTATGTCATACGGTATGATGATCTGCGTTCAAACCAACCACCAAGCCGAGTTCAACAAGTTGTGGGCATTCGCTAAGAACCACATGTGGCACAAGAGCGGCCAATGGGATGGTTACTTCTCATGGCAATGTGGTACCGATGGTAGCGTGAAGGATCAAAACTGCGCACCTGACGGTGAGATGTACTTCATGATGTCTTTGCTCTTCGCCGCTAACCGTTGGGGTGGCAAGACCTACATGGACGACGCTCAATACATCTTGTCTAAGATGTGGAAGGGTGGAAACGGTTCTTTGTTCAACGAGCAATACAAGGTCGTTACTTTCCAACCTTACAACTGCTCAGACTTCTCTGACCCTTCTTACGACTTGCCAGCGTTCGTGGATTTGTTCTCACGTTGGTCTAAGACTAACAACAACACTTGGGCACAGGCTGCTTCCGCAACTCGCGACCACTTGTACAAGTCTTGCAACTCTCAATCAGGTTTGTTCTCCGACTACAACAACTTCGACGGAACTCCTAAGTCAGTTTCCTACAACTCCAACGCCCAAAAGTACATGTACGACGCTATGCGTTGCGCCATGAACTACGGTATGGACTACTACTTGTTCGGTAAGGACGCCAAGAGACAAACCGAGATGGCTAAGAGAATCATCGACTTCTTCGAGAAGGACGGTTACCAACACGCACGTTTCAACTGGGACGGTTCAGGCGCATCCGAGAGCTATACTTTGGGTGAGACTGGTGCTAACGCGGTTGCTTGCTACGCTTTGATGAACGAGTCATCTTACGCTTCTAAGGTAAAGACCAACATGAACAAGGCATGGGGCGCAAACTTGGCTACCGGACAATACCGCTACTACGACGGTTTGGTTCACTACTTGGCTATGCTCCACTTGTGCGGAAGCTTCAAGATCTGGAAGCCAGCTCACGAGGCTAAGGCTAAGACTGTGGAGGCTAGCGAGTACAACGGCGTTACTTACACCGAGGAGACCACCATCGACGCGTTCGAGGATTGCCAACTCTACAAGGTAACTATCAAGCCTATTAAGAACAACACCACAGATGTAGAGGAGAACGCTAGCGACAATGAGATCGTCTTGATGCCTAACCCTGCGGAGAACTACTTCGTGGTGAAGAGCGCTCAAGAGATCGAGGCGATCGCTATCTACAACATGGTCGGCCAAATCGTCTACACCCAAAACGGTGGCGAGATGGTTGAATTGAACATGGCTGCCGGAACTTACATGGTGAAGGTCGTTACCGCTGACGGTAACACTGCTGTTCAAAAGTTGATCGTGAAGTAATTCGGTTCAATTAAATACCAGAGGGGCTGACTCATTTCTGAGCCAGCCCCTCATTTTTCTATTGGAAGGTAGATTCGTGAAAGGATGTCTCGCTTGCGGTAGGAAATTGAAGTGACTGACCGCAAATAATTTATTCCTAAATTAGATTTATATCATAAATAGTTGTATTTTTGAACTCAAATTAGATAAACTAAATTTAAATTATTGTATATGAAATTATTGAATGAATTCAAGGACTTCGCCATGAAGGGCAATGTTGTCGACATGGCAGTCGGTGTGATTATCGGTGGAGCTTTCGGTAAGATCGTCTCATCTTTGGTAGCTGACGTGTTTATGCCAATCGTAAGTTTGGCTGTAGGTGGTATCGATTTCAAGAACCTTTTCGTAGCATTGGACGGTAACACTTACAAGACTTTGGCTGAGGCTCAAGAGGCTGGTGCCGCTACTTTGAGCTATGGTAACTTCTTGCAAACCGTATTCGATTTCTTGATCGTGGCCATCTGTATCTTCGCGTTCATCAAGTTGATCAACTCATTCAAGAAGAAGGAGGAAGAGGCTCCTGCAGCACCTGCTCCAGCACCAGAGCCAACTAAGGAGGAGATCCTTTTGACTGAGATCCGTGATTTGTTGAAGAACAAATAATCGATTTTCGACATTCAATCAAACAGGAAGGCTCAGAGGTTGGGCCTTCCTATTTTTTTATCCTTTCAAATATATTTAATATAAGATATTCTACATGGAGAAATTAACGATCATCAAGGTCGGCGGGAAGATCGTCGAGGAGGAGAACACGTTGAAACAGCTGTTGGAGCGTTTCTCTAAGATTGAGGGAAAGAAGGTGCTTGTACACGGAGGTGGACGTTCCGCTACTGCGCTTGCCACCAAGTTAGGCATTGAGAGCAAAATGGTGGATGGACGCCGCATCACTGATGCAGAGACTTTGAAGGTGGTGACGATGGTCTATGCGGGACTGGTGAACAAGAATATCGTGGCGAACCTCCAAGCCCTTGGTTTGAACGCTTTGGGTCTGACGGGTGCCGACATGAACTATATGCGCTCGGACAAGCGTCCTGTGAAGACAGTTGATTACGGCTATGTGGGAGATGTCAAGGAGGTGAACGCCTCTCTGTTGGCTGACTTGATCAGCAAGGATGTTGTCCCTGTATTGGCTCCGCTTACCCACGACAAGAAGGGTAATTTGTTGAACACCAATGCCGATACCATTGCGGGAGAGGCGGCTAAGGCGCTTGCCCAATATTTCGATGTCACATTGACCTACTGCTTCGAGAAGAAGGGTGTCCTTCGTGATGAGAACGACGACGACAGTGTGATCGCCGAGATCAATCCGCAACTCTTCCAGGAATATGTGGAGAAGGGTATCATCCAGGGTGGTATGATTCCTAAGTTGGAGAACTCTTTCGCCGCTATCAATGCGGGTGTTGCCAAGGTGGTGATCACTAAAGCGGATGAGTTGGGCAATGATTCTGGTACGGTGATTACGAAGTAATCAAACGGTAAGATCGATTAGAAGAAGAGGGGCGGTGGCTCCTCTTTTTTTGTGTTTAATTTCGAGGCGAATACGACTTTTACAGATTTGTAATTTACAAATTTGTAAAAGTCGAGAAGTCGTGATTTTTGTTGGCTCTGTTCCAGTTTATGACTGATCTTATTCAATCCAGTCTGCGGATGAAGAAACACGTAGATTCTGTCTGCCTGGAGGGCAGTACTTTGTGCATCCCTTAGGGTAGTGCCTTCCAGGCACACGGAGTAGGTGGGACGTTTTCACTGGCAGCATCTCCTTCGTCGATGCAACCGGTTACTAAAATATTGCTAAAAGGGTTTGTCTATGGAGGTATGTAGGGGAGGGGAGATATGGTGAGATGTGTAAGCGTAGTTTAAGCCAACAACATACTTTCAAGCGATTTCTGGGCGAAAATCGTATTTTTTTAATGGTTTTCGCCCAAGAATCGAAGAAAGTTACTAATTTTGCGAAAAATCACATATTCATGAAAGAGAATATAATTGGCAGAAAAGAGGAGATTGCTGCATTAAAGCAGTACATAGAATCGGACAGACCTGAATTCATCGGATTGTATGGAAGGCGGCGCATAGGTAAAACCTATCTGGTCAACCAATTGTTTCGCGAGGAGATGAGTTTCTCTGTTTCCGGACTTATCAACGGAACAAAGGCTGAGCAGGTAAGTGCCTTTAAAGTAGCGCTACGCATGTATGGATATGAGGAATCCTTGACCACCTCTTCTTGGATAGACCTTTTTTACGCACTACAACGACTTTTGGCATGCAAGTTAGCGGGTAACAACGCTCCCTGCATTATCTTTATTGACGAACTGCCATGTTTTGACACCCAAAAAGGGGCATTCATTCGTGCCCTAGGCAATTTTTGGAACGCCTGGGCATCACAGGAGCCCCGAGTAAAACTAATTGTTTGCGGAAGTGCGACTTCATGGATGGTGAAAAATCTTATTAACAACAGAGCCGGACTTCATAACCGTCTGACACATGAAATGCACCTCTCGGCATTCTCGCTCTCTGAAACGCAACAATATCTCAGAAGCCAAGGAATAGAATGGTCGCCACAAACTATCGCACAAACCTACATGATATTGGGAGGTGTGCCCTATTACTTAAGTCTGTTAGACAAGCGACAGAGTTTGACGCAAAATATAGACAGACTTTACTTCTCAAAAAAAGGGGAACTCCATTCAGAATACAATAAACTATATACCTCCCTATTCGATAATGTCGAACCCTATTTAAAAGTGTTGGGCGCACTAGCACAGTGCAAGAATGGAATCTCAAAGAAGGATTTGACGGAACGTCTCTCTGTCGCCAGCAATGGTCATCTGACAACCATTTTAACTGACTTGATGAATTGTGACATTATCAGAGAGTATCACACAAAAAGTAAGATTATAAAGAGAAATGGTGCATTTTACCAGTTAACCGATTTCTTTACATTATTCCATCTCTATTTCTCTGCCAAGAGGAGTACAGACGAAGCCTATCTGCAACACAATCTGATGCAACTCAACGCATGGTGGGGATATGCCTTTGAACGACTATGCATGGTGCATATACCTCAGATTAAAAAAGCATTAGGAATATCGAATATTGGCGTGGAGTATTATTCTTGGAGAAGCAATGATCCTGAGGAGAAGGCACAGATTGACCTTGTAATGGAAAGAGCGGATAAGATTACGCATCTATGTGAGGTAAAATATTGCGATTCGCTCTATACAATTGATAAGGAGGAGAGTCTAAAGTATAAAAACCGTATAGCGGCATTTGCTCGCCAGACCCAAACAAAAGCGTCTATATTCACGTTATTTATTACGCCATTTGGGTTGACAAAGAATGGTTATTCCAGCGATATACGAGATACATTCACGTTAGATGATTTGTTTCAATAACATACTTTCAAGCGATTTCTGGGCTAAAATCGTATTTTTTTAATGGTTTTCGCCCAAGAATCGAAGAAAGTTATTTTAAAAGGTTAAAATACACTCGTGCAGCGAGGCGTAGAGAACCCGTTCAGCATAGAACGGATTCTCTGAAATTAGAATCCAATTGAATAAGTCCCATTTTAATCAGTTTATATGTGGCCGATCATTACACAAATCTCATGCCAATCTTATTTTGCTATAATTTATCAAAAATCATAGAAACAATTATGACAGATTGTCACAATGCATAATTTAATATCTTTATTATATTACTAAGCTAGAGGATATATGCCTTTTCCTTAAATTCAAATTAGAAGTGCAAATACAAATGCGAAAAAAATAGGAGGAGATTA
>JAKSKV010000055.1 GCA_024401555.1 Paludibacteraceae bacterium
CCCGCTTGATGTGTTTGTCCATCAGATTGTAAAGGTAATAATTTGCCCGTGTTTTGAAAAACGGGTGGGTGTAATTTTGTTTCCCAATCTCTTCGTATCTTTGCGCCACAAAATAGAAAGATGAAAGAGAAGAGTTTGTTACGGGGACATCTATTGATGTTGGCGGCCAGTGTGATGTGGGGTTTGATGGCTCCTTTGGGCAAGGATGCGATGAGTCACGGCATCTCCGGCTTGGAGATGATCACCTTCCGTGTGTCGGGTGCGGCGCTCTGTTTTTGGATAGCTAGTTTTGTCCTAAAATTGAAGGGAGAACCTGCTCATGAGGAGCGTTTAACAAAAAAGGATTATTGTGGACTTCTCGGTGCGGCCCTCTTTGCGATCATTTTTAACCAATGCAATTATATCATCGGTCTTAGCATTACCTCTCCGCTCAATGCCAGTATCATGACCACTGTCATGCCTATTTTCACCATGGTGATGGCCTTTATCTTTTTGCGGGAACCGATTACTTGGATGAAGTTCGGCGGCGTCATCTTGGGTGCTTGCGGAGCGGCCACTTTGATACTGGCTTCGGCTAATGGTGCGATTGGCGGGGGCGTCTTGAAGGGTGATTTAATGTGTGTCGCGGCTCAATGCAGCTACTCTATTTACTTGACCGCCTTTAAGGGTGTGATACAGAAATTCTCCGCTGTTACCTGTATGAAGTGGATGATGACCTTCGCCACGATCATTGTTCTTCCTTTTTCCGCACCTCAATTCCTTGCCACCGATTGGAGCGCTATTGCGACGGGTGTTTGGTTAGATACCCTTTTTGTCGTGTTCTGTGGTACCTTCTGCGCTTTCCTTTTTAGCGTGACGGCCCAGAAGGTGCTTCGTCCTACCATTGTGGCGATGTATAATTATATGCAGCCTGTGGTTTCCTGTACCGCTTCGGTTTTATTGGGTATCGGCGTATTGAGTTGGAGCCATCCGGTGGCTATCGCCTTGATCTTCACGGGTGTCTATTTGGTGAATCGGTCGAGGGCGAAGGGGAGTAATTAAGAATTATGAGTTTGGAGTTAAGAAATGTCAGTCCGGCGGATTTTTTTGTTATTGGATGTTCTGTACTAATTCAGCATTACCTTCCCTATCCCATCAAGATGTAGTTCCGCTTTAATGCTCATCGCTTTGAATATTTTGGCAATGGTCTTAATTGTAAGATTACTGCCATTTTCTATCTTGCAAATTTGAGCTTTGTGGACACCTATCATCTCTCCTAATTGTTCCTGGGTGAGGTGATTTGCCAAACGTGCTTTTTTTATAGATTCTCCAATCAAAAATTCCTCCACATTCGACTCGTATTCATCTCTTAATTTTGTGCCCTTGGCGCCTAAGAGATTCTCTAGCGCCTCTTCTTGAGAGTATAATTTCATTGTTTCTTTTCCTTTTTAAGTTTGTCTAAATAATTATTTTTAATAACTGTTGCCTTTTGTATTTCCTTTGGGGGAGTCTTGGCGCTTTTCTTTATAAAACCATGAGTAATGACTACGGATGCCTCTTTATTGGGTTCCCAAAAAGCGAGAAGTCTGTATTGGATTTTATTGTATAGCGTTCGAAATTCCCAAATGGAACTGTTTCCTAATTTTTTAAACAGTTCAGGATCGTTGACGTATTGTGCTTTTGTGATGTTATATAATATTTTACATTTGGTTTGATCGTCTAATTCACTCAAGAATTTCATCACTTCCTCTGTGAAGAAGATTTCGAAATTAGGTTCTTCTCTCATAAAAAACAATGGCAAATTTAAGAAAAGTTTCTATAAAAGCAAACTTTACAGGTTCATAAATTAATTTACATAACAGGCAGAAGAAGCCCTGTCACCAAGTAGGAACAGATTTTCCCTTAAGGAACATTTCCCATGCCAATCGCATCATGACGTTGTAATCCTCCTGGCTGATGATCTGCTCCATATCCGCGCGTTTGACAATCACGGTCTCAAGGAACTCGTCCTCGTCTGGATTGTTCTTGCCGTATCCATCTGCCACTACGTAGTAGCAACTTATTTGGTTCTCCATAAAAGCAGGGTTAGGGCTACCGGTGTAGAGCTTCTCCAATTGAAGGACATTCTCCCGCTTGATGCCCAACTCCTCATCCAATTCTCGGTAGAGTGCCTCAAGGGGCTCCTCGCCTTTGTCCACCATGCCGGAAGGAAACTCTGTGATCTCCCGATTGATGCCGTGCCTGAATTGCTTCACCATCATGAAGTCATCAGAATTCGCACCGTATTGAACGACTGCGCAGACCCAATCAGGTGCTTGCATCGATATGTACTTGCGTTCTACCCCCTTCGGATCAATCTTTCTTGTTGTCTGAATGGTGCCGATGGGTGTTTTCATCATCACTTCCGTCTCTTTGATTTCCCAGTTCTTCATATCGTTCCGTTTTTATGGTTCGTTACATTTCCGCGTGATTCATTCTCCAATCGATCGCCCTTTGGAGGTAATCGATGTAATCAGGGTTTTTGCACATGCCTTTGCCTGGCGTGTCAGAGATTTTCGCCACGTCTCCGCCGTTGCAGAGGGTGGTCTTCATCACGATGTTGAGCGGTGGAACATCCGTGTCGTTGGCGATGAATGTTCCGATGCCGAACGCGGTCTTCGCTCTTCCCTCAAAATATTTTTTGAGTTGGGTGGCCTTCTCGAAGTTGAGGCTATCGCTGAAGAGCAGGGTCTTCGTTTTAGGGTCGATGCCCAACTTTTGGTAGTGGGCGATCATCTTATCTCCCCACTCGAAAGGTGATCCGGAGTCGTGGCGGACACCGCTGAATACGGTCGCGAACTCCTCGTCGAAATCGCGGAGGAAGCAGTCTGTCGTGATGGCATCCGTTAGCGCGGTGCCGTTTTGCACCTTGTACTCCGTTACCCAAGCACGTAGGGCGTAGAGGTTAGAGTAGGCTGGATTGATGGCTCTATTACCCTGTCCGACGCACATGATCCACTCGTGGGCCATGGTGCCAACTGGGGTGAGGTTGTATTTCTTCGCGAGGAATACGTTGCTGGTGCCTACGAAGATAGATTTGTTATTCATCTTCGCGTTCTTCAAGGCCATCACCGCCATCTCTTGGCACTCCGCAGACAATCTTCTTCTGAGTCCGAATTCAGAGAAGGCCCCCAGTTCGTAAATGTCCTGCTCCAAAAGATGGACCTTCTCGTTTAGTTTGCGGGCGAACTGACCGCGTAACTCATCGTAGTTATAAGCCATTCGGAAGTAGACCTCGTTGACGATCGCCAAAGTTGGGATCTCATACATACTGGTGTTCAACCAGGTGCCGGTCGCCTCGATGCTCAAGCCGCACTCCGCTTGGTCGTTGATCTCAAACTCCTCGAATCGTGGACGCCAGATGCGGAGGAAATCGATGTAAGAATCTTTGATCCAACCCTTTCTCACGATGTTGCCCTTCTCGTCTTTTCTGGCTCCGATGCTTCTGAGGTAGTCTAGCTCCTCTTCGGTAAAGCTGAGTTGGCAATACGCCTGAAGCTGGTTTTTGATCTCCGCCACCATCTCGGATGTGAATTTCACATCTTTGTTGCGGCATTTAAACGTCCAAGTCGTTTTGTAGCTTGGAAATAGGTGGAAAATCGCTTGTCCCATAGAGAACTTGTAAAGGTCAGTCTCTAATAAAGATGTGATAATTGCTCTCATAATTCTATTGGTTTTGTTTGTTGTGTCAAAGATACGCATAAAAATTCTAATGCAAAACAAAATTAGATTTTTTTTGGAAGAAATCTATTTGTGGGCACTGATGATAATTATATCTTTGTCTGTCATAGATTTAGATATAACACATCATTTTCTTTGTCATCAAGTTATGAAAAACCATGGATATGTCCGGGTAGCGGCAGCGGTACCCAATGTGAAGGTGGCGGATTGCGTCTATAATGCGGACCACATTCTTCGAATGATTCAATCTGCGGAGAGCCAGGGTGTTCAAATCGTTTGTTTCCCTGAGTTGTCCATTACAGCCTATACTTGTGCGGATCTCTTTTATCAATCCACTTTGTTGCAATCCGCACAGCGTGAATTGTCCCGAATATTAGGCGAAACGGCCCACTCATCTATCATCTTTCTCGTAGGGTTGCCTTTGGTGCAGAATGGTAGGATGTTCAATGTGGCGGCTGTCTGCCAGGCTGGCAAAATCTTGGGTGTCGTTCCGAAGATGTATTTGCCTAATTACAATGAGTTCTACGAAAAGCGTTGGTTCACCTCTGGTAAGGATATCACCAGCAATACGGTGACTCTCTGTGGACAAACTGTCCCATTCGCCTCCGAATTGCTTTTTGGTGATGATGAGGTGAAGTTTGCCGTGGAGATTTGTGAGGATGTCTGGGTGCCATTGGCGCCAAGCAACTTCCACACCTTGAATGGTGCGCAGATCATCTTCAACCTATCCACCAGCAACGACCTATCTGGCAAGAACGCCTATCTGCAGCAGATGTTGCAGCAACAAGCCTCAAAGTGTGTGACTGGTTATGTTTACGCCTCGTCGGGCTTTGGCGAATCGACGACGGACTTGGTATTCGGTGGCAATGGATACATCATCGAGAATGGACGATTCTTGGCGAAGTCTGAACGTTTTTCATTTGAAGAGCAGTTGATCATTAGCGAGATAGATGTGGAGAGCTTGAACCTCGACCGATTGAAGAATTCAGGATTTTACAGAGGTAAGACGGATCTTACGAAAGAGTACACTACGATAGAGGCGCCGCTTCGCGAGATTGAGTTGACGAAACTTTACCGTCCTGTATCCTCCCATCCGTTTATGGTGGCCGAGGAGCAGATGGACGAGCGTTGCAAGGAGATCTTCTCCATTCAAGTGGGGGGCTTGGCTACACGCCTCCACCATACAGGCATTCAAACGGCTGTAGTGGGCATTTCCGGTGGTTTGGATTCCACCCTCGCTTTGTTGGTGACGGTGAAGACCTTCGATAAGTTGGGAATACCTCGATCGAATATCTATGGCATCACCATGCCAGGTTTCGGAACGACGGGCCGTACCTACAACAACGCCATCAATATGATGAAATCGTTGGGTGTCACCATCAAGGAGATCTCCATTAAAGATGCTTGCATACAGCATTTCAAGGACATAGAGCACGATCCGGCCAATTTGAATGTGGTTTACGAGAATTCGCAAGCGCGTGAACGCACCCAGATCTTGATGGATTATTCCAACAAGGTGAATGGCTTGGTGATCGGAACGGGAGACCTCTCCGAATTGGCTTTGGGATGGTGTACCTACAATGGCGACCAGATGAGTATGTATGCGGTCAATACCGATGTGCCTAAGACCTTGGTGCGTATTTTGGTGAAATATGTGGCGCTCAACGAAGTGGATGATGCGACGAAGGCCACGCTGATGGATGTTATCGACACCCCAGTCAGCCCAGAGTTGTTGCCAGCCGACAAGGATGGAAACATCGCGCAGATTACAGAGGATTTCGTCGGTCCGTACGAGTTGCATGATTTCTTCATCTTCTACATGCTTCGTTACGGATATTCTCCGAAAAAGATCTTCTTCATGATCATGCAAGCGCAAAACAAGTATGATAAGGCGACTGTTTTGAAGTGGTTGAAGACCTTCTACCGTCGTTTCTTCATTCAGCAATTCAAGCGTTCTTGTATGCCGGACGGACCGAAGGTAGGATCCATCGCGCTCTCTCCAAGAGGAGATTTGAGGATGCCAAGCGACGCAAGTTTCAATGTCTGGATGAAAGAAATTGAAGAATTAGGGGCGTAATTCGCATAATTTCAAATATTTTTATATCTTTGCATCGTTAAAACAAGAAGATATGTTCAATACAAAGCATCATCATAACCATCATCATTATCAACGATAAATTCGGTGAGCGGTTGTGTATGCGATATAGTGAGGCTTGCCGATGTTCGGTGAGCCTCTTTTTTTGGAAATAAAAATAATAACAAAATAAATTACAGATCATGTTAAGAATTGCAGTCCAGGCGAAAGGCCGTTTGTTCGAGGAGACGATGACCATGTTGTCAGAGTCAAGCATCAAAATTAGTTCAGGTAAGAGAACCCTTTTGGTTCCAGCCTCAAATTTCCCTGTTGAGATCCTCTATTTGCGCGATGATGATATCCCACAAGCAGTGGCGAGTGGTATCGCAGATGTAGGTATCGTGGGTGAGAACGAATTTGTGGAGCGCCATGAGAAGGCTGATTTGATCAAGCGTTTGGATTTCAGCAAGTGCCGCCTCTCTTTGGCCATTCCAAAGGCTGTTGATTACAAGGGTATTGAGTGGTTCAACGGTAAGAAGATCGCTACCTCTTACCCATACATCTTGCAACAATTCTTGGATAAGAACAATTTGAAGGCAGAGATCCACGTGATCACTGGTTCTGTGGAGATCGCTCCTGGTATCGGTTTGGCGGATTGCATCTTTGATATCGTAAGTTCAGGAAGCACCTTGGTCAGCAACAACTTGAAGGAGGTTGAGGTGGTCTTGAAGTCAGAGGCTGTCTTGATCGGTAACCCTGATTTGAACGCTGAGAAGCAAGAGATTTTGAAGGAACTTTTGTTCCGTTTCGACTCTTACAAGAACGCCGAGGGAAAGAAATACATCATCTTGAATATTGAGAACAGCAAGATCGATGCGGTTTGCCAATTGCTTCCAGGTATGAAGGCACCAACCATCACGCCGTTGGCTAAGGAGGGATGGTCCTCTATGCACTCTGTGATTGAGGAGAAGACCTTCTGGGACATCATCAGCCAATTGAAGGCGTTGGGTGCAGAGGGCATCTTGGTTATTCCTATTGAGAAGATGATTCTCTAATATTGTGCGGTTTGTAGAGACGAGGTGTACCTCGTCTCCCTTGAAAATTAGAATTCTTATGAAGATATATAAATATCCCAAGGCAAGCGAATGGAGCGCCTTGATGGCGAGACCCACATTCGATAACGCCACCTTGTTTGATACGGTTCGCACCGTATTGAACGATGTGAAGGAGAAGGGTGATGAGGCGGTGAAGGCCTATGAGTTGAAGTTCGACAAGGTGGAGCTCTCATCCCTTGCCGTGACGGAACAGGAGATTCAGGAGGCGGAGGCCATCGTTTCCCAAGAGTTGAAGGACGCTATTCTTTTGGCGAAGGGTAACATCCAGAAGTTCCATAGCGCGCAGGCGCAGGAGCTTCCCAAGGTGGAGACCATGCCGGGTGTCACTTGTTGGCAAAAGGCGAAGGCCATCGAGAAGGTGGGACTCTATATCCCAGGTGGAACCGCACCGCTCTTCTCGACTGTTTTGATGTTGGCCATCCCTGCCCAAATCGCGGGATGCAAGGAGATAGTTCTTTGTACGCCTCCGAACAAGGAGGGTAAGGTCCATCCTGCTGTGCTTTTCGCAGCCAAGACCGCCGGTGTCAATAAGATTTTCAAGATCGGTGGTGTGCAAGCCATTGCATCCATGGCATACGGAACTCAAAGTGTTCCAAAGGTTTATAAGATTTTCGGTCCTGGTAACCAATATGTGACCGCTGCCAAGCAGATGGTCTCTTTGAAGGAGGTGGCGATTGATATGCCTGCCGGACCATCCGAGGTGGAGGTGTTGGCCGATGAGACCGCCAACCCGCAATTTGTCGCTTCCGACTTGCTTTCACAAGCGGAGCACGGCGTGGATAGCCAGGCTATTCTAGTCACCACCAGCGAGGCGTTGGCCGAGAAGGTGATGGCGGAGGTGGATGTGCAGTTGGCGCAATTGCCTCGTAAGGAGATTGCAGAGAAGTCTGTGGCGAACAGTAAGATCTTTATTGTGAAGGATATGCAGGAGGCGATCGCGATCAGCAACGCTTATGCGCCGGAACATTTGATCATCTCCGCGAACGGATACCGTGAGATCGCCGAGCAGATCGACAATGCGGGATCCATCTTCTTGGGCTACTATACCCCAGAGAGTGCTGGTGACTATGCGTCAGGTACCAACCATACTCTTCCGACCAACGGATATGCGACGGCATACAGTGGTGTGAACTTGGATAGTTTCCGCAAGAAGATCACCTACCAGGAGATCACCAAGGAGGGATTGGACCGTATTGGCGACGCCATCGAGATCATGGCTAGCAATGAGCAACTCTTCGCTCACCAGAACGCCGTGACCTTGCGTAGAAAGTAATTGTAATAGACCATCTAAACATTGAACGAATATGTTTGAACTAAAGCAAATCGTTCGCCCGAACATTTGGGCCTTGAAACCCTACTCATGCGCACGCGATGAGTTCCAAGGAGAGGCCTCTGTCTATTTGGACGCGAACGAAAATCCATATAACGCCCCATTCAACCGTTATCCGGATCCTTTGCAGCTTACGGTAAAGGCGGAGATCGAGAAGGTGAAGGGTGTGGCGGTAAAAAACATCTTCCTTGGCAATGGTAGTGACGAGGCGATCGACCTTGTCTACAGAGTATTCTGCGAGCCGAAGGAGGATAATGTAGTGGCGATTGCCCCAACCTACGGTATGTACGGTGTTTGTGCCGATGTCAACAATGTGGAGTACCGCACGGTCCTTTTGGACGAGCAGTATCAATTCAAGGCGGATGCGCTCTTGAAGGTGGCGGATGCCAAGACCAAGGTGATGTGGCTCTGTTCTCCTAACAACCCTACGGGTAACGCTTTGGATGCCCAGGAGATCGAGAAGCTCTTGAAGGCTTTCAAGGGAATCGTAGTCTTGGATGAGGCTTACATTGATTTCTCTGCTCATCCATCTTGGGTGAAGCGTTTGGCTGAATATCCCAATTTGATCATCCTCCAAACCTTATCGAAGGCGTGGGCGAGCGCCGGTCTTCGTATGGGTATGGCCTTCGCTTCGGAGGAGATCATCGCACTTTTCAACAAGGTGAAGTATCCATACAATGTGAACATTCTTACCCAAGAGAAGGCGTTGGAGATGCTCCGTAACCCTAAGAAGGTCTCCGACTGGGTGGATATTTTGTTGAAAGAGCGCGCGAAGATGGTGGCCGACTTGGGTCAGCTCGCTATCGTGGAGAAGATTTATCCAACCGATGCGAACTTTGTGTTGGTGAAGGTGAATGACGCGGTGAAGACCTATAACCATTTGGTGAGCAAGGGAATCATCGTCCGTAGCCGTCATACGGTGGTGCTTTGCGGCAACTGCTTGCGTATCACAGTGGGAACGCAAGAGGAGAACGCTATCCTGATGAAGGAGTTGAAAACGCTTTAATAGGCGTTCATCATAACAGGAAAGGTCTGGCCGATGGCTAGACCTTTTTTTTGTGGATGGTGTTGATTTATTTATATTTTTGTAGTTGTAAATTGAAAGTGGATTTTGATATGGAAAGCCTAATAGCCGAATACGAAGAGAGAGTAAAGAAGGATCTCCACCTCTATTTGAAGGGGGAGAACAGAGTGGATGAGCGTCTTCCCGAGACGCCTGATATTGATGGTAAGTGGGAGGAGATCGCCCAAGCCTATCTGCCCGATGGCATCCGTGAGTTTCAAGGTTATCCTACCGTCTCCCTTGGATGGATGATGTATGTGGGAATGGCTGTGGCGCAGATGTGGGACGAGGATTGGGAACGTTATTCCGCCTTGGAGAACATCTACCTCTATCTTCGAGACAAGCGTGGCTATGATTTGATGGATGAGTACATCCGACAGGTGGTTTTGTCGCTTTCGGGCGAGGATTTCAAGGCGACGGAGGATTTGGTGGCGGAGTGTGCCTCCCGTACCCACAATCTCTTGATGCACGGTGATTTCGAACCGGGCACTAAGGAGGCACTTTGGGCCTACGTCGCATCGCTTCGACAACTCTTTTTTATGGGTGCCGCTGTGCAACTCAAGACATTGGGGTATAAGATGACGAAACTTTAGGCGGGGTGGGGAACGTCCGTAGGACGTTACTTTTATAACCCCGTACATCAGAGCGAAGCGAGATGTGCGGGGGGTGCGTAAGGTGCTGGCTTCGGCTCCGCTCAGCCAGCGTCCCGATCCCTGCGATCCCTGAGCGGAGTCGAAGGGGCGAAGGGTCGGGATGTTGGAGCATCCTCCATGAGGGCGTTTTCAAAACGCCCCTACAACGCGTTGCACAACGTTTGTGTTATAATAAGCAGTGACGCTCTGGTAGGGGCGTATTGCATACGCCCTGGTGTGGTCGGTGATATCCGCAGACTCTGCTTTTAGCATCCATTCATGTCTCCGCTCTTTCCCACCACGCACGTCTCCGCTGTCGCTACGACGTACATGGTTATGGAGGTATCGTCCTTCGGACGAGGGGCAAAATCCCGTTTAATTAAGATTGATGGGTACGGTTAAGTGATATGATAGTATTTTGGGGGAGGTGTATATGTCGCAAGTTTTTTATAATTTAGCGTTAATTACCCCCAATAGCCTAAGGTGAAGATGTTGAGAAGGTCAAGGGTAATGTTGTTGGGTCGAATGTTGCTAAGGATCAACAAAGTGATAATGGTGTAACTAAAGAAACTTATAATTGATATAAAATGGCAAACGAGTTCAATGAGTAAAGCTTTTAATAAAGAATATTATGACAACAATAGAAAAAATATTCAATCAGTATATTGAATTAATAGAGAAGAAAATTCCACAAATTAAATTGCTTTTGTCTGGGGGAGCAAACGATGTTGATATGGAAGAGTTGCAAAATTTCATAGACAAAAAATTACCCGAAGACTTTGTGAACCTATATCATATACACAATGGCGAGGTTTCTGGCGATGGATCTAAAATAATGGCTGGTTTGAGGTTCTTGTCATTGAAGGAAATTCAAAGTTATTACAATAGCATCGTGGCATTAGATAAAAAGTTTGCACCTGTAAAAACATTATCTATTTCAGACAAGTCAAGCGCAAAAAACAAGTGGGTCCCATTCGCTTCGGATGAAGACGAGTGTTTTTTCGCAGTGGACTTGACACCTGCCAAGGGCAATGGGAAAATCGGTCAAATTATTGCGTTGGAAGACGGATTAGATGGACAATGTAGTTATTTAGTTGCGGAGAGTCTTACGGAATTCGTTGAAAAATTAATAGGTTGGTGGAAGGATGGCTCAATAGTGGCAAGGAGCGAGGGTGACTATATGTTTATAAGCGAAAAGAATGGACATTTCTTTAATTCGATGCCTGGATATGCGATAATGTCAAGTGACGGAAAGCCAGCTTTGACAATTGAATTGAAGGATGAATATTGGATTGAATATTTTGGAGGGAATAGTATAACTACTGCACAACTATCTAAAATGGAGGGTAGTATGTGGGCTGATTGCACAGATGTCTCTTGTGAACCGATAGCCTATTGGGGGAATCTAAAGGAGGCGGGATTTTCGTATAATACAGTGCGGGATTTCCATTACTTAGGTCTCAATAAAACCGTAAAACGATTGAATCTGGCCGGTGCAACGCTTTTGGATGGCGATCTTTCTGTACTGAAAGATTGTGTTAATCTGCGGGATGTTAGTATATGTAACATGAAAGATTTAACGGGTTTAGAGTCTCTCGTAGACCTTCCTAATCTTGAAATGTTCACATTTTCTGGAGATCTTACGGAGCAAGTGCAGTCTTGTATTGTTTCTTTGCCACACCTAAAATCATTAACGTTGCGTAAATTGACAAATAGCGGTATGGACTTTAGTTTCATTTCGAAATGCAAGAATTTACAAAGACTGGAAATTACTTTTAAGGACGAAACAAGGTTTGAAAATCTTGAATTTCTTTTGAAGATAAAAAATTTGTCAGTATTTAAGACCAACACATTTGCTTTGGACGAACAGGCTTTGACGCCAGTTCTTCAATTAAAGAAATTGAAGGAATTTCATTATCCTGTCAAAGAGTTGGAAATGTATCGTCAAAACACTAATTTAAAAACTATGGGGATTTTGGGGCATGATGGAATTGATGTTAATATGTTTGCAGAAACAAACTGCAAGGAAGTGAATGTTATATGTGATGATACGTTTAAAAATTCCAACAGCTATAAAATATTGTGGAATGATTTGATGAAACAGGGAAAAATAAGTTCTGTGCTTTACACAAAATTATTAACGAAGAATAATGGAAGAATTTTGTAAAAAGAGAATAGGTTAGGTAACTGAGTGTGTTGCCTCCGGTTCCCCCGCATAATCCGCTATGAAAGCGATGCGGTTTTCGCTCGCTCCTTTTCCCTCTTTTTCATGGGTGCCGCCGTGCAGCTCAAGACATTGGGATATAAGATGACGAAACTTTAGGCGGGGTGGGGAACGTCCGTAGGACGTTACTTTATCATAACCCCGTACATCAGAGCGAAGCGAGATGTGCGGGGGGCGAAGCGGGACAGTCGGTCAGATGGATGACTGGGTGAGTGGGGCGGATGATGACGATGGTGGCCGAGACGGAAGGTCATGATCCTGGAGATCAGATTACATTTGATATTCCAGATTATCTAAAAAGTTAAAGGCCTAAATAGTAATAAATATGAACAAACAAGAGTTTGTAGAAAACCTTCATGTCAATAAAATTGACGGTGTTAAGGTCAAAAAAATTGAGGATTTGTATAAATGTAATATTTCGGAAGAGGTAAAACAGATTGTATCCAATTGTGATGAGACAATCTTTTTTGATGATGACGACAGTCGTGTGTTGTCGTTCCGAGAAATCATGGATGCGGAAGAGGATCTTCATGTTGAATTCATCAAGAAAAAGATGATTCCTTTATTTGATTGCTTGGACAATGATTTTGTTGTGTATAAGACAGATACTCATATGTGGATGAAGTTTAACATAGTAGATGAAATCGACTATGATGAAGCGGATAGTTTAGAAGAAATAATGAAGATTTAATTATGGATATAAAAGGTTACGAATTATACGGTGTCCTTGAATTTTCGAAATGGGATTATGAACCTGTTAAGATTGCCAACGAGTTGATGATGTCTAGAAAAGTTGAAGAAGGATTAATCAAATTGCAAAAACTGGCGGAGGACGGAAATGCTATAGCAATGTTTTATATGGGGTATCATCATCTTAATGGAAACGGTGTTGAGGAGGATGAGAAGAAAGCTTTGGAATGGTATATGAAAGCGGCTGCTGCAGGAGAAATCGAGTCACAAATGAGTCTGGGTCTTTTTTACAAATCAGGTCGTTATGGTCTAGAAAAGGATATACATAAAGCAATGGAGTGGTATGAAAAAGCTGCAGTTCAAAATTTCAATTATGCACAATACTCTCTTGGAATGATATATCTTTTGAATGGTTCTACAGCCGAAGACTTTCCCAAAGCAATTTTTTGGTTGACGAAATCGGCAGAGTTAGATTATATGCCAGCACAACAGTGCTTGGGAGCGTGTTACGCGGAAGGGAAAATAGTCAGACAGGATTATGAACAAGCATTAAAATGGTATAAACAAGCCTCAAAAAATCCGAGTTGTGCGTATGAAGTAGGTCATATTTATTATGAAGTAGAAAAGAATTTTGAAGAAGCAATCAAGTGGCTAAAACTGGCGGCAGAATCTAAAGAGAGACGAGCAATGTCGCTTTTGGGAGAGATGTATGAAAAAGGAGAGGGGGTGACTCAAAACATTGAAACAGCAGTGAAATGGTATAATGAAGCTGCAGAGCATGAAGATGAAAAAGCCCAATATAATTTGGCAAGGTGCTATGAGAATGGTTATGGTATAAAAAAGGATTTAAAAAAGGCAGTGGGATGGTATATGGAGGCCGTTGAACAATATGAGCCTCGTGCCATAAATCGGTTGGGCGAATTAAAAATGGAAGGAATCCTTATGGCACAAAACACGAAACATGCATACATTTGTTTCCAAAAAGCTGCAAAACTAGGTAATAAAGATGCTAAGGAAAACCTTAATAAATATTTTAATGAAACAGAAATGAGAAAAGAATCAAAGTGAGGAATGATACAAAAGTTTACGAATATGAATATCGTTACCATTAAAAAAAGGGAAACTTGGGAAAAAAGGGAAAACGGATATAGAGATAATTGAGTCTGCAGCAAATCCACAACCTTCTGCAAAGGACGTGGCAAAAGACATTTACAAAGTGTTAGGTGATCAACCATTGAAAGTTTTAAACAAATATAATATGTTCGAATAATGGTTTTTGTAGATTATAATTCAAGTGATCAATTCGTAAGAAAAATTGGTGAAAGATGTAATCATATTGATGCTGTGGATAGTTGGGAAAACATATGTGGTTGTTACACATTGGATTTGAATGGGTCATATTTGTTCCTTTATTCAGAAAGGGATGATATATTCCTTGAATATCATGGGGGAAAATATCCTATTGCAATGTGTTCATGCTCGTACCACGCCAAAGAAGACAATGAAAAATTTTGGGAGGCACGTGAGATATGGAAAATTGAAATTCATGACGACGATAAATCTTTGGTGGAAATTTATTACACTGGCGGATATAATGACAGCGAATACAAAACAGAGAACCCCAATTTTGGTCAATATATTTCATTGCTAAATGAAAATATGGATTTAAAAAACTGGTATTTGTTCAACCACACCCAAAACCATCCTTTTGATAAAATTTATTTAACACGTCTGCCATGTATCAATCACAAAATAAGTTATGACGGTACAAGCATCCAAAATGTTGATGCTTCATATCCTATGCGAGATGGATATTATGAATCTGATGTTGATGGACATTGTTCCATGTTATATGTTCAAGATCAGAGACTTATTCTATTATATAGGAATAGTAAATTTTACTTAGATGATCCAAATCTGACGATAGATTGTGATACTAATTTTGACGGAGAAGAAAGGGTGTGCAATCTAAAAATTGAAGATGGAACAATTTGTGTGACAATGCGATACTCTTGTCTTTCTGCTGATTTTTGGGGAGATGAGGAGGAATGGGAGTATAATTGGGGATATTATATTAAAAAAATCAAGGAAGAAAATATCTTTAGAAAACAGGTGTATGACGAAATAATGTTTTTGAAAAAAAGATAGGTGAAACGTGTGGCAAGACGAGTGAGCGAGGGGACCATAATATCCCTACCGATGTCATCTATTATCGGTGAGATTTGTTGGGTAAATGTTCATTTTCTTTGTTTTTTGTCACTGTAAAGATATAAAAAATCATTCACTTATCAAGCTGATAATCAATATTTTATCAAATAATTCGACTCGTTTTTTTGAGTCTTATATAAAAGATTTTAAACTAAA
>JAKSKV010000056.1 GCA_024401555.1 Paludibacteraceae bacterium
ACGAACATACAACTCAAAGATACTGTAATCATCGTTTCGCTCAATCTCCTGCTGACTTTCGTGAAGAGGAAGATCGCGAACATAGTTTGCTTGGAATGCAGTTATTTTTAATCTTACTACTCTTGCTTCTGGACCAAAAGAATCAGACATTACACCATAACAATCACGGAAGAACTCTTCTGCAGAGAAGTCCTCTGGCATTGTAAACATCTCATCCATCACCTGCATGTCAACGATGCGATCAAGACAATATCTGCGAACCACATTGGTGTTAACTGTCTTTGCAACTATATACCAACGCTGATGCCAGAGTCGCAATAGGTATGGTTCTACGATAAGGAGAGAATCCTTGTTTTCGTAGTAATCATGACTGATAATGCGCAAGCGATTATTATTTTTCATGGCAGTCATGATAGTGTCCAGATGATTCTCTGCCGATGGGATATTCTCCAGTATGATGCGACCATGCAAGGACTTGTGTTCCATCAAGGCATTGCTGACACTATTCACGGAGTAGAGCCATCGCTCCATCGAACCGTTCTTCAGCTCATCCGGATTCTCCAGATAGTATCGATATTCACCACGACCTTCATTAGCCACAATGATACCAAAGGTATCAAAGACTACATCAATCCACTTATGTAGCGTTCGCTTTGATAGGTCGGTACCAGCACCAAGACATTCGTTCTCCTTCCACAATTCATTCAAATCGTGGAAAGAAATCTTACCTGCTTGTTTGATTGTATCAACAAGCCATACAATCTTGTTTGTCTGATTGAGTGCCATAAATCGCAAGGATTACTTTTGCATCAATGGCTTCAGTTGTTCTACAGCCAAGGAATAATATTCTTGACACTCCTTGATATTGTCAAGGATTAGGCCTGTTAATTGGGGCAAACTCAAATCAACTAATGCTTCCGCAGAAACCTCGCTGATGCCGTATTTCTCAACGATAGTTGCAATGCACTCTTCTGTTGTTTTTGCTCGTCTGATTATTGAGATCAATTCTTCGTAAGCATTTTCTGTTTCAAACACTTTAACCCAGCCATCATAGACATCCTTACCTTGAATAGCCCAATGATAGATCTCTTGTATATTGGCTGACAACGTATTGAATCCTGCTTCTTCGATACTCACCTTACCGTTGACTTTTGACATAATCATAAGTTTCTCGGATACACGCTGACCATCTTCGTTATAATAAATTACTTCTTTCTTTTTCATATTTTTTATTTTTTTGTGCAAAGACACAGAAAAGGTGTGCATTTTATGGGCGCAACCTTGTTAAATAAACGAAATGATTAAAGAATTGTTGCAAGGTTTTTATAATTTGATAGCATTAGTCATAATATTATTAGCCAGAAACAATAAAACATACCCCAGCACCATACAAGACGTAAATAGTTCTTCCCAAAAAGGAAACGAGAAACTTCCTTGCCGCTCTCATCCACCATCTTTGACTCTTTTCTCCGCGAGCGAATGCAATACAGGGGGCGAATGCAATTCGCCCCTACATCTCAATCATTCCCTTCCCCTTCTTATCAACGAAGAAATAACGTTTCCCCACTCTCAAACGGAGCAAACCATCTGAGAAATAGCTGACTTCGTCCACATCATAAGGCAGGAGCTTCGAACCATTGGGTTGACGCACATTTATGGTATTTTCCCAACCTATCTTGGTATAGTGGCAGTTCAAGCGATTATCCTCTTCGCTCAGATTACTCTTATAATAGCAAAGTGGATAGGTTCCTTGGGGGAACTTATCCGTCATTTTCACCAAACCAGCCACCACATACTCGGTGAATGAGCCATCTATCGTATTGCCATCATCTGCTAGATACAATTGTTCATAGGTTTTACTATCTTCCATACGAACACCGTCCCGATGACGGGAGGGGAGACTGAATCTATTCGGATAGACCAAATTTCCACCCTCGTTCTCCAATTGCCATACATTACCTTCTACACGACGTAAATAGTTTTTACCCAAACGGAAACGAGAGACCTCTTTACCGCTCTCGTCTATCATCTTCGATTTTTCGATGGAGGCAGGGAATGGGAAATCGTTCTCTGTGATTTCTAATTTTTCGCACCAATCCGCAATGCTGGTAGCATCAAAGACAAACATTCCCGACTGAGCTAAATCCACAAGAAAAAAAGGCAACTTCTCATACAACAGATGGCCATCTTTGTAAACATTACAATAGATGGGAAATAAACGCTCCCCCATATCCGTCTCTAGTCGGAAACAAATAAACTCCAATAAGAGACCATAATATAAGACAATCTTGTTGTCATACTGAAAAGGGACCACAACATTACCTTTCTGATCAACTATGCCATATTTGTTGGTCTTTTTGTTCAAAAGCATCACCAATCCCACACCATCATGCGAGCAATTTACACTTGGCACATATTGATAGCCATACTTTTCCTCCAACTTTTCCACACCGACTACCTCGCCACACAAGTTTTCAAGCGTAAAAGCATAATTATTATATCCATTTTCTACTCCTGGAGTATTATAATCTATATTTAAAGCGACTAACACCTTGTCGTTTTCGAGTTGATCAATCTTCTGGATGGACTCCTTACCCAAGAAATATACACTATGGCCACCCTCCTCATGATAAACATACATGATACTCTTATTGCGAACAACATTCCAATCTCCGTTAAAATCTGTTGCAGTAATAGAGATTCCAGAGCACAACTCGTTGCCCTTTTTGTCTATTAAGTAAGCCTTTGTACTCTTTGTTTCAGGAATCACACACCGACCTTTGAAGAACTTAACATCATCTATTCGACCGGCTTCCCACTTCATCGGAATCACCAATTCGCCAGACTTATCGATAAAACCAATTTTACCCTCTTTTTTCACCACAGCCAATCCTTCGCTGAAGTGACCCACATACTCATAATCCTTTATCTTTTCATTTAAATCCTCGATCGCCTTTGCGGAAAGATCCATCACCGCCATCAGGCAACAAATACCGAGACATATCGGCAACAAAAAACGAAACTTGCTATTCATAATTGATATCATTTTATTAACAAAAACTATTCTCCGCGGGCGAATGCAATACAGGGGGCGAATGCAATTCGCCCCTACAACATTTTTCTAATCAACATCGAAGGATAGCCATAAACCACAGCCAAGACGCAAAGCACCGTATTCAGAAGACTGATACGGGCGAAATCTATCGTCGGGCGGAAATGGGTCACACGCTCTTCGGGCGCTGGATAAAAAACATTGATAGAGATACTCTTCAAGGGGATGGCACGCCAAGCTGAACGGACCAACAACTCCAACTCACCCTCGTAACGGTTGCAGAACGGCCTCATTCCCTTCATCCGCCTCAACGGATAGAGTCGGTAGCCCGTTTGCGTATCGGGCAATCGGTGAGCGGTCTGCAAAGCGAACCAGAAATTGGAGAACTTATTGGCAAAACTATTTTTCTGCGGCATATTGGGGTTGAGGAAAGATCTGCTTCCGACGATCAACGCCCCCTCATTGGTGCGGCATGCCTCCGCAAAAAGCGGCAAATCAGTGGCGAAATGCTGGCCATCGGAATCCATCGTCACCACCGCACTGAGGCCCAATTCTTCCGCCTTGTCGAATCCCGACCTCAAAGCGAACCCCTTTCCCCTGTTGGGTAGGTAAGAGACCACATGCACAGCAGCGGGCAGAGCCTTCAACAAGGTTTCCGTCTGATCGGTGGAACCATCGTTGACCACAATCACATCCTCGCAAAAAGGAAGCACAGACTCCACTACCTGAACGACACTCTTCTCGTTGTTGTAAGCTGGGATAAGCACCCCCACCCTTCTCTCTGAAAATATGGCTTTTGTCTCCTCCGCTGAAATCATAAACTCTCCTCCTTCAGAATCAAATCAAACTTAGCGTAAATCTTCTCCGAATCGGAAACCACACTCTTGAAAAGAATGCCATCCTCCGCTTGCGCACAACGGGAGGTGATATTCAACGTGACATCCGAATCAGGAACAATCACCGTGATGAACTTCGCATTCTTCACCTCCACCACACGCATCTCCTTACCCAGCACATCCGAAGCGGCACTGCGGACCACATCGATCAACACAGCGCCCGGCACGATAGGATTGCCGGGGAAGTGGGCGCCAAACACCTCGTGGTTAGCGTTAAAATAGAGATGATGTCCGAAGGCATCAGCCTCTTCTGATTGATATGATTGAATCTTATACATAGCTGATTTCTTTGAAGATGATTTCTTTGGAAATTTCTTGGACAGTTAATGGATGACGAGATCTATTTGATGACAAAATAGACACCCACCATGATCACCCCAACACCCATCCATCTGGTGAACGGAATGGGTTCATGCAAAAAGTATGCGGATGCCAACAAGCCAAACACAAAACTAAGACAAGTCAGCGGATGGGCCTCCGACAAAGGATAATGTCTGAGAATATAGAACCACAAAACGGTAGCCAACCCCATGGAGACACCCGTAAGCGCCAACCAGTAGTTCAAAGCCAAATCCTTGAACCATTCCCACGTAAAAACGAACTTATGCATCTTCATCACCGCAAACTTCATACAGACTTGCCCCATGGCAAGACAGAATGACTGCACTGCGGAGAGAAGTAATAGCTTTAACATGACAATAGCGCCACCGAATGGTCTTTGTTTTGAAAATGATTGTAAACCAATATATGCTTAGGAGTGGTTGTCCTCCCCTTTTTGAATACGAGATGGGAAGGCACCTCGCCACGCTTCAAACAGAGCGCCGCCACATAATAACCCATGGCGGAAGCGGAGAAAGACTCTCCAAACAGGTGCTTGTAATAGATTTGGGTGACATCAGGGAAAAGCGCCTCCATCAGACGGGCATAGACCTCATCATTGGATCGGGCAGCGTTGTATCCACACACCACACCATCCACATCCGACCATCCAATGCCTCCCTTTCTCAGCAATTCATCAATCGCCTCACGCACCCTTAGTTCATCAGGCTGATACATCAAGACCTGACCATCCAAACGGCACAGGCTCTTTTCCGTCCGATCCCTTTCCAACAAGAAAGTGGCGGATACCTCACCAGCGAAACTACCTTCACTGGAGGCATTATGGAACATTTCGGACTTCACATCCTCCTTTTTCCAGTAACCAATCTGGTCAAACAGTTGAAAATAGAGCTCAGTCATCTCATCATTGGCACAAACCAATGCGGAGGAGAGAGCACCCAAATCGAACTGCATCAAGACATCCTGCAAGGCACAATCGAAAGAGGTGCCTCGGTGAGTGTAAGTATTGTTGTAGCCATGGCACTTGAGGTGTTGGGCAATCAACGATCCAATCGTATTGTGAGTGGATTGCATAAAGTGGGATGGCGGCAAAGCCTGCTCACCCTCCTTCAACATCGCGAGGAGAAATTTCTCCGTCGTCTCGATGCAACCCAATCCAGTACCCGTGACAATAGCGTCCAACGTGGCCGTCTCTCCTTCGAGGGCCTTCTTGGCGGAAGCCAAAGCACGTTTGAGCAGCCTACCCATTCTACGCGCACTCATCGGATCCACATATTGCTTGAAATCAGGCTCCTCGGAACGGAAATACCTTTCCTCCCGAAGAATCGGATCCGTGAACCAATCGTCGCACAACGGAGATTGGATGGATATTTGAGCCGCAGACTGTATGTAAACCGCCATATTATTCTATTTTAGAGAATATACAAGAGGAGTCATTACCACCGAATCCGAAAGAGTTGCTCATCACATGGTGTAAGTCCACGTTCTTTCCTTGGGTGACAGGCGTCAAGCCCGTCTCCTCGATCGGTGATGTGAAATTGAGATTGGCGGGAATGTAATTATTCAACAGGGAGAGGATGGATATAACCGCCTCCACAGATCCCGCCGCACTGGTTGTATGGCCCGTGAAGGCCTTGGTAGAGGAGAAATCAGGCACGCTATCGCCAAAAACGCGCTTGATTGCCACACTTTCGCACTGGTCGTTATTACCTGTTCCGGTTCCGTGCGCATTGATGTAATCAATCGCGGCGGGAGAGATTCCCGCCTGCTTCAATGCGCCAGTCATAGCGAGATAGGCACCCTCGCCCTCCGGAGAGGTAGCTGTCTGGTGGAACGCATCACAAGCGTTGGCGTATCCCGCCAACAGGCACAACGGTTTAGCGCCTCTCTCCAAGGCGCTCTCCTCCTCCTCGATGACCAAATAGGCGGCACCCTCACCCAGGTTCAGACCATTCCGGCCTTGATCGAAGGGTTTGCAAGGTTCACCATCCAATATCATCAAGGAGTTAAATCCATTCAAGTGAAATTTACTGAGCGACTCCGTACCACCCACAATAGCAGCCTTCGCACGCCCACTACGAATCATATTGGCGCCCACAATAATGGAATTGGTGGCGGAAGAACAGGCTGTCGATATGGTCAACATAGCATCCAAACGACCAAAAAGCCTTCCGATCTGCTCCGTTCCTGCGCCACAATCGTGCGCACCGATATATTCCGTATGTTTTCCCTCGAAAAATTCGAGGTAATATTGTTCGCTCTTCTCCATACCGCCCACCGTCGTTCCATTGACAAACACGGTACGGGTGGCATCCGTCAAGCCCGCCTGACCAACGGCCTGCTTAAAAGCGACCATACCCAACAACGGGGTACGCGTCACCACACTATCGGAAGGAAGATCCAGCATCGACATCATCTCCTCGTTGCTCATGGAAACCTCCCCCACGGGAAGTTCGGTATGCGAGGTCTGAAGATGACGGACTGTCCCAACACAAGGCACACCCCTTTGCAGAGCCGAGAATACCTTATCGGTTCCGCAGCCCAGACTACAGACGATGCCCATACCGGTCACGACAATCCTGCCCATGCGAATTATTTTGTTCTATTTTTTGAGATATACTCGGCCATTGTGGCTACAGAGCGGAAGATCTCTTTTCCTTCACTGGCATTCTTCAACTTGATGCCATAGTTGCGCTCCATCAAGACGATCAACTCCAATGCGTCGATCGAGTCCAATCCCAAACCTGCGACGGATGGATCTCCGCCATTGAAAAGAGCGGCGTTCTCATCGATATCCGCTGGTGACATACCTTCGAGGTTCAACGCCTCAATAATCTCATTCTTTAAGTTTTCAATCAATTCACTCATGATAAATTGCTTTTAGGAAGAGCTATTTACTCGCTCCCATTAAACAAAAAACCAGGAACATACCCTTGCGGATCATCATCTGTTCCCATCAAAAGACAAAGATACAAATTTATAGATAAATAGCAACCCTTAAAATTGCACCCTATTCAACTCTTTAAGCACCCTTCCACTCTCCGATGGCATCCGTCGCATCCGTGGTCAAGACGAACATCCTGACATCCGTATGTCCATCCATATATTCACACCATCCGAAGATCATATGGGTAATGCCCTTCTCCGGCAAGAAACCGTTTTGGGCCAATTCATATGCGGTCTGTACGTCATACTTCTCCGTAATGAAGCAAGAGGATTCGCCCATTAACTTGTGACGGATAGCGATCTCGCCCGTCACAATATTGGAGAGGGTATAGACAAATACCGCCGGACTGGGGAAATAATTGTCAGAAGATTGTATCGTCTCCTGATATGCGGTGTCGTCATCCAATGATCCCGAATGGGACATCAAGATAACGGACCAATCCCTCTTGGGTTCCTCCGGCACACTGCCTAGTTTACCCATCAACATCTCAGAGGCCAGGAATCCAGCCTTACAGAGATTATCCATCTTGAAAAATTTAGGGTATTGAACGCCCAACGAGTAGTAGATATTGGCCAACCAAGACTTACCCTCCTCCTGTTGTATCGCCACAGGTTCGCCATTGAGCGTCACCTGATCATCAGAGAAGGTAACCGCAGCCTTCACATATATTTTCATATCAAGATAAATTGATTTACAACTTGGGCCACGCCATCCTCGTCATTGGTGGCGGCGATAAAATCAGCCGACTCCTTCACAACGGGTTGCGCATTACCCATAGCGACACCCAAGCCCGCATATCGAATCATAGAGAGGTCGTTGAAACCATCTCCACAGGCAATCATCTCCTCTTTGGTGAGACCAATGTGTTCCAAAAGTTTTCCTAAGGAATAGGCCTTATCAATATTTTGCGGCATAATTTCCAGAAAGAAAGGTTCCGAACGATAGACGTTCAACCGATCGCCATACTGGTCGCGCACCTTCACCTCTACACCAGCTAAATACTCTCCGTCGCCCACCATCAGACACTTGGTGACAGGCTCCGTGAATTGCGCCACGAAGTTATCCACCTTGCGGATAGGCATCTTGTTGATCCTGGCTTCGATGGCCACATACTGGTCTTGCTCATCCTCTGTAACGATAGCGCCATCCTTATACGAAACAATGGTCACGCCGTGATCCTTGGAAGATTGGTAAAGTTTCGCCACCTCCTCCATCGGCAAGACAGTCTCATAGACGATCTTCTTATTTTGATAGTCGGTAATCACCGCTCCGTTGAACGAAAGAATGTAACCACCAAACTTATCCAGTTCCAATTCATCGGCAATGGGTTCAATGCCTGGTGTAGGGCGGCCGGATGCCAAAACGACAACCACGCCACTCTCCTGTGCGGCGCGCAATGCCTTTTTCGTCTCCTTGGTAATCTCCTTCTTCGAGTTGGTCAATGTTCCGTCAATGTCCAACACCAAAACTTTATATGCCATTGTTCAATGATTATTTGTTAGCGGCAATGATGCCAGCCTCTTTCAATTTTTTGAAATCCAATTCAAAATTAGGGGTGAAAACCTCCTTGCCCAGACTCTCCTCGATCTCGCTGATCTTCCAGAACTTTCCATCCACCACTTCGGAGTGGTCGGGTTGAGGCTCCTTGTCATAGACAATCTTGTGGGCGTATATCATCTCTCGCTCCACAGGGCTCTCCCAAATATAGTTGAAAATACGTTCAGGCTTAATATCGGTAAGCCCCAACTCTTCGCGGGCCTCACGCATCATAGCCATCTCCACACCCTCACCGAAATCGATGTGACCACCAACCGCTGTGTCCCACTTGCCGGGTTGGATATCCTTCCAATCGGCTCTCTTCTGAAGATACAAATCTCCATTGGAGTTGAAAATATGCAAATGGACGGCAGCGTGCAATATCTTGGAACCATTGTGGCACTCTTGTCGGGTGGCGCGATCAATCACGTTACCCTCTTCATCGATGACGGGGAAATATTCTACCATATATTTTTATATCAACGGGCACCCACAAGGATGCCCCTACTCATTATCAATTAGACCAAACGCATTGGAATACCTTCGTTAGCGAGGTAATTCTTTAAATCCGGAATGGCAATCTCGTGAAAATGGAAAATGGAGGCGGCCAATGCGGCATCCGCCTTACCTGTCTCAAAGACATCCTTGAAATGCGCCATATTACCCGCACCGCCTGATGCAATGACTGGGATGGACAAAGACTCGGAGAGAACCGCCAAAGCGTCGTTCGCGAATCCCTGCTTCACACCATCGTGGTTCATACTGGTGAAGAGAATCTCACCCGCGCCACGCTCCTGCGCCTCCTTGGCCCAAGAGAAGAGTTTCTTATCGGTAGGGATACGTCCTCCGTTCAAGTAGCAAGTCCACTCACCGCTCTCGTCCAACTTGGCGTCGATGGCCACGGTACAAACCTGAGAACCGAAATTCTTGGCCACCTCGGTGATCAAATCAGGGTTTTTGATGGAAGCGGAATTGATGGAGACCTTGTCCGCACCCGCGCCCAAGAGTTTATCCACATCGCTAAGCTCATGGATACCTCCACCCACGGTGAAGGGAATACTGATGTTCTGCGCAATTCGCTTCACCAAATCCACGAAGGTCTTTCTACCCTCGTGGGAAGCGGTGATGTCCAAGAAGACCAATTCGTCGGCTCCTTGGCGGCTATACTCCGCACCCAACTCCACTGGATCGCCCACGTTGCGTATATTGACGAAATTGATACCCTTTACGGTCTGTCCGTCCTTGATATCCAAGCAAGGGATAATACGTTTTGCTAACATAGGCGTTATTTGATGTTTAAGAAATTCTTTAAAACGATTTCACCCATCGCACCACTCTTTTCAGGGTGGAATTGCACAGCATAAAAATTATCCTTGTGCAATGCGGCGCTATAAGGATGGATGTAGTCTGTCTGCGCGATAGTGTCCGCTCCTACGGTCGCATAGTAGCTATGCACATAGTAGAAATAAGGATCCTTGGGCAATCCGGCAAAGAGCGGGGATTGCAAATCAGTAATGGTGTTCCATCCCATGTGAGGCACTTTGATCACCTGTTCGGTAGGGATGAATTTCTTCACCTTCTCCTCGAAGATACCCAAGCAATCCACATGGCCACTGTTCGCCTCCTCGGAGGATTGGCACATCAATTGCATACCGATGCAGATACCCAACGTAGGTTGCTTCAACCCCTTGATCACCTCATCCAAGCGATGCGCCCTAAGGTACTCCATCGTGGTTTCAGCCTCTCCCACACCTGGGAATATCACCTTGTCCGCGGATTGGATCTTTTCAACGTCTCCCGTAATCTCAGCCTCAACGCCCAAACGGCGCATCGCGTAATCCACGGAGAAGATGTTACCCGCATTATATTTGACAATGACTACATTCATAAGACACTTTTATTCTTTCAAAAGGAATGACTTGAACGAAGCGAAATCCTTCGTCATTTGGATGCTTTGCTTCTCTCCCTTCATGAAGGCTTGAAGCTTGGCAGGGATCTCGACCTCTTTACCGATGATGCTCTCAACGGTCTCCTTGAACTTGGCAGGATGGGCAGTCTCCAAGAAGACACCGGTCTCACCAGGTTGCAAGTGCTCGCAGAGCGCTCTGTAACCCACCGCACCGTGAGGATCCAACAAGTATTGAGTCTTGTCGAAGCAGTTCTTCAAGGTCTCGCGGATCTGCTCGTCGGTATAGGTACAACCGCCGATTTCAGCGGCGATCGCCTCGTGAGACTCCTTGTATAAGTCAAGGATACGCGCGAAGTTGCTTGGATCACCTACGTCCATAGCGTTGGCGATGGTTTGTACAGATGGTTTAGGTGAATAGACACCAGTCTGCAAATATTTGAAGAAGATATCGTTGCGGTTGTTGGCGGCGATGAAACGCTTCACTGGCAATCCCATGTGCTTGCCGAACAATCCAGCGGTGATATTTCCGAAGTTTCCGGATGGTACGCAGATGACGATATCCTTCTTGATACCCATCTTGTGTAATTGAGCTACCGCATAGAAATAGTAGAAGGCTTGTGGCAAGAAGCGAGCCACGTTGATGGAGTTGGCGGAAGTCAACTTCATGTGGTCATTCAACTCCTTATCCATAAAGGCTGATTTCACCAAAGCTTGGCAATCATCGAATACGCCATCCACCTCCAAAGCGGTGATGTTCTTGCCCAAAGTAGTAAATTGACACTCTTGAATAGGGCTCACCTTTCCCTTTGGATACAACACATAGACGTGGATGCCCTCGACGCCCAAGAAACCATTGGCGACAGCTGAACCGGTATCACCAGAGGTAGCCACCAAGACATTCACCTTCTTTTGTCCCTCCTTCTTGATGAAATATCCCAAAAGACGGGACATGAAGCGCGCGCCCACATCCTTAAAGGCCAAAGTCGGACCGTGGAAAAGCTCCAAGCTATAGATGTTATCATTCACATGCACGAGCGGCACATCAAAACTAAGCGTATCGTAAACAATCTCCTTCAAAGACGCGGCGTCCACATCCTCGCCAAAGAAGGCATCCGCCACCACATAGGCGATTTCCTGGAAAGACATATCCTTCATCTCCTCAAAGAAAGAGGAAGGCAACTGCTTAATCACCTCGGGCATGAAGAGGCCCTTATCGGAAGCCAAACCCTTAACGACCGCCTCTTGAAGGGTCGCTTTTGCGGCTTGCTTGTTCGTGCTATAGTATTTCATTTGAATATTAATATTATTTTGGTACAAAGATACGAAATTTTTACAATTCAATAGGACATGAACGGGCCTTTCCTCCTACCCTTAAAAAAAAGCCATGTCCAAGTCAGAGACACACGTATAGCCACATCTTATATGAGGGGAAGGTAATATAGCTATTGATAGGAATTGACACACGCTCTCCCATCCTATTTCTTTGTAAAAAAATTTACTCCTATGTTATTGAGGAAGACAAGCATCTTGATGACGGCTCTATTCTGCGCCTGCCATCTACAAGCTGACCCGTTCGGAGTGACATGCACCTCCGAAATACAAACGGATTTCAAGAACAATTACAATTTCGCCAACCTACTGAAACTGTCGGCGAACATCCCTGTCAAGAAGCGGTTCGCTTTTGAATTAGGCACCATCAGCATTGTGAAAACACGGCAAGAGGGGCTTCTTGATGTTTTGCAGGTACCCTCCAACATTGAAGAGGAGAATCTGCCTTTTGCCCTCTGCGTGATGGATTTCAACTGGCGGATCAACGAACACAACAGCCTGTTTATGGGTATCCGCAATATGAACGAGGATTATTTCAACAGTGAGGTGACATCCTTTTTCACCAATAGCAGTTGCGGCATCTACCCTACCCTCTCCTGCAACTACACCATTGCAAATTTCCCCTTCGCATCGGTAGGTATCCACTACGCGCACGAGCGAGAAAATTTCACAATCCAAGCCTCTCTCTACAACGGACGAGGCTACAACCGATTCACAGGAAGGGAGAATATCTTCCGCTTCTGTCCCAAGGGCGATGGTCTGTTCGCCCTCACGCAAGGAGAGTACCGATGGAGAGGTAGCCACTACTTCATCGGAGGAGCCTTCCATTACGGGACAATGGGGGAAGAGAGGAAACGATTCCGTAGTACCCTTTGGCTCTATTTAGAACAGCAAGTCACCGACCATTTCAGTCTGATAGGTGGTTATTCGCATGCCTTCCGCAAAGAGAGCCCTTGCAAGGAGTTCGTGGGCGTGGGAGGAAAATATAGTTGGAAGAGAACCGAGATAGGCATCTTCAGCGACTACGCGAAATTCAACGATGCGGAGGAGTGCGCCAACGAAGTGACCTGCAAAATACAGATAAGGGAGTTCCTCTATTTGCAACCAGCGCTTCACCTCTTATTGCAAAAGGGGAAGCAGAATGTGATGGGGCTCATTCGGTTGGGTATTGAACTATAAATCTAAAAAAATGGGGAAGTCGCGTCATCTACGGAACTTCCCCTTAATTACTAAAACCCATAACTATCAAAAATTACCACATACCATTTTGTAATTTCAACCATTTATCGTGAAATGCTCATGTTGCATTCGCTTTTTGTCACACATCATTTCCTTTATGTGTATAATCAAAATTAAGTTAAAGTTTGCTAAAATGCAACTTTTTGAGCACTTTTTTGCACAATATTTTTTTGTCTACTCACAAAAAAAGGAAGGAGAACCTCAAAGCTCCCCTTCCCATACTTATTTCTGACTAGTCCTAAATAACCGTTACAGTTTTAGACTTAGTTTATCATAGGACAAA
>JAKSKV010000057.1 GCA_024401555.1 Paludibacteraceae bacterium
GAGCCAGCAGATTTACAGTCTGCCCCATTTGGCCACTCTGGTAACTACCCAAATTTCAATCATCATGTCAAAGATGGCGCTTTGCGCTTGAGCCTCTTGTCGGATTCGAACCAACGACCCCGAGATTACAAATCACGTGCTCTGGCCAACTGAGCTAAAGAGGCGGGTTATGCAAACCGATCGGGATACCTTCCCAAATCGGTTTGCAAATGTAGGCATTATTTTTTATCCCACAAACTTTTTGGGATTATTTTTTTGCATCATTTTGTTTTTCCTTCGTTTTAAGCACCGAACGGATCATCGCATCCATAGAATTATCGAATGCCTCCTCGAAAGAATCCGCTGTTTTTGTCACTACCAACTCGTTTCCTGGCAACAACACCTTCAACATCACCTTCTTGTTTTCGGTAGTCTCCGGTTTTACCAACTCGAGCGTTACATCAGCGGATGTGATCTTATCCGAATATTGCTCCAACTTCACAATTCTCTTCTGAATGAACTCTTCCAACTTCACGTTAGCGTCGAAATGGATCGCTTTTACTGTCACTTCCATGGTCATTTCCTCCTCAAATTTTAAGCTCTCGGATGAGCAAGTTTGTAATTCTTTTGTAATTGTTCGAAAGTTGTATGCGTATATACCTCCGTCGCAGCCAAACTCGAGTGACCCAACAGCTCCTTGACTGCCTCAAGCTCCGCCCCATTGTTCAGCATCGCCGTGGCGAATGTATGCCTGAGCACATGCGGACTTCTTTTCGACATGGAACTGACTACGGATATGTACTTGTGAACGATTCGATAGACCAGAACAGGATAGAGCGACTCACCCGTGGGGCGTAAGAAAAAGAAACCCGAACGGACGGGCACCTCTTTGTCTCGTATGGATAGATACGCCTGCATCGATTGCTTCAACGATTCGCCGAAAGGAACGTAACGCTGTTTGTTGCGTTTTCCATTGACGAGCACCGTCTGCGCCTGCAGATCAACATCAGTATCTTTCAGACCGATCAACTCGGAAAGTCGAATGCCAAGTGTATAAAACGTCTCCATTATGAGTTCATCCCTAACGCCTTCGAAACCCTCTTCGAAAACCTCGGAACTTCCGGACAGCATATCCGACATCTCCTCCTCTTTCAGAAAGAAGGGCAATCGTTTCTTCGTCTTGGGAGCGGACACCTGCGTCATCGGGCTCTTCTTAATCACCCCTTGCTCGCACAAATAGGAGTAAAAAGACTTCAACGCCGAAAGCTTCCTATTCACAGACGAAGCGGCTGTACCCGACTCCATCATGGAAACAATCCATTCTCTAACCAAATAAGAATCTACCTTATCAAGGGAGGACTCCTCCGCCCCGCATCGCTGCTTCACGAACTTCTCGAATTGCGATAGGTCGGTCTCATAAGAAACAAAAGTATGAGAAGAATAACCCTTCTCATACTTTATATATTGCAGAAATCTATCTATCAACATACGAAGAAGGTATTGCTTACAAGCTTTGTACGAATGTACGAAACCTTTTTGATATTTGCAACACCTTTGCGGAATTTTTTATTCCTCTGTACGCTTCAATTGTTGTACGTAGATAGCGTGCATCATTTGTTGACGCTTCAACACTGATGGCTTGTCAAATTGTTGTCTCTTGCGCAACTCTTTGATTACGCCAGTCTTCTCAAACTTTCTCTTAAATTTCTTCAAGGCTTTCTCGATGTTCTCGCCTTCTTTTACTGGAACTATGATCATAACTATATTTAAAAATTTATAATTGTCTTTTTTTAGCGACCGCAAAAATAGACAATCTTTTCATATTCCACAACCTTTTCCAAAAAGTTTTTTACACTCTTTTACGCAACTGCCCTAAACCACGAGGTTTCACCACTAAAAAAACATAGCAGAGACCTAGTTTTATTCTTTTTTCGTAACTTTACGGTGTAATACTTATTTATATATAATATGGAATCATTGATCAACCGTTTCATGCAATACGTCAAGATGGAGACCACATCGGACGAAGAGATAGGAAAGTGTCCTACCACCAAAGGACAACTAGTCATGGCGCAATACCTGGTGGAAGAACTCAAAAAGATCGGTGCGCAAGAGATTTCCCTTGACGAGAACGGTTATGTGATGGCTACCATACCCGCCACGACCGACAAAGAGGTTCCCGTCATCGGATTCATCTCCCACATGGACACCAGCCCGGAGGCATCAGGGAAAGACGTCAAGCCCCAAATCGTCAGATTCACAGGATCGGACATCGTCATCAACAAGGAGAAGAACATCGTCCTTTCGGTTTCAGACTTTCCAGAGACGGAAAACTACTTAGGTCAAGACGTCATTGTCAGCGACGGCACCACACTGCTCGGAGCGGATGACAAAGCGGGCATTGCAGAGATCATGACCATGGCAGAGAAGCTGCTCACGAACAAATCGATTCTTCACGGAAAGATCAGAATAGCCTTCACACCTGACGAGGAGATCGGACGAGGAGCCGACAAGTTCGATGTGAAGAGGTTTGGCGCCGATTGGGCATACACCGTTGACGGTGGCGTATTAGGAGAAATTCAGTACGAGAACTTCAACGCCGCAGTTGCGGATATCCACATCACCGGCCGCAATGTCCATCCAGGCGAAGCGAAAGGAAAGATGATCAATGCGGCACGCATCGCTGCCGCTATCCAAAATTCGCTCCCCTTCTCAGAAGTGCCTGAACGTACAGAGGGATACGAAGGATTCTTCCACACCGTCGAGATGAATTGCACCCCAGAGAAAGGGCACATAAAGATGATTATCAGAGACCACGACCGCACGAAGTTCGAACATAAAAAGGAACTTCTAAAAAAGAGTTGCGAAATCATCAACACGCAATATGGCTGCGGCGGCATTGAAGTAAAGATCAGGGACCAATACTTCAACATGAAGGAGAAGATCGTGCCGAATATGCACATCGTGGAGTTGGCCAAAGAGGCGATGCTGAACTGCAATGTCATTCCCCAACCGCTTCCGATAAGAGGCGGAACCGACGGAGCGACGCTCTCCTTCATGGGACTTCCGTGCCCCAACATCTTCACCGGAGGCATGAATTTCCATAGCAGATTCGAATATATACCTATCAATTCAATGGTCGCCGCCGTGAATGTATTAACCGAAATTTGCAGATTGACAGCCAAATAAACAGACCATGAAGATCTCGTTTTTCACCCCGCCCTTGACGCAACTCAACACCCCCTACCCGGCGACCGCTTATCTAACCGGTTACCTGCGTGGAAAGGGTTACGAGGTGGCGCAGCACGACTTGGGCATCGAACTCATCCACCTCATTTACACGAAGGAGTTTCTTTCCCAACTATTCACGGAGACGGAAAATCTGAAGATGAGTAAAAAGACGCGAAGAGTCTTCGCTTCCCACCCCACCTACATCGCTTGCGTGGAGAATGTCATCCGATTCCTTTCGGGCAAAGACCTCTCCTTATCGGAGCGGATCGCCAATCGAACGCTCTTACCGGAAGGTCCCCGCTTCGACAACATCGGCGACCTAGAGTGGGCCTTCGGCACCAGTGGAACAGTGGATGCCGCCAAACACATCGCGACACTATTCATCGAAGACATCGCGGACTACATCCGAGAAACCACCGACCAACACTTCGACCTCACCAAATATGCGGAGTACATCTCCAATTACGCTCCAACCTTCGACGACATCGAGCAAGAGTTGAAGAAGGAGCCATCTCGCCTCGACAAAGTGATGCTTCAGCTTTTCGAAGAGAAAATCACTTCGGACAACCCGTCATTCGTCGGCTTCTCCATTCCATTTCCCGGATGTCTCTACTCAGCGCTGAAATGCGCGCAATGGCTTCGGAAAAACCGTCCTGACATCGTGATCGGTATGGGAGGCGGTTTCGTCAACACGGAACTACGCACCATGAGCGACACCAGCATCTTCCAATATGTGGACTATCTCTTCTTCGACGACGGGGAACTTCCAGTAGGAAGAGTCTGCGAACACATAGAAGGTAAAATCGGCAAGGAGTCATTGGTGCGAACCCTATGGTTGGAAAACGGAGAGATCAAAGGAGAGGTCAACTCCTCGGAAAATCTCTCAAAAGAGGAAGACTACACCCCAGACTTTAGGGGATTGCCTCTCGACAAATATTTCTCCCTATCGGAGACGCTCAACCCCATGCACCGCCTATGGACCAACGGCAAATGGAACAAGATGACCATGGCACACGGCTGCTACTGGGCGAAATGCGCCTTCTGCGACACCTCATTGGATTACATCAAACGATACAGTGCCCCTTGCGCCAAGGATTTCGTGGACAAGATGGAGCGGGTAATGGCCCAAACAGGCGAAAGCGGATTCCATTTTGTGGATGAAGCCCTACCGCCCAAACTTCTGAAGGAGGTCGCGCAAGAGATTTTGCAGCGAAAACTGATTGTCTCCTATTGGGGCAACATACGCTTCGACAAATCATTCACACCCGAATTGTGTCAACTGCTTGCGCTCTCCGGCTGCATAGCGGTATCGGGAGGCATAGAGGTGGCATCCGACCGTCTGCTGAAGTTGATGAACAAAGGGGTGACGGTGGAGCAGGTGATCAATACCACCCGCAATTTGACCGATGCGGGCATTATGGTCCACGCCTATCTGATGTACGGATTTCCGACGGAGACATACAAGGAGACGCTGGACGCCCTACGCAACATCAAGGATATGTTCCAGAATGGATATTTGCAATCCGCCCACTGGCACAGATACGCCATGACCGCCCACAGTCCTTCGGGGAAGAATCCGGAGCAGTACGGTGTGAAACGATGCGACGCAGCGCCTAATCCATTCTGCAACAACGAGATAGACTACGACTACGAGTTCGATTACGACTTAGACAAAGTGGGGGCGGGACTCTCTCACGCCACTTACAACTACATGCACGGATTGGGATTCGACATTCCACTGAAAAATTGGTTCAAGTAGGATTTGTCTGAATTTTATATCTTTGCACCAAATTACAGTTATTAAAAATGGCTCAAAACAAAGCGCAGAATGAGAATTGGGGATCAAGAGTCGGTATGATCTTGGCGATGGCTGGAAGCGCCGTCGGGTTAGGAAATTTCCTACGGTTCCCAATCCAAGCGATCCAAAACGGAGGAGGAACATTCATCATTCCTTACATCATTTCTTTCGTACTACTGGGATTACCTTTGGTCATGGTGGAATGGTCAACTGGCAAATTCGGAGGCCTTCACGGGCACCACTCCACCCCTATGATCCTTCAACGGCTTGACCATCACAAGATCTGGAGATATATGGGTTCGCTCGGAATCTTCTCCAGCATCGTCATCTGCTCATACTACTGTTTCATAGAGAGTTGGATCCTCTCCTACACAGTCCACTCCATCATCGGAACATTCAGCGGAATGACGGAGCAAGAAACCTCCGCGTTCTTCGACACCTACCTCAACCTGAAGGAATCGACTTTCGGCATTCCGTACGACACCTTTATCAGCTTCGTCGTTTGCCTGGCACTGAATGTTTACATCTTAAGCAACGGAATCGCCCAAGGCATTGAGCGCGTGGCCAAAATCTGCATGCCGTTGTTGCTTCTTTTCGGACTATTCCTCGTTTATAAGGCTTATACCATCAAAGCAGGAGAGCACGGCGCAGTTTGCGACGGAACGGAGGCGATCGCCTTTCTATGGACTCCGCCAGAGTTCGACTCTTTGCTCAACCCTAAAATCTGGTTAGCCGCCTCTGGGCAGGTGTTTTTCACTCTTTCACTGGGCATGGGCGCCATTCAAACCTATTCATCTTACCTAAAAAGAGAAGAGGACATCGCGCTCAGTTCGATGACGGCCGCCTTTACCAACGAGTTTACGGAGATCATCATCGGCAGCTCTATCATCATTCCTATCGCCATCGGCTACTTCGGGGTGGACAATGTCGTGGAGTTGACGCAACGAGGCGGATTCGGACTTGGGTTCAGAACCATGCCATACCTATTCGGTCAATGGGGAGATCTCCTATCCGCATTGGCGGGACTCGCCTTTTTCGGATTGCTCTTTTTCGCATCCATCACTTCGGCGCTTTCCATCTCCCAACCTTTCGTAGCCTTCCTTTCCGAGAGTTACCAATGGTCTCAAAAGACCACATCCTATTTCATCGGTATCTTACTCTTCTTTTTGGCGCTGCCTTGCATTCTCTTTTTCGAGAATGGCGTCTTCGATCAATACGACTTCTGGGCAGGAACCGTCGCTTTGTTCTTCTTCGGCATGGTGGAAGTGATTGTATTCTCTTGGGTAATGGGCGTGGAGAAAGGTTGGAAGATGATCAACCACCAAGCGGACATCCAGATTCCTAAATTCTTCAAGTTCGTCTTGAAATACGTCACCCCGACGATGCTGATCACCATCTTCTTGGCTGCTATGTTCAAGCCCAAGAATGACGATTGGAGTTTATTGAGTTTCAAAGGATGGCCGTTAGACGACTCCGCCATCGTCGCGGAATTAATGCACCAAGGCATGGATCCGAACGATCCGAACATCGCCTACATTGACGGCGCCAGATTATTTTTGGTCGCATTCCTTGCCCTGATATGCGGCCTCATCTGGCATGCATCCCGCATCAGGGAACAACGAATCTTGAAACAAAGGAAGGAGGCACAACAATGAATACATCACTCATATTTATGCTTGCCGTACAAGGCACAGTCACCATCATCACGGCTATTCTTTACTACAAGATATTGACTATCGGAAAGAACAAGAAGAAAGACGGAGATAAAACATCAGAGAAGTAACTTTCTATTCCACTATTCGAAAAAGAAAGGCGCCCGATCTAATCGGACGCCTTTGCTACGGATAGAACTATCTGATTTACATTTAATTAACAAAACATATTTTCTTAACGATCATACGATTTCACCGTCACCACATCGGAGATCACATAACGGAAGCCCAATGAGATGATATTCGTTCTGAATCGACCATGGAATCCACGCTCATCCGCATTCACCAAATCGAAGGTGTAACGATAGGCGGCTAAGACCTTCCAATTCTCATTAATCTTATAACCGAATTCCGCACCAAGAGACATATCAAAGGAGTGGTTCATCTCTTTATTATCCAACTCATAGCGACGAAAGTCGGCATCGTTGTAATGCAGAACCGGTGTACGCTGGCCAATATAAAAATCGCCCTGAATACCATAGGTCAATCCCAACCAAAAATCCGAAATAGGAATACGGTAAGTCAATGATACTGCCGGAGAGAAGTAATGGAAACGGCAAGCGTCAGGTCTCTCACCCTCCCACAACTCGGTTGGTTCCAATTGATAGCGCTTCGTGAAGAAAGAGGCTCCCATGCTCACATTCCATTGTGATTTCGATCCCAAATTATAGCCAGCCACGATTTCCGGAAGGAAGGTAGCGGATCGTTCCACAACGAAATTAGGTTCATCCGCCCTATTCGACCGACTGATGAGCGCACCCATATCGGCACCCACTTCCCACTCCGCGAAAGCCACCATCGGCAGCAACAAGCCTAATAAAAGATTGATTACACGTCTCATATCCATCATTATTTTTTACAACGTTTTGACTCCTTCGCAAGAGAGAGGGATCCTCCTTGCTCGTTTACGGACAGTGTGTAGGTAGCTCCCTCCACCACCGGCCAATTGAATCCTTCGTGTCCGACCGGAACACCAAACAGCACCGGATAGTCGTACCCAGCCACTGCGTCGGCAATCACCTTCTCCGCGGAGATCAAAGTGTCATCCTCTGGTATATCGGAGAAGCAGCCCACCACAAGGCCAGCTAAGTCTTTCAGTTTACCTCCCAACCGTAAATTGTTCATCATACGGTCGATATGGTACATGCGCTCGCAAAGATCCTCGATAAAAAGGATCTTACCCTTTGTATCCACATCCAAGGGGGTGCCGCGCATCGCATACAACAAAGAGAGGTTTCCTCCTGTTATAGGGGCGGTCACCTCTCCGCTGCGGTTATACGGAGAGGGTTCCGTCACCTCACATTTCATCTCTTTTCCCTTCAACATATCACAAAGGGCCTTTGCGGAATCGCTGTTAGCAGCCAAAGCGCGGCACATCGCCCCATGCACGGAGGCATAGCCATTTTGTTGGAACAACGCGTGCAAAGCGGTAACATCACTAAATCCGATCAGCCATTTCGGGCGTTGGGCGAAGGCGTTGAAATTCAGCTTGTCAACGATACGCAAGCATCCATAGCCACCTCTCACGCAAAGAATCGCCGCCACAGTAGGATCATCCATCGCCTGCTGTAAATCGGCCAGACGATCTTCGTCGGTAGCGGAAAATCTACCCACCTTCCCTTTGGCGGTGAAACCTACCTGCGGAGTGAATCCCCACTTGTGAAGGCGCGCGATCGCACCATCGATTAATTCAGGATCAACAGGGCCTGCAGGCGCTACAATCGCCACCTTATCACCCTTTTTCAGATATTGAGGTTTTGTGATATTCATATTGTCTCTTCAATTTTCTTACAAATTTAATTGTAAAATTTTATGTAAATAACGAAAAAGAAGAGATTTTCGTATGATTATCGAGATACAAGGACAACGAAATGCCTTCTGAAATGGATTCCAGCGGGATGAATCGCCTCCATCACCACCACATAAGGAGCGACCGGCAACGCTTGTCCACTATCGGCGCACCCATTCCAGGAAAGTTCGCCCACCACGGAGAGAGGTGCCTCATCGGCAATGGTCGCCACAAGGATTCCTGTCAGGGTATAGACCTTCACACTCGCTTGGTAGCCCGCCTGGTCCATCGTATAGTAGAGGTGCCAGCTTCCAGATTCATCAAGATAGGGATAACAGATCTTCTCCGCGTCCAAAAGCACATCTTCATTGGCCATCATCGTTTGGTTCTCCCTGCCCGGAGAGGCATAGCCAGTGACGGGAGAGGCAGAAGTCCATTTATCCTCCTCCAAAGAGAGACGTTCCAAGGAGACGCCCGTTCCCTTATTAGGCACCCCCTCCACATGGAAATCGGGAGAGTAGAAGACCTCCTCCACCAAGGTGGAATCCGAGAAGCGGTAGAGGGAGATCCAGCCACCAGAATTATTCATCGCCGCCAACGAAGAGGTAATTAAAAACGACTCCTCGCCCGGACAAGGGATAGAGCCACACACGCCTTCCTTCTTTTTCGTCAAAACCCTGTATTCACCAGGGAAAAGAAGCGACTGCTTCGTGGTAAGACGTTTGCCTACGAGGGGAGCGGCATCCGGCTTACGGGTGGCGAAGGTGAAATCCGAGAGGTCCAGCACCTTGTTGGAATGGTTGACCACCTCGACAAACTCACTCATTCCAGTCGCAGGTGCGAACATGATTTCGGTAAAGAGCACATCTCCCTTTTCCGCAGGCACAGGCAATCCGAAAAGAATGGTCGTGTCCATGCTGTTTCCAGCGAAATCCTTGCAATTAAAGAGGTTCAACTCATATCGGACGCCCTCGACCAACGATCCACTCAACGGGAAAATCAAGGATCGGCTCTTCGCATCGAAAATAGGATCCCCGTCAAACAAGGAAGGAGCATTAAACGACATCTCGCCGATATTCAACAATTCGGAGAATTGGCATGTGAATGTCGAGTCGGTATAGGAGTAGCCCAGCAGGGAGGGCGGCAGATCGTCAGGCGCCGCATCACCCGTCACCACCCAATCGTCGAAGTGGAAATCCCCAGCTTTCGCCTTGGGATATTTGCAATAGAGACCGGAATAGAAGGAGTACGTGGCGGTGAGGTCGGTCACAGCGCAATCCTCTTTGAAGGCACGCTCTCCATCCAACTTCGAATAGACCTTCCATACACCCTTCGCCGTGCGTTTCACCTTCAGATCGACATGCAGGGATTTAGCCCCTTCCGGCGCCACAAGTCGCATTGAGTCACTTTTCGCCAAAGTGGATACCGTTCCCGAAGGCTTTTGATAACAGAGGGTAATCATTCGATGCGTGTCACCGATGCGCAGGAAATAACCGCTACCACCCTTCTCCGGAGAGGGAGAGTCAAATGCGAGATAGTATCGGGCGAAGCAGGAGCCATTGGGTTCCGGCATCTCGACCGACAGTTTCCACTCCGCCCCATCAATCGCTTGGGAAGGAGAGAAAAGGTAACTCTCCCCCGCCACTGTATTGGAGGAATTCAGCCTTCCATCCGCAAGTTCGAATGCCTCATAGGCACCTTCACAAGAGGCCGGCAACTCATTGCCCGAAAAATCAACACTCAACTGGGAAATGGCCAAGGTAGGGCTCATTAAAGCCGCAGCAAACAAAATTTTTCTCATTGTTCATTAATTTTACAAAATTATTATTACAAGTAAACCGCAAACAAATTATCTTTGCACAAATTATGTGCATAGGTGAATGGCATACGTCATTACGGGTGCAAAGATAATGTTTATGTAATAATTACACAAATAAATAACAAAAAAAAATGAGAGTAGCAATTGTAGGAACAAGCGGCGCAGTAGGACAAGAATTTCTCCGCGTATTGGCCGAGCGTAATTTTCCGCTCGATGACTTAGTACTTTTCGGATCAGCAAGAAGTGCAGGAACCACATACGAGTTCAAGGGTAAGAAATACACCGTCAAGGAGTTGAAGCACAACGACGATTTCAAGGGCGTTGACATCGCTTTCACCTCTGCTGGAGCAGGCATTTCTAAGGAATTTGCAGCGGACATCACTAAATTCGGTGCCGTTATGATCGATAACTCAAGCGCATTCCGTATGGACAACGATGTACCTTTGGTTGTGCCTGAGTGCAATGCGGCTGACGCTTTGAACCGCCCACGCGGCATCATCGCCAACCCTAACTGTACCACCATTATGATGGTAGTGGCTTTGCAACCATTGGAGCAAATCAGCCACATCAAGCGTATCCACGTTTCCAGCTACCAAGCTGCCAGCGGCGCAGGTGCAGCTGCCATGGCTGAGTTGGAGCAACAATACAGAGAGGTGTTGGATGGCAAGCCTGCGACTGTGAACAAGTTCGCATACCAATTGGCTTACAACGTAATTCCTCAAATCGACGTATTCACCGACAACGGATACACCAAAGAGGAGATGAAGATGTTCAACGAGACCAAGAAGATCATGCACAGCGACGTGAATTGTTCAGCAATGTGCGTTCGTGTACCTTCTCTTCGTTCACACTCCGAGTCTATCTGGATCGAGACCGAGAAGCCTATCAGCGTAGAGGAGGCTCGTGCCGCATTCGCTAAGGGAGAAGGTCTTCAATTGATGGATGAGCCAGAGAACAAGAAGTATCCTATGCCACTCTTCTTGGCTGGCAAGGACGATGTTTATGTAGGTCGTGTACGCAAGGATTTGGCTAACGAGAATGGTTTGACATTCTGGATCGTTGGCGACCAAATCAAGAAGGGTGCCGCTTTGAACGCTGTTCAAATCGCAGAGTACCTCATCAAGGTAGGTAATGTAAAGTAATTCGTTACAATCCATAAAGCGGAAAGCGCGGGCAAATGTCCGCGCTTTTTTTGTAGCCTCAACTCATACCTTGCCAAATCTACACTTTTTACCATAGATTTGGCAGAGCATAATTCCGTATATCTTGCCAAATCTACACTTTTTACCATAGATTTGGCAAGATACAATATTTTATTTTTATTTTTGCATTATAATACAGCAACTTATGAAAACACTTATAGGAAGAAAAAAAGAGATTCAAATAATTTAATCTTGCTATACATCACCACAATCCGAATTCGTGGTTGTTTACGGAATACGAAGAGTAGGCAAAACTTTTCTTATAAACCAGGCGCTGCAAAACAAATTCTCTTTTTGCTTCGAGGAGCCATGACAAGAGATGATTGGTCTCTAGTTCCAGTTAAAGAGCAAACAAAATGAAAGAAATAATTCAGAATATCTCATTCTTGTTAATATTTTGTGGTGTCGGCATTTCTGCCGACTCCCAAAATGTTATAGATTCAACACTAAATATATCATGTATACAAGAAGTAGCCAGTTGCACTTTTCAGGAACGTAATGATATAAAAACAGTGGTTTTCTCAAATTCTCTGAAAAGTATAGGAATACAATCCTTTTATAAATGTCATAATATAGAAAACATTGTTATTCCTGATGGATGCATATCTATTTTGGATAGGGCGTTTGAAGGTTGTATTTCGTTAAAAACGATTGAAATCCCTTCTTCTGTAACTTGTCTTGGTGCCAATTTTATTCCTCTTGATGTCCTAATGGTTGTAGAAAAAGGTTCTAAGGCGGAGAAATATGCAAAAAAGCACAATATAGATTATACATATATAAGTGGAAAAATTTCTTCTAATGTCTCGGATGTTGTTGGACCAATTTTAAAGACATGTTGGGATCAACCATTGGATTACTTTTACTCAAAAGAGAAATATGGAAAGAATAGTAATAAACGTGGTTTATGTGAATGTGTCGCATGGGGACAGATTCTAAAACATTTGAATTTAAACGTTTATGGGTCGCGTAAATACGTAACGAAAGTCCGTAAATATTATAGAGATTTTGATTCTAATCATACTGATATTGACAATTTGCCTGTGTATATAAGTTCGTTGCCAAGTATTGACATGGATTCTGCTCAAGTGATTTCTTATAAAAGAGACTCTATAAAAAACGTTGAATTGTACAATTTTTTGGAAAACATCGCATTTGCAATTGAACATGGATGGAGAAACGAAGAAGTTATAAGTAAACAGCTTTTTTCTATTTGTGAACATACACCTATAAGCATTATAAAGTATAATATAAATGATAAAAGAAAAACATCTGTTGAGACTATTATCAGGGAAAGGTTAATGGATAATATACCTCTATTTGCAGTTGTTGACAATTTAGAAGGTACAGATCATGCTGTCGTCATTGATGGTATTAGGAAAAAAAATGGGAAAACAGAAGTTCATATTGATTTCGGATGGGGTGGAGATCAAAACAGATGGACTGAGTTATGTGTTCCAATTAAAATAGCAATTGATAATCATAAACAGGGTGTGTCAAAAAGAGGTGTTATTTCTGTTTATGATGTAATTCCACTTGAAGGTGAAGAATTAAAGGAATGGACGCCTTATAGAGTTAAATAGTCATTACGTAAATGTATGATTCCGATTTAACATACAAGAAATCATAGGACTTTAAAACCAATTGTATCGACAAAATTGTCTGATGAAAAATATGATAGACTTAAGAGACTTATC
>JAKSKV010000058.1 GCA_024401555.1 Paludibacteraceae bacterium
GTACAACCTTTTTCTTAAACCGCCAAACTTTTTTAAAGTTTTTTCGAGAAATTTTCAGTAGATGATTTTCGTTACCACGATCACTCTCTAAATCAAATTTGTCTTACACGCTTGTAATACTTTGTTTCTCGATTGCGGATGCAAAGGTATGTCATTTTTCATTCCCCTCCAAAACATTTTACGTGTTTTTTCTATAAAAATATCCATACACTTAATTATCAAACATTTAAAATCCAGCGAATCATTTTCCACCATCTTTCCAATGCTCTTCTACACAATGCATAGCCTCTACACCCAAGAGTCATTCCACGCATATACCTTATTATATAAGATTCATTTATACCTCTTTCCTTTTCACAAATCAAGAATATTTCGCTAACTTTGCGAAAACTTTTAAAACTAAATGTTATGAAATTAGGAGGAAGAAGAGAAAGTACAAACGTAGACGACCGCAGAAGATCTGGCGGCGCTAAGGCAGGAATGGGTATCGGCGGCGTTCTTTTGATCGCAGCTATCACTTACTTCACATCAGGAGGAAACCTAGGACAAGCAATCAACGCAGGATTCCAGGCAGCGACTTCATCAGGAACCACCACTACACAATCGTACACTCCAACCGCACAAGAGGAGGAATTGGCTAAATTTACCAGTCAAATCCTTGCAGGTACAGAGGATGTATGGACCGATCAATTCCAGAAAATGGGAAAGACTTACCACGCTCCTAAATTGGTGATGTTCCACGGAGCTGTCAACTCCGCTTGCGGAAGCGCAAGTTCTTCAACAGGACCATTCTACTGTTCCGGCGACCAAACCGTATACATCGACTTGGAGTTCTTCACAACCATGAAGGCGCAATTCGGAACCGCAGGTGACTTCGCTTACGCTTATGTCATCGCCCACGAAGTTGGTCACCACGTTCAAAACGAATTAGGTATCTTAGGACAAGCTCATCAACAAATGAGCAGATCTTCTAAGACTCAATCCAACCAAATCAGCGTCCGCTTGGAATTGCAAGCAGATTTCTTGGCTGGTGTTTGGGCGTTTCAAGACAACAAAATGTTTAACTCTTTGGAGGCGGGCGATATAGATGAAGGTCTTGCCATCGCAGCAAGAATCGGTGACGACTACCTCCAAAAGCAAGCGCAAGGTTACGCAGTGCCAGAGACCTTCAACCACGGTACTTCCGAGCAACGTTCCCGTTGGCTGAAGAAGGGTGCGACTGGAGCAGGTATTTCAGAAGCCAACAAAGCATTCGAATTACCTTACGAACAATTGTAACACCCCAATCAAACAAATACAAGGGCTGCCTTCCTACGAGGGCAGCCCTTCCTTTTTACAACAACGTTCTATCTCTTTGTCTCATAAAAAAAGGCCACAATCAAATGACTGTAGCCTTCTATATCCAAATCCCTTAATCAATAATAGGAGATCTCTCTTCTTGTAATAAATCGAACTTGGTTCTTCTTCACATCGTAAATGGTCTCTGTTATCCAATTGTCATGGTCATCGTATTCATACACGCACTTTGCCTCAGCGACAAACTCCGCACCAGAAGGCACTGTCAATGTTGACAAGAGCAGTCCTCGCTCATCATACTCATACATCACCTTACTGGACAAGACACCTTTTGTATAGTCCGCAGTCTCTTGAATCAAGCCTTTGGCATTATAAACTGTCTCATTTCTGGAGAGCTCTTCTCCGTTTCCTTTAAAGTTGGTCTCGCTGGTGACATTGCCATTCTCATCATAGGTGTACACTGTTCTAAAATCCACCGTGCCATCCCCATCCATGAGTTTGTATTCAGTTACCCTACCCGCTTTATCGTACTCGTACTCGAAACGACCAGAGACATTGCCATTCTCGTCACGACGAACCTCTTCGGTCTTATTGCCGCTTGGATCGTATTTCTTTATGTTCTCACCTGAAATGTCACCCTCGCCATTATAGGAGGTCTCCCTCACGCAATTTCCACCTTCATACTTGTGTACTCTTCTGTTTGAGAGTCGATTGTCGATATCGTAAGAGCATTGTTCGGTCAAACAACCGCTACGATTGAACTTATAGAATTCATTCCATATTCTCTCTTCCATTACATTGTCAAAGACAACGCTCGCGTCAAATGTCTGAGAGTGGAGAGATTTCACATTTCCCTTCAACCCCATAGAATTCGGTATGACCTTCTGTTCTTCCTTACATCCCGCCAGAAAGAACACGGCGAAAATGCCCATTAATAACAATCTGCTCTTCATACTAAACAATTTAATGACACTATTCCTTTATCGAGTACAACCCTATAACCTAACATTGCTAAATTACGCATAAAAATTCATAATGCAATACCTTCCTCTCCTGTTTTAACGCAAACCCTACTATTTTTCGACCAAACCACCATTATCACCGACGAAAGTGGGAAATAAAAAAATAAATGGGACACATCTCACCGAAAAGAGTTATATTTGTAACATTAACTGAAAAACACATCGCTATGACATTGACAAATTATCAAGCTAAGATATTCTTATTCATTGCAGTTTGTCTATACTCGCTTACGTTCCCGACATACGCCTCCACATCGCACAGAATGGAGCAAATGGAGCATTTCACAATCAGCGAAGGATTGAGTTCCAACATGGTCCACAACATTTCAGAGGACTCGATGGGGCACATCTGGGCCTGCACAGACTTCGGACTATCCGTTTTCGACGGAAGCGTGTTTAAACGTTTCGAAAAATCGGACTACCCTTCCATTCTCCGCAACGATTTCTTCTGTTCTGGGGTAAGGAAAGATGGATCGGTCATCATCGGTAGTCACCTAGGTGTAGCACTGATGTATGATGTCCAGAACGACAATTTCAAAAACATTGCGCCAACTGATTTTGAAGAAACATACTATAAACAAGTATCCGGATTCTTTACTAGCAAACAAGACAACACTTATATGTGGACTTCGGGAGGTATCTATGTATATAACCCCAAGGAAGAGCGTTTCGTCAAGGAGAACACACTATACGATTTAACCAAAGACCAATTCATTTTTTCCCTTTACAAGGATGATTTCAACAGATATTGGGTGGCGACATATAACACGCTAACAATCATATCCGAAGAGGGCAAGATCATTCGAAATGAACACCTCAACCTCGGAGATATGTACGCCAGCAAAATCGTGGCGCTTGAACCGAACAAGATACTTATCACCTGCTTCTCCAATATGGTCATCGAATACACGCTGGATGCCAATGGTAAAGTAAGCGAACCGCATAAGATCAAACTTCCTTTCTCCAACATCACATCCATACTAAAGGATAAAGCGGGAAAGATCTGGTTTACCACCGATGGAGCCGGACTTTGGTACACGGACGAGACATTGACAGAAGAGGCCAATTTCGTAAGTGTCACCCCTACTGGAGCCGACCAGGACGCAATCACAAAATTGTATGGCATCATCGAGTCGAAAGATGGTGACCTATGGATCGCCACGCAAAACTCTGGAGTTTGGAGACTGAAAAGGAATAAAGGCGCTTTCATTTCCCTATCACAAGACATCCCATTCCCCAACAAAATGTGTACCGACTTCACGGAATCCGAGGATGGCACCATCTACATATCGTCAGACGGCAAGGGAATAACCAAACACAGCAACGATCTCAAATCATACGAACCGATACGCGGGCAAGAGAACAACAACAACGCTTTATGTCTGTCACAAGACAAGGATGGTTACATTTGGATCGCCACCTGGGGAGGCGGTATTCAGGTATATAATCCCAAGAACGGAACTTTCAGACAAGAGAAATTCGAGGAGTTAAAATCAACACTGAACTGCTTCTTCTCTGTGAAGAACATGAAGAACGGGGAGATTTGGGTATGTACCGGAGGCGATGGACTCTATGTCAAACGCACCAATGGGCATTGGGAAAAGTGCTCGCTCCCTTTCGGAGGAGATGAATATGACATGTGGGCATATGGAACCACCGAAGGTACCAACAATACCCGATGGGTATTCACCACCCGCTCCATCTGGCGGATCAACGGAGAGGAGAAGCGCCCGTTAATTGCGGATATCTCCAAGCAAAAATCACACGACCCTATCAGCATGAACGACGCAAAGTGCGACAAAGAAGGTAATCTTTTCGTCTGCTGCGACCAATTCTTGCTTCGATTCTCGGAGGATGGCAACCGCTGCGACACATTGGACTTCATGCCCAAGGACAACTACAGCTCCATTGAAATACTTTCCAACGAGGAAATCATCGTCAGCGGCAGCAAAGGTATTTATCGTATAGATTACGGGAAAAAGGAGTTTTCTCGATTCTTATACGACTTCAGAGCGAACGGAACAGGACGTTTCCGCGCACACGGCTCCTACATCCTTAAAGATGGCAGAATCCTTTTCGGCACCAAAGATGGATTCTTGGTACTGACACCAAACCAAAAGGAGGAAGGCATCATCACCCACCACTTCGGCATCAACTGCAACACCATCAATGGCATGCCTTACCGAAAGTGTGAGGTGGACAACATTACCCGCAAAGATGGTTCCATCGAACGCATCTCCTTGAAACACAACCAAACAGAAATCTGTTTCAATGTGGATTTGGTTAATTTCTTCCCTAAAGAGATCACCACGGAATATAGGCTTGAGGGGTTATCCGACAAATGGACCGAGGTAGATGAGAATCGAAAAATTAAATTCACCTATATACCTTCCGGAGAATACACGCTTCAGGTTCGCTCTTACATTTCAGGCTCACACGATGATGCGGAAACGAGAGAGGTGAAGATCACGGTTTTGCCTCCATGGTGGCAAACTTGGTGGTTCAAAACCATCAGCATCATCCTTTTGGCATTGTTGGTCGGCGCCATCGCCTACTTCAAGATCCGGAATCTGAAGAGAGAGCAAATCATCCTTCAACAGAAGGTGGCGGAGCGTACCCACGAATTGGACGTGAAAAACACGGAGCTGCAGCATGCGCTTCAAGACAAGGATCGCTTGATATCCGTCGTCGCCCACGACCTCAAGAATCCGATGTTCGCCATCGTCGGCACACTTGAAACGCTTGTCAACAAAAATGTTGGCGATGAAAACGAAAAGAGGAAGGCCCTTGTGGACGTCCACGCCTCGGCGCAAACGCTTCAAGACGAAATGGTTAGACTTTTGGAATGGGCCAAAGCGAAGAAGGAGGATATCGAATGTAAAATCACCGATGTCAATATCAAGAACGCTTTGGAGAACATCAGCGCTCTATTGGGTGGCTTAGTTCAAGGCAAGAAGCAGACCTTATCCTACGATTTGGACCTTAAGAATTGCGCACGCACAGATTCCAGAATGTTCAGCACAATCATCCGAAACCTCATCAACAATGCGGTGAAATTCACTCCAGAGGGAGGCAAAATAGCAATCAAAGCTTGGCAAGAGTCGGATTCAATTAAGGTCCGTGTATCGGACAGCGGAGTCGGCATGAGCCAAGAGAAAATCGATCAATTGATGAACAATGGCCACGTGGACAGCACCCTCGGAACCAGCCAAGAGAAGGGTTCCGGCTTGGGATTAGGCCTATGCCTTGAATATGTCAACCGAATAGGCGGCACCATGGCGATACAAAGTGCTGAGGGAGAAGGAACCGCCATCACCATCGCAGTACCGATTTCAGAGAAGATCGCAGAAGAGAGCAGCGCAGCCACCCAACCACAAGAGAGTGATCACTTGGTGGACAAGGAGTTGTTGGCTGGCAACACGGCATTGGTCGTGGAAGACGATCCGCTCATCAGACAAAACATACAGCACACATTGGAGCGATTCATGACAGTCATCACCGCGGAGAATGGAGCGGAGGCGATCCAGTTGGCAGAGCAAAACGACTTCGACATCATCCTCAGCGACGTGGAAATGCCTATCATGAACGGTATTGACATGAGCAGGAAGATGGCCACAATGGATCAAACCTATGGTGTACCACTTCTCTTCCTTTCCGCCAAAACAGATGAATCGGACCGTTTGATGGGACTCTTGTCCGGAGCGGTCGATTACATCCCTAAACCGTTCAGCTCCAATGAGTTGCTAATCAAGGTTAACAACATCTTGACCAACAGGAGAAAGCAACAATTGAGACTGTTGCAACAAAACATCAGCCACCCTTCGGCCATCAACGAGTCGGCATCCGTGCCTACGGAAGAAATGACCGAAAAGAAGGAGGAGCGGATGAATCCTTTCTTGCAGAAAATGGTGGAAGAGATCTCTAAAAATTACAAAGATAGTGACTTCTCTATCGAGACTTTAGCGGAATCCATGAATGTCAGCCAATCCACTTTGGCCAGAAAAATAAAATCCATCACAGGGAAAACGCCAATCGAGATTCTGGTGGAATATCGTCTGAACGCGGCGATGTCTATGCTAAAAGAGAACGATGAAGGCTTGCAAATCAACGAAATAGCCTATGAGTGTGGTTTTACGGATCCAGCCTACTTCACCAGAAAGTTCAAAGATTTCTTCGGTCATACACCACGCGAGGTAAAATGATAAATGATTTATAATCAATGGCTGTTATTTACGACTTTTTTCGTAAATTCGCGGTGAAATGGGTAGAATTATGGCCATAGATTACGGAAGGAAGAGAGTCGGCGTCGCAGTGACCGACCCCTGCCAGATCATTGCGAACGGACTATGTACCGTTCCCTCCAATGACATACTCAAATTCATCGAGGATTACACGAAAAAAGAGAGTGTGGAACTCATCGTGGTAGGGCAACCTAAAACCGTTAGGAACGAGCCATCCGAATCTATGAAATATATCACCCCATTCGTCAACGCGCTAAAAAAACGTTTGCCTCAAATGCCTATCGTCATGTACGACGAGCGATTCACCTCCGTATTGGCCCACAAAGCGATGTTGGACGGTGGATTAAAGAAAAAGGAGCGTCAAGACAAAGCCTTGGTGGACGAGATCAGCGCCACGATCATCCTTCAATCCTACATGGAGAGTAAAAGGATGACGATGTAAAACAGAATTAAAACATTAAGAAGATGATATATCCTATAGTTGTTTACGGTTGCCCTGTACTTAGGGAACAAACGCAAAACATCGATGCCAATTACCCCAACTTGAATCAATTGATCGACGACATGTTCGCCACCATGTACAATGCGGAAGGCATTGGATTGGCAGCGCCTCAAATCGGACTATCCATCCGTATGTTCGTCATCGACCTTGAAGTCTTGGCGGAAGACGATCCCCAATTCAAAGGATTCAAGAAGGTGTTCATCAATCCGCAGATTGTCGAATACGGCGACCAAATGGAGTCTTGCGACGAGGGTTGCCTCAGTTTGCCAGGCATCAGCGAGAGCGTGAAGAGGCCATCTAAGATTCGCATCCAATATCTTGACGAAAAGATGGAGCCACACGACGAAGTGTACGAGAACTACAAGGCAAGAGTGATCCAACATGAGTACGACCACTTGGAGGGAAAGGTTTTCGTTGACCACATCTCCCCTATCAGACGTCAAATGAACCGCGGCAAGCTCACCAGCATGGTCAATGGTAAGATCAGATGCCGTTACAGAATCAAGACCGTTAAATGATCGGGATAGACGACATCAAGCAACTCATCGCGCAAGAGGAATTCGCCCAAGCGGAAGAGTCATTAAAAAGTTTTCTTTCCGAACACCCAGAAAACGAACAGGCCCATTTTTTGATGGGGAACCTGTTCAGAAAAAGGGAAGATTGGGAGGGCGCCCTCAATGAGTACCAAGCGGCGATGGATATCAACGAGAACTCTCCGGCAAGGTTAGCCTACAACGCCATCCAAGAGGTTCTGGCGTTCTACAACAAAGATATGTTCAACCAATAACCGGACAAAACCGAAGGTAATGAATACAAAAGAACAATTCGACGCTGTCATCAGCGTGTGCAAGGATATTTACAGCAAAAAGCTAAAGGATTATGGGGCCGCTTGGCGCATCATGCGTCCGGAATCCATCACCGACCAAATCTTCATCAAGGCCAACCGCATCCGCACCTTGGAGGTGACGGGCGAGGCGAAGATCAACGAGGGTATCCGAGCCGAATTGATTGCCATCGTCAACTATGGCATCATGGGGTTAATCCAATTGGAGAAAGGCTATGCGGATAGTTCGGACATCACTCCCGCAGAGGCGATTGAACTGTACGACATCCACATGAAGAAGACCGTGGATTTGATGTTGGCGAAGAACCACGACTACGACGAGGCATGGCGTTCCATGCGCACCACCTCCTATACGGACCTCATTCTCATGAAGCTTTACAGAACCAAGCAGATCGAGGACAACCAAAATAAGACATTGATCTCCGAAGGCGTTGATGCCAATTACATGGATATGGTAAATTACGCGCTATTCGGATTAATAAAAATAGATTTCAAGGATTAAGAACCGTATCATCATATCATTGAAGGAGATTAATAAAATGAACGATTCAATTAAAAGAATAATAGTTGTTGTGTCACGAATACTGCTCGGTTTGGTATTTGTGTTTTCCGGTTTCGCTAAATTGGTGGATCCACTCGGTTCCACCTATAAAATACAAGACTACTTATCAGCCATGGGGCTTGATTTCTTCGCCCCTATCGCATTGGTGATGGGTATTGCGTTGGCGACGTTCGAGTTCACTCTAGGCGTCTGCCTTCTATTAGGTACCAACATCAAATCCACCTCCATCCTATCATTGCTCATGATGGGCTTCATGACACCGCTCACACTCTGGATCGCGATCGCCGACCCTGTTTCAGACTGCGGCTGTTTCGGAGACGCTTTGGTGATCTCAAACTGGCAAACCTTCTGGAAGAACATCGTATTGTCCACTTTGGCAATACTCATTTTCATTTGGCGCAAACACAGTCCTAAACTCTTTACCGAACGTACCGACTGGTTGATCGCCATCTGTGCGGGAACATTCTCCGTCCTTTTGTCGATCTACTGCCTACTTAACTTGCCGGTTATCGACTTCCGCCCTTACAAGAACGGCACCAACATCATACAATCCATGGAGGTGCCAGAAGGTGCTGAGGAGGATGAATTCGAGACACTTCTTGTCTATGAGAAAGATGGCGTACAAAAGGAGTTCACTTTGGAGAACTATCCAAAAGACGACAACTCATGGACATTCGTCGATTCCAAGAATAAGTTGATCAAGAAGGGTTATGAGCCACCTATCCACGACTTCTCCATGGAACATCCAGACATGGGTGACATTACCGAAGAAGTGCTTCAAAACGAAGGATACTCCTTCCTAATGGTCTGCTACCGCGTAGAGAAAGCCGCCACCAACAAGAAGAACGAAATCAACAACATCTATGATTTCGCCAAGCAGAACGGTTACGGGTTCTACTGCATGACCGCCACTGGCTTGGAGACCGAAGAGATGAGAGAATTCCAAAATGAGATGGAATGGGGCAAAGACGGCGATGGCTACCCATTCGTCAACAGCGACGAAATCACCTTGAAGACCATTGTCCGTTCCAACCCAGGTTTGGTGCTTATCAAGGATGGTGTAGTCATCAACAAGTGGAGCAACAAAAACATGCCTACCTTCACTGAACCGTTGGAAAATACGGTCAGAGGACAAGTACAGAAGGCCAACGAATGGAAGGTGGTATTCAAATCATTGCTCGCCTTTTTGGCGACTTTGGCACTGGTATTCGCCATCGATTGGATCATCTCCAAGGTGATGGGCAAGAACAAGAAAGACTAATTTTAAACAGTATCATATTTTTAATATTTCATTACAATGAGAAAGAAAATCGTAGCAGGAAACTGGAAGATGAACACCAGTCTCCAAGAGGGTGTTGCTTTGGCAACTGATTTGAAGAATGCTTTGGCAGGTAAGAAGGTAAATTGCGACGTTGTTGTATGTACTCCATACATCTCTGTTGCTGCTGTTGCTGAGGCTGTTAAGGGTTCTATCATCGGTGTTGGTGCAGAGGATTGCTCAGCAAACGATAAGGGTGCTTACACAGGTGAGGTTTCTGCAAGCATGGTTGCTTCAACTGGCGCAAAGTATGTTATCTTGGGCCACTCTGAGCGTCGTCAATACCACGGCGAGGACAACGCGCTTTTGATCAAGAAGTTGAACTTGGCTATCGCTAACGGTTTGACTCCTATCTTCTGCGTAGGTGAGGTTAAAGAGGAGCGTGAGTCTAACACCTTCAAGTCAGTTATCGAGGGTCAAATGGCTGCTATCTACACACTTTCAGCTGAGGATTTCGGCAAGTGCGTTATCGCATACGAGCCAGTTTGGGCTATCGGAACAGGTTTGACTGCATCTAGCGAGCAAGCTCAAGAGGTACACGCTTTCATCCGTGCTTCTATCGCTGCTAAGTACAACGCTACTGTAGCTGACAACACTTCTATCCTTTACGGTGGTTCTTGCAAGGGAAGCAACGCTCCTGAGTTGTTCGCACAAAAGGATATCGACGGTGGTTTGATCGGTGGTGCAGCTTTGAAGGCTGACACTTTCATGCCAATCGTAGAGGCATTCTAATTGAACTTCTAAAATTCCTGAAAGGCCATTCCCCATCGAATGGCCTTTCATTTTCACACGAAACCAATTATGGAAATCCTATTAACCATCCAAACCATACTGATCATCTTTCTGCTCTACAAACTACTTTCCCGTAAAGAGAAGGAGAAGAGGGTATCCGGTATTTTACGCTACGGAGACTATGGCAAAGACGCCGTGAAGATCACCTATAGTTGGAAATTGGATTCTGCCAGAAAGACACAATTGAAAGGACACCTACCCCTCAAATTCGACAAAAAGGAGATAGAGGAGCAACGAATGTCCAATCCTTTCGCTATCCCCAACAACAATGGTACAGAAAGCAATTTGCGCAAAATGTATTTCCACATGCTGAGCAATCCTTGGATGCTGTTGCATTGTGCGGAAATTGTCAAGTACATCAACCGAGAGTGTAGCAAAAACAATGTGGGCGAACTAGACAAACTGCAGTTCGTATTGGACTTCGTGCAAGAACCCAATGTCAAATATAGCTACGATGAGGATTGTCCTGAGATACAACATCCGAAAGAATACATCCGCTTCCCTGACGAGACCCTATATGATCGTCACGGAGACTGTGACTGCAAGTCATTCCTAGCCGTCACACTATTCCACCTAATGGGCTACAATGTGCTTTACCTGCTATCCTACAAACTAGGTCATGCGGCCATCTGCGTAGAATACGACCAGAGATGGAAGGCTTTCCTACAAAACAAAAAGGAGGTGGAGGATGTCACCATCGAATACAACGGCAGTAAATATGTCTATTGCGAGACGACATCGGACCACTATCGAATTGGTGGCATATCGCCGGATTATACCGTAAATGACTTTGAAACAAAGATAGAAATCAAAGGCTAAAAGTTTGAGGGATATGTTTTATCCCTCATTTTTTATATATTTGCAACCGTTATTAACACATTATTAATCTATTACCATTATGAACGACGGTTCATACGTAAGACGCATAGTATTATTGTTAATATGTAGCGTCAACTATATTTGCGGAAGTGCCTTGGAAACACCAGACACACTATCAGTCCAAGACACGACCATCTATCAGTTCTGCTCCACATGTTCAGACACACTCAAAACAGGGTGTCCCCATTGCGGAGAAACCACAGCAAATCATTCATGCGTGAAGTGCGGTGACACCACCCTACTCACCTGCATACGGTGCGCCCGGAACAGATTCGAGACCTATCAAGCAGGAGAAGACGCATATCGCAACGATGCTTTCGACACCGCTGCCGTAAAATTCAGATCAGCGGCCGATTTGGGACTAAGAGAGGCACAGTGCCAATATGCTAACCTGCTATTATTAGGTAAAGGGGTGGAGAAAAGCCCCAAAGCAGCCATCCAATGGTTCAAGAAAGCGGCAGAGCAAGGCTATGCGGAGGCTTATTACCAATTGGGCAACTGCCACAAGATAGGTTACGGTACCGTCAAGAACATAGAGGAGGCCATCACTTGGTACAGAGGGGGCGCTGACAGGGGGAACGCCAAGTCACAGTGCGAGTTAGGAGAATGCTATATGAAGGGAATCGGCGCGGACGAGAATCCACGCTTAGCCATTTATTGGCTGACCAAGGCAGCGGAGCAACAAAATCCACAAGCGAACAATCTTTTAGGCATCTGCTACGAACAGGGAATCGGTGTCGAGAAGAGCGCAGAAGAGGCCTTCAAACGTTACAAGGAATCCGCAGAGAGGGGCTGTCTGGAGGCACAATGCAAGACAGCGAATTGCTATGAGCAAGGAATTGGCGTGGCAAAAAACCTTGAGGAGGCTTTCAATTGGGTCCAAAAGGCGGCCGAACAAGGAGATGCCGCCGCACAATGCAAGTTGGGCAACTGTTTCAAAAAGGGAATCGGTGTGGCGCAAAACACGAACGAGGCCATCTCGCTATACCGCCAATCCGCGGAACAAGGGAATGCGGAAGCGCAATACAATTTAGGATATTGCTACGAGCGTGGCGAGGGACTTGTCAAAAACCACTCCGAAGCGGCATTTTGGTATAAGAGGGCGGCGGCGCAGGATTACGCTGCGGCGCAATGCAACCTCGGCAACTTCCACTACAATGGATGGGGCGTGGAGAAGGATCTCTCCACAGCGGTCAACTGGTACAGCAAGGCGGCTGAACAAGGTCATATCACCGCACAATATAATCTCGGATTCTGTTACTTCAACGGGTACGGCATTGAGAAGAATCTCACCCAAGCAGCCAACTGGTTCCGAAAAGCGGCTGAGCAAGGGGACGTGATGGCTCAATTCTTCATCGCTTACAGTTATGAGCATGGGTTAGGCGTCGCGGTCAACCAAAGCGAAGTGGTAAAGTGGTACGGCAAGGCCGCAGAGCAGGGCGAGGTGCAATCCCAATACAAACTGGGCATCTGCTACTACAAAGGGAATGGCATAGAACAAAATTACGCTCAAGCTTTCATCTGGTTCAAGAAGGCGGCCGAAAACGGACACGTGGACGCACAACACAACCTTGCGGTCTGCTACGACAATGGCTACGGCACGGAACGAGACAATAAGGAGGCGATCGCCTGGTACAAAAAGGCAGCCGCACAAGGCGACAAAGCTTCGCAAAGGGTGTTGATGAACAAAAGAATTAATTGGTAAATGATTCATGAAAAAATGTTTGAATTTCTACACGCTGTTCATATTGAC
>JAKSKV010000059.1 GCA_024401555.1 Paludibacteraceae bacterium
TCACAGAATTAGGAATCTCGACGCTCGTCAGGCCTGTACATCCATAGAAGGCCCCATACCCTATCTCCTTCACAGATGCGAGAATCTCGACGCTCGTCAGACCTGTACATCCATAGAAGGCATACTCGCCGATCTTCTTCACAGAATTAGGAATCTCGACACTCGTCAGGCCTGTACATCTTTCGAAGGCATTCTCCCCTATCAACTTCACAGATGAGGGTATCTCGACGCTCGTCAGGCCTGTACATCCAGAGAAGGTCTTCTCGCCGATCTTCTCCACAGAGGAGGGAATAACAACGCTCGTCAGGCCTGTACATCCAGAGAAGGATCCTCCGTTGACCCCGCCACCTATCACCTTCACAGATGAGGGTATCTCGACGCTCGTCAGGCCTGTACATCCATAGAAGGCATACTCGCCGATCTTCTCCACAGAGGAGGGGACAACGACATTTCCACAGACAGCCCCTAGCAACAAAACTTTCTTATCCTTCGTCAATAAGAGTCCATTCAACGACGTATACGATGGATTACCTTCATCAACGAAAAAGCTCAACCCAGCGCATCCAGAGAAGGCACCGTCTTCTATCTCCGTCACCGATGCGGGGATAACGACGCTCTTCAAGCCAGTACATCCACAGAAGGATCCTTCGTGGAGCCATCCAGCTATCTTCTTCACAGAATTAGGAATCTCGACGCTCGTCAGGCCTGTACATCCTTCGAAGGCCCCATACCCTATCTCCTTCACAGAATCTGGGATCTCGATGCTCGTCAGGCCTGTACAATGATAGAAGGCATAATCTTCTATCTTCGTCACAGAATCAGGAATCTTGACGCTTCTCAGATTGGTGCATTTTATAAAAGCAGCCCTCCCTATGATCGTAACGCCCATGGGGATTTCGAAATCGACCAAATTTTTGTGTTGTGAACTGTATTCAAGTTTGCACGGTTTGAGCATATTGACCGTTTTATAGAACTCCGCCTCCTGCATAATCCGGACGCCCAACTCGCTCGCTTTGGTCAATTTGGCAGCACTAACCTTTTCTCCAATAATTAGCAGGGTAGTCTTCTTCGTCACAGACGATGAAATGGTAGCGCCATTCTTTTCAACCATAGCCTCTACATCTTTTTGCTCGAACTCTCCGAATTTACCGCTGACACAGACCACCTCTCCCTTAAATGGCTGCGATTGAGTCTCCTGATAATCATAATCTCCAGTGGCAGTCCTCTTCCATCCATTTTTCTTGTCGAACTCGGCAATATACAAATCCGAAAAATATTCTTCTCCCGAGAGTTCTTCTTCAAGTTCCAGATCGCCACCCTTATAGCGAAGATCATCTATGTGGAATTCTTCATCTAAACCTAAATCTGTGGATTTTTTATCAAAATAGAGTTTTTGGGGATCAAACTGGCCGTCGGTTTCCAATGATAAGCTACAACTAAAATCCTCCTGCGTAGAATACCCAAGGAGGTATGTACAATCTTTATACAGCAAAGATGTCTTCCCCCCAGTATCAACCATTTTTATATCATCAAAGTCTTCTATCTGGGTTACATCATTTCCATCTTCATCCCACACCTCCAAAAGGAAGTCGTCATCACTAAGAAATATTTCACGCAAATCGGCGGTTTCTCTGTTATTATAATATTTTCCAAAAAGTTCTTCGTAATCTCCATCACACGCTTCGAGATCTTTGTTCCAATTATCCGCCAATGTATATCCACACACCACCGTTGCTCTGCAAGAAACGACTAACTGATAATAGTGTTTCTCGTTTTCTGAATTCGCCTCAGAATCATCATCCGTCGAATCTGTCGGATGGACCATTCCAAAGAAATCGCTCTGATCAACTATGCGGATACCCAACTCTTTCGCCTTATTCAGTTTCGTAGCACCCACTTTATCTCCAGTCACCAACATGGTGGTCTTCTTTGTGACCGAGGAGGAAACGGTTCCTCCATTTTCCGTCACCATCGACTCCATCTCCTCCTGCGTGTGGTTCTCAAACTTACCGCTGACGCAAACCACTTCGCCCTCTAATACTTTTTTATTGTCCATGGTATTGATATTATATTGATTATTTTTCCTTTTGTCAGTTTATCACAACGTCGAAATGACTGCACAACTTTTCATAATCCATTTGTGATGGATTTCCTGTCAGAGCATGCGCGCAAACAATATAGTTATCCACCTTCTTACCACAAATGGAGTGGTTCAGAACAGATTTGAGCCATTCAAATGATTTCATGTTCGAATAGTCAATATAATCGATGCAAAGCAGATATTGGGTTTTAGGAGAATCCACAATTTCTACCGCCCAATCGGGAATTAAGGTTTTGCCCTTCCATTCTCCCGTAGGGTCATACCTCGATGGTATGGAGACCCCGCCATCATCAGCTAAAGTTGAAGCTGCGATATTACCCGTAGTTTTATATGTATAGCCATATTTTTCGGCCACCTCGGATAATACACCTTTGACACAATCACTGTCTCCTAAAATTATAAATGATTTTTTATCTTTTACGCATTTCTCAATCGTGTTCTGGTCCTTTTCATTGGGTAGCCAACTCACATACTCATTGCCTATTTGTTTGCTCATAGTGTATTACGATTTTTAAGTTAAAATTCATACCATTTCGTTTCCTCGTTAAAGTTCAATGATTTTTTCATGAAAAAGAATTCCAAATCATTCCAAATCACATCATACCATTACAAGCAAAGCAACTTTATGGATTTTACACCTTGAAATTCAAAAACATTTACTTAAATCTCTCAATACTAATATTCAAAGAAGTTGCGTTATTGATAAACTTTTCCATCGAGCATGGATGCCAATAATCACAAATGGCGATTTTACCATCTTTACACGCAAAGATTTTATCACTATCTACCGACCGCGTATTAGAGCTTCTCCCTTTACCCGGAAATTCTGTTTGATTTGGGTAATCAATAATTGATTCGTAATAATCATTAATATCATTTGGAAAAGCCTTATGCAAATCTACACGAGAAATAGAAGGATGATTGGCTATGTAATCCGCTATAACTCGCACAGCAACACCAAACGAGTCGTAAAAATGCCCATTAGTTGCAGGATATCTATACAAATCATCGGGACACCACATACCATAGTCCAGCAATTCTAACTGACCACAATCAAGAGGCCGCGGGCCTAGAATATATTTTATCCAGTGTTTCACCACCTGAATAGAACAGCTGCCACATTCTTTCAGGTGCATCCACTCTCCTACGCTTCTTCCCACGACACGTCCATCATCCAGATAATCAAGACCTAAAGCATATTGAAAAGGTTGTTGCTTCACAACAGAAACAAGAAAATCCCACTCTTCATTACTTACATGAGGTTTAATCAAAGACAATGACATTGCGGTAGCAAGACTCTCCTCTTTCAAAGTATAAAATATTTTACCGAATTTGTTGCTTGCGCCGCCGCCTCTCGATCCGGCAAGGTCTATATCCATCATTGCGTGGGCCAACTCGTGCAGAATGACTTGTGTTACTAACACTTGGCACTTACGTTCATCTCTCTTTACATGTTCCCAAATCTTATCCACCCAGATGAAGATCCGTGGATGTGATTCCTCTATGCCATAGGGCCTACCTTGGGGGTATTCTCTCGTATATATTCCCCAAAGGTCAATGCTTGACACAATACTTTTCTCGACATCTCTTTCTCCTCTATATGGATCGATATTTTCATAAATACGCTCATCGTCCTCACTGATGCCAGAAATATCAGATGGAAGATCATCAGGAAGAACATCAAATGGAACGGTGACCTTGTCCACGTGTCCAAAATAGCCGACATGAAAAGTCTTCCAACATTGTTCCTTTGTGACAAGGAATATAGGAACTTGTTTGACAATATTGAATTGAGAGTATATATGTGCCGTATTATAATAGTAAGGCATTATCTCATTCCCCTTGCTCGGAGATCCATCAGATGGGAGGATGTGCCAGTGGCATTTGTCATCTAAACACATTTCCATTTCCGGAATATGAATATAAAGACCTTCGTCATCCAAACATTTTTCTATCAGTTTAGGGTCGAAACTATACTCGTATCGCTCCCCCGTCAAATTCGTTATTAACATATTTTTCTATGGGTTATTTTAATTTATCAAAGTCAGCAAATGTTATACTTTGCGAAATTCTATTTCATAATTTATATATAACCAAATATCAGAATTTCAAACCACGAAATCAATTCCATTTCATTCCTTTTCCGAAAAAAAAATTTTTTCAACGGTCTCGCCGAAATGAGTAGTTCGTTTATTAAACAGAATAAAAAGCTCTCACCCCGGAAAAAATAATTTGAAATGAATTGGAATTCCAAAAGAAATCGACAAATCCTATTTTTGAAGATTGTGCGTGTAATACAAAGCTCAATATCTAAATGACAGCAAAAAGTAAAACCAAAATATTACTAACTGGGTTTCAGCCTTTCGGTGGCGAGGCAATCAACCCTTCCCAAGTGATCGTAGAATCATTGGATAATGATTGGTGCGATGTGGAATTGAACAGAAGAGATAAAACAAAGTAACATACAAACAGTCCTTTCATAATCAGACAAATTATGACACTACAAGATTTCAAGAAAAAACTCTCTCTCTTATTTGACGACAACACAAACACTGTCGTCTGGAAAAACTATGTGGATTACACCATTTGGGCCATCATCCTCATCAGTACGGTCGCCATTTTCCTCTCCACCTACGATGGCGTGGCGGAAAAGTATGGCACTCTGCTCAATGTGATCGATATCATCACCACGATACTCTTTACCATCGAGGTGAGCTTACGTATCTGGACCATCGACATACTGGAACCCAAGTACAGCGGATTCTGGGGACGTGTGAAGTATTGCCTCTCCTTCTATGGTCTCATTGACTTCGTATCCACCTACTCCTACTACATCAACTTCTTCATTCCGCTTCCATTGATGGCTCTGAAGGCGATTCGTGTGGCAAGGCTTTTGCGTATCTTCCGCTTCATGAAGTCCTTCCGACTCTTGACCACAGCCATTGGCAGCAAGGGCAAGGAGTTGTTGGTATCCTTGCAATTCCTGGTCATCATAACCGTCATCCTCTCCTTCGTGCTATTCTTTGCGGAGCATGAAGCACAACCTGATGTTTACAACAACGGTATGACACCCGTGTTATGGGCCTTCATGCAGTACATTGGCGACCCAGGTGGCTTTGGCGATTATCCACCAGTGACCGTTATGGGTCGTATCATCGCCTGCGTCATCGGTGTGCTCGGCATCGCTATCTTCGCAGTACCTGCCGGTTTGATTGGTGCTGGATTTACAGAGGCGATGGAAGAGGATGAAAAGAAGAAAAAAACCGAAGAGAACGTGGAAAGACTCCGTCTTGCATTCGAGAGGAAACTAGATCGATTCACAAGATTTAGAACCACCCCACAATTTGTCTCCATCGCAGATATCCAAGCTCGTCTAAAGATGAATATGGATGATATCTTTGATGCCATCAACAACTCCAACCACTTTAGATTGGTCAACCTTGCCAGCACTAGAACTGTTGATGAAAAAGCTGAAGACAAATTGGCGGTCGAGCACTATCCTTTAAATAGAGATTATGGCTATTTCATAGACCGAGGCTCCAAGGTGACCATCGTATCCCCTAGTAGTTTGGTGGATCCAGGATTCTACCATTTCGCCTACTATTTCGCCAAATTGGCAGGATTCAACTATGTCAGTCGAGAACTTGGAGAGTTAAGACCATACAAATCATTTTACATGCCATCCGAAGAGACAAAAGAGAATCCGGCATACCAATCATACATAAGCGACATTCAGCAACTCGCCAATCAGGAAGATCATTGGCTCATTACACTATTAGTTGCCAGTGGCGCCAATGAACCCGCCTTCCCAACACAAGTACACTTCACATACGGAGGGAAACGAGGTGACGAGACATATGACGATCCCAACATCACCATCCACAATGTGCCTTTGTTCGAGCAGATGTATCAAGAGATGAATGAACGATTAAGCAACACCTATAAGATCCAATGCGACAAACAAAGACACCACGACACTAGCAATCCTAAACTGTTCAACAGACAGATAGAAAATAGCGAGAAAGTCAATAGTTTCCATGTGCGTATCGCTTGGAGCGAATGTCTCTGGAATCCAGCACACGTTCAAATCTCACAAGTGATGGGAGAAGTCTTCAACAAATATTTTGATGGCAACAAAGAGATTGGGACAGACGCCGATTTGAAAAAACCCGGCATCGGTTATGACAATTACGACGAATAACGCAGATATTTGTTATATATGAAGACAAGAGGAAAGATTAAAATATTACTAACTGGTTTCGTTCCCTTTGGCGGAGAGACTGTCAATCCCGCCCAGCTGATTGTGGAGGCATTGGAACTACAACGCCCAGACGTGGATCTACACAAGGCAATACTCCCTGTGTCATTTCTCCAATCCAAAAAGATCATGGAGGATTTGATCAGTGAGATTGAACCAGACGCCATCCTTTCCATTGGGCAAAGCGGAGGCTGCAGCGAAGTTAAAGTGGAACGATTCGCCATCAACCTCAACGATGCGACCAAACCAGATAATGACGGAGATACACCTTTTGAACGTAAGATTTACGAAGATGGCGAGAATGCCTATATCGCGTCCATTCCCACCAAGGAGATCGTTCGCAATATCAGGGAGATGGGCATCCCCGCTCTTCTTTCCAACTCCGCAGGATTATACGTATGCAACAATGTGATGTATACCGCACTCCATTGTATCAAGAGCTATCAACGCTCCGCAATGGCAGGGTTCATCCATGTACCCTATCTGCCTCAACAAGCGGTATTGAAGGAGAAGAAGCCAAGCATGTCACTACAAGACATGACAACCGCCATTGAGACAGCCCTCAACACCATTATCAGTGAAATTCAGGCAACTCAACCCGAAACATCAATTTCCTAAAACACATGGAACAGTTATTTCAACTATACAAGACCAACTGTAAGTCAGGCAATGAAGTGGAGATTCGATCCCTCATCAAGGATATGCTCGCAGACGTCGAACTGGATATTCAGGTCGATTTCATCGGCAACCTCTATATCACCAAAGGAAAGGCAGATTATTACCCATGCATCGCAGCCCATATAGACGAGATCCATACGCCTTGCCAACGCACCATCATAGAGGCTGGTGGCGTAATCATCGCAGTAAACGAGAAGGGAGAACAAGTGGGACCTGGTGCTGACGATAAAAACGGCATCTGGGTAGCCATCAAACTCCTGCACGAACTACCCGTTCTCAAAGCAGTTCTCTTTGTCGAAGAGGAGAAGAAGGGTGATCTCTCAGGTTGTCGAGGCGCTCATGCCGCCAACATGGATTTTTTCAAGGATTGCCGATACATCCTTGAATCAGACAGGAAAGGAGCCAGCGACCTGATCATTCAAGGCAAAGATGTTCCGCTATGCGAAGCAGATTTCATACCACAAGAAATACTGGACAAGTACCATTATCAACCCACTAATGGTGGCAAGACCGATGTGGTGGAACTTAAGATGAGAGGTTTGAAAATTCCTGTTTGCAATATCAGCTGTGGCTACTATAACGCCCACCATAGCAACGAATACACAAAGTTTGACGAACTACAAAATTGTCTATATTTCATAAAAGAATTAATAAAAGCGATGTAACACCCCAAACTTCGCTTATTTCAATAAACGATTTTATGCGATTTTCGCTTATCGCAATAACCTTTTTTTGACAGAATTTGGTTATTCCAATAAACGATTTTATCTTTGCTTCGCAATAAAAAGCAAAGAGCACCATGGAGCAGTTATTTAAAAAACACCGTTTGTATATATCACAAGTTGATATGACCATTGTGAGGGAGCAGATCAACTCTATCGCATGGCAAAAACCACTGGTAGGGATTAAAGGATCCCGTGGCGTAGGCAAAACAACCATGATACGCCAGTATATAAAAAAAACATACGGTGTGAATGCAGGGGAAGCCCTCTACTGCGTAATGGACAGCATATATTTCTCCAACCACTCCATTCTGGAATTAGCCGAGAGGTTTCACCTTATGGGCGGAAAGCATCTGTTCCTCGACGAAGTCCATAAATATCCAACCTGGAGTCAAGAGTTGAAGGAAGTCAATGACCTTTACCCATCCCTAAAAATCACCTTCACAGGATCATCCCTCATTCAAATCCTCAATGCGGATGCCGATCTATCTCGAAGAGTGCTCTCTTACACCATGGAAGGGCTCTCCTTTCGTGAATTCCTACATTTCTACAAAGGCATACAAATACCAATTGCATCACTTGACGAGATACTAAACAACCCTGACGCTATCTGCGAAAGAGTAAATGCGGTATGTCGTCCACAACAGATGTTTGAGGAGTATCTTCGAGTCGGATACTACCCATTCTACGATGGCGACGAGACGCAATACTACAGCAGGATCGAAAACATATTGAATTTCATCATCGAACAGGAGATGACACAATTCTGTGGTATTGACACAGCTTACACAAGGAAGATTAAAGCGATGCTGTTATTTCTTGCCAACAACGTACCTTATGAAGTCAACATCTCGAAATTGGCAGCTTATTTGGAGCTCAACAAAACAACGGTATTATCTTACCTAAACAGCATGAGCAGAGCAGAACTTCTCCATTTAATCTATACAGATAACAAATCGGTCACAAAAATGCAGAAGCCTGATAAAATCTTCATGCACAACACCAATATACTGAATGCACTTACTCAGAATGTGGTTATCGGCACCATCAGAGAGTGCTTTGTGGTCAATCAGTTATCCACAAAACACACCGTAGAATACGGCAAGGAGGCAGGTGATTTCAAAATCGACGGCACCATCACCTTTGAGGTGGGAGGTGCAGACAAATCGTTTCAACAAATCGCAGACCTTCCCAACTCCTACATACTAGCCGATTCGATAGAATACCCTATTGGGAAGAAGCTACCGATATGGTTAGTCGGCATGATTTACTAATTAATCAGACTCCCGTGAACAAAAGAGAAGTCATACACCAAGGCATAATAAAGAACCATCCACTGAACCAAATCGGTGGATGGTTTTCTATTTTGGGCCAAACCCTACAATTTCCTAATTTTTAAATTTTATCCCACGATAGAATATACTTCATCATCTACTCGAATAAAATATGTCATTTCATTCCAATCAGACATATCCAACGCATCTTCAGGAAGGAACGGAATACCATCGTATAAAATAGATGTCACGATTCTATATTCTTCCCCATTCAATCCGATTGTGACGTTATTAACAAGATAAGATAACTTTTGGACATCAAACGGTTTTGATAGTTTTTCTTTGTCCTCCGGTTTGAGTTTCTCAAGATCAGGAACAAACCTGATACTCACTCTATCGTAGGTTGTATATCTCATCAAACAATCACATGTGCTTCGTTCGTATGTATCTCCTTCAATTTCATTAAAACTCATGGGCCATCCTTCATCATTCTCCTCATACTCACCAAAATAGTCGGATTCACCACCATCCTCATAGTTTACAACGACCATTTCCGGATTGTTATCCATAGAGTAGAAGTCTACAAATGAATCAACACTCTCAAAACCCAACCCCTCTTCACAATCAGCAGTCACCTCTTTTAACCATCGATTATCAACAACATCCTTTCGCTTCTCTTTTGGGATTTTTTTTATGGCGGTTTTCACCGCATCATTGACCTCTTCACTAAAACCAGCTAGACAAATGGCAAAATCAGAAATATCTATAGATTCTATCATTCTTCCACTAGCCTGATTCGTAATGTTCGATTCGTCAATATTTTCGAGGAGTTCAGAAATTCCATTTATAAAGACATCAATGTTACTGGCACTCCACTGATTATTGATATAAAGGATTATATTATCACCATCGACATCCGTTTCGACTGCCTTACATCTCTTTTTTTCACGGTATGCGTTCTCAAATGTTGATACAACTTGGGGATGTATATCAATTTTATTGATACGCTCAATAGCTTCTTCAAGAGAAACGTTTTTGTTTTCAACCAAATCCTTTACGACCATTCGAACGCATTCAATTACAAGTTCTGTTTTGTTGTAGGATCCGTTTCCATTGATTGAATATTTTGACACATCACGTCCATCAGACGTAGTGTCAGTTGATGTTTTAGTTATAATTTCCTTCATATTTCCTTCAAATTATTATGTGATTTCATCAGTTTAAAATCTTCACAAAGAGTTTTCTCTTTTTATTTTCAACAATTTTCAACAAAAGTATTCTGCTACCATACCTATTAGTTTTAAAAGATAATTACATTCGTTTTATTTAAAGTTCAGCGATTTTTTCAAGAAAAAAAATTCCATTTTATTCCAAATTATTTCGAAAACAGATAATCATACACATTTCTTTTGAAATATGCCGTACAACACAATTAAGCAAACAATAATCTGCCAATCATTTCTCTTTATTCCGTGGATGGTTAATCATCCACGCCACACCTAGACTCATCGCATAACAAGGGTCCGCAGACCTTGCTTCGAATACAATCAGACTCCCGTGAACAAAAAAAAAGGAGATTGCCCAATAGGCAATCTCCTTTCGCATGACATTACTTTCACTTCTTGGCAATGTACTTTGTGAAAAGGTCTGTCTTTTCCTCCAATGTCAACTTATCCCATAACAAACGGAATCCATCCTCTAACAAACCTGCTTGATCTGCAGTTAAATCCCTAATGAAAAATTCTCCTGACAAGAAATTAAAAATCTCTTTTTCTAATGTTTCTTCTGTGTACATATACAATTCTTTTTATTGTCATTTTACATCATAAACCACCATCGCAGTCCATTCCAACCACGTACCCCTCTCCGAGCGAACAAACGATGAGTATTGGATATCGATAACATCTATCTTCCCTGCATTATCGCTTAACCATTTGTTAATTTGTTTCTCGATAGATTGCTCAGACGCGCTAAAATCTCGAAACATTTTCACTTGCCTCAATCTAGTAGAACCAATAGACTTTGGAGGATTGTTTACACCTACTACTGCCATTTCTCTAACAAATTAAAATACTGTACTAATTATTCTTCAAAGATGTACTCCCAAGATGACATACTTGCACTCTCCCCATTTTCCTCATCACAATTTCTGCATATATAATTCTGAATTATATTACAAATCATATCTGATGTCTCGTCATCTATAGGCCATTTCTCGACCATCGGCCGTAGTGTCGCGTAACTTTACGTAGCAAATAATTTTTACAATTTAACTATAATTTTTATAGTAATTTCACTCAACTAAAGAATATTGTTGACTTTGACACCCAACAAAGTTAATATACATATGTCACAGCCCACCAAATTGCAACAAATTCTTCAATTGTCACATCTCCATCTATATGGAATTTCACATCACTAGAATAAGAGGAATTCCCTTTCTTCACTTTTCCACTACTGATGTTCGCCAACACGTCACTAGAATAAGAAGAGTTTCCCTTATACAATTTACCGTCCTTGATATTCATTAATATATCGCTAGAATATGACGAGTTACCTTTGTACACTTTCCCATCTTTGATGTTGACAACAACATCACTAGAATACGAAGATCTTCCTTTGTACACTTTCCCATCCTTTACGTTAAATAACACGTCGCTAGAATATGACGAATTACCTTTGTATATTTGAGAATTCGACACATTGCATAACACATCACTAGAATAAGACGAATTGCCTTTATAAACTTTCACTGTACTCATATTATTAAATTTAAGATTAAAAAATCAACTTTTGGCACCCAAATTAAGTATTGGATAATTTATCGCCATCAATATCATACACAATCATCACAGTCCACTCCAGCCATCCTTCCCTCTCCGAGTGAATAAACGAAGAATATTGGATATCGATGACAGCTATCTCCCCTGCATTATCGCTTAACCATTTGTTAACTTGTTTCTCGATAGCTTGCTCAGATGCGCTTCTTAATTGTTTTTCGTTTTGTTTGGTTCAAAGGTCAACGATTTTTTCAAGAAAAAAATTCCATTTTATTCCAAATTATTCTGCAGAAACACAAACATGCACACCCTTCCCGAAAGCATGCCGTACAACATAATTACACAAACAAAACCTGTCAAAAAGGAGTTTTACCTTGGACTCCACCCACAAAATTTAGAATTCCAATAGTTAATAGAGTCGCCTAACGAACTCATATACTTTTGGTAATCTCCCATCATCGACACAAAAGAGTCCCTTTGCGACTCTGTTATTTGGCCATCACTATACAATCGATCAAAAGAGGGCAAGCTATCTCTGTAGGCAAAAGCATCCCGCAACAAGAGGTAATTGTCCGTCCATGTTTCATAAAACACCTGGTACTCATCTCTATTAAAGTCAGCGTCTAGCACACGCTTATAAAACCACAAAACAAACTCACTAGTGTCCACTAAAAAATAGTGGACGGTTAAAAATTAAAATTATCAAATA
>JAKSKV010000006.1 GCA_024401555.1 Paludibacteraceae bacterium
AAATCATCACATTTTATAAAATTTTACTTTGAAAATTCATAAGAATAGATATAAAATTTTATCGTATCAATGTGGTTATTGGCAACGAGTTAGGGGCGAAGAGTTAACAAATCTGAATATTATGGCTTGATGCGGCAATGGTATTGCTATTTCAAAGGAATAACATTATATTTGTCTTAAAAGTGAAATCCATGAAAATAGCGTTAGATGTACATACCCATACCATCGTGAGTGGACATGCGTACAGCACCATGCAGGAGATGGCGAAGGCGGCTTCCGAAAAGGGTCTGCAAGTGCTTGGTATGGCCGAACATGGTCCTACCATCAAGGGTGCGTGCGATGACGCCTATTTCAACAATTTGAGTGTCATTCCAGAGGAGATCTACGGTGTGAAAATTCTACCAGGAGCGGAGATCAATATCCTCGACACATCGGGCAAGTTGGATTTGCCTGAAAAGACTATCCGAAAATTAAAAATAAGAATTGCGGGTATCCACCACTCTTGCTATCATCCGGGTACCAGGGAAGAGAATACCGATGCGGTGATCAAGGTGATGCGCAATCCCATGATCGACATCATCAGCCACCCGGCGGACGGAACGGCGCAGTTGGATTTTGAACGTCTGGTTCAGACGGCGAAGGAGACACGTGCTTTGTTGGAGATCAACAATAGTTCGTTGAGTCCAAGCCGAGGCAAAGAGCATGCGTGGGATTGTCACCGGGAGATGATTCGTCTGTGCAAGAAATATGAACTGATGGTGATAATGGGAAGCGACGCGCACATCTCTTTCGATGTGGCGCGCTATGATCATGTCTTCCGATTGATTCAGGAGGAGGAGTTCCCGGAGTCGCTCATCATCAACGACAAACCAGACCTGTTTTGGAAACGCCTTGAAAGGTAGAAGGGGCGTATTGAAACTAACGGGATGATTTACACCTACGCCTTTAGGCGTTAAATGTGGGTAGAAAATCATGATTCCCGCCTAATTACCTTTTAATTCATGTAGTGCCGCATCCAGATGTATGGAAGGTCACCCTCGCAGGCTGACCGATAGTCGGCTTCGTTGCAGGCATATATCTTATCCCCTGATTGGGTTGGAATTTTGATCCACCATCTTCCATTGCTTCTGTTGACAAAAAAGTGGATATTCTCCTCTTGTTCGGCAGGAAAGATAGCGACCCTCTCTTGGTATCTCTTGATGTCCTTGACAGGATAATCTCCGTAACGGTTGTCCACGCCCTCGATAAAATGCCAGATGATCTGCGCCGCAAGGGATGCGGTCTGGTCACTGTTGTCGAAGGTGGGATTGGCTTCGAAAAGGCCGAAGGCGGATATGCTGTCGCTTAAACCCGCATAATGGGCGATTTGGCAGATCTCCTCTCCGCTCAATCCGTTGGATATGGCTCTCGCGTAACCGGGAGAGTCGGCGTGTCGGATGGCGGACATATCGATGCTAAGCAGATCGGTGTCTCTCAAAAGAGGCTCTACCGACATGATGTTTCTGAAAAGCGCTCCGGCGCGGACTAGTAGGCAGCGGTGTCCCTCCAACTTATCGATATAGGGTTGCGGACAGAAATAACCTTGGTAGCCCAATAGCTTGAACTCTTCTGTCTGTTTGTCGTCGATGATTCTCTTTGCGAAGGTATTCCCCTCGAAGACATCGGTGGTGCTGTATGGGTAGTCCAATTTGCAATCGACCATTGTGGTGCGGATATGTTGGATCTTCTCTTTCATCCCCTCGAAGATAGGGTAGGTGAGTTCGTGGCTGCCGCCGATGACGATCGGAATGATCTTCTGGTCAAGAAGATCTCCTACGACGCATTTCAATGCAGAGTAGGTGTCGGAGAGGCTTTTCCCTAATTTGAGATTGCCTAAATCGGCGATCTTTGTCTGCTTGAAACCACCGCGAAGCGCATAGAGTTGCTGGCGGATGGCGTCTGGGGCCGATTCGCTACCTGGGTTGCCTGCGTTCATTTCGCTCTTTACGCCAATGAGGGCGATGTTGTAGCCCTCTTCCACCAATTGATTACCCAAGGAATATTGGGCTGGAAAAAAACTGTAGGCGAGTGGCGCCCCGATGTATTTGTCGAAATATAGATTTACCATCTTCGTGATTTTACGTGATACAAATTTAGGCAAACAAAACAGATTATCCCAAGTGGCGGGAAGATTTTGAGATTTGTTCGTATCTTTGTGGAATATAAAAGTCATCAAATGAAGCGCTTATCAAATGAAATAATTGCCCAATGAAACAATTATATTTTATCCTAACGCTATTTGTCTTATCAGTGATCTCCTTCTCTTGTAGAGATGACGAGTCGTTGATCCCCAATAGCGAGGTCTATGTGAAGACCTATACGCATGAGTACACTGAATTGATGGTGTCGAACCACGCCATTACCTACACCTATTCGCAAATCTATCCCTCCAACTATAAATTGGGTTATGGCGGCATCGCTATCTTCCGGGATTTGGATGGGAAGTTGGGTTGTTGCGATTTGGCCTGTCCATACGATCGGTCGAGGACCAATCCCATGGTAGTCTCCATGCCTTTCGCCGTCTGTCCGATGTGTAAGTCTAAATTCGACCTCTCCTATGGCATCGGTAACCGTGTGGAGGGGCCTGCGATGTCGGGGCTCAGGATGTATCGAAACATTCGTGATAATGGTGATTATATTGTTGTAGCGGAGTGATGAAAGGGTTGTGTAGAGGCGTGTGGCATCTGTTGGCCATCCTGACGGTGACCTTTTGGGGAACGAGTTTTGTTTCCACGAAGGTGCTGTTGTCCTACGGCTTCTCCGTGATTTTCATCTTTTTTGTCCGTTTTGTGACCACTTATTTGTTGCTGTTGTTGTGTAGTCACCAACGAATGAGGGCGGAAAGTTGGCGGGATGAGTTGAGGCTCTTGGTTGGTGGAATGGCGGGTGGAACCCTCTATTTCTGGCTGGAAAATACGGCGCTTACTATCTCTCCCTCCTCTAATGTCTCCCTGATTGTCTGCACCAATCCTTTGATGATTCTTGTTGTGGTCAGCCTTTTATACAGGAAGGAGCGTTTGGGTGTACGCCAAGTCATAGGGTCTCTGATCACTTTTATCGGCATGGTGCTGGTAGTTTTGAATGGTCAGTTGTTAGGGCTCTCTCCTGTGGGGGATCTGATGGCTTTGGGCGCTGCTGTGGTCTGGACGGTCTATTCTGTGATTATCAGGGATTTATACGACCATTATTCCACGCTGTTCATCACCCGGAAAGTCTTTTTCTACAGTTGTCTGACTACTATACCGATTCTTCTGTACGACGGCTCCGCTGTGCCTTGGGAGAATTTTTCGGAACCTGCGGTGATTCTCAACTTTCTGTTGTTGACGATGTTCTCCTCTTTGTTCGGTTATTTGGTCTGGAATAAGGTATTGAAACAGTTGGGAACTGTTTTGGCCTCGAATTATATTTATGTTGTCCCTTTGGTCACGATGATTACCGCTGTGATTGTGTTGGATGAGCGGATAACTGGAGTCGCCATAGCGGGTGCGGCGGCCATTGTGGTGGGTATGGTGATGGCGGAGTACAAGGCGTGAGCCTGATGCTCGACGATGTTCTAGGTTTGAGGTAATCTATTTTATGTATCTCTTTTCATAAAGCAAAAAAAAGGGTTGTCCTAAGACAACCCTCTCATCCGTAATTTTCTATTCTTATTTTACATCTCTCCGTAAGGCAATGCAGCCAACATCTCAGCGGCCTTGTCCAAGCCTTGCTTCAATGGTTTCTCCACCATCATTTTGATCATCATATTGAGTTCTGCCTTGATGGTCACCTTTATTCTGGTGTCATTCTCCCCAACGGATTTCAATTGGATCCATACATTGAACGGAATCGGTGATTGGTCGGAACCGAATTTTATGGTCTTGTTAGGCTCACGCTCAACGATTCGGATTGTCACAGGACCAAGGGGTGCATTGGCGATCTCGAATGTGCATGAGTCTCTGTCGAAACTCATGTTTTTCACCTTGTCTTGGGGAATTCTATCCTTGATGCGCTCCAAGTTGGAGAGGTCGGAAAGAATGCAGAAAATCTTTTCGTCGCTATAAATCGACTTGGTGATGTTGCTCTCGATTGTCGTCATACTCTCTTGTATTATTTGCTGTATTATTTGCCCCAAGTCTCTGGGCTCTTACGCCACTCCTTCAATGTAGCCAACTCGCTCTCTCCGATGACCTTCTTCTCCAAAAGGTGTTGAAGAACTGCCTCGTAGTTGGAAAGGGTAGTCAACTCCACCTTTGCGGCAGCGAATTGATCAGCAGCCAAAGGGAATCCGTAGGTGAAGATGGCTACCATACCCATCACCTCAGCGCCAGCCTCACGAAGTGCGTTGACCGCCTTCAAGCTACTACCGCCGGTAGAGATCAAATCCTCTACCACCACTACCTTTTGTCCTGCCTTCAACTCGCCCTCGATCAAGTTACCCATACCGTGGTCCTTCGCTGCTGAACGTACATAGACGAATGGTTTGCCAAGCAAATCCGCTACAAGCGCGCCTTGAGCGATCGCTCCTGTCGCAACACCTGCCACAACGTCTGCGTCGTTGTACTTCTCACGGATAATATTTGCTAATTCCTCCTTGATGAGGGTACGAATCTCTGGATAAGCCAATGTCTTGCGGTTGTCGCAATAGATTGGAGATTTCCATCCTGATGCCCAAGTGAATGGGTTCGATGGTTGAAGCTTTACGGCTTGGATGCTGAGTAATTTTTCAGCTACTTGATTTTGAACATTGCTCATAATCGTATCTATTAATTTATTGTTTTTATTTCTTCAAATATTCTTGCGCGAATTCTGGTGAGATGTAGTTATCCACAGTGGTGCAAACGAATGAGGAGAAGTCGATCGCGCAGCGGGCGATGCTATTCCATTTCTCCTCGGAGACACCCTCTTTGAGTTCATCCAAAGTGACATTCTCTTTGATCAAACCATAAATTACACCCGCATTGAAATTGTCGCCCGCGCCTACGGTGCTGACTGGGGTGATGACATTGCCTTGGTATTGCTTGCTGAACTTGTTGCCGAATATATGAGCTCCCTTCGCGCCTTCAGTGTAGATGAAGTTCTTGGAGTAGAAGCTGATGTGGTCGTGGTAAATCTGCTCGGCGCCCTCCTCGCCATAGATGTTCAAGAAGTCCTCGTCAGAGCCCTTGATGATATCCGCATACTCGAAGTTGTCCAAGATGGTAGGCATCAGGTGTCGCACATCGTTGATGTGTGATTTGCGGAAGTTCACATCGTAGTAGATGATCGCCTTCTTCTCTTGCGCGTAATCCAAAAGATCGACCAACTTATCGTGGAGCACTGGATTCAGGGCGTAGTAGGAACCGATCACCAAGATGTCGTCCGCCTTGATCTCTGGCATGATATAGTCCAAACGGTCGGATGGATAATCTTTGTAGAAGAGATAATCCGCATTTTGTTTCTCATCCAAAAAGGCTAATGCCAAAGGGGTCTTTCCTTTGTCGAAAGAGTAGATGTAATCTGTCTTCACATGGTTGGCGTCCAAGAAATCCTTGATGATCGTGCCAATCTTGTCATTTCCGATTTCGCTGATGAAGGCGGGCTCCAAACCCAATCTACCCAAGGAGATCAATGCGTTGTAAACAGATCCACCCGGCTTCGCACCGATGGGTTGGTTATCTTTAAAGAGAATGTCGAAGACAGTCTCGCCAATGCCTAAAATCCTTCTCATTGTCATTAGTTTTGATAGTTCAAATCATCTGCTGTCAACTTGTTGAGCACACCCTTCCAGACGATGTTGGAGGCGCCGCTTTGTGTGTTTCCACCGACAAATATAATCTCACCCTCTTGTGAGAGAACGAAAGTTCCCGGATGGGTGAGGGTAGCGCTCTCTCCGTTCAAGTCTTTGTGCCAATCGTGGCTCCAAGTGGCTCCACAATCTTGTGAAGAGTAGCATTTCGTTGATCGGGTGCCATCCGCCAATTCGCCGCCGACGATTCCTAATAGGTTCTCGTATTGGAACAAAATAGGGTTCTTTAAGGCTGGAATAGTACCGTTAGGTTGTTGGAGCACACGGGCGTGTCCCTTGCTGTCGATTGTCCATACGGTGCCGTTCCCGTTTTGGGTGGCGTAGATATAACCGAGTGAAGTATAACCTGAGGCGGAGGTGAAGGTCACCACATTTTCGGAAGGGAAATCCGAAGAGAGAGTGGAATTCATCTGGAAATCGCCAGTGGTTCGTTCGTAGAGGGCGTAACCTTCTCCCTCTTGCGCGATGGCCCAAATCTTATTGCCGATAGCGAAAAGAATCTTGTCCAGTTTTACGCTGGAGGAGAGCTGACTGAATGTGAGTGTGTTGATTTCAGCGGCGTAGATCTCGCCTGTCGTGCTTTGTACGAAAATGGAGTCGCCCACCAAGGCGGAAGAGAACCAGTTGGCGTTTTCGACTGAGATGGTTCGGTCGCTCCACTGCTTTCCGTCGATGGAGGTGGCAAGATGGCTCACTCCTGTTTCATCCGAGTAGAACCAATACTTTTGTTTGCCTTTGCTGTACGACTGTTGGGTAGCAACCTTCTCCTTGAGGTCGATGGTGCCGAATGGGTGCCATGTGATGGCGGAGATGTCGTAGTTGTGGGTACGAAGGGCGATGGTATATTTCTTTTGGTTTTTACCATCTTGTGATGTGCTGATGATTTCGACTGGTTCGGTCAAGTTCAATTGCGAACCGTTTTTGAACGCAACCCATTCGTTCCCTATTTTCACTTGTACGGTAGGTTGTGAAGTATAGCCGTAGAAGTAGGTGAAGATATTGCTTACATTTGTTCCGACATTCAATGAGTCGTAGTTGAAGATCAGTTGGTCCAAATCATTCACCACGAAGTCAACTGTGATGTTACTCAACTTCATGCTGCGAATGCGGGGGTCACTTAAATTCTTATAATCCAATGTTGTATCCTCGTCATCTCCACAGGAAGCGAACAACGCCGTCATAGCGAACAGGGCGAATATTATCGGTCTGAATACTTTGTGTCTCATACTAATCTTCTTTTGAATGCAAATTTAAAAAAAATATGCGAAAAAATTATCCTACAATGTAATTGTGAGCGGTCATCCAGATGAAGTATCTGCAGAATTTTCCCATTATCATGAAGAGACATACCAGCCATGGATTGCTTCTTAGGTAGCCCAAGGTGACCACGATGACGCTGCCGATGATGGGAACGAAAGCGAAAAATGCGAAGATGGAGCCCTTGTGGCGGAGTTTTTCGCTCCATAGCATGACCTTCTCTTGTTTGATGTTGAAGCGTCGTTCCAACAGATCCATTTTGCCCATCCTGCCCAACCAGTAGCAAGTCATGCCTCCTAAGACATTTCCGAGGGTAGCCGCTATCAGACACTGCAATGGATTGGCTCCCGCCACCAGCAGTCCGGAAAGGACGGCCTCTGAGCTGAAGGGTATGATGGATCCTGCCAGGAATGCCATCAAGAACATCCCCCAATAACCATAATCGACGAGAAAGTTAACGAGCGTCTCTACCATCGCTATACGAAATTGGGTTGCACAAAAAATAGGATGGAACTCAGCGCGAATATGATGAGAAGAATCTTGGATAGTCTGGACCATTCCAAGGTGAAATATTGTCCGATGATGAAGGAAACGAAGAAGATGCAAGTGGGCAGTATGATGTGCGCCTCACTTAAGTTCATCAGCATGATGACGATGGTTGTGAAAAAGCAACTGATCAGGAACACGACCTCCTCACGGCTTCGGATGTTTTGGCTGGAACGCGTGTGAAGAAAGTGTTGGAATGCGAAAATGAAAAGTAGGCAGATGATGCCCATATAGATTATATTGTCCAATCCGTTTGCCGTGATCGGCGTGCCGTCGAAATGGAACCACTCTCTCCAATAGTTGGTCCACGGTTCTATGTCGCCTATGCCGAGCGTGATCAGGATACAGTAGAAATAGGGAAGTACCCAACCTGTGAGAAACGCGAAGAACAATTTGAGGTTCAGCGTGTTGCATCGGTATTGAAGGACGAAGAACGGAATCGCCAAAATGGCGGTATGCATGGCGAATAGGGTGGACAACGAGAGCACTAATCCTGCATCGAAAGCCCTAAGGATAAATTTTTCGGGATTACCCTCGACCAGCTTGAAAGTGCTGTTCACGAAGAGTACGGTGCATAGGGTGGTGATCCAGGCCGTCGAGAAAACGTGTGGTCGCATCAAAAGGGAGACGATGACGATAAACACCAATCCGGGAAGAACCGTTCGGACACTGATGAAACCGAAAGTGTCGTTCAAACCGGTGATACAGAAGGCTGTGATGATGAGGCATAAAAGCGCGATGACACGCCCCCAAAGGCTATCAAAAGGGAGGTAGCCATTCAATAAATGAGCGAGTGGGGAGTCTCCCACAATGGTAGCTCCTCCACTCGCTGTAAAGTCTGGTAGGAAAATGTCGTACCACAATACAAGTGTGATAAGGAGGGAGATCAAGAAGGTTGATACTCCTGGCAGAATATTGTCTTTGTATTGTAGGTATTGCATCTCCTATCTTATTTTAAGTCCTTTCCGATGTCGGAACGGAAATATTTCTTGTCAAATGCGATCTTTTGCGCATTCTTGAAAGAGATTGCCAAGGCATCCTCTTTGGTCTTTCCGTAAGAGCTGATAGACATCACACGGCCGCCGCTGGTGAGCAATTGGCCATCCTTCATGGTGGTTCCGGCGTGGAATACGATGCTATCCTCCACAGCGTCCAAACCAGTGATCACTTTACCCTTCTCGTATGCCTCAGGGTATCCGCCTGATACAAGCATGACGGTTACAGCGGCACGCTCGTCCTCCTCCAAGGTCTTGCTGGCAAGGTTGCCTGCAGCGACGCCTTCGAATAGATCAACGAGGTCGGATTTGATACGAAGCATCACAGCTTCAGTCTCTGGATCGCCCATACGGACGTTGTATTCGATCACCATAGGCTCGTTCTTCACGTTGATCAAACCAAGGAAAATAAAACCTTTGTAGGTGATGTTCTCTTTCTTCAATCCTTCAATGGTAGGGATGACGATTCTCTTCTCCACCTTCTCCATGAATACCTTATCGGCGAATGGAACTGGTGAAACGGCACCCATACCGCCTGTGTTGAGGCCTGTATCGCCTTCGCCGATTCTTTTGTAGTCTTTCGCTACCGGAAGGATCTTGTAACCGCCATTTCCATCTGACAAAACGAATACGGAACATTCGATTCCGGAGAGGAACTCCTCGATGACTACTGTTGAGCTTGCCTCGCCGAACTTTCCGTCCAACATATTGCGCAACTCTTGCTTAGCCTCTGCCAAATCAGGGATGATCAATACGCCCTTGCCGGCAGCCAAACCGTCCGCCTTCAATACGTAAGGCGCCTCCAACTCCTCCAAGAATTTGCAACCCTCCTCAAGGGTTTGGGAGGTGAAGCTCTTGTAGCGAGCGGTTGGAATGTTGTGACGCATCATGAATGCCTTCGCGAAGTCTTTGCTACCCTCCAACTGTGCACCCTCTTTGGATGGACCGATGACAGGGATTTGCTTCAACTCAGGATCACCTGCGAAGAAATCGTAAACACCCTTCACCAATGGGTCTTCGGGGCCTACAACCACCATGTTCACACCGTTGTTCAAAACGAATTGTTTGATGGCAGGGAAGTCTGTCGCCGCGATGTTCACGTTCTCGCCAACGGTAAGTGTTCCACCATTACCTGGTGCGATGAAAAGTTTCTCCACCTTTTTGCTTTGAGCGATCTTCCACGCCAATGCGTGCTCTCTACCGCCTGATCCTAACAATAGTACATTCATATTCCGTCTTTTATGTTTTCTTCGGTTAATACTTCAAATTTATATCCTTCCGCCCTGAGGTACGCGATCGCCCTGGGCAAAGCGTAACGGATATTCTTTTCCGCTTTCAATGAGTCGTGGAAGACGATGATCGAACCATTTCTGGTATATTTCTTGACGATATCCATCACCTCTTCGCCGGATAGTTTTTGGTTGTAGTCCCTAGTGACCACGTCCCAGAAAACGATCTTGAATTTTCGGCGGAGCGTCACGAACTGCAAATATCTGAGAATGCCGTGTGGTGGTCTGAATAGTTTGCTATGTATCAATTCGTCCGCCTTGCCGACATTTTTGATGTAGTTCCTCGACCAGGTATATAATCCTTGGAGATGGTTGAAAGTGTGGTTGCCCACAAGGTGCCCCTCGTCCAATACCTGTTGGAATACATCGGGATGTTTTCTCACATTGTCGCCCACGCAAAAGAATGTGGCTTTGATGCCCTCTTTCCGCAGTAGCTCAAGGACAAACGGCGTCACTTCCGGAATGGGGCCGTCGTCAAAGGTGAGATATACGGTTTTCTCTTTGCGAGGTATTCGCCAAATTGTGCCAGGAAATAGTTTCCTGTACACAATCGGCAATTGTTCGATAAACATTTTAATTCATCATTTTTTGGTAAATCGGATAGTATTTATCCAGCAATTTATCATCCTCCTCGGCGTATGGCTCATTGTGGGCCTTCTCGATCGAAATGATTTCGTGGAGGATTCTGAAATGCTCTGTGAATACTTCCGACTCGCTTGTTTTGCGTTGGCGTTGCGGATCCATGCCGCTGATCCAAGCCAAATGTTGGAGAGCGCTCTTCTTCATCGCCTCAAGCGTTGGTTTCGCCTTCTCGTATTGGCCAAGTTCATCGTATTGTTTAGCCATCATCAAAGAGATGGTGGTCAATGGAACTTGTGGTGCTGGCAATACCTTATGCGCATAGTCCAATACCTCGATGGCGCGTTGCTTACGCTCGTTGGCGAATGTTCTCGCCTTGCTGGTGTCGATGGCGTTTCCATAGCTTCTGATAGCTACTGCCAACTCCTCGTTGCTCTTCAATCGACTTTCTTGTCCAAGAATCTCGATGGCGCTTGTCCGCGCGTTGCTGATCAACATGGAGTCTGAATACCGTTGAGGACTTGTGATCATGCTATTGTTGAAATACATAGCCGAGTAGTTCCTGAAGGTATTCATGTATCTGTTGTCGCGGTTATCGTGCAATGCCCATGACAACAATTCGCAGTAGTCACGCTTGGTAGTGGCTTGTGTGGCCTCCAAAAGGAGTCCGTCCACCAGTCTGAGGAACATCAATCTAAGTGTGGAGGTCATACGAAGGTTGTTCTCCTCCAAATAGATATCAGGATTCTCCGCGATGCCACCCCACTTGAACTTGTGGAGCATGTTGTCGTACATCTTCTCCGTGTTGATGATCTCACCGCTGATCAATGGATTTTTCTTCACTGGAACGATACGGTATGCCATACCCTCCAATTGAAGGTAGTCGTTCAACCCGGTGAAGCTCTCTTTACCGACGGTTGTCGCGAAGTAGAGCGGTCTCTCCCAGTTGTTGTTGGCGAGAAGGTCGAGAATGAAGATCTCTTGCTTGCCAAGGTATCTCTTGCTGGAAGGGAATCCGATGTGCATGGTAGGAACGATGTTCGGAATATCCTTCGGTTCTACCGCATTGTATTTGATAACATCTTTCGTATTGACATCCAATGTCAGGTTTCTTGCCGGATAGAACCAGAACTTTTGATCTGGATTCCTTAGGATTTTCCTTCTAAGGTTGATGTCGTTGTCCACCAAGATCTGGTTGGCCTTCTTCAAATCGATGGCCTCTCCGCCGACAAGGTCGACGATCTCGGCGTAATCCATTCTACCGTTCATGTAGTCTTTCGGATGAAGCGAGATTGGCAATGCCTTGGAAGCGTAAGCGTCGCGCTTCATTTGATCAACATACCAGCCCATTTGGAGGTAGCTGAGGTTAGCCACCCTCGCGTCCTCACCGACGCCCTCCACCTCCTGGTTGTACCACAATGGGAAGGTGTCGTTATCTCCGTTGGTGAAAATCACGCCGTTAGGAGCCATGGTGAGCAGATAGTTTTGTCCGAAATCACGGCAAGTGTATCTGCCAGAACGATCGTGGTCGTCCCAGTTTTGGGAAGCCATCAATGTTGGTGCACCCAACAATCCGATCAATGTGGCTATTATGGCGCTGATATTCGTGTTGATCTTGCGGAGGAACAACTCCATGATGGCAGGGACGCTGAGTCCGATCCAGATACAGAACGCATAGAATGATCCCGCATAAGCGTAGTCACGTTCACGAGGCTGGAGCGGAGTTTGGTTTAGATACAATACAATGGCGAGACCTGTCATGAAGAAGAGGGTGAAGGTCACGACAAAACTTTGGACGCCCGCTGAAGGGTTCTCCTTTTTCTTTCTGCTGTATTGGTAAACCAATCCCAAGATACCCAACAAAAGCGGAATGCCATAATAGGTGTTGCGGCCCTTGTTGTTCTTCATGTCGTCCGGCAAATTGTCTTGGTTGCCCAACATGAGGGAATCGATGAAGTTGATACCTGTGATCCAGTTACCGTAAACATCGCCACCGTCTGCTTGTATGTCGTTCTGGCGACCTACGAAGTTCCATAAGAAGTAGCGCCAGTACATAAAGTTGACCTGATAGTTGAAGAAGTAGGTCAAGTTCTCGCCGAAGGTAGGAACTACCTTTGTTTTTCTCTCACCCTCTCGGTTGAGGTAGGTGGCCTTCTTTCCCTTGATCTTACCCCACATTTTGTATCCCGCGATATGGTGGGCTTGGGTACTGTACATACGAGGGAAGAGCATATTGAGTTGGTGCTTGTAGTTCTTCTTTGTATCGTAATCCTCGTACTCGTCCTTTTGGTTAGGGTTGGTCTTTACCTTCTTGGCGTATTGTGTCTCTCCCTCAGTGAAATCAGGGTTTCCGTTTTTGTCCCACTTATACTCCGAAGCGTAGGTTTCACCGTAAAGGAGAGGCGTGTCACCATATTGCTCACGGTTCAAGTAGCTCTTCAAAGCGAACACGTCGTCTGGAGAGTTTTGATCCATTGGCGTATTGGCTGCCGAACGGATGATGATAGCCGCATAAGATGAGTAACCCAAAAGGATCACTGTGCAGCAAATCAAAATCGTGTTGAGCACTGATTTGTCGTAGAGTTTCTTGCCGTATATCAGGAAGAGTGTTACTGCAGCAGTGATCAACAACCCGACGAAGATGTTGATGCGGCCACCCAAGAACGGAATACCCAACAAAAGAATGGATAGGGTAAAGGCGGTGATATAGAACGCGTCTCTGTTCTTCCAGGTGTATGGTCTGAACATTGTCTCCCAGATACCCCAAATAAGGCATCCGATCAATAGAACCGCATAGATGATGGTACCTGTGTTGAAGCTGAAGCCCAATACATTGACGAAGAATAGCTCAAACCATCCTGCCACCTCCACGAAACCAGGAATGATACCGTAGAGCACCATTACCAAAATCACCACGGAAACGCCCAATGCAAAGAATGTTCCTTTGACAGTCGCTTTGTTTTTCTTGAAGTAATAAACGAAAACCAAGGCTGGAATGGTCAGCAAGTTCAACAAGTGAACACCGATGGACAATCCCATCAAGTAGGCGATCAGTACCAACCAACGGTTGGCGAATGGCTTATCCGCAACGTCTTCCCATTTCAGGATGGCCCAGAATACAACGGCTGTGAAGAGGGATGAATAGGCGTAAACCTCACCCTCCACTGCGGAGAACCAGAAGGTATCCGAGAAGGTGTAGGCAAGCGCACCTACGGCACCCGCACCCAAGATTGTGATGAGTTGAGCGTTCGAGACCTCCTGGTCTTCGCTCTCCAACACCAATTTGCGCGCTATGTGCGTGATGGTCCAGAAAAGGAACAAGATACAAAAGGCGCTACACAATGCGGAGAACGCGTTCACCATCATGGCGACGTGTTGTTGGTCAGAAGCAAACAAGGTGAATATTCTTGCCGTCAACATGAAGAAAGGTGCGCCCGGTGGGTGTCCTACCTCCAATTTATTGGCTGTTGAGATAAACTCGCCACAGTCCCAGAAACTGGCTGTTGGCTCTATCGTCATCAAGTACGTTACCGCTGCGATGGCGAAGACCACCCAGCCGGCAATGTTGTTATATAACTTGAATCGCTTCATTATTATTGAATTGAATTAATTTTTATCTATTAGTCATTAAGGGTGCGTATCGTTTTTGGGGGTGTATGCAATACGCCCTTACATTATTTGGCGATTTTAGCCCAGCTGTCCTTCAAAGCGACGGTACGATTGAACACCAAGTGGTCTGGTGTGGAATCCGGATCGACGTTGAAATATCCGATTCTTTGGAATTGGAAGTTCTGCAAAGCCTTCACATCCTTCAACCATGGCTCCACGAAGGCGTTGGCGATGGTGAGTGAATTTGGATTCAGCAATTCGCGGAAATCCTTCTCCTTCTCGTCGCCTGGGTTCTCCACGTTGAACAATCTGTCGTAGAGACGAACCTCGGCAGGAACCGCATGTGCCACAGATACCCAGTGGATGGTTCCCTTCACCTTACGGTCGCTACCTGGCATACCGCTACGAGTCTCTGGATCGTACTCGGCGTAAACCTCGACAACCTTGCCGTTCTCGTCCTTCTTGCAACCCGTGCACTTCACGATGTAGGCGCTCTTCAAACGAACTTCGTTTCCTGGTGTCATACGGAAATATTTCTTTGGCGCATCCTCCATGAAGTCATCGCTTTCGATGTAAAGTTCTTTGGTGAACGGTACCTCGTGGCTGCCCATTGACTCATCTTCTGGATTGTTGATGGCAACAAGATTCTCCACTTGTCCCTCAGGATAGTTGGTGATGATCAACTTGATAGGGTTGATGACTGCGCTCGCACGCATTGCTGTGGTGTTCAACTCCTCGCGGATAGTTGCCTCCAACAATGAGACGTCGATCACGCCGTCATATTTTGTGTAGCCGATACGGTTGACGAAGTTGCGGATAGAGGATGGTGTGTAACCCCTACGACGCAAACCGCAGATGGTCGGCATACGTGGATCGTCCCATCCGCGTACCAATCCCTCTTGAACGAGTTGCAACATCTTACGCTTACTCATCACGGTGTAGGTGATGTTCAAACGGTTGAACTCACGCTGCTTTGGACGGTAATCGCTGTCGGCGAATTGGTCAATGAAATAGTCGTATAGCGGACGGTGTACCTCGAACTCCAATGTACAGAGTGAGTGGGTTACACCCTCGAAATAGTCTGATTGGCCGTGTGCGAAATCGTACATCGGATAAACCTTCCACTTGTTGCCGGTGCGGTGGTGTGGATGGGTGGTGATGATACGGTAGATGATTGGATCACGGAAGTGCATATTAGGGTTGGCCATATCGATCTTGGCGCGGAGCACCATTTTTCCATCCTCAATCTTACCTTCTGACATCTCCATGAAGAGGCGAAGGTTCTCCTCGATAGGACGGTTGCGGTACGGACTCTCGGTTCCAGGAGTGGTAGGAGTACCCTTTTGCTTGGCAATCTCCTCGGCGGTTTGCTCATCTACATAAGCCTTACCCTCCTTGATGAAACGGACAGCCAAGTCCCAAAGTTGCTGAAAATAGTCGGACGCGTAGTAAACGTTCGCCCATTGGAATCCCAACCATTGGATATCCTCTTGGATGGAATCAACATACTCCACATCCTCCTTGACAGGGTTGGTGTCGTCGAAACGCAAGTTACAAGTACCATTGTATTTCTTTGCGATACCGAAGTCCATGCAAATAGCTTTCGCATGACCGATATGGAGATATCCGTTAGGCTCTGGCGGGAAACGAGTCTGAATTCTTCCCCCGTTGCGACCCTCTTTCAAATCCTCTTCTACGATTTCCTCAATGAAGTTCAAATTTTTTTTCTCTTCATTCTCCTGAATATTCTCAGCCATTGAATTAAAAATTTTTAGACATTTTAGGTCACAAAGTTAATTCTTTCATGTGAGATTTTCAATTTTAGGTAATTAATAAGTGTAAATAAAAGGAAAAATCGACTCTTTATTTGGATGATTGTGATGGATTGACTAACTTAATGGAACGAAAACATAAGGGAGTTTTGAACAGTTGTTGAATCTAAATGGTGGGTATATGAAATCAGGATGGCAGATAATGGGAGGCATCGCATGGGCCTTGTTGTTTCTCTCAGCCTCGTCAGTTGGGGCAGAGAAGGTGGAGATTGCGGGAATCTATTACCATTTGAACGGAGATGGATTCGCCGAGGTGACTTGTCGTGGAGACGAGGAGGATGGGTGGATGTATTATCCAGCCGATGAATTGTATGTGGGGGATCTTACCGTACCCGGTGAAGTGGAATATGAAGGGAAAACCTATGTGGTGAAGGCCTTGGGTGATGATGCCTTTGCGGGAAGTAAATATCTGACATCCATATCGTTACCACTCTCTCTGACCTCTGTCGGATCGGGTGTGTTCACGCTTTGCAATGGACTGGAATATATCTCGGTGGATGATATGAATCCCACCTTCATCAGTCAGGACGGCGTATTGTACAAACGCAACCCGCTCTCCATCTTTTTTGTGCCAAGAAACATCACTGGCGACATCGCATTGTTGGATGATGTGCGTGAGATTCCAAGCGCGGCCTTTCAAAATTGTGTGAATCTAACCACCATTACCCTCCCAGAGGAGGTGACTACCATTGCGGATGGAGCCTTCAATAATTGCAAGAATCTACAGGAGATCTTTATGGGAGATAAGTTGGAGAGCATTGGCGAGTATGCCTTCTCCAAGTGTTCCTCGTTGACGATTGTTAACTTTCCCACCAGTGTGAAAAGCATTAAGGCGGCTGCCTTCGCGGATTGTGAAAATTTATCCTATGCGCTCTTCCATGAAGGGGTGGAGTCTATCGGGAAGATGGCCTTTTATAATTGTGGCCATCTCATGGGCGTGCAGTTGCCCAGCACCCTCCGATCGATTGGCGAGAGTGCGTTCAAAGAGTGCGTCAGCCTCGATGTGGTGAAGAACGATAGTCCATTGGCGATCGAGTTGGGATCCACTGATTATGGGTATGTCGCCTATTACGCCTCAAAGATTATCCCCGAACCACAAGGTTCTGCTTGTACGAAAAATCTATCCGACCAACTCACGCTCTTGCGGGAGGAGGGACGATGGGTGATTTTGAATGGGTCTGGCCGGTGGGTTTCCATTTATACGCTTAACGGAAAACTCCTTTGTCACCTCTTCTGCACCAACGAAAAAGAGGAGATCCCAGTGGAATCTCCTCGTATTATCGTCGTTACAGAAGAACGATAGTTGTTAAAAACATTATTTCACCATCAACACTTTCTGGTATCGATTCTTTCCTATTTGAACTAGGAGAAGATATGCGCCATCTTCCAACGTCGAACGGTCCAATGTGAATTGGGCTGTTCCATTGGTTGTGGTGGAGAATGCTCCATTGGCTCTTCCTACACCGGCAAGGTCAACCAACTGCCATTGAATCTCTTGACCAGCTGTTGATTCCACAGATACAGTGGAGAAATCCTTCATTGGGTTAGGATAGATTTGTACAACCTCTGCGGCGATCTCCCGCATACCTGTGTCATCCACTTTGAGGATGGTGATTTTTCCTGATTTGGTGGCGTCCCCTCCTTCGCTTCTGACAAGGACGTGGAATTCATACTCGCCAGGCTCGTCGTCAGCCGTTCCGCTGATGTAGATATTGTTGTTGTCCACTTTGTAGGTGATGCCGTTAGGCAATCCTGTTACAGAGGCACTGTATCCGTTCTCGAATGAGTAAGAGAAATCTACGATAGCCTCGCCTGGATTCACCTCCTGAACGCTTGGTCCAGCACCGTGTTTGGTGAGGGTGGCAGGTGTTTGCATCTTGTCTAGGTCCTTGTAGTATTGAACGGCGCTGAAACCAATGTGAGGCGGCTGGTTGTAGCCGCAGTTTTGCCATGCGATCGCCATGTCATAGACGTGGTCGTCTCGCAACCAAGGCAATTTGTATTGGCTCTCCATGGTGGTGGAGTAGATGGTCAAGTAGTAGTGTCCGTTGACCACCGTCCAGAAGATGGACTCCTCACGCCAGTCACCGAGGATATCGGCTTGTAAGCAAGGATTGTATTTGGTCGCATTGTTCGTATTGGCACCCCATTGCAATTTTTGGCCCTCCACAACGATGTTATAACCGAAGGTATAGACACGATCCCAAGTCTTGGTGGAGGTGTTCCATTTGTCCACGTGACCACGGTCGGTGTACTCCTCTAATAGGTCACCGTCCCAGAAGATACGTCCATTGATGGAACTGCTGTTGGTACTACCAGTGTGCCAATCCGCAAACTCATATCCTTTGCAAGTGAAGATCTTCGCATTACTCCATTCAAAGCACTCCGCACCCTCAAATTGGTCATCACAATCAAGAATCAATCCACGACCCGTATCTCCACCAGTCTGGTTCTTGCTCATCAAGACTCTACCAGTTCTGGCGTCCAACAACGCGCAGTCGTATTTCGCTGTGTTTTCCTCAGTGATCATAAAGTATTCCAAGCCTGGATTGCTTGGGTCAAACTCACCCAAGTGGGTAGCGTCGCCGTGTCCTAGACCTGAATTCCACAACACATTACCGTTGTGGTCCAAACAAGCTGCACCCACAATGATCTCATCAAATCCATCGCCATCGACATCACCGCAAGTGATGCTGTGCGCACCCTGTCCGTAGATGCCTTGACCAGGTCTATCGGAAGTATGCTTCCAAAGATTAGATAGGGTACGACCATCCCAAGTCCATGCTGCCGCATAAGAGTAGGTGTAAATTCCACGGGTTGTAACGGCGCAAGGTTTAGCGGCTCCGTTCACTGGAAGGAATGCCACGCAGCCCTTCATCCAGTTTCCACGGTGTCCGTAAGTGTTGCCGTCGCTCTTTCCGCTACGGTCGTCCCAATTGCTCCTGATGTTGAAGTAAGGCCAATAGTCGATGGTGGCCAACTCTTTACCGTCTCTACCGCTGAAGCAGGTGATCCACTCTTTGCCGCCGTCGGTAATCACACCTGAACCGTTGATGGATGAGGCATAGTGGTTGGCACCGGCTGCGGCTCCCTTGGAAAGAAAGTTGCCTGTGGCGTCCTTGGAACCTTGCGCAGTCTTGGCGATCAACTCACCGTAACCATCGCCATCAAAGTCGTAGCAAAGGAAGGTGAAACGGCAACCTGCCAAAACGTTAGGTCCTAAATTGATACGCCATAGAAGCGTACCGTCCAATTTCAAGCAATCCAAAATCGGAGGTGCGGTCGCAGCGGCTGTCGCACCAGTACCACCCTCCCAGCACATAATGATCTCCTGCTCACCGTCGCCATCCATATCATAGGCGGAACAATCGTATGGAGAATAGGTGACCACATCGCCAGTAGGCAACTTATAGGTGCCTGGATGATTCAACAACAAATTACGGTAGGAGGTTCCATCACACTTAACACCCTTTTGGGTATCAATGACCTCTCCCTCCTTATTGAGCACCTCCAAAGACAAGGTGGCGTTCGCATAATTACCTGAAATAGAAAGATTTGTCTTGGTGGTAGTGGTTCCCACTAGATTACCGTCCGCATACAATTTGTATGTGGTGCTCTTTGGCGCATCGCTTTGCCTCATACGCCAACTCACGTAGACATTGTTGCCTGATTTGCAGGCCCACAATCCTCTGGATCCATCTGCCGTCGCATCCAAACTAGTGACAGCCATCACGGCCCCTAATATAAAAGATGATAGTGTGTTTCTCATATTTCAAGTGTAATATTTCTTATGTCGCAAATATAGACATAATCTGTTACAGGGAAATATGAATTTATGCTAATTGCTATGAATTTTGTGTCAAGGTAATGATGCAACCCTCTTTTTCGTCCGAAGGACGATACCTCTGTAACCATGTACGTCGTAGCGACAGCGGAGACGTGCGTGGTGGATAGGAGTGATATGCACGGTGGAGTATGAGGTGAGATGTGGATAGTGTGGTGTACTGCGTGATAGATATATAGCAGACTATACGTCAAAAACCCCGCACATCTCGCTTTGCTCTGATGTACGGGGTTATGGATGTAGCGTCCTTCGGACGCAGGGGTGTGATCTATAAATCAAAAGACGGATTTGGGCTCTTCTCCATATTCATTTTCTCCTTTAGTACCTGGCAATACAAGAGTCAAACCAAATACGATGAAGACAAGATAGGGAATCACTATCACAGCAATCAGTTTGGCTGAATAGCCAATATCATGAACACGACGAGCCATAGTTGGGAGTATCGCTACATAAGTTAGTATGGCCACAATTTCTGCATTGACACCTAACAACAAGAAAAAAAACATTAGCAAGATGTTGGCCGCAATAAAAATCGCATATCTACTTCTATTTTCACGACCACGATACGTGAACATATTCATAAAATCCGTCACAACCACTTTCATGATACAGTTGAAATAATACCGCCTTGATCCTTTCTCAACTCCAACATTATCAAAAAGAGTAATTCTTGATCGTATCTTCTCTGTCTGTTTGATAAATTTTTTGCTCTTGAAATAATTATAATAGAGTCCGTTTGCAGTCAATACCAAGATCGCCAACGAGGAACAATATACAATAAGAATCAACCCAAATAAAACAAATATCCAACCCGGATTGTGTCGGGTCGTCTGCGTGCTTCCGTCTGAATACTGTGTGGTTTGGACAATAGTAGCAGTACCTGCGGCGAAAGCGATAACTCCAGTTCCACATGTGCAGACACTATGCACACACTCCCTAAAATGGATGAATCTGCTAATGTTGAATCCATATTGGAAACAAGAAAGCAAATAAAGAGGAAGCAGGCATAGCAATAAAAAATACAAGATCTGATAATGCCGTGTTATTGAATTCTGAACATCAATGTCGGCTTGGAATTCGTCGATCATTTGTTCCTTTAGCTCCTTTGTGGAGAGGGCATTTCTACGGTCAAATTCTTTTAGATTCTCCTCCAACTCCCGCTTTGCTTTAGCCACCTCTTTTTCGTCTTTGGAAAATTCAATGATACTCCTATTATCCCGTATCAACATACCTATGTCATGTAAATAGTAGAACTTGAAGATAGTAGGACTGGTAAAACGATCAAAATAATCACCTTTAATGTAGTAAGTCTCCTCTGTCGTATAGGTTGTATCCTTGTCGATAGCCCATGTCTTAATGCCGGCTAACGCACTATCTAACTCCTTTGTTTCACCCTTAGGAAGAACCAATAATATGAAGGCAAGAAATACGGTAAAAGCAATCAACGCCACTTCAGAAAAACAGAAATGTCTTTCCTTGGACCAGTAAACTATAGACTTCATCTCCTTTAGTATGGAACCGAATCTTTCATCCTCCACCTTCAGGGATTGCTCGGCTAATGTCAAATGTCTTTCCATCTCTTCAGTTTCCGCCAGCGAGATCGGATAAAGCATATCCTTATACGGACCATCCCTAAGACATTCTCCAAGAGAATATGCTGGTGTACACATTGAGTTATAAAGATGGCACCACGCCTCCTGATTAGGATGATCAGGATTATTACAATTATCAGAAACTTCACTTATGTCGAAGTTGCAACTTGCGGAAAATCGTCTCTCTCTTTCGTTCATAGTTATATTAAATTTTACATGTGTCCACTCTTATCAGCGGACACATGCAACAATATCATTTATTGAATTGCCTTTTGCAAAAGTTGGATTTTCAGACGCAACTCCTCGTCCACCTCATCCAAAGAGCTTTCAATATCCTTAATGGTTTCATCATGCTTGGCAAGTTCTTTCTTTTGGAGTTTCTTGTCCATGGTCAAATCGTTCTCTGTCTTCGCACGGGCTTTTTTCTCCTTCTCCATTTTGTAAATCTTTTGAGCCAATGGCTGGGTAACAGATTTCGAACCTATACCCTTCACCGTCTCGCCAAACTGGATATTGTCGAATCGAAGAATCAAAAGGTTGTTTTTCAATGTGATCGTGCCAACGAATGTGATATAGTCAGAATAGGAAGTACGAATAATAGGATTGTAACGGGCTTTTGTCACCATATTGACATCAAATTCAAATCCCTCTCCTAAGGAGTCTTTTGTGACATTAGCTGTCCATTTTTGTTCCACCATCCATACTTTCGCATCACGGTAAACTTCAATCTGAGGGCCATCGAATTTAATCGTGTCCACTACAGAAGTGATGAATTTTTCATCAGCAGTAAAAATGTAATCCTTTGACCACAAATTTGTTGAAACCAACAACAATAAAAATAAACTTGTTTTTTTCATATTTTTGGATATTTATATTAGTGTCGCAAAAAATTAAACTGATTTATGAATTGTTTCTGTCTCTTTGCCTTTTCCAATTCTTCGTTATAGTTAATCCAACCAAATTGCATATTACTTTGTTCCTTAAACGTCGTTTCCCCATCATCTTTGATGTTTAATCTTCCCAGTGGAATAGTGATTTTCGTATATCGATAAAGGGTATCGGTAACAAAGACGCAGGAATCCCTAGCCTCATTACACTTGAGCGGTATGAAACATTCCCGAAGAAAAGTTTTCTCTTCGAAATCACTTATAGTACTGCTTTTAAAAACCACTTTGTCGAAATCAAAATTTCTCCTATGAAATTTATATTGTTTTTTACTTGTGATTTGTCCTTTCAGGTCGAATGTCTCGAATATTATCTCATCCCCAATCGCATATTTGTTATTGTTAACCTCAATAGTAATATCCTTATTCTCCAAATCATAGGTTAGTGTCAGCTGCCTCTCCCAAATTTCCCTTCCGCCAAGGTATGTCTCCAGATATCTTCTTTTACTCTCTCCGGACCACTGGTCCTTTTCCACTTTCCAATCAAGAATGTGTGCCTTCTTGATTATAATACTATCCGTGTAAGACTCAAATGGTAAATCAGTGATTCGTGGGTCAGACTCTTTCTTCGCTTCTGACGAACAACTTGAAAAACCACCACAACACAACGCCATAACAGGCAAAGCAACAAATAACAATTTCTTTAGTTTCATTGTATAAAATTTCACTCCCTATAAGCCTCCCAATTCAGGAACATAATAAAAAACGAAAAGGACGTGAGACTTGTTTCATCATACGTCCACGACCTAAAGGTATCGCCAAACACCTCACTCCAATGAACATAGAACATAGAAACACCCCACGCCCAGTTGGATATGCATAAAGGATTGACAATCCCCTTCACATACACAAAGGGAGTGAGGCATATTACTATTTCTAAGCCCTGAAGTAAAATTTGGCGAATTTTATAGGTTCGGACTACAGAAAGAAATATGCCTTCTCGGTCTCCGAATTTCTCCCCGGAGAACGGTGCAAATTTAATGATTCTAAATCTTAGACAAAAAGATATTCGGGAAATTTCCCAAAACAGATTTGCAATGTCTCTTTTTCGTCCGAAGGACGATACCTCTGTAACCATGTACGTCGTAGCGACAGCGGAGACGTGCGTGGTGGGGGAGAACGGAGACATGGATGGATGCTAAAGGCAGAGGCTACGCATATCACCGCCCACACCGGGGCGTATGCTGTGCGTTAAACGAGTGCATCACCGACCACACCAGGGCGCATGCAATACGCCCCTACCGATGCGTCACTGATTATTATCACACCAATGTTGTGCATTGCGTTGTAGGGGCATTTTGAAAACGACCTCATGGGGCGCTCCAACGTCCTGGCCCTTCGGCTCCTCTCAGGGAGCACAGGGATCGAAGCGTTGGCTGAGCGGAGTCGAAGCCAACAACCTCCCTCATGCAACACCCCCGCACATCTCGCTTTGCTCTGATGTACGGGGTTATGGATGTAGCGTCCTTCGGACGCAGGGATTAAGGTAGTATGGGGATTTATATACATCCTTGTTGTTTTTTCTCTATTTTTGCATAAACATAAGATATTTATATATGGTAAAGCGAATGCTTCTTATGGGATGTGTCTCATCCCTTTTGCTCTCATCCTGTGGGGATAAGTGCGGTAGTGCCGATGGTGTGGCACATTTCAATGAGTTTGATACAACGATGGCGCCAGGTGCCGATTTCTTCCAGTACGCCAACTGCGGATGGTTGCAGAGCCACCCGATTCCAGGTGAGAAATCCAGGTACAATACCTTCGATGTATTGAATGATGAAAATTTGGAACGCTTGAAGGGAATTGTCGAGACCTCTATGCAGCGCAAATCCAAGGCGGGAAGCAACGCCCAAAAGATTGGTGACTACTATGCCTTGGCGATGGATACGCTTCGCCGCGATAGGGAGGGCATCCAACCAATCCAACCTATTATCGACCAAATCAAATCAATGCGTTTCGATGTGAAGGACTCCGCCTTTGCGGCTGACTTGGCCTACATCCACATGCATTTGGGCAATCCATTTTTCGCCTTTGGATCCACACCAGATTCGAAGAACAGCACCATGAACATCGCCATTCTCTGGCAAGACGGTATCGGACTACCTAACCGCGACTACTATTTCGACGAGTCTGAGAAGGGCAAAGAGATCATACAAGGCTATAAAAAAATGGTGGCTGGATTCCTTCTGCTTTTAGGGGAGGAGAATTGTGAACAACGTGCCGAGGAGATCTATAACTTCGAAAAGAAGATGGCGGAGGCCATGAATACCAAAGTGCAAAACCGTGATCCGCAAGCTACCTATAATAAGGTCTCCTGTGACGAGTTGAAAAACAAATATCCTGACTTTAATTGGGACGCCTATTTCGCGGAGATTTCAGTCGTACCTGCGGAGATAAATGTGGGACAGCCCCGCTTCTTTGACAACATCTTCGCGTTGATCTCTAAGACCTCTGCCAGTACGTTGCGTGATTATATGATGGTGAACTGTGTCAATCACCTCTCTTCTTACCTCTCCAGCGAATTCATGATGAATCATTTTGACTTTTACTCCAAGCAGTTGAGCGGAGTGGAGGAGATCAAACCTTTGTGGAAACGATCGTTGGATATGGTGCAATCTCGTTTGGGCCAACCGTTGGGCCAATTGTTTGTGGAGAAATACTTCACATCGTCTGCGAAGAGCAGAATGGAGGTGCTCATAGAGAATCTTCGCACCGCTTTCGGCCAACGAATCGAGCAACTCTCTTGGATGTCTGATAGCACCAAATGTTCCGCGAAGGATAAGCTCTCCGCCATCACGGTCAAGGTGGGGTATCCAGACAAGTGGGAGGATTATTCGGAGGCGAAGGTGGATCCATCTTTGAGCCTTGTGGAGAACTATATCAACCTTACCTACTTTGATGCGCTTAGGGATGTGCGTGAAATCGGACAACCTGTTGATCTCGACAAGTGGTATATGACGCCACAGACGGTGAACGCCTACTACAATCCATCTGCCAATGAGATTGTCTTCCCAGCGGGAATCCTTCAACCGCCATTCTTCTATGCGGAGGGTGACGATGCGGTGAACTATGGCGCCATTGGTGTGGTGATAGGCCATGAGATGACGCATGGATTTGATGACCAAGGCCGTCAATTCGACAAGACCGGTAACTTGGCCGACTGGTGGACCGAGAGCGATGCGGCCGCATTCAAGCAGGCAGCTGAAAAAATGGAGAACCGTTTCTCAAATGTGGTGGTGATTGACGACATCAAGTGTAATGGCGCCTTGACGTTGGGAGAGAACATTGCCGACCTTGGTGGATTGAACATCGCCCATCAAGCGTTCCTTAATACATTAAAAGACAATCAAATAGATCCAATGGTGGATGGCCAAAGCTTCGACCAGCGTTTCTTGTTCGCCTATGCGAGAATATGGGCTGGAAATTATCGGGAGGAGTATCTTCGCCAACAAGTGATCACCGATCCTCACGCCAACGGAAAGTACCGTGTAAACGTGCAATTGCCTATGCTGGACTTCTTCTACGAGGCCTTCGGCGTGGCTGAAAGTGACTCGATGTATGTACGTCCGGAGGAGCGTATCGTCATCTGGTAGTTGACGCCGAATAGGCATTTCGAAAAAAAATTGTGGCTAAATCGTTGTTTTTCCGTTATTTTTGCTTACAAAATGCTTTAAAATAACGAGTATATTTTCTAATTTTGCAAAAGGAATATTAATATTTTTCATAAATGGCTGATAGTAAGAAAATTAAGACGGCATTGGTCTCTGTTTTCCATAAGGACAAATTGGACGAGATCATCCGCGCTTTGCACGCAGACGGTGTACAATTCATTTCAACAGGTGGAACACAAACATTCATTGAGTCTCTTGGCATTCCTTGCCAAGCGGTAGAGTCTCTTACCACTTACCCTTCCATCTTGGGTGGTCGTGTGAAGACTTTGCACCCAAAGATCTTCGGAGGTATCTTGGGTCGTCGTGGTTTGGCAGAGGATATCGCGCAAATGGAGCAGTTCCAAATTCCTGAAATCGACTTGGTGATTGTTGACCTTTATCCGTTCGAGGATACTGTCGCTTCTGGTGCTGAGGAGTCTGCTATCATCGAGAAGATCGATATCGGTGGAATCTCTTTGATTCGTGCCGCCGCAAAGAACTACAAGGATGTTGTGATCGTTGCTTCACAAGCGCAATACGAGCCATTCTTGAACCATTTGAAGGAGCATGGCGCCACTACGACTTTGGAGACTCGTCGTTGGTTCGCTAAAGAGGCATTCGGTGTGTCTTCACACTACGATTCAGCCATTTTCAATTATTTCGATGGAGAGGCAAATTCAGCGTTCCGCTATACCGCGAACAACTCGAAGATGCTTCGCTACGGCGAGAATCCTCACCAAAAGGGTGTATTCTACGGAAACTTCGATCAACTTTTCGAGCAATTGCAAGGAAAGGAGATTTCATACAACAACTTGCTTGACATCGACGCTGCCGTTAATTTGATGGCTGATTTCGACGATGTCACTTTCGCTATCTTGAAGCACAACAACGCTTGTGGTGTCGCTTCCCGTCCAACTGTCTTGGAGGCTTGGAAGGATGCTCTCGCAGGTGATCCTGTTTCCGCTTTCGGTGGCGTGCTCATCACCAACGCTATCGTTGATAAGGCTACCGCAGAGGAGATCAACAAGATCTTCTTCGAGGTGATCATCGCTCCGGATTACGATACAGACGCTTTGGAGATTCTTGCCCAAAAGAAGAACCGTATCATCTTGGTTCAAAAGGATGTGAAGTTGCCTACGAAGCAAGTGCGTTCCGTTTTGAACGGCGTATTGGTGCAAGACAAGGATACCAAGGTTGAGAGCGCTGAGGATATGAAGGTAGTCACTACCAAGGCTCCTTCCGAGAGCGAAATCGCCGATATGATTTTTGCGAACAAGATCGTTAAGCACTCAAAGTCCAACTCAATCGTTTTGGCGAAGAACAGACAATTGTGCGCAAGCGGTGTGGGACAAACCTCCCGTGTGGATGCTTTGAAGCAGGCTGTCGAGAAGGCTGGAACTTTCAATTTCGATTTGAATGGAGCTGTGATGGCATCCGACGCATTCTTCCCATTCCCTGATTGCGTGGAGATCGCGAAGAACGCAGGTGTTACCGCTGTGGTACAACCTGGTGGATCTATCAAGGACCAAGAGTCTGTTGACTACTGCAACAACAATGGTGTAGCCATGGTGATGACTGGTATCAGACACTTCAAACACTAATTCGGAAATTAGTAAACCTAAAAAGATATAGAGAAACATGGGATTGTTTTCTTTCACACAGGAAATTGCGATTGACCTCGGAACGGCCAATACGATTATCATCCACAATGGAAAGATAGTCGTTGACGAGCCCTCTATCGTGGCGTTGGATCGCAAGACAGACAAATTGATGGCGATTGGAGAGAAGGCGCGCCAAATGCATGGAAAGACTCACGAGAACATCTATACGGTTCGTCCATTGCGTGATGGCGTGATCGCTAACTTTAACGCTGCGGAGCAGATGATCCGCGGTATGATTAAGATGGCCTTCCCTAACAATCGTTTCTTCGATCCTTCCTTGAAGATGGTGGTTTGTATCCCTTCAGGAAGTACCGAGGTGGAGATGCGTGCGGTGCGTGACTCTTCCGAGCATGCGCAAGGACGCGAGGTATACATGATCTATGAGCCAATGGCTGCCGCTATCGGTATCGGTATCGATGTTGAGGCGCCAGAGGGTAACATGATCGTCGATATCGGTGGAGGTACTACTGAGATCGCTGTGATCTCATTGGGTGGTATTGTGACCAACAAGTCTATCCGTATCGCCGGTGATGATTTGACAGAGGATGTGATCGACTACATGCGTCGTCAACACAATATCAAGGTGGGCGAGCCTACTGCCGAGCAAATCAAGATCAATGTAGGTTCTGCGTTGACCAGCTTGGATGAGCCGCCTGAGGACTTCTTGGTGAAGGGTCCTAACCAAATGACCGCATTGCCAATGGAGGTGCCAGTCTCTTACCAAGAGATCGCACACTGTATGGAGAAGTCCATTTCCAAGATCGAGGCTGCTGTCTTGAACGCATTGGAGCAGACACCTCCTGAGTTGTATGCTGATATTGTGAACAACGGTATTTGGTTGACTGGTGGTGGCGCTTTGTTGCGTGGTTTGAACAAGCGTTTGACCGCTAAGATCGGTATTCCTTTCCATGTAGCTGAGGATCCATTGCATGCAGTGGCTCGTGGTACAGGTAAGGCCTTGAAGAATGCGGGTAAACTCCCATTCTTGATGAGATAAGTCGGGACTGTCAGTCCTTTCTGATATAGCAAGCCACTAGGCGTCTTTTCGCCTAGTGTGCTTTGTGTTTTTAATCCATGATGCTCCGTTGATATGAGGACGCTGATTCTCTTTCTGCTAAAATTCAAGACGCTCTTCCTTTTCTTGGGCTTGGAATTGATATCGTTTTTGCTGATTGTGAACAACAACCAGTTTCAACGCAACCATTTTCTGAGTTCGAGCAATAGGGTAGTGGGCACGCTTTATAACTTGTCGAATGGGGTGAACAAGTATTTCAGTCTGGACGAGGTGAATGAGTCGCTTGCCCGTGAGAATGAGGCGTTGAATACGGAGGTGGTCCAATTGCGGGAGCAGTTGGCTTTTTTTCGGCAAGACACCTCCTATAAGGGAAGACGTTACCGTGCGGCGGAGAAATCCTACGACTTCTCTACCGCTAAAATCATCTATTTCTCGACCGTTCGCCAAAAAAACATCTTTACGATCAATAAGGGTCTGTCCGAGGGCGTGAAGGTCGGTATGGGTGTCGTCAGCGAGAAGGGTGTCATCGGAATCATCAGCAATGCCTCCAGCCACTTCGCCACGGTGATGCCGATTGTCAGCACACTCTCCAAAACCAGTGCCACTGTAAAGGGTAAGACGCAGTTGGGACAATTGGTCTGGAAGGGCGGTGACATACGCTATGCGAATCTTGAGGAGGTGCCTCTTTATATTCCTGTGGCGGTTGGAGATACCGTGGTGACCAGTGGATACTCGTCCACTTTCCCTGAGGGGTATCCGATTGGAAAAGTGCTCTCCTTCAGTGAGCGAAACGACAACCTTTATGACATAAAGGTGGAACTCTCTGTTGACTTTGATAAATTGTCTTATGTGGATGTGATTGAATTGAAAGGCTCCGAAGAGAAGGAGGAGTTAGAGAAGAAGGAGACCGCGAAGTTTGAAAAATAATAGATTAGAAAGGGAACTGGGATGATTGATGTTACGTTAAAGAGGATCTTATCGTTTGTGGTTTTGGTGTTGGTTCAGATTCTGTTGCTGAACAACGTCAAATTCCTTGGATTCATCACCCCCTACCTTTACATCTACTTCGTTCTTTCGTTGCCCTCTTCCGTTTCGAAGGAGATGACCCTGTTTTGGGGATTTCTGCTTGGCTTGACGATTGATATCTTTTGCGGTAGTCTGGGATGCAATGCCTTGGCCACCACGTTGATCGCCTATTTAAAACCCTATTTCCAGAGTTTCTTTGGCCCCAAGGATGACTATGATGAGGTGAAACCCTCCACGGCCACATTCGGTTTTGAGATGTATCTCCAGTACGTCGCTTATCTGACGATCATCCACCATTTGGTCTTCTTCTTTGTTGAGGCCTTTACCCTAAGTCGATTCTGGTCTGTGTTGTTCAGCGCATTTTGCTGCACGCTCTTCACGCTCCTTATGATTCTTAGTTTGGAATACTTTAAACACCGCCGCAGATGACGAACGATATCTATGCGAATAGAAGGTTTGTGATCGGGGGACTGATGTTGACCGTGGTATTGATTTACCTTCTCAGGTTAATCAATCTTCAATTGGTGGACGACTCCTATTCTGATCAGGCGGAGAGCAATGCCTACCTGAAGAAGGTGCAGTTCCCGGCCCGTGGAATTATCCGTGACAGAAACGGAAAGGTTTTGGTATTCAATAAGCTCTCTTACGATGTTATGGTCGTGCCGCGTGAGATGAAGGACTTCGACACGCTCGAATTTTGTAACGCTGTCCGGATCGACAAACAAGATTTCAAGGAGAAGATGCGCGAGATGCGCAGTAAGCCGTGGTACTCCCCTTATCAGCCCCAACTTTTGATTTCTCAACTCAATGCGCATGACTATGGTGTCTTGCAGGAGAAGGCTTTCCTTTATCCAGGTATGTACCTCCAAAGACGTACTTTGCGCGAGTATAATTATCCGAATGCCGCATTGCTTTTGGGAAGCATCGGTGAGGTGGGACGAAGGACATTGAAGGCCGATACCATCGACCATTTCTACGTCCCAGGTGATTATGCCGGACAAAACGGTGTGGAGTTGACCTACGAGAAGGATCTGCGCGGCGAGAAGGGTGAAGAGATTTTCCTTCGGGATGCCCATGGTAGGATCCAGGGTAAATACGAGGATGGCAAATATGATAAGAGCTCTAAGCCGGGCAGGGATCTGCAGCTCTCCATTGACATAGATCTGCAGGCTTATGGCGAACAGTTGATGAAGAACAAGGTGGGAAGTGTCGCTGCCATCGATCCTGCTACGGGTGAGATCCTGGCGTTGGTTTCCAGCCCCACTTATGATCCTTCGTTGTTGGTGGGAAGAAGTCGTTCGGAGAATTACGAGAAGTTGGTCAACGATCCGTTGAAGCCTCTTTTCGACCGTCCGATGATGGCGTGTTATCCGCCTGGTTCCACCTTCAAGACAGTGAACGCATTGATTTTTGAGCAAGAGAATATCATCTCTCCTTGGACGGCTTTCCCTTGTACGCAAGGATACCATGTGGGAAGTTTCACGGTGGGTTGCCACGCGCACTCTTCCCCTTTGACGCTGATCCCATCCATTCAGCACTCCTGCAATGCCTACTACTGTGCGGGTTTCCGTAATATGATGGATCATAAGAAATACAAGAATATCTCCGAGGCTTTCGAGGTGTGGAAAAAACATGTCGTTTCGTTGGGATTTGGCTACAAGTTGGGTGCGGATGTGCCAAACGAGAAGCGTGGTTATATTCCTAATTCCGGTGTGTATGATAAGATATATGGCGAAAATCGATGGAAATCCTTGATGATCGTATCCAACTCCATCGGACAGGGAGAAATCCTCGCCACGCCGCTCCAAATCGCTAATTTGGCGGCTACAATCGCTAACAGAGGTTACTATACGGTGCCTCACCTCGTAAAAAATATAGAGGGAAGGTCCATTGACTCCTGCTATTTGCAGCGTCGCTACACGACCATCGATTCCGCCTATTACGAACCGGTTGTCGAAGGTATGGACTTGGTAATGAAGAATGGTACCGGTTGGGGTGCCAGAATCGATAGTATAGAGGTCTGCGGAAAGACGGGTACGGCCCAAAACCCACACGGAGAGGACCACTCCATCTTTATGGCCTTCGCACCGAAGGACCATCCTAAGATCGCGATTTGTGTAGTGGTGGAGAACAGTGGTTTCGGTGCCACTTGGGCGGCGCCTATCGCCACTTTGATGATTGAGAAATACCTCAAGGGTTATATCCCTAAGCGTCGCTTGTGGATGGAGGAGAGAATGTTAAACGCTAACCTTTTGCCTAAACAAAATGGAGTCACGAAGAAATAGTATATTGAGCAATTTGGATTGGGTGACCATTGGCATCTATATGCTCCTCGTCGTTCTTGGGTGGTTCAGCATCTATGGCGCTGTCTATAATTTCGAGGAGGCCTCCTTCTTTGATTTCTCCTATCGTTACGGTAAGCAGTTGGTCTGGATAGCGTGTGCGTTGGTGATTGCGGCGGTCCTTCTGATGTTGGATAGCCGTATCTATACTTTGCTGGCCTATGTCATATTCCCGATCATGATGCTGGTGCTGCTGGCGATGGTGGTTTTCGCCGCCCTTAATTTGCCCTTCGTTCCTGATATCAAAGGATCCCACTCTTGGTTGGTGTTGGGCCCCGTAAGTATCCAGCCTGCCGAATTCGCGAAGACGGCGACCAGCCTGATGTTGGCGAAATTGATGAGCGAATATGGCTTTAGCTTGTCGCGTACAAAGCATTTGGGAATGGCCCTTGCAGTCATTTTTTTGCCCGTCGTGCTGATTGTCGCCCAACATGAGACGGGATCGGCGTTGGTCTATTTCGCGCTGACGTTGGTGCTCTATCGAGAGGGTATGTCGGGTATCTATCTCTTCTTGGGATTCTTCGCTGTTGTGGTCTTTATCCTCTCCATCCGTTTTGGTGAGGTCCCTATTATCTCGATGCTTCCGGATGAATCTTATGGTCTCTTCCTGGTGATGGGACTCACGATTCTTGTCCAGATGGGCTTCTTGAAGGTCTTTATGCAGGATGGAAATTCATCTTTGATTGTGGGAGGTGTCTCATTGGCTCTCTTCTTGTTGGGTTATGCGATCTATAAGCTTTTGGACTATCCTATCCATTTCACCTACATTGGTATGGCCGCCCTTGTATTTACCCTCTGTTATTGCATCGTCATGCGGGTCAAGGCGAGGTTATGGGGATATCTGTTGGTCGGTCTCTTCGGATTTGTCAGCATCGGATTCTCCAATGTGGCGGATAAGGCTTTCGACCATTTGATGCCTCACCAGCAGACTCGTATCAAAGTGACATTGGGTATGGAGAATGATCCGAAGAAGGCGGGGTATAATGTGAACCAATCCATGATCGCTATCGGTTCAGGCGGATGGGCTGGCAAAGGTTTCTTGAACGGAACACAGACGAAGTTGAAATATGTTCCTGAGCAGGATACCGATTTTATCTTCTGTACGGTGGGTGAGGAGCATGGCTTTATCGGTAGCGCCGTCGTCTTGGGACTATTCGCATTCTTGCTATTGAGGTTGGTTTATTTGGCGGAGCGTCAGCGCTCTCTATTTAGCCGTATTTACGGTTATTGTGTCGCCTCCATATTCTTCTTCCACCTCTTTATCAATATTGGCATGGTGACGGGCTTAACGCCTGTTATCGGTATCCCATTGCCCTTCTTTAGTTATGGAGGATCCTCTCTTTGGAGTTTCACCATCCTGCTCTTCATCTTCCTGCGATTGGATGCGAGCAGAACTGAGTACTTCGGACAATAATTCGAACTATCAATAAAAAAGAACGCCAGCGAATTGAAAACACAATTCGCTGGCGTTTCTGTTATGGAGAATCCGCTACTATCGGATCACTATTTTCTCTTTATACAGACCTTCGTTCGACTCGACTATCACAAGGTATAATCCAGCTGGTAATGAGGCGATGGAGAGGGTTCCCTCCTTATGGGTTGAGACTACCTTCAGACCTTGCAAATTGAATAACGTCACGCTGTTCACCTCTGCGGTAGCACCATCCTTCATGATGCGAATTTCGTCGGAGGTAAGTGCCAATGTCATGTTGGATGCGATCGACTCTTTTACTCCTGTTGTGTTGAGAACTGGCGGCTCACCCATTATTTCCATGATCTTCTGTACCATTTGCGGTTGGTTCCATTGGCCTGTACTGCGGTTCATGAATCCGTGGCACTCTCCGTTCTCGTTCGGGTTGGACCAACCCTCCTTCAATCCCTGTTGGTAGGTTGCCCAAGTGGTACCATTGTCCCACAATACGCAAGGCATCTTGTACTCCTTGGCGATTCCGTAGAATGCGTCGAACCATTGTTTGCGTGTCTCGTCACCTTGTCCCTTGTCGGAGATAGAGGTCTCGTCGATCACGACGGGGATATTTCTCGTTACGAATTTATCGTAGCAAGGGCGAAGTGTCTCGCGGATGGTCTGCTTGTCGCTCTCTTGGAAGTAGGTACGGTTGCCCGTGAGGCAAAGCTCCGTAGGACGATAGGCGTGGATCTCGATACCAATACGGTTTTGGGAAGGGTCGTTTGGCATCTGGAACTTGTTGGTAACAGCTCCCTCTGGGGAGGCGTCGTAACCTGGAATCAGGATCATGCGGTCGCGGTTGTTGGCGTGGCCGTTGTTACGGATCGCGTCGACAGCGGCTTGGTTCATGGCGTTGATGACACCCATTGCCTCTACGACCTTTTGTTGACTAGGATTGTCAGTTGGATAAAACCACCATTCGTTTTGGTCTCCAATCAAACGAGGCTCGTTCAGTGTCTCGAAAATCAATTTTTGGTCATACTCTTTGAAGCACTCCGCCAATTGGCTCCAGATGTCCGTCACGTATTTGATGGATTGGTTCTTGGTGTTGTTGGTAGGCCAGAAATAGGGGTGGTTCCACTGATCACCATTGTCGTGGTGAATGTTGAGGATGACAAACATATCGTTGTCGATGCCGTAGTCCACCACTTCCTTTACACGTTTCAACCATGCGTCGTCGATCTTGAATTGGTATTGACCGTTATTGGAGGTGTGTTGTCCCCAGCTGACAGGAATACGAAGTGTCCTGAATCCGGAATTCTTGACGTTGTCGATCATACTCTTTGTGATCTTGGCATTACCCCATGCGATCTCGGTATTCACTCCTGTATAGCCTTGTTTGGCGGCATCCAGTGAGTTGCCGACGTTCCAACCGGTGTACATCAATTGGGAGATCTCCATCGCGCTCTTCCCTTGCACTGTGGCGGCGAGGGTAGTGTGTGTTGTCATAGCGAAAGCCGCTGCGGCGATGGCTGAGATCCAACTTTTAGAAAAAATAGTCATATCAATAATTGCTTTAATGGTAGTAAAAATGTTATTTGATTGCGAAAATAAAGAATCTCAGTGATATAAGCAACTCTTTCATGGTTCAAGGGAATACAAAAAATCCCGACTATGCGAGAGCCGGGATTTTCTATGTCGTGAAAGCCTTTTTTACTCGAAATTGAAGTTCAAGATAATTAATCTTGAGGTGAGTCGGGAGATGGCGTGGTTGTAGCGCATATCAGAGATGTCCGCTATCTCTGGTCTGTTCCTCTCCAAAACGTCTCCCAATCCAAAGTAGAACTTCAGCTCAGGCGCCAATTTGAAGTAGGGGAGATAGATGTCCATACCGATTCCTACCTCCACACCGTAGTCGATGGCTTTTAGTCTGATTGGTGCTTCGCTGTCACGTCCCATATCCAAGGTGAAGGCGCCACCTCCAAGGAGGTAAGGACGATAGTTGTTCTTGCGTTGTCCGCGGAATTTAAGGGTGAGCGGAAACTCCATCATGTTGGATTGGACACTTATTCTTCCTCCCTCTCTCTCCTCGCCTTTGTCGTTACGGAAGACTAAATCCCTGGAGTTGAAGAAAAGGGTTGGGGTGAAACGTAGATCCAACCATGAGAAGATGCGTAGATCCGCGATGATACCGACAGAAAATCCCGGAGATAGTTTGGTGTCCTCTCCATACCATATTTCTCCTGGTGTCTCGTTTCCCTCTTCCCAGATCTCGCCATCTTGTGTGGTAATGATTCCAGAGTTGGATACGTTGAAATCCATGGTGTTCATGCCCAAAATGAATCCGAAATGGTACAATCTGTTGTCCGCGTTGATCAAATTGAGTGTCTTACCATGCGCATACTCCGCCCTCACGGTCGTCTGGACCATGAATAGCGCAAAGGTGCATAATATGGTTAAAAGAATCTTCTTCATCTATGTATCGTTACGTTATCTAAACGCAATTTCCTTTAAATTATTGTGTTACCCGATTATTTGAACGAGTAGGTGAATCCAAGGGTAGCGTAGATCGGATAGAGGTTGAACGAGATGGTCTCGAAGTCCGAGACGAAGATATTGTTCACACCCCAGTTCAAGTCGGCGAACGCTCCGAATCTCTTGTAGAAATAGAACTCACAGCCGGCAGTTGCGCCGAAATGCAGGTTTCTCATCTCTTGGGAGAAGTCGAATGTTTGTGCTTGGTCGTCGATCTCTATCTTAGCGCCAGTAGGGTCGCCCTCTCTTAGGTATCCGTTGTAAACCTCACCATAGAACTTGTGCTTGGTGGCGATGCCTATGAACATGCCGGCGTGTACGCGCCACTTCTCCGAGCAGTTGAACGATGCGGAAACGGGTACGGTCAATTGGATTATATCGGATGTCATGGTGACATCTCCCGTCCAACGTCCGGAAACGGTTCCTCCCTCGTCATCCGAGATGGTCATGCCGTAGTTTTTTACGGTTGCCTCCGCAGTCATGCCCTTTCTTTCCAGACGGGCACCGGTGAGGATTCCCCAACGTTCGGATAATCCGATGTTGTAGAGCACTTGCGCCGAGAAGTTGAAGAGCGGCTTGAATCCGTTGATCTTGCGCATCTCCGCAGGCAAAGGAAGCGGAGCGGTTCCGCCTAATCCGTATCCTAATTTGAGGGTGAAGAAGGAGTTGTCTATCTCTTTCGTTTGTGCTGCGTCACTCTCTGAGTTTGCGAACGCGCTTGCGCTCAATAGCAGGCATCCTGCCAATATGGTGAATATCTTTTTCATTGCTGATGTTAGTTTTTGTTGGGTTACTTTTGACACGCTACAGTCACTTCGTCGATCATTAACGTGCTTCCGATTGCGCCTTGGAAGATGTCTCCGCGAAGGCTGGAAGAGAATACGACTGAGAAGTTATAACCGGAGTTCTTCAATCTCTCCGGATCGATGGTCTTGCCGTTCACTGGCTCCATCTCGAAAGAGAATTCCGTCCATTCGTCAGTCTCCTTGGCGTCCTTGATCTTTCCGTAGAGCACCATGTAAGGAGAGAACTTCTCTGGGTCGTCGATGTTGGAGGTGTTACCATCCACCATGATGCTCTTGCCGTTCTCGTCAGTGTTCTCGTAGAACATGGCGTATGCGTTGAAGATATCCTTTCCGTCCACTGGTTTCATCTCCTTATCCGTCATTTGCTCGCCGGCCTTAAACTTGTAATAACCTTTGATGGTGGTAGGCACCTGGCGGAAAGGAAGTCCGAATCTGGTGGCTGCCAAAGGCTCTTTGAGCGCTTGGGCTACGTTGAACGATCCCAAGAAGAGGTTTCCTGGAGCGATTGGCATACCCGCTTGGGCGCCGAATGTGCCGGCTGAACGGGTTACACATTGCAGGCAGTTGCCGCTTTTGCCGCCAGGGACGATGGCGCTTGGGTACTCTTCGGGTTTAGCCGTACCGTTGGCCATGCAGAAGCCTGGGTTACCGGAACCCCACCAGTTGCTCATGATATTTCCATCCACCACTTCGGTGACGATTTGGTATTTGTCGCCGTTGGTGAGGATGAAGCTCTCGAAGTCATACTGGGTAGTCAACTCTTGGGAGACGTAGGCTACTTTGTAGTAGCGCTTCCATTGACCATCTTGCGAGGTGACGGTGTAGGTAACCGATTTTCCGTTGGAGAAATCGTGTACGGAACCGCTGGCTGGCGAGATGGTGGCTCCCTCGGTCAAGATGAACTTGGGCGCGCATTGGGTAAGATTGGATCCCAATTTGACTGGGATGTCGATGTTACTTGTGATGCTGGTCACAGACATAGCGGTGTCGGCGGCCAAGACGAGAATCTTCTTATCGGATGAGAGGTCGCAAGCAAGGATGTCCGCCTCCGCATTGAGAGGCTCCTCTTGGATGCATGCTGATAGAATAACGGTGGCGGGAATCAGTGCCGCCATCTTGGTTAAATACTTTGACATTTTCTTTTGTTTGAGTCCAATCGCAACTGGAATCTTAAGGTTAATAAATATGACGCGAATCTAATCATATTTTTCGGTATTCAAAAGCGAAACGCTTCCTACACTGCGTTCAAATACAAATACTTTGTCGAAATTGCTTCTGTAGGTATGCGAAATGGCCTCGTTGGCGGTCAACGGATTGTAGGAGCTCGACATCAAGAAACTGTTTTGTATGATGATCAGCCACTGCTCGTCGCACGCTGGGTTGTACTTGCGTAGTTTGCACTCCTTGGCGATGAGACGCTGGGATACGCTTGCCACGGAGAGTGGTTTCACCTTGGTGGAGATGGCTGCGTACCAAAGCCCCTCGTACCATCTACCCGTCACGTTTTTGATGTTGATGCATTCGATTTTGTTGGGCAAGTTGTGGTATCCGTATTTGGAGGTGCGGTCGATCTTGTATTGGATGCCTGTCGCCTCCGGCAGGTTCTCCTCCACCAGTTTGACGATGGTCTCCGCGAAGTCTTGGCGGATGATGTTGCGCATATCATCGTCGAGTGTCGAGACGGTGTCGTTCAGTTCGTTGGAGAAGTGGACATCGACCACCAGCTTGACATCGTGTTTGCGCTCGAAAATCGTTTGGGCGTCTTGCATGAGCGAGGAGAGGAAATCCTCGTGGGCGCGGAGGTTAAACTCCTTGTCCTCCCGTTCGTATTTCAGTTCGGTCAATTCAATGCCGTAGAGCCGGTTGTTGGCGTGCAATAGGAAATCAGGCGCCTCCGATTTCTCGATGTCGCCGATAGGGAAGTCCGGACAATAGGAACGGAAGGTCTGGATGATGGCCCATTCCCGCTTATCCTTCTTCTCTTGGTTATGACTGATCTCCGAACACATATTCTCCTCATTTTGAAGGAGGGAAAATCCCTCTTTAAACAAATGTACCAAAAGTAGGCGAAATATCAAAATTTGCGAAAATAAATCCAGCTATTCTTGATTTGTCGGATTCTTGTTCTTGTCTTTTCTTCGGAAAATTTGCATATTTATCATTCAATTTGTACTTTAGCGAAGTGAATATGCATTAAATATTTATCTAATTATATCATGAAAAATGCAACTGACTTTCTTATCGATATTTCCGATAAGATGGACAAGAAGATGTCTATTGTCCAAAATGTGGTAATTGACGGTATCATTCCCAATATGGAGTTTTCTGAGCCATTCGGTATGCGTACCTTCCTTTCCGTAGTGAAATCTCCAATCATCATCAACTCATTGGATATGGGTAAAAACTTGAGGGAGGAGTTCGTGAAGAAGATCCAAGGACTTCCTTTCCCGAATGGTGGTGCCCCTATTGCGGAGGCTTTCAAGGAGTCTGTCGCTGGATTTAAGAAGTTTGAGGCGGCAAAGGGACCTGTTGCCCGTCGTATCGTGTATGTCACCAATGGTGAGGACACCGATTCCGGCGTTTTGGACTATGAGGTGGAGAAGGTGATCAAGGATTATCCTGTTCAAGTGAATATTGTTGGTATCTGCATGTCGGAGTCCAACCAACGCACAGCCCAGAAGGTGGCCGAGATGACGGGTGGCGCCTTCTGTAATGTGGAGGCGACCATGGATGTGGCTTCTCTCCGCAGTGTTTTGTCCCCTGTCATCGACGCGATCAATAATGTGAAGCCGGCAAAGGTGGAGAATCCTGTCGTGAAGGTGGAGCCAGTCAAGGAGGAGCCTGTTAAGGTGGAGACTCCTGCCGTTCCGGTTGTAGAGGCGCCTAAGGCTGCTCCGGTTGTGGAGCCTATCGTGCGACCTGTGGTGGATGAGGCGAAGGAGCAGGCTCGCCAGCAACAAATCGCCGCTATCGCCAAGGCGCAATCCGCTAAGGTAGGCAAGGCTGATTTGAGTGTCGTTGAGGAGGCTAACGCTGCCATCATGTCGCTTTTGGAGCAGAATAAAGTCATGGTGGCTCAATTGTTGGAGGATAGCCAGGCGGATAAATCGGCTATGGATATGCTTATGGCTACGGTGAAGGAGAACGAGGATACCATCAAGGAGTTGCGTGGTGCGAACGACAAGTTGTCTTCCCAAAACCATGAGTTGCAACAACTTGTAGGCGAGCAGGCTGCGAGCATCGAGGCCTTGACCAATGAGAAGGCTGCTTTGCAAAAGGAGATCGATCGTTTGCTTGGCATCGCGAATGAGATGTTGAAGTAATAATAATACATTATGATAGATGGAAAGGGGAATGCGTGCGTTCCCCTTTTTTGTGCCGTGAAGTGTCGGAGGTGTTTGAATTCCAATATGTTGGCAAAGGCAGGTCGTTGGTATATCTTAGGTGTAAATAATTTCATTATCTTTGCTGCATAAATTTAAATTTACCAGTTATGTTTGAGAATCAAAACCCACAAAAAGGAGAGGTGGTCATGTACCAACCCAATGAGACTATTCGTATCGAAGTTCGGATGGAGAATGAGACCGTATGGTTGACGCAGGCGCAGATGGCGGAGTTGTTTGGAACACAAAGACAAGCCATTACAAAGCATATAAAAAATATTTATGACACGAAAGAATTGGAGAAGCACTCAACATGTTCCATTTTGGAACTAGTTCAGAAAGAAGGTAATCGATTGGTGCATCGAAAAGTTGAATTGTATAATTTAGATACCATTATCTCTGTCGGTTACAGGGTAAATACACAAAGAGGAATCGAATTTAGGAAGTGGGCTAGTCAAATATTGAAAGACCATTTGTTGCGTGGCTATTCTTTCAATCGGAGAATAGAGCAGTTGGAATCTAGGGTTTCCGCTACCGAATCCAAAATCGATTTCTTCGTCCGTACTTCGCTACCGCCTGTGGAGGGTGTCTTCTCCGATGGGCAGATTTTTGATGCCTACACCTTCGCCTGTGATTTGATCCGCTCTGCAAAGAGGCGTTTGGTGTTGATTGATAATTATGTGGATGATACGGTTCTGGAGATGTTCTCCAAACGCCAGGCTGGGGTGGATGCCACGATCTATACCGCCAAGATAACGTCTGCGCTTCATCTTGACGTGGCTCGCTACAATGCACAGCATCCTCCTCTCACGATTCAGTCGTGCCGTAACTTCCACGACCGTTTCCTCTTGGTTGACGACAAGGTCTATCACATTGGTGCTTCGCTAAAAGACCTAGGCAAAAGACTCTTCGCCTTCTCGTTGTTGGCGGATTTTGAGGCAGGAGAGATATTATCTAAAATTACAATCTAAATTTTACCAGTTATGTTTGAGAATCAAAACCCACAAAAAGGAGAGGTGGTATTGTACCAACCCAATGAGACCATCCGCATAGAGGTTCGGATGGAGAATGAGACTGTATGGCTTACGCAGGCGCAGATGGCGGAGCTGTTTGATAAAAGTGTATCCGTTATATCTCGTCATATCAGCAATGTGTTCGAAGAAGGTGAACTAGAAGAAGAAAGCAATTTGCATTTTTTGCAAATTGCAAATTCAGATAAACCTGTGAAATATTTTTCTCTTGATGTTATTATTTCAGTAGGTTACAGAGTGAAATCACTCAAAGGTACTATGTTCCGAAAATGGGCTAACAAAGTTCTAAAGGAACACATTTTGCATACAAATACAATTGTCAAACGTTTTGAACAACTGGAGTCTCGTGTCAATGCTACAGAATCCAAGATCGACTTCTTCGTCCGCACCTCCCTTCCTCCCGTGGAGGGAGTATTCTCTGATGGTCAGATATTCGACGCCTATACCTTCGCCTGTGATCTGATACGGTCGCTCACGCTCCAAACTTGCCGCAATTTCCACGACCGCTTCCTCCTTGTTGACGATAAGGTTTACCACATCGGAGCCTCCCTCAAAGATCTGGGCAAGAAGCTCTTCGCCTTCTCGCTGTTGGAGGATTTCAGGGTGGAGGAGATATTAGCTAAAGTTGTCATATAAACTAAAATTTTTATATTTTTGCGTAAAAAATAAAATCAATAATTATGGGAACTATCGTACATAACAACTTATCCTTGAAAATTTCCTCCTCTAAAAACAAGAAGGACGGGAAACCATTCTCGCTGAAAAAAATCAGTGATAGAGACAAAGAAAAATTAAGAGTGCCAAGCTATGATTACATTATCAAATGACCAATAAAATTCTGCCGCCTTACTATTCTGCCAAGTTCATCATGAAAAGGAAACCTGTTTGCCAAGGAATGATAAGAATAGATCAATGGAGATTTCAATCAGAAAAAACAGGACGAAAATATATAGTAGATGTTGAGGTGTACGACAAGCACATTTACTCGGTAAAATTTTATCCGAAGGAAAAAGCCAATAGTAAAAGCAGATTTAGTTGCCTCACGGGAGATTTCGAGCCTAGAAGAATTGTCCTAACATGCATTTATATTCTAAAAATTTATATTGAATCTGATGAGCAATCATCTTTCGCTTTTGTTGGTGCTCATTCGGAAGGGGAACCTCAAGAGTCAAATAAAAGATTTAGATTTTATAGTAGGATGATGACCACATACGTGGGGGAATCGATTTTCGAACACTATTCCGATGAAGAGAAGGGTGCGTACTTACTAGCCAGGAAAAGGGAATTATCCCAAGGCAATCTTTCAGTAGAGATCATCAATAATTTTTTTCAAGACATTTATCTGTTTGAGGAATAGGCATCGTTTCGCCCTGAAAAGCAAAGAGAGCGAAGGACACCGTGGGGATCAGGTGCGCTCCGTTCCCTAAGCCGTGTAATCCTTAACGTCTTTCTGATTGTGTCATCCGTGATTTAGAGACCATGGCAGGCGCAGTCTCCCACAACACTATGTCACTCATATTGGTCTCCACATCGATTGCCTCTTCCCTCACTGTCTCAACTGCTGTTTGAGAAACCTGATCCCACTCATTCACGAAAGCCTCGTTTTGTGCCATTGCCAAAGCTGATGTAAGCACTGTACCAGCCGTTGCTAAAAATTTCATTGTATTATTCATAATCTAAAAATTTAGTTAATAATCCATTTCATTTTTGTCGTGGAGATCGCTTGTCCCCCTGTTGACATTGCAAAATTAGGGCAGGATCATTTCGCCCGACGGACAATTCGGGAAAGGGTTTGGACAGGTAGTGAAATTCACTGTTTGTACGGGGAATTCATGGATTGGACGGTTTCAAAGAATGTGTTTGTGGGAGCATTGCATAACCCCGTAGGGAATATAGAAAATGATGTTTAGAGAGATGTGTAAAAAATCAAAATCTTTTTATATGAAATATCTTGTTCTATAAGACTTTGTTTTTAATTTTGTTAAATTGAAGGAATACAATCGTTCCCCCAGATGTTTTTGCCTTGTAGACATTGAAAAGGGGAAACAGAAATTTGTAAGTAGTGTAAAGTTGATAACCGTTAAAGATTTATAATTATGGAATTTGAAAAACGCAACATAATCGAATTTTTGAATATTGCATTGCAGACGACAATAGGAGAAGGTTGTGGTGATCAAATGTCTTCTGTTAAGAAATTACCTGATTCTTTTAACGGACTTAAAGTTCAAGCTAGCGTGGGAAAAGGAAGGGCTACTTCTATACCGTGGATTTCATTTTTAGGATATGGCCAACAGACTTCTAACGGTATATATCCAGTTTTACTTTACTATCGCAACCAAAATATATTAATAGTTGCGTTTGGTGTAAGTGCGACAAATCCGCCTTCTGAATTATGGAATATTCAAGGGCTGAAAACATTGAATCAATATTTTGCTGAGCATAATATTACTTTGAAAGGAACTGAAAAGAATTATAATTCATCATTTGTTTATTCCGATTTCCAAGTCCCAGTTAAGAATGGGTCGCTTGAAGAAAAAATGTTTAAAATAGACGAAGTGTTTGAATCCTTGTCAGATCTGTGCAAAAAATATAAGAAACGATTTGAAGTAATGGGAAATCTAGAACAAGATATGGTAGTATCTGAGGGAAAGAATTCATTTAATGTAAATACTGTGGTTGAGTGTGTCAATCAAACGGGACTCCTTTATGAGGACAGGTTAATTCAGCGGTATGTATATTCAATGATGACAAAGCCCTTTGTTATTCTAAGTGGTCTTGCTGGATCTGGAAAGACTCAGTTGGCATTGACATTCGCAAAGACTCTAGTAGAGGATGAAAAGAAACAATTGTGTGTTGTTTCTGTAGGTGCGGATTGGACTAATAGAGAGCCTCTATTAGGTTACCCTAATGCATTGAAGGAGGATTCGTATGTTAAACCTGAGAATGGTGTTTTGGATTTGTTGATTGAATGTAATAAAAAGGGAAATGAGTCAAAACCTTATTTCCTTATTCTTGATGAAATGAACCTTTCGTATGTGGAACGATACTTCGCAGATTTCCTTTCGGCAATGGAGAGCCATGAGAAAATACCCTTATGGAAAGTTGAGGATGATAATGTCCCGATGAATATTTCTTTGCCTAAGAATCTTTTTATAGTGGGAACTATTAATGTGGATGAAACAACTTATATGTTCTCGCCAAAAGTCTTGGATCGAGCAAGTGTTATTGAATTTAAGGTTAGTGAAGATGATATGAATACTTTCTTGGAGAGTGCTCCTACTGTAAATATTCGTAAAGTGGCGGGCAGTGCATCGAAAATGTCGGCAGATTTTGTCCGAATAGCTTCCAATACAGTAGATATTAGTACAGAAGCAAATGGAGTCCTGAAGAAATTTTTTGCTCAGTTAAAGACTGTAAATGCGGAGTTTGGGTACAGAACAGCAACAGAAATAGGTCGTTTTATTACTCTCTCAAAAGATGTTTTGGGCCTTGAAAATGCTATAGATGCTGCAATAGTACAGAAACTGTTACCTAAATTACATGGCTCTCGCAAAAAGATAGTTCCTGTACTTAATGAGTTATGGAAAATATGTGGTGCTGAAAATGGGTTAGATACACAGGAGTCTTCTAGTGTACCTCAAGGCATTAAATATCCATTAACTGCAGATAAAGTATTGCGAATGTATAATTGTGCAATTGATAACGGTTTTACAAGTTTTGCTGAAGCGTAAATTATGCAGAGAGAGCAACTTGACATATTACTAACACCCAATCTAAGACTTTTAATTTATCCACATTCAAAAGAAGCAAAGTGTTTTGAAGAGGTTGATGCTGCAGACTATGGAGAGAGTCGTTGGCAGCTACAGGAGGGTCGTGAGTATGAGTATGAATTTCTTGACATAAATGGTGAAGAGGCAAAAGCTTTTTTCTATGATAAACCTGGTATAGTAATACCTCGCAGAAAGAAGAGTGGAGGCTCAATTAAACCAGGCATATTTGTTGGTACTATGCCCTTCAAGGTATTGGATGAGGTAACAGGGCGTGATATTTCAGTTTCTTTAGAAATTCAAAGTGTTAAAACTGGATATCGAGATGATTATCGAAAGATGTTGTCTGATATTACTGAGTACTATACGGATCTTGTTATGATGCAAGGTGCTCCAGTCAATCAAAAATTTGAAGTAGATAATGAGACTCCTCAACAGACGCTATACCAGAAGTTTGCATTTGTGAAGAGTATTGTGGACAGTGATACTTTTGAAGAAGCAATGCATAAGATTATGTTTAATCCAGTAAGGACTTGGACTGAAACAACGGTAAGTAGGCATATAGAGAATGTAAAGCGTCTGAATAGAAGAGGTTTGCGGCAGATATCAAGTAAAACGGATAGAATTTCAAGTGGCGTTATAGATGGACTCAATTCATTGCCACGAACAGTAGAGGTTCAGTATAAACGAGACTCAATAGATACGTCAGAAAATCAGTTTGTTAAGCATGTCTTAACTCAGTTCTATAGTTTTTGTACGGATATTGCTGCAAAAAAAAATGCGACGGAACAATTAAAGAGAGAAGCGGATGTAGTTTGTAATATTTTGTTACGATATATTGGGTCATCATTCTTTAAAGATATTAGTAGAGCACAACATTTGAATTTAAACAGTCCTGTCTTGCAACGAAAAGAAGGTTATCGAGAAGTTCTTCAAGGATGGCTGATTTTTGATCTTGCTGCAAAACTTAGTTGGAGTGGAGGAGACAATGTGTATGAGGCGGGAAAGAGAAATGTGGCTGCCTTGTACGAATATTGGTTGTTTTTTAAATTATTAGAAATAATAAGTAGAAAATTCCATGTTAAACCAGAGGATAAGAAGAGTCTTGTTTCATGTGATAAGGATCAGTTGAATCTAGAAATAAAACAGGGTAGAATGAAGATGATTAGTGCGGTGGATGAAAGCGATAGCCGTAGACTAAATGTCAGATTCTATTATAATCGTACATTTGGTCACAGAGAAGATATGCATAAAGCGGGATCATGGACAATGCCTATGCGTCCAGATTATACTTTATCTATCTGGCCTGGTGATATTACAGAGGAGACTGCGGAGCAAGAAGAGGTTATTGTTCATATTCATTTTGATGCGAAATATCGTGTTAATATAATCCAAATTGATGATGAAGATACTGATTTGGAGAATATTGAAGACGATGACAATCCACTTAATATAGAGTTTGCAGAAGAAAAGGAACGTGAAAATTCTGGCGATTATGGTATAGGAATGTATAAACGTGCTGACATATTGAAAATGCATGCATATAAAGATGCAATACGTAGAACTAGTGGTGCTTATATCTTATATCCAGGTACAGAACATAGCCGAAAAGAGGGATTTCATGAGATTATTCCTGGTCTAGGAGCATTTTGTATATCTCCTGGTAAGGAAAAAGATCAGGTGAATGAGTTGGCTAGGTTTCTTGAGGAGGTTAAACAACACATGCTAAATAGAGCTTCCCAGAGAGAGAAGATGGCGTATCAGTCGTATAATATTTACAAGGATGAACCATCAGTTTCTTTACGGGAGAATTTGCCAGAATCTGTAGGCGAAAATCGAGACTTTTTACCTGATAAAACTTATGTGTTAATTGGATATTGTGCTTCGTACAACCAAGATTTTGTTTTGAAAAATATGATGTACAATGTTCGTACTGGCGATAAAAGAGGTGCGATAGATTTGAATATGCTGATGAAAGCTAGGTATGTACTTTTGTGGAATGAGACGGGCTGGCAATCTTTCCAAAAAATTAATAAAGGAAATTTTAAAGTTTATTCAGATAAAGACTTGGTCTCTAAAGGATATACTTCGTCAAAGATTAACAAAATTATGGAAATGGAAGCTTGTTCTCGAGATGAGGCTATAAAAAGAGTTTCTTTAGAAGACTACTACTGTACAATTGGTTTTAATCATCAAGGAATTGAAAGAGAATTCATAGAAAAAAAATGGAACACAAATCAATTTAAAAGAGGACCGCATTGTATTAGTCTTATTCAGTTAATGAAATATTTGAAAAAGGATGTTGATTAGTGTTGTTTAGATGATACTTCCCTTTCCGCCCCTCCTCTCCCTCCTCGACATATTTAGAAAAGTCTATTCCCCTGAATTGCAGTCGCTTTTGCCCCTTCAGGGCGAACGTCTGCGCCCGAACCGTAGCCCAAGGCGTCGCTACGCTTGCCGTTGTGCTGTGAGCCTTAGGATTGCCCCTTCAGGGCGAAACGGTAGTCGCACAAAGGTTGAAAACATTCCTCTGTATAATGCGTTGGGGAATTTGCCGAAACGTCAACTATTTTGTATATTTGTTGAAAATAACAATGATTAAAATATATCTGTAAAATGGAAGGGAAAAAACAAGAAATTCAGCTTTTTGAAGACAAGAAAGTTCGCTCAGTTTGGGATTCTGAAACGGAGCAGTGGTACTTTGCTGTAGTGGATGTGGTGGAGGTTCTCACTGATAGTGTGAATCCTACGGATTATCTAAAGAAAATGCGCAAGCGTGATCCGGAATTAGGAGACTACATAGGGACAAATTGTCCCCAGGTAGCAATGATGACGTCCTCTGGAAAGAATAGAAAAACTTTAGCTGCAACAACAGAGCAACTCTTTCGTCTCATCCAATCCATCCCATCCCCTAAAGCCGAGCCATTCAAGCAATGGATGGCGCAAGTGGCATCCCAGCGTTTGGACCAGATGCAAGATCCGGAATTGAGCATCGACCAAGCTATTGCAGACTACAAACGTCTTGGCTATAGCGACAAATGGATCAATAGCCGCGTCAAGGGCATTGAGGTCCGAAAGGAGTTGACAGACGAATGGGAACGTTCAGGTGTCACTGGCCAACAATATGCGAGCCTGACGGATATCATCACAAGGGAATGGAGTGGTATGACCACACGCCAATATAAAGAACACAAAGGGCTTAAAAAGGAGAATCTTCGTGATAATATGACCAATGTGGAATTAGCATTGAATATGTTGGCGGAAGCTTCCACAACTGAGATATCCAAGCAAAAGAATCCGAAAGGATTTATGCAAAGTGCCGAGGTGGCAAAAGAGGGTGGAAGCGTTGCCAAGGCAGCCCGAAAACAGTTGGAAAGCAAAACAGGGAAGTCTGTTATATCTACGGATAAGGCTAGCGATTATTTGTTGCCTTCAGAAAACAAAGAAGATTAGCGGGCGCTGAAGGAGGCAAAAAATTAAAACCCCCAACCTATTGTCATCAATAGATTGGGGGTTATTTTGTGGAGATGCAGGGATTCGAACCCTGGTCCAAACGGGGAAATCATAAGCTTTCTACATGCTTATTCCTGCCTTAGGTTTTCGTGCGACAGCAAGACCAGGACCACCAACCGTCGCCTTATCCTCTAAAATTTCATCTGGGCAGCGAGGCATACCCAAACTATTCCCGATTTATCTGCTCCTCCGTATCCGACCGCTTCGGGACGATAGCATCGGGGAGAAGTCTTGTCCAGACACCCGTGTCCGGATTAAGCTTGAATCTACTATACTTCGATTAAGCAGCAAGAGCAAAGTTATTCTCGCCAGTTAAATTTTTGGTCTCCAGATTATAGTGCTAGCCACCAGCGCACTGCATGCTTACCTACCACCTCTGCCCGCTGTCAAAACCGGTCATCCCCATGGAACAACACCGCTTGTATGCAGGTGAAATGCGCTACTCCGCTGAGTAACGATGCAAAGATATATCTCTTAGGGTGATTGAAACAAATGTTTGTGGTTAAAAAAGTATAAAAGAGGATAGTTCCCTAATCATGGTGTCATCTCGCTCTCCTCCCATGCGAATCCGTATGCGTAGAAGCCCTTCAATCGGTCGATATCCACGTTGCGGACTGCCATAGACTGAGCGCAACGCATAATGATATCCGCTTCGACCCTCACAATTTTCGAATCGATAGCCGCCACTTTGAACATTCCGTTCAGAAAGGAGACGCGACGATCGTAACTGAATTTCTTCCTGACACACTCGTAAAACGAAGGGTCAACTGCGTTGGAGGGATCCATCTCCTTGGCATAACACTTTATATGCGATAGAATCAAATTCGCCGCCTCAGGGGTAAACTCTGAGTAGAGAAAGGTCTTGCACTCGTTCAATTCCGTTTTGGTTATTTGGCCATCCACCTTCATCAAATGGCAAAAGATGATGGAGACGGAGTGGAATAGGTCGCGCTCTCCCGAAAGTAGGTTGTACCTGTGGGTAGGGAGTGTGGAGATCCTCTTTTGATCGTTGATTGGCTGCAGGAATTGAAATAGGACGACTGCGACGATGATGAGCAAGATGATGAAAATATCCATATTATTTTACAAGGCTACCCATTAGATCGAAATATTCGTATCCGGTGATCTTCACTTGGTAAAAATCTCCGATGGTCAGTTCACCCTCCGCCACAGGAATCAAAACCTCTGGATCCACTTCAGGGGAGTCGAACTCGGTTCTGCCGTAGAAGTAATCCCCTTCTTGGCGGTCGATGATCACCTTGAAGGTCTTTCCGACCTTCTCTCGGTTCAAACCTTCGGCGATCTCCTCTTGGAGTGCCATGAGCAGATCGTGCCTACGCTCTTTCTCCTCCTCGCTGATATTGTCCTTTAGGTGGTCGCCCGCATAGGTTCCCTCCTCCTCGCAGTAGGAGAAGGCGCCCATTCGTTCCAACTTGGCCTCGCGGGTGAAATCCATCAATCGTTGGAATTGCTCCTCTGTCTCGCCGGGGAATCCCACCATCAAGGTGGTGCGGATATGGATGCCTGGCACCTCCTCACGGATGCGGCGGATCAACGCTTTCGTCTCCTCCGCGGTGATTGGGCGATGCATCGCCTTGAGAATATCGTCGTCGATGTGTTGAAGCGCGATGTCGATGTATTTGCATACATTGTCGCGCTCACGCATCACTTTGAGCAAATCATAAGGGAATTGGGTAGGGTAGCCGTAGTGCAGGCGGATCCACTCCACCCCTTTCACATCGGAAATCTTCTCCACCAACTCCGCGATGGCGAACTTTCCGTAAAGGTCCTTGCCATAGTAGGTGAGGTCTTGGGCGATGATCTGAAACTCCTTGACGCCCTGTGCGACCAAACCCTCCACTTCCGCTACGATATCCTCGATAGGGCGTGACTTGTATTCACCTGTGATCAGTGGAATGGCGCAGTAGGCGCATCGGCGGTTGCAACCCTCCGAGATTTTCACATAAGCATAGTGGGCAGGGGTGGAAAGCTTGTGCGTATGGGCGCATTGAGGGCGGTATTCGCCGCCAAGATCCGCCACCACCTCTTTCCACGAGAACTTACCGTAATACTTATCCACCTCTGGGATCTCTTGGGTAAGCTCCTCCTTATAACGGCCAGAAAGACAGCCCATCACGAGCAATTTGTCGATCTTCCCTTGTTTCCTTTTCTCCGCGAAAGCTAAGATTTGGTTGATGGATTCCTCTTTGGCATCGCCAATGAAACCGCATGTGTTGATGACCACGATCTTAGCGGAGGATTTTGTGGGATCGAAATTTGTCTCAAATCCGTTCTCCTCCAACTGCTTCGCCAACAACTCCGCATCCACCAGATTTTTGGAACAACCCATGCAGATGATATCCACCCTCTTCTTTCGCATGATGATTTTCTGATTATTTAAACCCTAATTATTTAAACAATGAGTCAACGAACTCACGCTTGTTGAATACTTGTAGGTGGTCGATGCCCTCGCCCACACCGATGTATCTCACTGGAATCTTGAATTGGTCGGAGATGCCGATTACGACACCACCTTTGGCGGTTCCGTCCAGTTTGGTGATGGCGAGCGATGAGACCTCGGTCGCCTTGGTGAACTGTTTCGCCTGTTCGAAAGCGTTTTGTCCGGTGGATCCATCCAATACCAACATCACGTCGTGAGGCGCGTTTGGAATGATTTTCTGCATCACCTGCTTGATTTTCGAGAGCTCGTTCATCAAGTTGATCTTGTTGTGCAGACGACCGGCGGTGTCGATGATGACCACGTCGGCTCCGTTCGCCTTGGCGGAGGATAGTGTGTCGAATGCCACGGATGCTGGATCCGATCCCATCTTCTGCTTGATGACAGGGCAACCTACACGTTCACCCCAAATGCACAATTGCTCCACTGCGGCCGCACGGAAAGTGTCGGCGGCGCCGAGATAGACCTTCTTGCCGAGGCGTGTGTATTGGGCGGCCAATTTGCCGATGGTGGTGGTTTTACCCACACCGTTGACGCCCACCACCATGATGACGTAGGGGCCATCCACCTCCGGTAAGCTGAAATCCTCCGTGTCGGTGGAGTTGTTCTCTTCTAGGAGCGCCGCGATCTCATCCTTGAGGATGCCGTTCAACTCGTCGGTGCCCACATATTTGTCGCGTTCCACGCGTTCTTGAATGCGCTCGATGATTTTCAGTGTGGTGTCCACACCTACATCGGAGGTGATCAGCACCTCCTCCAGGTTGTCCAATACCTCCTCATCCACTTTCGACTTGCCGACTACGGCACGAGCCAATTTGGAGAAGATATTTTCCTTGGTTTTTTCTAGTCCTTTGTCGAGAGTCTCTTTTTTCTCTTTGGAGAAAATTTTACTAAATATACCCATAGATAAAACGTTTTACACTGCAAATATACAAAATTAAGATTTAAGAAGTATGAATTAAGAATTATGATTGACAATATGATAAATTCACGCACTTTCCCTATCTTTGCGATTTAGTACATTGGGTGGAGTATTTTTGCCCATGTATGTGCGAAAAATGTGTAATATAAATTCGGGTTATAAAATCCAATAACGATAGACACCAATGAGAAAAGGACTCATTTTTGTATCCATGCTGATATCGGCGCAGCTCATGTGCGCCCAGCAATCGAAGGAGTATTCCCATGCGGACAAACTATTTTACGAAGGCAAGGCTTTGTATGACTTGGGTCGATACAAGGCCGCTTACGAGCGTATGAGCGAATATGCGCAGACATTGGAGACGAATGACAGATCCCCACGCTCGGTCGAGGCGGATTATTATATCACTTGTTGCATGTATGAATTGAAGAGTAGGCAAGTGGGCAAAAAGATGGATGATTTCTGCGCGGAGAATCCGCAATCCACCTTGGTGAACCGCATCCATTTCTTGTCAGGATCCTACCTTTACGACAAGGGGCTCTACAAGGAGTCCGTTGAGGCGTTCGACAAGTGCGACATGAATTTCCTTCCCGACAGCGAGTCGGCCGATTACCTCTTCAAGGAGGGTTACGCCTTGTTACAGTGTCAGGAGGTGGAGCGTGCGAAGAACACCTTCGCGCGGTTGTTGAGCCGTCAGACCAAGTACAATGTGGCGGCCAATTACTACAAAGCCTACACCGACTATTTGACCAAGGATTACGAGAAGGCGCTTCCTGTCTTCGAGGAGTTGAAGTCCGATCCCAACTACGCGCGCATCGTCCCTTACTATATTTTCCAGATCTACTATGCGCAGAAACGCTACGATGAGGTCTTGACAACGGGTGAGGAGTTGCTTCAGAATGATACGAAGAATCCGAACAATAAGGAGATCCATAGAATTTTGGGCGAGTGCTACTATGCGAAGAAGGACTATGCGAACACGGTGAAGTATCTCTCCGCATACCAAAAGGAGGCGGATCAGGTGGTACGCGACAACATGTATATGTTGGGTAACTCCTACTACCAAACCGGTGACTACAAAAATGCGATCGCCTGCTTGCAGACGGTGACCGCCGTCGAGGATGCCATGGGCCAAAATGCCTATCTCTATTTGGGTTCCTGCTATACGAAGGAGAAGAATATCACCAACGCCAGGTTCTGTTTCGAGTCGGCCAGCCGTATGGATTTCGACCCTAACGTCAAAGAGGAGGCCTTCTTCAACTATGCGTTGACGATCTATGAGCAGTCTTATTCGCCTTTCAACGAGTCGATCACCGCTTTCGAACGATTCTTGGAGACCTTCCCGAATTCCCAGTACAGGGATAAGGTTTATAATTATATGACCAATCTCTACCTGACCACCAAGAATTACGCTGAGGCATACGCCTCCATCGAGAAGATCAAGGAGAAGAACATCCAACTCTATGAGGCCCGTCAACGCATCGCTTACAGCATGGGTATCGAGGAGTTTACCAATGGTAACTACGCCAAGGCGATCGACCGCTTCAACACTTCGTTGAAAGACGGACAATACAATCGTACCTTGGAGGCTTCCACCATCTTCTGGCGAGGAGAGGCTTACTACAAACTCAAGGATTTCAACAAGTCAGCCGCTGATTTCGAGACCTTCGTCAACTCCATTGGCGCAAGAAACTGCGACGAATTTGTCTTGGCCCACTACAATGTGGGTTACAGTAAGTTTACGGAGAAACGATACGCCGATGCGTTGACTTGGTTCAGAAAGTATGTGAACATGGAGGAGAAGAATAAGACCTTAATCGCGGATGCCAACAACCGTATCGGAGACTGTTACTTCAACCAACGTGATTTCGCCAATGCGGTGAAGAGTTACTCCCAAGTCTATTCGCTTCGTGGTCCAGGCGCCGATTACGCATGCTTCCAACAGGGATTCATCCAAGGTTTGCAGAAGGATTACAATGGTAAGATCGCCACTTTGAACAAGTTGCAGAAGACCTTCCCTCAGTCGGAGTATTTGGCGGACGCCAAGTATGAGATCGGCCGCGCCTATATCATGATGAAGCAGAACGATAAGGCGATTAAGACCTACGATGAGTTGAGCCGCGATTATCCTCATAGCCCGTTGAGCCGCAAAGGAAAATTGCAGACTGCCATGTTGTACGATGAAATGAACCAGACGGAGAAGTCCATCGCCGCATACAAGCAGATCGTCGATTACTTCCCAACCAGTGTGGAGGCTCATACCGCTTTGGACAATCTGAAACGCATTTATTTCGAGCAGGATAATATCCAAGGCTATGCCGACTATGTGGGTACATTAGGCGGTTTCGTGAAATTCCAACGCTCCGAGCAGGATTCCCTTACCTATCTCTCCGCCGAGAATCTTTACGAGAAGGGACAATACGATAAATCCGCTAAGAGCTTCCGCAACTTCATCGATAAATTCCCTGAAAGCGAGTTTGTCAACAAGGCCCATTTCAATTTGGGTGACAGCTATTACCAGATCGGTGATACCGCAAAGGCGAAGGAAGAGTTTGCCATCGTATCGAAGTTGGTCGGTTCTTCCGATCGTGAGAATGCTTTGGTTTTGCTCTCAAAGATTCAATATGAGCAGAATGATTATAAGAACGCCATCGTCAGCATGACCACGTTGGATAGCATCGCCCAACACCCAGAGAACAAGTTGGCCGCCCGCTTAGGCTTGATGCGTTGCCACAACCTGTTGGGTGAGTTGGAACAGACGGTGGATGCCGCCACACTCCTCTCCAATAGCGACAAGTTGGATCCGGCGATCTATCGTGAGGCGCTCTTCACCCGTGCCCGCACATACGAGCTCTTGGGCGATTCCACATTGGCGTTAGCCGACTATACGACGCTCTCCGGCAACTGTATGGACGCATACGGCGCCGAGTCGCAATTCATCAAGCAGGAGTATATTTTCCGTGCCGGTAAATTGGATGAGACCGAGAAGGAGATCTTCAATTTCATCGATAAGAACACACCGCACCAATATTGGTTGGCGAAGAGTTTCATTCTTCTTTCTGATGTCTATATGGCGCAGGATAGGGAGTTTGAGGCGAAGCAATACTTGCTCAGTGTGCGCGAGAACTATAACGGAAACGATGATATCGCCTCTGAGATCAAACTCAGATTGGCGAAGATCGAGCAGCGTGAGAACGATAAAATTGTAAATGGAAAATAATGAGTAAATACGATATGAGACGTTTGTTTATAATAGTTGGATTGACCTCTTTTGGTGCCATGGGAATGTTGGCGCAGGAGAGTTCTGATACCTTGATCGAACGTAATGTGGATGTGGTGAAGGAGTACAACCCGGTCATCAAGGATGCGGGTAAGATCAACACTATGCCGGAGATAAAGCCGATTGAGACCAAGAAAGCGGCGACCTCCTATTCGGTATGGACCACGCCGTATGATGTACAGGCGAGTGAGATCCAGCCTTTGGATTACGCCACAGCGCAGCCGATCGCTTCGAAGAACCACAAGCAGCACTTCGCTCGTTTGGGAGGCGGCAACTATGGGACAATATTGGGAGAGCTCTATACCCCGATTGTCCAAAAGCAAAATTGGAACATTGACTTGGATTTGAGAAACCGTACCTCTTTGGGTAGCGTGAAGATCTCCGAGGATAATTATACCATTCCTTTGGAGGAGAGTTGTGATGGAGATCCTTTGAAATCGAAGGCATTCGACAGCGACACGAAAGGTAAGTTGGATTTTGCGACTACCATCCGTCGAAACAAGGAGCTGAGCGCATTTGTTGAGGGCGAGTATGACGCTTTCCGTTATTATGGTTATGATGATGATATGTTGGAGCATTTCAACCATTTCAGCAATTACTCCGATAATGAGGATTTCAAGCAACACCATTTGACGTTGGATGCCAATGCCCGGTTCAGGACCAAGGAGTTCGCCGGAAAATGGTTCTACGATCTCCAATCGACCTACCAACTCTATGCCAACAGGGATGATTTGAAGGAGCATACCATCTTTACCCAATTGGGCGGACAGTTCCGTTCCGACCGTTACACCATCGGTTTGGATATCGATATGCACAACATCTTCCTGAACATACCAGAGGAGAGCGACTATGCGTTTGACAACCGCGACAATATGAACAACTATACGATGTTGAAATTGAAGCCGCATGTGATTTTCAGTGGTGAGATCGGAAAGATGAACATTGGTATCAAAGCGGCCTTCGGTATCGGACAGGGAAAGAAGGGTGCTGTATGCCCCGATATTTCGGGAACCATCAAGTTGAAGAAGGATGTCGCCTATCTTTACGCTTGTGTGACCGGAGATTATGAGGTGAAGAACTACCATGCGATGATGCGTGAGAATAAATATCTGGCGCCAGATGTCCGTGTGGAGGATACCTATACCCCTATTGATGTCTATGCGGGTGTCCGTGTGAAGATCGCGAAGCGTGTCGATATGGATGTCTATGGTGGCTATAAGATCATCAACAATCCTTATTTCTTCGTGAATAAGTATCGCAATAGAGTAGTGAACGGAGATACCATCTCCGTGATGACTCGTCAATTCGACGTGGTTTATGAAAAGAACGCGGGCGTGTTCAATGCCGGAATGTCGTTGGCTTACCATTACAAGGACCGTTTGGATATGGGCTTGAATGTGGTGGTGAACAAGTGGGCATTGGAGAAGAACGACTATGCTTGGCAACGTCCTGACTGGATGGTGGATTATCATATGAACTACAATGTGACCAAGAATTTCCGACTCAATTTGGGCTACGAATTTGAGGGTGGAAGATACGCTAAGGTCGGTAAGGAGGCTGTTAAGATGAGAAACGCCCATAACATCAGTTTCGGCGCGGACTACAAGTTGCTCAACTGGTTGGATATCTTCGCAAGACTCGACAATATGATCAATCAACCTTACCAAAGTTGGTATGGATACGATTGTCATGGATTCAACTTCTTGGCTGGACTCTCATTCTTCTTCTAAGATATGTTTGAACTATTATTTACAGGTCTGGTTATTTGGGGGTTGGTCAAGTTCTTTGGCAACTTTATCGAAGGATTTTTGGGACTATTGGGAAAACCCAACTCGTTTCAAGATCTCTGGGATGATCCAGATGATCCGGATAATTCAGCCAAATCAAGATACGGCATAACCCTACCCGAAGCGTTGGGTGTGCTCTTTTCCAAGATTATGTTGGCGGATGGAAAGACGACCAAAAGCGAGTTGGCGGAGGTAAAGCGTTTCCTCACCGCGCATTTCACGGAGGAGCAAGGGAAAGAGGTGCTGAACCTGATGCGCGGTTACATCAAAGATAACCCGGCGTCTTTCAAAGACTTGCGTCCGGTATTTCTCTGCATCAACCGCTCAATGGAGTACGACTACCGCTTAGACCTTTTGAATACCTTGTTCAAGGTGTCGGTGGTGGATTCCCGAATAAATAATGATGAGGCGACCATCATAGAGATGTATGCCCGCTTCGCCTGCATTAAGAGTGCGGACTTTGATCGTTTGAGAGGGTATTATGCGTATGGATTCGCTTGGAAGAATACTGGCAAACAACAGTCCAACTACCAACGGGAAAAGCAACAGAACGAATCATACTCTTCGGAGAGTAATAAGCACTGGGCGTACAAAGTACTGGGCCTGAAAGATGGCGCTTCCGAGAAGGAGGTGAAGTCCGCCTTCCGTAAATTGTCGATGGAGTACCATCCTGATAAACATGTAGGAGAGAGTGAAGAGATGCTGAAAATCAATACGGAAAAGTTCCAGCAGATCAACGAGGCCTATGAGTTGTTGACGGAGAAATAGTGGATTCTCTATCTCCACTATCGAAAACTTTTACTATCTTGTCTTTGAACTAAATTTTAATGATATGCCCAAACACCAATCCAATGTAAGGGAACGTTCCCGCACCGATATAGATGAACCTCGTTCGTATAAGGTGATATGCTACAATGATGACTTCACAACCTTCGAATTTGTGGTGAAGGTCTTGATGACCGTTTTCTTCAAGTCCCAATTCGAGGCGGAACGGTTAACTATCGAAGTGGACCAAAGGAAGAGTGCCGTGGTGGGTGTTTACTCCTACGACGTGGCGGCCTCCAAGGTGGAGAAGGCGGTAAAGATGGCTCGTGCAGAGGGATTTCCTTTGCGCTTTTCGTGTGAACCTATAAATTGAATATTATGGAAGAATTGGATTACGATAACAGAACGAAAGATATATTTGACAAGGCGAGGTGTATCGCCGAGTCGTATCGACACGAATTTTTGATGCCGGAACACCTTATGCTTGTCTTACTGGACGAGTCGTGTTTCCGCTATGTCGCGGAGACGGATCTCAAAAGTGACGCTCTGCGGCAAGAGTTGCTGGATTATCTGGAAAAGAAGGTGGAGCGTGTGCCGGACGGAGTGGAGTATGAGTTGGAGTTGTCTGAACTTTCGGGACGGATTCTTGTCGCTTCGGAGCGTATCGCCCGTTATGCCAGACAGGAAATGATTAATTTCACCCATATCTTCAAGTGCATGTTGGATCTGAACAGCTCCATGGTGAGTTATCTGTTGAAGAAATATGCCTTGGTGGATAAAGGGATCATTATGAGCGATTTCCTCTCCTCATACGAAAGTGAAGCGGATGTGGAAATTGATTTCACCCAATATGCGGACGATGACGAACCGGAAGAGGATGTCGCTTCCCAAAGCATGGGAGAGAAGTCTTGGAAAGGCATGGTGACCTGCATCAATGACCATATCGACGAAAGAAATCCGTTGATCGGAAGAGAGAAGGAGCTGGAACGAACCATCCAGGTCCTTTGCCGTAAGGAGAAGAATAATCCGCTCCATTTGGGTGAACCCGGTGTCGGAAAGACGGCGCTTATTTACGGATTGGCCGATCGCCTTCGTCAAGGGAAGGTGCCTAATCGTCTGAAAGATTACAAAATTTATGAATTGAATATTGGTTCATTGGTGGCGGGAACGCAGTACCGAGGAGATTTTGAGAAGAGGTTGAAGAGCATTATGGACGGTATTTCCAACGAAAGGAAGGCGATTGTCTATATCGATGAAATCCATAACCTGGTGGGAGCGGGTAGAACGAACGATAGTTCGTTAGATGCGAGTAACCTGCTGAAACCCTTCCTGGAGGGCGGTAAGATCCGCTTCATCGGATCGACTACCTACGATGAGTTTAATCGATTCTTTTCTCAGGATAAGGGGTTGACGCGTCGATTCCAACAGATCGATATTCTGGAACCCTCTGTGGAGGAGACAATCCGTATCATAAAGGGGTTGCAGAGCAAATACGAGGCCTACCATGAGGTGGTTTATGGCGAGGGCGCCATTGAGTTTGCCGTGGAGAGCAGCGCTAAGTACATCGCGGATCGTTTCTTACCCGACAAGGCGATCGACTTGATCGACGAGGCGGGTGCGTACCGTCAGATCCATCCTTTGGTGGAGGGTCCGCAAGTGGTGGATAAGAGTCTGATTTCGGATGTTTTGGCCAAGGTCTGCAAGATTGACGCAGCGGCGCTGAAAGAGGAGGATAACGCCTCCTTGGAGACTTTGGAACCCAATCTCAAACAGAAAATTTATGGCCAGGACGAGGCGATTCGTCAGGTGGTCGAGTCGGTTCAGCTCTCCAAGGCTGGATTGCTTGACGTGGATAAACCGATTGCCAGCCTGCTCTTTGTAGGTCCAACGGGTGTTGGTAAGACTGAGTTGTGTAAGGTGTTGGCGGCGGAATTGGGCATCAGTCTGGTGCGGTTCGATATGAGTGAATATACCGAGAAACATACAGTGGCGAAACTTATTGGTTCGCCAGCCGGATATGTGGGATATGAGGATGGTGGTCTCTTGACCGACGCTATCCGCAAGACGCCGAATTGCGTCTTGTTGTTGGATGAGATGGAGAAGGCCCATTCGGATATCTACAACATCTTGTTGCAGGTGATGGATTACGCCCGTTTGACCGATAACAAAGGACGCAAGGCGGACTTCCGCCACGTTATTCTGGTGATGACCTCCAATGCGGGAGCGCAGTATGCACATCTCTCCAGCATTGGTTTTGGCGGAAAAGTCTCCTCTGGTTCGGCGATGTTGGCGCAAGTGAAGAAGACCTTCAAGCCGGAATTCATCAACCGTTTGAATGGAATGGTGACTTTCAATGATATGGACGAGGTGATGGCTTCCGCCGTGTTGGATAAGAAGTTGCGTGAATTGAACGAGAAGTTGGCCGCTAAGCAGGTCTCGTTGACGCTTTCGGATGAGGCGCGCGCGCAATTGCTGAAGGAGGGTTACTCCAAGACATACGGTGCCCGTGAGATGGATCGTGTGATCCGTAATCAATTGAGCACTTTGTTGATGCGTGAGATTCTATTTGGCCATTTGAAAGGGGGCGGCGCAGCCCGTGCGGTAGTGGAGAATGGTGTGATTAAGTTGGTACAGGCATGATATTCAGGTTAGCCAAGCAATTAGGTTTCCCAGATCCGAGACTAGGGGAGGAGGATGGTCTTTTGGCCATTGGTGGCGATCTTTCGATAGACCGCCTGCTTTTAGCCTACTCCAATGGCATCTTCCCTTGGTACTCTTTCCGCGATTCGGATATCCTATGGTTTTGTCCGATGCGGCGGTTCGTTATTTTCCCCAACGAGATCCACGTCTCGCACTCTATGCGCAACGTTATGAACAAAGGGTTGTATGATGTTACTTTCAACAACGATTTCCCTGCGGTGATCGAACAGTGTGGTAAGTTGCGTTACGACCAGGAGGGTGCTTGGTTAGGGGAGGATATGACCAAGGCCTATACAGCGCTGCATGACCAGGGATTCGCCAAAAGTGTGGAAGTGTGGGATGAAGAGGGCCGTTTGGTCGGCGGATTGTATGGCGTGACATTGGGCAAGTGCTTCTTCGGTGAGAGCATGTTCTCGTTGGTGCCGAGCGCCTCGAAGTTGGCGCTGATCGCCTTGGCGGAGTTGATGAAGGATCATGGCGGTGTCATGATCGATTGCCAGTTAGAGACACCCCATTTGAAAAGCATGGGCGGTAGAAGCATTCCCTATGAGGAGTATATGAAGTATGTGAGTATGGAGTGAAATCTGTAAGGGAAGTTTATAATGATATTTATAAATGACAAAGGGGTTGGATCAAACTTGAACCAACCCCTTTCCTTATGTCTGAAATTCTGTTTAGATGTCTCTCTTCAGATACTCGTGGATTTGTTTTCTCTTATCCCAAAGCAATGCGACGATCATGAAGAGGATCAATGCCACCAATCCCTTGTAGAGAATCAACTTCTTAAATGAGTTGACTGGGGATTTTACCGGGTGGAAATCCGAAAGGACAGTCACAACCTCCAAGTTAGCGGCCATATCGGCTTCAATCTCGCTGGTGATTTTAGAGAGTTTTTGCAAATCCTCGTAGTACATCTGTCTTCTCGCCTTGATGAACGGAACGGAACTCTTCTTCTCATTTACAGATGAGAACTCCAATACGTTTCCGCTTGGACTCTTGAAGAAGTCAACCTTTTGCAAACTATCCAAGTTCATCAATGCGTTATGGAACAACCACTCTTTCTCCTCCAAGGATTTAAGACGGGAGATGTTCAAAGACTCAAGATACTTGTTGTTGGCGAAGTATTTGACGAGTGCGGTTTGTACCTTATCGAACTCCTCGATGCCCTTGATTCTCGCTGAAATGACGATTTGGTCAGGAACAGCGAACTCCGTGGTGTCGCCCAATGGGGCTTGGTTCTTGTAGTCGATATAGTCGATTGTGGTGTCGCGGTACTTGTCGATCACTGGGTGAGCGTCGAATTTCACGATCTTAACCGCTATCTCATCGTTGATGTCAAGTTGCTTGGCAAGTCCCATAGGGTCCTCGTTGCGCGCGAATTCGTTTAGGTCATGTACCAATGTTTTGTACAAGATGGCGTCGCCGTCATTGAGTTTGAGTTGAAGGAACCCTTCGTAGGTGTGGTTGTCCTCCCTTGCTTCGTACAAACTGGATGCGATGGCGAGCGCGGCGAATATCGCGAAGACGAATATGTACTTGTAGATGGTGCGGAGGATATAACCAAAGGCGGAAAGGATGCCCTTTATCACTCCAAAGATAGCGTTTCCGAGACGGGTGGTCATCGTAAAGATGTTCATCTCTTGATTGTTATTGTTTTCGTTCTCCATTTTAATGTAAATATCTTAGTCTAAATTACAAATATAGAGGTTTGTTTCGAAACTTGAAAAAATAGATTGATTTTTATTTCTTTCCGTACTCCAATTTTATGGTAGAGTGGAGTTTGGCGGGGAGGTCGCATCTGATTGTAGGGGTTGTGCGGATCACCTCTTTCGAGCTTCTCAGTTCGTCGCCGGAGTAGTAAAGCCGTGCGGAATTGATCTCCACGACACCTGTCTTGGAAAGGACGAAGCCAAATGCGATATAAGATTTATCGGCTTGGTAATCGTTACGGAATACCAGCTGGTTGTTGACATAGTAGAAGAGTTCCCCCTTGCGTCTGGCAATGGCGATCGTGTTGAATTGGCCACGCTTGTAGCATCCTGTTTGCGTGATTTGGGCGATGGGAATGCCGCAGTTGGAGTTGACCAGGAAAAACATATCGCCTTCTTGGCTTGGAAAGATGTCGAGATAGTTGGCACCATCGTTGACCGGGCGCTCCCTTGTACGCTCTTTGAATTGGAATATTCCGTCGTTGTCGTAATCGTAGAAAGCCATTGGCCCAACCGGACTCATCTCGCTTGTGGGGTTATATTTCATTGAGGTCTCAAAGTAGAAATCCTCTTTGATGCGCAGGTTGTTGAAGAAGTAGATCATTCCGTAGGATCTCCCTTTGGCGGTGATGATATAGGTGTTTCCGCTGATCTGGTACGTATAGTTTTCGTCCTCGTCTATGAAGTCTTTGGAGAGGTCCGTCTCGGCGATCAATACCCCTTTCTCTCCGTCGAATTGTTGTGGTTGACTCCAATCAGGTGCGGGCGTCTGAATATTGAAGAGCTCGTTGATGTAATACTCTTTGCGGTATCCGTTGAAATTGACGGACCAGTCGCGTCCTGGCACTTGGTCGCCGCCACACATAATGCTCTTCCACTCCGAATTGGGGAGGAGCGAGTTGTCGTGTTTGCGGTTCAGCAAGCCGTGTCCCAGTTCGTGGAATACCACATTCTGGCGCAAATTCTCTTGATCCTCGTATTGGGTGGTCTCTTGCCAATAGTCGGGGTCGATCTGGACCAGAAGCGGATCGACATAGGTGCATAGTCCGATGGTGGGCGACTGCAGTTTGTGAAACTCCAAGATGAGACCGTCACGCTCCACGTTCAGGTTAACGCCTCTTTTCCTTCCCTCTTCGAGAAACATCTGTAGGTAGGGGTCCAATGTCTGGTCCACATCGTATCGCTTGAAATCATCCTTCTTGCAGGAAGAGAGGGCGACAATGGCTAAGAGAATGGCTATGATGCTTATGTTTTTCATCTTCTATTTACCGCAAATAAAAAAACGGCAGACACTTTCGTACCCACCGTTCTATCGTTTGAGCCGATAGCGAGACTCGAACTCGCGACCTACGCATTACGAATGCGTTGCTCTACCAACTGAGCTATAGCGGCAATTGCAGTGCAAATTTAATCAAAATATTGATTTGGAAAATAGATAGGAGAAAAAATGTGGAGGATATGTTTCGGTTTGTCGGCTACTCCTCCTCAATTTCCTCTTTCTCTATGAAACGAAGGCGCTCCACCTTCTCCAATCTGCTCCGCATCTTCTCCTCATCCCTTTTGCGGATGGAGAGCTTCATGATGCAGTCGTTATCGAACTGCTGGTTGACGATGGTGGCGTTCTCCTCCTTGACAATGCGCATCACATCGTTGAGGAATGGGTATTCGAAGAGGATCTCACAGCGTGATTCTAAAATCTTCTCCACCACCTCGTTCTGTTCCAGAGCATCCATACTGGCCTCCCGATAGGCGTTGATCAGTCCGCTGGTACCCAATTTGGTGCCACCGAAATAGCGTACCACCACCATGAGGACATTGGTGATTCCCTTGGAAACCAAGGCGCCCAACATCGGTTTGCCCGCTGTACCCGAAGGTTCACCGTCATCGTTGGCGCGGGTATATTCCCCCTTCTCGCCCAAGATGTAAGCGAAGCAGACGTGTCTGGCGTCGTGGTAGAGTTTACGCTTCTCCTTGAGAATCTCCTTGATCTCCTCCTCGTCGGAGATTGGAATGGCGAAGGCGAGAAATTTGCTTCCCTTCTCTTTGTAGAGGCCCTCAGATATCCTTGCCAATGTCAGATATGTATCCATCCCTTACTCCGTTTGGAATTTATCTTTTTCTTCTGAAACTATCCTTGTTTCTTCTGAAACTTTTTTGGTCTTCGTCGCGTCTCTCGCCGCGGTCTCTTCCCTTTTCGAAAGAGCGCTCCTTCTTCTTGGCACCGGCAGCGCCTTCCCAGAAGCCATTGCCTCCGTTTCCTCTGCCCTCTCTGCCTTTGAAGCCACCGTCACGACCTCTGCGGTCACGATCATCGCTACCTCTGCGAAGCTCCTCACGCTCGCGCTTGTTTTTGCGGTCTTTCAGCACCTCCAACAACTCGATTCCTTCGCTCTTTCTACGCTCGAAGGCGGTCATCATATCCTTCACGACGCTTCTATCCACGTCGAAGAAGGTGTATCTTGGGGTGATTTCAATGTCGTGGACGTCGATGTCTTTGCTGTTGGTGGTGTCGTTGATGAGGCCTAAAACGCGTTTTGGCGTGAATCCGTCACGTTGGCCCATATTGATTTTCAATCGCATCAAGTCACCGCTGCGTTTGCGGGATCTTCTATCCCCGCGGTCACCTCTGTCACCACGGTCTCTGCCGCCTCTCTCTCCCTTCTCTGGCAAATTCAAATCCTCCGCGTCCTTGTAGTATTCCAAGAAACGGTTGAACTCTTGGGAGACGAAGTTGATGATCAAATCTTCGCGGGTGAGATCTTTCAACTGATCCATGATCATAGGCAAGTATGGAGCGATCTGCTTCTTGTCGATGTTCTCTCCGGCGTTTTGGATCTTTCCGACCAATGAGAAGAGTTGGCTTTGACAAACCTCCAAGCCAGTAGGTACCTTGCCTTGTACGAAGGTGCGGTTGATGGTCTTCTCGATCTCTCTGATCTTATGTTTCTCCTTGGTGTGGACGATGGCGATGGAGATACCCTTCTTGCCCGCACGGCCGGTACGACCGCTTCGGTGGGTGTAACTCTCGATATCGTCAGGAAGATTATAGTTGATGACGTGTGTCAAATTGCTTACGTCCAATCCACGGGCAGCCACGTCGGTAGCCACCAAAATTTGGAGATTCTTGATGCGGAAACGTTGCATCACGGTGTCGCGTTGCGCTTGGGAGAGGTCTCCGTGTAGGGCGTCGGCGTTGTAGCCGTCTTGCATCAGTTTGTCGGCGATCTCTTTGGTCTCCTGGCGGGTACGGCAGAAGATGATGGAGTAGATATCCGGATTGATGTCCACAACGCGCTTTAAGCAGTTGTAGCGATCTTTCGCGTGGACCATATAGTAGATGTGCTCCACGTTTTCGTTTCCTGAATTCTTCCTTCCGATAGCGATCTCCACGCTATTCTTCATATACTTCTTGGCGATATTCGCGATCTCCTTTGGCATGGTTGCCGAGAAGAGAAGGGTGCGTCGCTCCTCTGGCGTCTCTTGGAGGATTCTTTCGATATCCTCTTGGAAGCCCATGTTCAACATCTCATCCGCCTCGTCCAATACGAGGTGTTTGATGTTGGAAAGGTCCACCTTCTTACGTTCGATCAGGTCGATGAGGCGACCAGGGGTTGCCACCAAGATTTGTGGGGGTACGTCCAATTGTCTGAATTGGGTGACGATGCTTTCACCACCGTAAACAGGTACGACTTTTAAGCCGTCGATATACTTCGCGAATTTCTTCAAGTCGTTCGAAATTTGGATGCAAAGCTCGCGGGTCGGAGATAGTACCAATGCTTGGATTCTGTTTACATTGCTGTCTGTCAGCATAAGGAGAGGCAGGCCAAAACCTGCTGTCTTTCCTGTTCCTGTTTGGGCTAATGCGACTAAATCCTCTGTTCCTTCCCCAAGGAGATAAGGCGTAACCTTCTCTTGAATCGGCATTGGCTCTACAAAGCCCAACTCTTCGATTCCGCGTAGGATCTCTTCGCTTAATCCTAATTCTCTAAATGTTGCCATAAAATAATTGTGTCCGCTCTCGTGCGGCGGTTTATGGAGGAAATCCGTTCCTCCTTCTTTTTGAAAAAATTTTTGCGAAGGTACGAAAAAAGATTTGACTCCCCAAAAATCATTGATTTATAGGGATTAAATAATGTTTATGTCCTAATTAAACGCTTCGTTTTGCTCTTCTTCTATTGTCTTTTTAAAATAAAAATGTAAAAAATACGCAAAATATTTGGTAGTTTCAAAAATAAACATTTACTTTGCGTCAAAATAACACGAAAAATAAATATAAATGATAAGAACGAATAATAATATGCCCTATAATAACACTAAATTAATACACGCTTACAAACTATGGTAGAGGCCTTGACGAAGAGAAAACCGCACCTGTTTTGTTTGTTTTTAAAAAGAGTCATGTAGTTGTCATATATTCAAACAGGTAGAAATCTTGTTTTTGTTTGCATTAGTTTGGGCGACTTGCTGGGAAGCGGGTCGCCCGTTTTTCGCATTGCTATTTCTTGGAATTCGCACTATCTTTGTCTCCACATTTTGAAAGTGATAGTTATGGAACTGAATAGTGAATTGAAAAATATCGCGGAGCAGACCCGTCGGATCATCACATCGCTTTTGGATGAACATCCGATGAAGAGAGGCTCTATATTTGTGATTGGTTGCTCCTCCAGTGAGGTGGCGGGTGGTGTCATTGGTAAAAATTCCAGTGAGGAGATAGGAAAAACCATCTTCCAGACCGCTAACGAAATTCTTTCCGAGCGAGGTGTTTTCTTGGCTTGTCAATGTTGTGAGCACCTCAACCGATCGCTGGTGATCGAGGAGGCTTGCGCCGAAAAGTATGGGTACGAGGCTGTTTCGGTCGTGCCTTGGTTGCATGGCGGCGGATCGTTCGCTACGGCGGCGTATCATAGTTTCTCATCACCTGTGGTGGTGGAGCATATCAAGGCCTCCGCTGGATTGGATATCGGCGACACGTTGATCGGTATGCACTTGAAGGATGTGGCTGTTCCGGTCCATCCCAAGCCCAACCAGATCGGTGCGGCGCATGTGGTGGCGGCTTACTGCAGACCTAAATTGGTCGGCGGAGAGCGGGCAAGGTATGAGTGAGATTATTCCTTCTTCTCTTCCTCTACCACAGTTACCTCATAGCCCAACTTCTTGAAAGCCTCTTTGAGTTTCTCCACGTCGGTGGATTTCTTCTTGTAGGTGACGGTCACCTTCTTCTCCTCAAGGTTGACGGATAGGTCGGTAACGCCCTTCTCATAGGCGATGTTGTTCTCGATTTTAGCCTGGCACTTGTGGCACTTCATTGCGACGTTGAAGGTTACGCTCTCTTTATCATTTTTGCCTGCGAAAACGTTGACGGCGCTCAAAAGCAGCGCTGAAATGGCGATGGTACGAAATATAGCTTTCATATATCATTGAGTTATAATTGTTTGTATAATTATTAATCTGATGGCAAGATATTAAAAAACTATCTGTTTCGCAAGATTCGGAGTCAATCCTTTTGTGGAAGGCTCCACCGAAGTCCCGCATAGAATTTCCGGCCGTGGACGGGTCCCCACACCATGGAGGCGTCGAAGTGCTCTCCCCACGGATTCTCTGCATCGATGATAGGATGTTCTTGTGTGAAATTGAGGATGTTCTCCGCTCCGGCATAGACCGACCAGTGTTTGAATCTCCGCGTCACTTGTCCGCTTAGGAGCGGGAAGGGTTTGTATCTTCTCTCCCAAAGTGGTTGATCGGGGTCTGGATCCGGCATTCTGCCGCCGCCGTTGAGTTGTCCGGTGACATCGAATTGCCACTTTTTGAGCGGCGTCTGGTACATCACCGTCAGGAGGGTTTTGAACCTGCTGGTGAGCGGTTTCTCCCTTAATCTTCCGTTGATGGTTTGCTTCACGTCGGTGATACGATGGGCGGCAGTCACGGTGAAACCGCGGAAAAATTCGTAATTTACCTCCGCTTGGAAGGTGCTGGAATAGGAGCGTCCATCCAGGTTGGTGAAGTGTACTTGGTGCGGATCGCTATCCAAATCAGCGATCACTTGGTCGGTGAAGTGGGTGTAATACCACTCGGTGATGACCGAAATCTTCCTTTTTTTGCCTGTCGGAATAAATGCGTTGGCGCTGATGCCAAAATTCCAGGCCGACTCTCTTTTCAGCTGTTCGTCGATGAGGATCTTACGGCTGCTGGCCATCAAATAACTATTTTCGCCCAAGACGCGTGTCGTACGGGATCCTTTTCCGATGGAACCGCGGAAATATACCCATTCGCAGGGATCATACTTGAGGTGGAGACGAGGCGTGACGAAGAACTTTTCCGTCCGATGGTAATCCCCTCTGACACCAACCATCGCCACAAATTTCTGCTGCCATTTAAAGGTATATTCGGCGAAGATGCCGGGAATGAATTCGTTGGCGTCTGCCTCGGTTTTATCGATGGATTCGTGAAACCAATCGCCGTTGAAGCTGGCACCACCTTTTACGGCGTGGGCGGGATGAAGTTCTGTCTCGTAGATGATGTTGGCGTAGAGGTTTCCTTGATTAGCGTCATATTTTGCTCTGCCGTAAGAGGCCTTTTGGTCGTGGTACGATCCCGCCACGATGATGCCCAGGGAGCTGTTCCCTTTGTCATCGTACATAATGCCATTCTTGGTGAATAGTTCGCCTCGATGGGTGGTGATGCCGATTTCATAGGGGTTCTCTGTTTTTTCACGATACTGCTTCGTCTCTCCCGACTTTCGATCTTCGTAGATGTATTTGGCACCTACTTGCGAAATGAGTTTGTCTGTGCGGTAGTACCAGCGGTTGAAGAGGTTCACTTGCTGTACTTTGGGTTGGTCCAAAAAGCCGTCGCCACCCATGTCGTGCTCCTTCGTGTCGTTCTCGTAGTGGGCGAAGAGCATTGTGGAGAGAGTGTCGTTTATTTTGAAGGCGGCGTCTATGTTTCCCTCCAATCTGCGTGCGCTGCTACCGAATAGGTTGATGGATAATTGGTCCGATGAAATGGGCTTTTTATACTCCACGTTGATCTGTCCAGTCAGGGCTTCGAAACCATCTGCCACAGAGGCGATTCCCTTCGATACTTGGATGCTCTCCATCCAGGGTCCAGGAATGAAGTTGAGCCCGAAGGGAGAGGCCAACCCTCTGAAATTGGGAATTTTCTCGGTTAGCATCTGCACGTAACTTCCTGACAATCCAAGTAGTTTGATTTGTTTGGCGCCTGTTGCCGCATCCGAGTAGGAGACATCCACTGATGGGTTGTTGACGAAACTCTCTCCAAGGTTACAGCAGGCGGCACGGCGCAGCTCCCCCTCGTTCATCTTTTGCGTTTGCACCACGTCGACGCGAGAGTTGAGCACATAGAGCATCTTTTTTGCGGATACGTTCACCTCATCCAATTCAAGCGATGATAATTTTACCTTCACATGCGTATCGGGTGTGACGGATAATGTGTCGTTCTGATAGCCGATGAAACTGACTATGATTTTTCGGAGGTTCCCTTCTGGCTCTAGGTCGAAATTTCCCTTTTCATCGGTAATTGTTCCGCTCTTTCCTCCCATCCAATATACATCCGCACCAGGCAGAGGCCGTCCCTCTTCATCCACGACAGTGCCTTGGATGTGTGCGCTTTGGGCAGCGACGGAAAGTGCCGTTCCGATCAGTAGCGAAAAGAGGGCCCCTCGTTTGATGAATGATTTCATATAAAACTATAAAACAACAAGTTATGCCTTTAAGTGAATGTTAATGCAAATATATAGATATTCTTTTTCCCTACCAAATGGGTGGGTGTTGCCGTTGGAAACGTGGCGTGTGGATTGTCTGCCTTTTTTTGTATTTTTGTGTTATGAATAAATTAGGAATGAACCATAGAATTATCTCCAACTTCCTCTCCTTGGGATTGCTTCAAGGGGTGAATTGTCTGGTGCCTGTATTGGTTATCCCATTTATTGTGAGGGCGTTAGGCGTTGAGGCTTTTGGCAATGTGACCTATGCGCAGGGAATTGTACAGTATTTCACCATTCTTGTGAATTATGGCTTCGATTATTCAGCTACCCGTCAGATAGCGATCCATCGTGACGACAAGGCCTGTCTCTCCTCTATCTTTTGGTCGGTTATTTCTGCCAAACTCATTCTGTTGATTATTGCTTTTTGCCTCTTCTGCATCCTTACCTCCTGTTATGGCAGGATGAGCCAGGATCCCATGCTCTATTTCTCCCTCTTCGTCATCAACTTGGGTTATCTCTTTTTCCCTACTTGGTTTTTCCAGGGTATGGAGCGTATGGGTACGATTGCGTTGCTGAACTTTTTCGTGAAGGTTTTGGGACTGGGCATTCCGGTACTTTTGGTCTCTGCGCCGGAAGATTACTTGATTTATGCCGCATTGCCGTCTGTGGCCTATCTGCTGATGGGAATCGTCGCCTTCTTCTATGCGATCCGGGTGGGTGAGATCCAGCGTCCTGACCTCAATGCGTTGAAGCCGGCGCGAGACGAACAATTCAGATTGGGTTTCCCCGTCTTTTTGAATACCCTATTCGCCTCTCTTTATACTTTGGCCAATTTGACAATTTTAGGCCTTTTCAACGAGAACTATGAGGTGGGGATCTATTCGGGTGCCTATAAGATCATTAGTGCGATTATGATGGTTTCCAGTATGCCTATCCATATGGCGATATTCCCCTCGATTAGCCAAAAGATGGCGGAGTCTTTCTCGTCGGGTTGGCGCTATTACAAGCGGATGATAGGTGTTGTGTTCCTCTTTGCGGTGGTAGTCTCGCTGCTTACTTATCTGCTCGCTCCTTGGATGGTGGAGATTCTTTTGGGCGATAAATTCATCGATTCCATCCCGCTTTTGAGGGTGATGTCCGTTATTCCCGCATTGGTGATTATCGCCAGTATGTTTACGGTACAAGGATTGTACGGCCTGGGCTTTCAGCGTTATGCGCCTATGGTCGGCCTAACGGTTGGTTTGGCTTGCGTCGCCTTGAACTTCTGGTGGATTCCTCGGTTGGGTGGAACAGGCGCCGCCTACGCTTGGATTGTGGCGGAGGTGTTGGAAATCCTTATTTCCGGATTTATTGTGTGGCACTGCATACGAAAAGAGGAAAGTTTGAGTTAAATAGGTGGTATGTGTAAAAGATAGATGGTCGCAATCCGTAAACATATAGACACGTTGTATAGGGGGATGAGTTACTTCTTCGTCTTCTCCATCGCCTTCCCGAACAATCTCTCCGTTTGGGTTTTCACTTTGTGGGGATTCCTTTTCTTGGGAAGAAAAATCGACGATTCCATCGCTCATAGATGTCTCTTGTTTACACCCAAGGAGCGACGTTTTCTTCCTTGCCTATTACTCGTCGTTTTGTTCCTTTTTGGGGTGTTGAGCGCCCTTTGGGCGGACGAGTCTCGGCTGGTTTTCCAACGTGCCTTCGGCCCGAAACTCTCTCTCTTGATTCTTCCGCTATTTGCTTTGTTGGACGACGAATCGGTTGATTTCTCGGCGATGCTTCGTTTTTTCATTTTGGGTAATATGGTTTTCATCGCCTATTCTTTCTTGGTGGTATCCTATAAGTATTGGATAGGTGAGGATATTGAACTACACCGACATCTTCTCTGTTATTTCACGGAGGTGTGCAACTTGATTCTCCACCGCACCTATTCGGGCGTCAATATCTTGCTCTCTTACGCTGCGATTTTTTATCTGGTTGGTAAGGAACGTGTGACGAAACGTAGTGTTGTGATGGCCGTATCTTATTTACTCTTCTCGCTGCTCTTCCTGTTGTTGAACAACTCCCGCATCATCACGATGGCGGCTGTTTTGCTCTGGATGGGCTTTGCCTTCTCTTGGTTAATGCGTGGAAATAGACGGGTGGTATTGATTCTGCTTGGGGCGCTTCTTTTGTTGGGTTCTGCCTTCGCCGTGTTGCCTTCCCGTACCAAGGATATGGTTAAAAATGGCGAATTCACCGAATCTTTGAAACGTGATCCGCGGGCACAAATTTGGCCGGCCGCCTATGATTTGGGATGTGAGAAACCTTTGGTGGGCTATGGCTTGAATAATGTGACAGGCAAGTTGGTGGAGAAGTATTTGTCGGCCGATTTTTTGGAGGGCGCTGCGCAACAATATGGTCCTCACAATGAATATTTGAACCATTGGCTTCAAACAGGTGTTTTCGGATTGTTGCTCCTGGTTGCCTTGCTGGTCGCGATTCCATGGAGCGCTTCCTGCGATAAACGAACTTTTGCGCTTCCTTTCTCCTTGGTTTTCGCCTTCGTCTTTCTGACGGAATCGGTGTTGGACCGTTATAATGGCTGTGTCACCTTTGCGTTTTTCGTTTGGTTGTTGTCGCATCGAGGTGTTGATGAAAATCGTGAAAATAGGGGTGGAAAGGCGCTTTTTGCTTTCCTTCTGACTTTGATGCTCGTGCCTTTGGCTGGTTTCGCCTACACGGCTTCGGTCGATAGGATGCATTGCCCTAGTAAGAAGATTGTGAGGCGTGATCTATTTCCCGGCGAAGATCTCTTTCATGTGACGCACCGTGATGTCCAATCATTCATGCATGAGGGAAGGTGTAAAAGTTATTTTCCAATCGCTTTTTGTGAGTTGCCAACCCATGCGGTGGATACCTTCAAGATTGATTGTCTAGTAAGCGAGGAATGTGACGCATCCACCGTGAAAATCATCGCTGAGGAGGATATGCCGGACGGTTCCGTTCGACCTACGGAGTCGCTCTACGACTTGGGTAGAAAGGAGTCTTGGCAGGAACTTGCCGTTGAGGTAAAGGGAAAACGGACGATTATCGTCTATATATTCGGAGATGCGAAATTATCCTTTGACGATATAAAAGGTGACGTATTCTTTATGAATCCTCGTTTCGTGACCAATTAATTCATTACATTTGCAGTATGATATATTTGACCATAGCCATATCGTTATTCTTTGTGTTCGGTGGGTTGACCTGTTCGAAGAACAATCCCTTTGCGCCCTCCGTTCTCACTGGATTGCTGTGGACGGTAACACTCTTCCTGTTTTTGGCGGTGGACCACCACTTGCCACCTCTCAGTAATGGATTCTTTGCGATTTTGTCTTGTTGGATAGTGGGTTTGTCCCTCTCTTCTCTTCTGACGCAGTCGGTCACTTATCGCCAGGATAAATACAACGAGCCGAGTATGATGATTCGAAACCTCTATCTTATTCTCTCCCTTTTGACGCTTCCCTCTCTCTTCCAGTTCGCGCATACGGCTTTGGTGGGTGGCGCTTCGGGCAACTGGGCGTTGGATCTTCGGTTGGCCGCTTTGGGAAAGGGTAGTGGATTCAAGGAGACTTACGGCGGATGGCAGACGCTGATTTGGCCGGTCTCTTATATGTTGGAGTTGCTCTGCTACGAACGGAAAAGGTGGTGGCGTCTGGCGCTTGCCCTCTGCATCTATGGCGCATTTGGCGTTGTGACGATGTCGAAGATGGTCTTTCTCTCCATTTTCTTGTATTCGGGTTGCATCCTATTCTTCAAAGGGATTATCCGCCTCAAGCACTTTGTATTGGCTGCCATTCCGATGGTTGTGCTTTTTGTGGCGCTGCAAATGATACGTCACTCCTCGCACCTCTCCACGGTAGCTGCCTCCTTCCTGGGTACCTATCTTTTGGGTAATATGAGTTCGTTCGATACGCTTGCGCCATGTAGCGCGCACCATTTCGGAGAGAATACTTTCCGCTTCTTGTATGCTATTCCGTACAAATTGGGTATTTCCGATTTGGAGCCAGTCGATACGATTTTGCCTTGGATCAACTATCCTGTCATTACCAATACCTACACGGGTATGTACCCGTTTTATGTTGATTTCGGCGTGGTGGGCGTGATCCTATTCGCTGTCATTTTGGGCGCTATTTATGGATGGACTTTCAAGAAGGCGCAGTGTGGTAGTAATTTCAATATTTTGATTTACGCTGTTTTCTCGCATATTATTATCACCCAATATGTGGCTGATATGTTCTTTACCAATATCTCTGGATTCTTAAAACTGATTCTCCTGCTCCTGGGGCCGTTCTATGTCACCAAAAACAATCTGTTGGTTTGTAAGGAGAAGGTGGTCGCACTCTTCAAATTCTGGTAGGATATGGATCTCTCTGTCGTTATCGTCAACCACAACACCGCGGAACTGACCGTTCAGGCACTCTCGTCGCTTTTGGTGCAGAGTACAGCGCTCCAGATGGAGATCATTGTGGTGGATAGTGGTTCGACCCAGCCTCTGGACGAGCTATCCGCTTTTTGCGCCACGAATGGAATCCGGTTGGAGATGATCGGTGAAAACGTTGGTTTTGGAAGGGCGAATAATTACGGCGCCCAGTTTGCCAAGGGAAGGAATCTATTTTTCCTTAACCCAGATACCTATTTGGTGAATGATGCGGCCAAGATTTTGTCGCACTATTTGGACCAACATCCCCAGGTAGCGGCCTGTGGTGGCAACCTCTATACGGAAACGATGCAGCCGACCCACTCGTATCATACCCACTTCCCCTCTTTTTTGCAGGAATTGGACTTCGTTATGGGGAAGCGGTTGTTGAAGTGGTTTGGGGACAATTCCGATTTCAACACAAGCGAAGAACCTCGCCGAGTGGCCTATGTGTGTGGTGCCGATTTGATGATGAAAAGGGCTGTTTTTGAGGAGATGGGCGGATTTTCGCCTGACTTCTTCCTCTATTATGAGGAGAGTGATCTCCAGTGTCGCGTGACGGAAGCGGGATACGAGGTCCACTCCGTTCCGGAGGCTCGTATTGTTCATTTGGAGGGGAAGAGCTTCGAGTTCTCCGAGGAGCGTGAGAAACGCGTATTCATCGGCAGAAAGACCTATTTCAGGAAACATTATTCTCCCCTCTACTGCAAGATGACCAATGCGATGAACATGATATCGCTCTATGTAGCTTCGGGCATCATGGATTTGATGGGTATCAAGGAGCTGCGGGATAAATATAAATTCCGATTGCGTTTATATTGTCATGGAGATGAGTGAACCAAAGATCTATATCAATGGAAGGTTCCTTACCCAATCGATGACAGGAACCAACCGTTTCGCCTACGAACTGTGCCTGCAGTTGGCCAAACGAGGCTATTCCTTTCAGATTTTAGCGCCGAATGCCCCTTTCTGTGGGGTGTATGATGTTGGCATGCTTCCTATTCGCAGGGTGGGAAGGTTGCGTTCGCACTTGTGGGAGCAGATTTCCCTGCCTCTGTTTATGCGGGGGAAAAAGTCGTTATTGGTGAGTCTGAAGGGGTTGGGCCCCGTCTTCATGAGAAGACAGGTTTGCGCGATCCACGATATGTCCTATTTGGCGAATCCTGCTTGGTTCTCCAAGGGCTATTACCTCTTTTACCGTCTGATGACACCTATTATGGTGAAGCATGCGAAGCGGATCTTGACGGTAAGCCACTTCTCGAAGGAGGAGATCGCCTCCCGTTTGGGCGTGTCGCTTGATAAGGTTCGCGTGATCTACAATGCGCCTTCAGAACAGTTTAAGCAGGTGAATGAATCTTCCGATTCCACCGAGAAATATTTTTTGACGGTCTCCTCGTTGGATCCTCGCAAGAATCTCTCGTTGGTGTTTGACGCCTACCTGAGATCGGAGCAAAAATATCCTTTGTATGTGATTGGGGAGAAACATACTGTTTTTGGCGAGGTGACTTTGCCTGAGAATAGTCAAATCCGTTTTTTAGGGCGTGTCTCCGACGAAGAACTGCGTCGGTACTATGCTCATTGTTCGCTCTTCGTTTATCCTTCGTTATATGAGGGATTTGGTATGCCGCCGATGGAGGCGATCGCCTGTGGTTGTGAAAATGTCGTATTGTCTGATATTCCTGTTTTCCGTGAGGTCTATGGGGAGCTGCCCCAATATGTGAAGGTGGATGATGCGGAGGCTTTGGCCCGTATCTTTGATGCTGCGGATTCTGTACAGAAGGATATCGATTTTACCGATTTCATCGAAAAATATTCTTGGGAAAAAAGTGTGGATCAGCTCTTGTCCGCCATTGAGGATTGATTTCACTTGGCATAAAAAAGGCGAGCTGCTCGTGTCAGCCCGCCTTCCCGTTTTCTGTTTGTCTCTTCTGATTAATTTCTTCTTGAACCCAAGATTCTGATCAAATGGAGGAAGAGGTTGATGAAGTCTAAGTATAGTTCCAAAGAACCCATCAAAGCGATTTTCATCGAGGCTTCGTTCACCTCTGAGCCATAAACCGAGAGCATGTTTTTGATTTTTTGCGCATCGTAGGCGGTAAGTCCAACGAAGATGAGTACACCGGCGTAGCTGATAATCATAGCCAAACCGCTGCTGTGGAAGAACCAATTGGCCACAGAGGCGATGATCAGACCTATCAGAGCCATGAATAGGATCGATCCCATGCCGGAAAGGTCCTTGTTGGTGACAGTTCCGTACAATGCCATGGCGCCGAAGGTTCCCGCTGTGACGAAGAAGGTGAGTGCCACGGATTCTGAGGTGTAAACCAGCAAAATGGAGCTAAGTGTAATGCCTGTCAAGATGGAATAGACCACAAACATGATGCCCGCCGCTGTGAATGAAATCTTGTTGATGGCTGCTGATAATCCAATTACCAGTGCGAATTGTGCGATGCAAAGGCCGATCAAGGCAGCACCAGAGCCGAAAATCATACCCAAAATCGTTGGTGAGTTGGCTACGTAGTAAGCGGTAAGTCCGGTGACTACCAATGCCAAAGCCATCCATGCGTACACGTTCTTAAAGAGGGTACGTTGTGCCGATGCCACATCGAATTGTTCTTGCGAAGTTTCAATAAAATTTCCCATAATCTAAATAGTTTTAAAGTTTTTCCAAAATACGTTTGATGACGGTCTCTGCTGAAATCTCACGGTTGGCAGCCTCTGGGATGACCAAGGATTGAGGACTCTCGATCACATCATCTGTTACAATCATGTTGCGGCGTACTGGCAAGCAGTGCATGAAGTAGGCGTTGTCGGTGAGCGCCATCTTCTCTGTGCTTACGGTCCATGACATATCTTTGCTCAAAATCTGACCGTAGTTAGGGTCTTGGTAAGCTGACCAGTTCTTCGCGTAAACGAAGTCGGCTCCCTCCAATGCCTTGTCTTGGTCGTACTCCACCTTGGCGCCGCGTACGAATTTATCGCATAACTCGTATCCCTTAGGGTGGGTGATGACGAAGTCCACATTGGCTTCGTTCATAAAGTCGGCGAATGAGTTAGGAACCGCCTGCGGAAGGGCACGTGGGTGGGGAGCCCAGGTCAAAACTACCTTTGGACGCTCCTTCTTCTTGTACTCTTCGATGGTGATCAAGTCTGCGAAGGCTTGAAGCGGGTGTGCGGTGGCAGACTCCATGCTGAATACGGGCTTGCCTGAGTATTTGATGAATTGATTCAAGATAGTTTCTTGATAATCAAATTCTTTGTTCTGAAAGTTGGCGAATGAACGGACACCGATCACGTCGCAGAAAGATGCCATAACTGGGATGGCTTCGAGCAAGTGCTCCGACTTGTCGCCATCCATGACAACGCCACGCTCTGTCTCCAATTTCCAAGCGCCTTGGTTCACGTCCAATACCATGGTGTTCATACCCAAGTTCATACCAGCCTTTTGTGTGCTGAGGCGGGTACGGAGGCTGTTGTTAAAGAAAACGCAAAGAAGCGTTTTGTTCTCGCCTAAGTGTTTGTAGGCATATCTGTTTTTCTTGATCTCCAGTGCCTCTTGTACGGCCTTGTTCAAATCACCCAAATCTTGGGCCATCAATAATTTTCTCATCTCTATTTTGTAATTAATTTCTACGAATCTAATATACGCGAAATTATAAAAATTGCGTGATTTTGTACCGAATAGTTTCGTTCAGTTGTAAAAAACCGTTAAAGAGAGATAGGTTATATATGTGGGATGGTGATTATAAGGGACGAAATCAATAGGCGAAATCAAAGGGGGTGGATCCCAAAGGACGAAATCAAAAGGGCGAATTCAATTCGCCCCTACCTCTGTGAAGGGATGCGCTTTGGCGTACTCGTAGAAGTTCTCATTGATTACGTACCGTAATTTTAGGTAATGATCTTTTGTCTCAATCGTGTCGTATGAGGAACGTATTGATATGTTGTATTGATTATCCGAATTATTACAGTCGAACTTTATTGTGTCATCTATGATTACATAAACCATCCCGCTAAATGGTTCAATGAAGGATTCCCTGATGATGCTGTCTTGATATGGTATTTTAAAGAATGTTCCCTCTTCGTTTTCCCAATGTTTGCTTTGAATGGTGATGGAATGGTTAATGTCATTTCTGATGACAAAATCAGTGGTTGGTCTCTCTTCTGAATCATCTAAAAAATCAATCTCAGTGTGTTTCTTACAGCTGAAAAGAGCGAGACTTGTAAATAATAGCCAGATGAATGGCTTTGATTTTAACTTTTTCATTGGATTTATTTGTAGAAACTATTAAATTGTTCAAAGTAGTCGTTGATTGATTGTTTTGAAACATTGGAAGGAGAAAGAGATATAACTAAATTCTGAAAGTCAGAAACGGAAAATATCTCGTTCATAGAACGTTCGAACAGATATAATCTATAGCCTTGTATTTGATCGTTAAGGGGTTTGCTTCTTGTGGCTTGGTTAACCTCATCAAGCATATCAATCATAAGTGGGCTATACTTTATATTTCTATTGAATGCTTTATTTGGTTTGTTGTAGGGCCAATCTTGGCATTCCATGAAAGACAAGAGGTGTTCGTAGTTACTATTTGTTTCTCTGTTAATCTGCTTGTATTCGTCTTGTGTCAGTACCCATTGTCCAGCTAGTGCAAGTGCTTCTCGTACAAGTATGTCTGTCTTTACATAGTCAGTGAATCCGACGAAGAAACAATGGGAAGCATGTGTCAATTCGTGGGTCATCGTACTAAAAATGCTACTACCTACTTTGTATGAGCCATTGTTGTCTAGACCATATATTTTGATTGAAGATAAAATGTCTTTGAAAAACTCAAGTGTGACATAATCTGTTGATCCATTAGGTCCGTCTGTGTCTTTACTGTTATAATTAACTTTTAAAGATTCGCTAGGTCGAATTAATCCGCAAACATCCCCATAGTAATACTTGTACAATGCTCGGTGAATAGCCGAGATATGAAGTGATTTGGGAGTCCCTGTGCCGATTTTCAGATTCCACGCCGATTTTTGATCAGGCCCATGGTAGAAGGATTGAACTCCACCATCGCGTATGTCCCACATGTCACGCTCCCATTCTATGCTATATTCGACGCTGGTGTTTTTGTTGCTAAATGATACATAACCATTCTTGTCGGTGTAGTGATAAGCTTTCATGAAGGCAAAGTAACGGATGCGTACCTTGACACCTTGCAACGGAATGTATTTGTTCAAAAGATCGTCGTACGCCATGATGGTTGCAGATGGTGTCCATTTAGATTGAAGGGTTTGCCGGCTTATATAGCCTGTTTGAATAGCCGATTCCGTCACCAAGTCTTTCCATGTGATGGAGATTCTTGATCGGAGGGTACTGCTATTTCCTATTGATAGTTCCTCCGACTCCAAATCATCGTCTAAGATGTATAGATCCTCCAATTTTTCATACTGAATATTGAATGATTCCAGATTGTACGAAACGGGAACTACAGTATATTGCCATGTTATAGCTTCTGCAGGAAGTGATGGATCGTGATAGTAGTCTCCTTCAGAAACTTCGTAATCAAGAGGATACGAGGTGAAATCTAGTGTTTTGTCAGCCACTAAACGATTGTATTCTGCGGTGTCGGCAGGAAGAAACCTAACATAGTAGTGGGTGGCAGAAAGCGAAACTCCGCTTCTTAATTGGGCCCGGTATGTCAGTGAATCAGCAGCACGCTGCATATTCCGCAATAAAAGAGGACTATCAATTTTTTTCCCGATTTGTATTGCCGTTGTCGTTTTGGGTACGCTTTGAAGAGTTGTGTCGTTGAGAATATCTTCTTTCTTGCACGAAGAGAATATAACGGCTGAAAACAATACGATTATGCAAACTACCTTCTGACTAAAAAAACTCGAAAATTTCATAATGCAAATAGATTAAACAAAGTGTAATAAATTGTTTAAAAGCAATTGCAAAGATAATCGTATAATTGATATGTGCAAATGTATTTTGAATAATTTTTTAAACTATCAATGTCGCATGGCTGATAGTTTCATCCTTATCTAGAATTTCAAGAAGGGAGAATTATATGTACAAACTCGGATAAGGCGAATTCAATTCGCCTACTATTGCTCTGCCTCCTCCTTGATTTTAAGCCAGTAATTGTAATCTGCCTCTTCGAGCGAGTAGGTGGATTGGAAGTAGTTGTTTTGAATAAACTTTCTGTCGTAGGCCAAAGGGTTGGTGATGTCTTTCCGCCAGTCTGTGTAGGCGTGGAGCGGTACCCACTCCTCACCGTCATAGGCGATGTAAAGTTTCCCGATGAACGGAGCCGCCAAAACCTCTCCTCTGCCGTAGGAACGGAAGGTGACGGTGTCGTCTTGCGCCAAATCTATCTCCACAGGATTCCCTTCGAGGGGTGTGAGATGCATTTTCACATCGTGTAGGCTGTTGTTGATGATGAGGAAATCTTCTGTGTAAACCTCTCCACTGATATCGACGTCGTCCAAATTATTCTTAACGCAACTGAGGGTTAGCAGAGAGACGACAAAGACGAATAATATTTTTTTCATAAGGATCATAGAACTATTTTTTGCAAAAATAGAAAAGAAATGGAGACGTACCATAGTAGTACGCCTCCATTTTTAGGATGATATCGAAAGGGGAGGGGATTATTTCTCTACCCAGTTCTCCCAGTTCTTCCATTTTCCGCTCCACTTACCTTGCGCACCTACGATGTTTCCGCTAACGAATTCACCGCTTGGTGTCGTGAAGGCATCCTTTCTTTGTGCCTCGCGGCCGATGTGCCAACGCATCCATGCGCAAGTGGCAGCCATACCCGTCCAAGGACCGGAACCGTGGCCGTAACCACCCTCTCCAGTGTTCGGACCACCGGTCAACATCACCAAACAGGCAGGACATGATACGCCATTGTTGTTGTAGTCAGCCTCTGCGTTAGGACGCTCCATTCCAGCCTCTCCATAGACGATGGCGATGGATTTTCCCTCTCTCATTTGTGACATGGCGGTGTGGCCCAAGTCACCACTGTTGTTCAAACATGCGGTATATACACGCTTGTCTTTCAACCACGCTTGCTCAGACTCTAGTCCTCCCATGGAGTGGCCTGCGCAACCGATTCTGTCCATGATCAACTTTCCTGACATTGGTCCGTCGGCAGCGTTGTTCTTCTCCTCCAACCAATTGATGGCCGCGATGGCGGAGAGGCCGTCGCCTGGAGACTCCTTCAACTCCAATACCACGAAACCGTGGGAAACCAAACGCTTGATCATATTAGGATAGTTTCCTGGCTTTTCGCCTCCACCGGGACCCCAGATGATGACGCCGTGCTTCACATTAGGATCGTTGGACATTTGGGAAGGGTAGTTCAACCAGCATGCGCCGTTCGGACCGACATTCTTCATGGTGGTCACTTGGCATTGACCGTCATAGTTCGGATTATCGCCGGATAGGAACACCTTGAGGGTTTGTTCCTCTTGCTGTTGTCCTCCTTGTTGATTGTCGTCCTCTACGAAATCTACCTTCTCAACCTCGGATGTTTTGTAAAAAACCTCGCTTCCATCGGTTTTTAGGACACGCATTTTATAGTTGGATTGTGCATATATCCCCATAGAGAACAATGCGGTAGCTGCAAATAAAAATATCTTTTTCATTACTTAATTACTTTAATGGTGGTGTTACTTAATTTGATTAGATAAACGCCTTGTGGCTGGTTAGAGAGGTTGATCTCCAAAGATCCCTCCGCTGATGTTTTATACTCCTTGATGAGCTGTCCGTTTACGCCGAAGAGTGCAACTGGCATCTCTGGTCGTGCATTGATCATTTGGATACCCTCTTCTGTCGTGAAAATGAAGGGCATCACCTCGGTCTCATCATTTACTTGGGTTGGGCTCGATTCAGCGAAGTAATACTTCACAACGGATGCCAAGGGGAATTGTGCGCTTGCCTTGGTGCTCTCCACCAGCAAGTTGCCATCCCGGAAGGCGATCACGGGTTTATCCCCCAGATCATAGGAACTCTTTTCTGACGCTACTGCTCCTTGAGGAACTTGCTCCACGATCAGCACCTCGGCGGAGGCCGTCGTGATGGATGCTAAAAGAGCCAGTGAAGAGAGCGTGCTTTTCCTTGAAAAATTCGTCTTCATATTGTTATAATGGTTTAAAATGTAAGGTTACATGTTTCAATGGTCGGCGTCTATGGCGCCATTTCCTTTTTGTGTTCCTTCGTCGCTTCGAAGGATTTTTAGTGTAATGGTTTGACAATAATGTTTTTATAGATGTCAGTTTTTGTTTTTGTTCGGAGCAAATATAGATAGATTTGTCTTCTTATAAAAGCCTTTTTCTTGTAAAAGGTCATTTTGCCTTTTTTTTCGTGTATTTTGTTGAAAAAATCCAAATGGTGGTTGAGAAATAGCATTCCCCGAATCCCTGCGTAAATTGCGGTGGATTCGGGGAAAATAAGGAATTATATAGGTTGCCTGTTATTTCAGAATGGGAGGTAAAACATCTGGAAGGATCAATTGGGGGTCATCTGCCTCTCTGGAATGTAGGAACATACAGTAATAGATGGGCATGTACAAAATACCACCATCTGAATAGACTTTATTGCCGTTGTAAAAGACGATAGCACGTTTAACGTTGTGAGAGCCGTCGGAAAGGAAGCTGTCTAGTGCGCTATGGATTTTGTAATCTTTCCCTGATTTAACCTCTATAGGCAATGCTGTTAGATGGATATAGTCATCAATGATGAAGTCCACCTCACCCTTTTTTTTGTTGTCATAGTAGTGTAGTGTGAATCCGTGTGCGTGTAATTCTTGTGCAACGACTGATTCATATACAGTGCCAAGGTTAACGCTGTTTTCGTCTTGTAAAATGGCGTTGATATTTGTGCTGTAAAGGATATTCGTCAATATGCCGACATCGTTTAGGTAGAGTTTGAGCAAGTTTTTCTGCTCTGACTCAACAAGGGGGAAGCGTGGGGTGCTGATGGCTTGTACAGACAATGCAATGCCAGAGTTGATTAGATACTCAAATTCATTCGCATAGTCGGAAAATTGTTTGTGGCTTTTTGTCTCTTCTATATCCTTTACTTTGACACGTTTCTTCTTGTTTTCTAGGTTGGAAGGTATTAGATCATAGATTTTTCGAATGACAAGTTTGTGTTCGCGGTCATATTGTGATGCGTCTATGCCGTAAAGTTGGTGGATATCCTTTTGTATTTTTCTGACCAATGCGATGTTGCGTGTTTCAATAAATTTGTTGATCACTTCTGGTAAGCCACCTACAAGAAGATATGTTTTGAACTGTCTGATCATATAGTCATGTAGTGCTTCGGAAAGCGGTTCTTGACAATCAAATTTTTCTTTTGCAGCAGCTATGACTGCGGAGCCACATCCCATGGCGATTAAAAATTCTTCAAAATCAAGTGGATACATCTCTTCTATTGCAATGCTACCAAGAGGAACGGAGGGCGTTTGTGAAAGAGCGACTCCCAATTGTGATCCACTAGCGATATAGCTATAACGTCCTTCTTGATTTAAAAATTTCAACATTGTAAGAAGAGCTGGGTAACTTTGTATTTCATCCAAAAATACTAAAGTGTTCTCCTTTTTATCAAGAGATTCTCCTGCTACTGCGCTTAGCTGAAGGTAAAAATCCTCTGTGCTTTTCACCTTGGCGAAAACTTGGGCACCTTCTTTGTCCTCCTTTAGATTTAACTCCACATAGTATGGGTATAGTTTTTTCCCAATATGACGAATGAGGTAAGATTTCCCTATTTGCCGTGCCCCGTTCACCAAGAGTATCTTGTTGGGTTGTGTTTTTAGGAACGTCTCAATCTTATCAGCGTATTTTCTGTATAACATAATGTAAAAAATTATTTAGCTGTGAATCAGATATATGCTCGCAAATATAGGAAAAATTCCATGATTTTTATTGTGTAAAAGGGGAAAAATTCCGTGTTTTTGTGATGGTAAAATGGGATTTTTTCTAGAAATTAAAATAGCATTCCCCGAATCCCTGCGTAAATTGCGGTGGATTCGGGGAAAATAGTGTTGCCGTGAAGGGAAACACAGCACTATGGTTGCTTATTCTTTACTTCGCGAATACAGGACGGATCTCCATGCTGTTCTTGCGTGGTGCCACATCGCTATTCATGTTGTGGGTAAGTGAGCGTGAGTAGTAAGCTTTCCTGCAATCGTCTGGGTTCAAGGTTAAGGTCCAGAAGGAGACGTAGTTCTCTCGGAACGGGAAGAAGATCTTGTTGCCGTTGCTCTTGGATGTTCCTAATTTGCCTTGGATGCCAGTTCCTTCGAAGTTCTTGCACCACTCCCATTCACAACCGTTTTTCAACTCCTCCACCTCTTCGAGGGTTGGCATTCTCCATAAGCCGCCCCAGTTGGCCCTCGCAGCGTCGTCGGCTGGTTCCAAATGGAAGAGACTATCCACATCGCCTCTCTGTTTCACGTTGCAATATTTGGTGATTTTTAGCTGCGACTCTGTGCCGCGGCTCCATTGATAGCCTGTCCACTCTTCGGAACCTTTGATTTCGCCGGTTGGTGTGGTGTGTCCCCATTTGTATCGATCACCCAACTGTTCGGGCGAGGTGGCGCCCATGTTGCTGGTGGCCCACATCTTGCCGCTTGGCAATCCCAGATCCACGTAGTTGTGTCCATCTTGTTCTCCACTGATAGTTGCCATTGGTTGGTTGCAACTTGCTAACCCTAAAACGAGTGCAGCAAAGAGCACTGCTGAACGGATTTTTTTCATATTGATAGAATTGTCATTGATATATACGAATATAGTGAAATTTTCTTGTTTGCCAAAGCCTTTTTATTTCTTTATGCCATGCCAATAAAAAACATTACTTTTGCCTATCAATTGAAAGATGCGTCATGAAAAAATATGATTCCCAACCGACTATCCAAGTTGGTATTTTAAAACAGACAGAGATCAAGTTCATCCTTCGTGGTGAGTTTGTGGTCAATGGCGGAACCGAAATCGTATCGGGAGAGGGTAGTGTCGCCCTCTCGGATGGTCAGATTCTCTACAATGGCCTTCGTTACGATTCCTTGCTCTTCTCTTCCGCGGATGAGGAGAGCAGTTTTGATCTTGTGGATGTGGTGATCGGCATCCATTTCCATTGGGAAAGAAAGGAGACGCAAAGATTCAAAGGCGCTTTGAAATTCATTCTCCTGGATGGGGAGTTACAGGCGATTAATATTGTGCCGACGGAGGATTACCTGACCAGTGTCATCTCATCGGAGATGAGCGCCACCTCATCGCTTGAACTGCTTAAAGCGCATGCGGTGATCTCCCGCAGTTGGCTACTCAATAAGTTGGAGGATCGTCTGGAGGAGAAGCATAGCGACGCTATGGTAATTACCGACGAGAAGATCATCCGTTGGTACGACCACCAAGACCATACCCATTTCGATGTCTGTGCGGACGACCATTGTCAACGCTACCAAGGCATCACCAAGGCGAGCACTCAGGCGGTGCGCGAGGCGATCAAGGCCACCTTCGGCGAGGTATTGACCTACGACGGGAAGATTTGTGACGCCCGCTTCTATAAGGCGTGTGGCGGTGCGACTGAGTTGTTTGAGAATTGTTGGGAAGAGGTGCATCATCCCTATCTGCTCCCTGTGGCGGATGCGGCGAATTTGACGCTTCCCGACCTAACCCAAGAGGCAGAGGCCCGCAAATGGATCCTCTCTACTCCTACCGCCTACTGTAATACCACCGATAGGCTGGTGCTATCCCAGGTGTTGAATAATTACGACCAAGAGACTCCTGATTTCTACCGATGGAGAGTGGCTTATTCACAAAAGGAACTCTCCGAGTTGATCGGTGAAAAGATGGGCATAGATTTCGGTGAAATCGTCGATTTGATTCCTTTGAAGCGAGGCGCATCCGCCCGAATCATCGAATTAAAGGTGGTGGGTACGAAGCGCACGGTGGTGATCGGTAAGGAGTTGGAAATCCGAAAGGCGCTCTCGAAGAGTCATCTGTATAGCTCCGCTTTTGTGGTGGATAAAGAGGAGAACGACGGTTCCGTACGGTTCGTCTTGCGAGGCGCGGGCTGGGGACATGGTGTCGGACTTTGCCAAATCGGTGCGGCGGTAATGGCAAGTCAAGGAATAGGCTACCAGACTATCTTGTCGCACTACTATCCTCATTCGGAGCTGACGAAGCGGTATTGATCTCTCGGATGTATTTAAACAAGTAATCATAAAAAAGAGCCATTCCATGCAGAAAGATCTCACTCAAGGTGGTGCCTTCCGGACCCTGGCCACCTTTTCGGCCCCCTTCTTGTTGGCCTATTTCTTGCAGACCTTTTATGGGTTGGCGGATCTCTTTATTATTGGCCAATATGCTGGTTCGCCTGACATAACCGCCGTGGCGGTAGGAAGCCAGGTGATGCATATGCTCACGGTGATGATTGTCGGTTTGGCAATGGGAACGACAGTGATGATCAGCCGTGCGGTGGGTGGTAAGGATTACAACACCATTGGTCGTGCCATTGGCAACTCTGTCACGCTGTTTGGCGGTTTGTCCCTTCTGGCGGCTATGCTCCTCTACCTTTTTGTCGATCAAATCGTCGGTGCGATGTTCACGCCGCCTGAGTCGGTGGCACAGACGCGGAGTTACCTCGCCATCTGTTTTATGGGAGTTCCTTTCATCGTCGCCTATAATGTGATTTGCTCTATCTTCCGTGGATTGGGTGATTCGAAGTCTCCGATGTATTTTGTGGCGGTCGCTTGTGGCCTGAATGTGGTATTGGACTATGTTTTTATCGGTGAAATGGGCCTAAAAGCAGAGGGAGCCGCCTACGCAACGGTGATTGCCCAGTTTGTAAGCCTGCTCTTCTCCGCTCTGTTTATCCGTCGCTACAAGGAAAGTTTCCATATGGAGCGTAAGTTGCTTCGCCCACATAGTCCATCCGTGAAAGAGATTGTTCGGGTGGGTTTGCCGATCTCGTTGCAAGATGGTTTTATTCAGATCTCCTTCATCGTCATAACGGTCATCGCCAACCGACGGGGTGTTGAGGTCGCCGCGGCGGTGGGTATTGTGGAGAAGATCATCTGTATCCTCTTCTTGGTTCCTTCCAGTATGTTGTCCGCGATTTCCGCCATTTCAGCGCAAAATATCGGTGCGGGCAAACCTGAGAGAGCTCGTCTGACTATGCGTTATGGTATTTATGTGTGTCTTGCCTACGGTGGTTTTTTCGCATTGCTGTTGCAGCCCCTGTCGGATGCTTCGATTTCGCTCTTCACTACTGAGACGGCGGTGATTCTTTTCGGCGGACAATATTTGCGAGCCTATGTGGTGGATACTGCCTTAGCGGGCGTCCATTTCTGTTTCAGCGGCTATTTCTGCGCTTGTGGTCTCTCCATCGTGTCGTTTATCCATAACTCCCTTTCCATCGTGCTTTTGCGCATTCCAGGCAGTTATCTCGCCTCCGTTTGGTACCCAGATCATCTGACGCCTATGGGTATGGCGGCGCCGATTGGATCGATGTTCTCCATTGTGGTTTGTGTGGGAGTGTATGTTTGGATGAGGAGGAGATGCTGAATAAAGGTGTTGCCCAATTTCTTCTAGGCTTTGAGTGGTTATTGTATTTTTTTGAATTGTGCTATTCTTTCTTTGAAGGAAATATTCTATATTTGTGCAGAATTAGATCCTATTAAGATGAAAGTGGGCCTCGTGCCATGCGTTTCTAAAGAAACCTAGTCTTATACGGGGTCTATTTTTTTTGCTTCTAACGGATTCTTTGGTGTATAGTAGGTGTTGGGATATTTATCAGTGTCAAAGATGTCTTGTACTAGAGAAATCTTATCTTTCATAAAATTATAGTATCTGAAATCTCCTTTTTCATAAGCTCTTTGTATTGTCCACAGAACGTAGTCGGCTGCTTGAAGTAGTGGCATCTCGCTGTTTTGTTGGATGAATATTCTAATTGTAGACTCATTTTCCTTCTCCCATTGGTTTTTAAATAGATCTATTGCACTGCTAATGGCCTCTTGCATGGTGTCTTGTCTTACAACGTTACCCATGGAAGAGAAATAGCAATCGATTTCAGAATAAAGATGTAACCTGTTTTTGAGAAGTTGGGAAACAAGGTATTTGTAAACATTGACAGGTTTCATATCGAACTTCTTTCTAAATAAGTCTTCTTTTTTTCTCGCAACTATGCAGTAGAATTTGAAGTCCTGTTCCTTGAGTAACTTGAAAAATGCTTGTCTTACCTCAGCGCAGTCTTTGTTTGCATGGAATGATTTGTTTGTGCTGCTCATTGAAGGTATTGAGGCAAGGTATTCGTCCTCTTTTAATTTTTCGTGCAACTCTCTGATTGACTTACTGAATCCTTTTTGGTCTGTTGTTTCCAAATAGCCGACCATGAATGTTTTACTGGCCATACCTTTCTCTATCAAATTGACTCCCTTTCTTGCTAGGATTTGAGTATCTCCGGCTTCGTCAAAGACGTAGTAGGCTTTTATCGATTGAGATTTTTTCATATTTACTATTATTATTATTCAAAAATAATGAATTTATGTCAACAAAACAAGTTAAAACACAAAAAAAGCCGCGCTATTAACTAACGCGGCTCGTAATGGTCTATGTCGGAGGATTATCGTCCTGCCATCATATTGTCGTATGCCTCTTGCGCATTCACCCAAGTCTGTGCGAGTTTAGACATTTGGAGCGCGTCGGAGAAGCCCAACTTGGTGCGATCAGACTTCTTGAAGTATTCCATAGAGGATTGGAAGTCTCTGATCAACGCATAGTAAACAGCCATGTTGTAGTACATTGCCGCACCTACCTCCGCGTTGACCTTGGCGTTAGGATCAGCTTTGTTGATGTTCGCGATAGACTCCTCCCAAACCTTAACGGAAGGTGCGGCCATCTCCTTGAACTCATCGATATCCCATTGACGCTTCTTGATGAACTCGTAAGCCTCCTTGAAGTTGGCGAGCGCCTCGTTGATGTCGGTGTAGTCGATTGTGCACTTTTTCTTTACCTTCACACCGAAACCGTTGAAGTTAACTGTGGTGAGTGGAGTCGCTCCTACAACCTTTGAGAGGAATGGTTTGTACTCCTTCATCTGTGATTCGAGGTTGAATGCCTTCATCTTGTCGATTACCTGTTGTTTGGCGGTAGGTTTGTTGGAAACCTTTGCCGACTCAAACTCCTGCATGTAGTAGATAGTATCGGTAAACACGACTTGATCGTTTGCTTTTACCTCGATGGCGAAACCTACCTCCTTGGATCCCTTCGCAACCCATTCTGGACCAGTGGCTGGTTGAGCAGGTGCGGCGGTTTGTGTCTCCTTAGGCTCGGAGAGCAACCATGCGAGGAATGGGTTCTTGATGGTTGTCTGTGTTTGACGAACCTCCTTGCGTGGCTTAGGACGTGGCTTAGAGGCATCCATGATGGTGATCTTATCGTAATCGTATCTCTCGAAGTAGTCGTCCACTGAGATGACGAAGTCCGCTCCGTCTGGACTGAATACGGATGTCTTGTAGCCTAATGATAGGGCGTTCTTGATATATTTCTTAGGGCCGTTTCCGTCAATAGGGACGATGTGTTCAGTGACGATGGAATAGGTCTGAGCTTTGGTGTCCATTTGACAGTAAGGGAATCCTGGAATGTAATAGAATCCCAAGTGGTCTCTGTTCGCTGATTGTGCGAATGAACTTGTTGATACAGCCAATAACATGGATGCCGCAACGAATAAACTCTTTTTCATTTTTAGTTTGTATTAGTTATTTCAATTATTATTACTTTCCTCAAAACTACCTAAACATACACCTTACACGATTTACACCTTACACGCTATGGGTGTGTGATTTGATTTTGATGTTACAAAGATAGGATCTCTTTTAGATGTGGAAAAACCAACTCTTCGTACCTTTCAAATCTATCGACCGAATTTTGATATTTTCCGACCAATGGTTGGTTTCATACCCCTCTATTTTGTTGCAAAAATAGAAAAATGTTTTGAAAAATGGATTTTTTCTACTTTATGTCTCTCTCATCTTCCCTGTTTTGGGGATTGCTGCCCCTTTTTTGATTTGAATATATGGAATAGTTCAGACCAGACGATGAGGCAGAATGCCGCGATGACCTCTTCGATCGCTTCCAGTGTGAAGTTGGGTCCCACTGAGGATTCTTGCGAAATTTCCTCAATTGTGGAGATGATGAAATGAACTAAGAAGATTGTGCATAGTGTCGCAAATAATAGAATCATCACTTCAAATACGCTTTCTAACAGATGAAGTCCCGTCGAACGGCTCTCCTCTTTCTCCCTATTTACGGGAAAAGGGCAGAGACAAGCGATTGAAGCGATGAGAAATGCGAGAAGGAATGTCAAGTTGTTGAAGCGGGGGTGAAAGGTTAAAAATAGCCCAGTTGTGATAATGCCGCTTATCAGGGAGGCGATAAGGCCACATCTTGTATTCCACAGTCGTGTCGTGATGACTCTGGTTGTCATGGTGCATAACAGACAGAGGGCCATGGTACTGCCATTGGTCTGGAAGAAGGGCTCGTATTGCTCCTCTGGCCCATGTAAGTATATATAAAGCATGAAGAGGAGTGTCATAACTATCTCTATGGGAAATCGGAGAGGAAAGCGGGAGAGTCTTTGTCGCATGGAAATGTCTGTTGGTAAAAAAAGAGGCCAGAACATCTGGTTCTGACCTCATCTATTGGATTATCCGAAAGAATTATTTGCTGACCAACTCCAAAGTGTCTGATGCGATGGTGTACTCCTCATCGGTAGGAACTACGATGACAGTCACCTTAGAATCCTTGGTAGAGATGATCTTCTCCTCGCCGTGGACAGTGTCGTTGATGGCCTTATCCAACTTGATGCCGAAGAACTCCATATCTTTCAAAACGCCTTCGCGGACTGGCTCCACGTTCTCACCGATACCACCGGTGAAGACGATGACATCCACACCACCCATAGCGGCCATATAGGCTCCTACGTACTTCTTGATACGGTAGATCACCATGTCCAAAGCCAACTTGGCGCGTTCGTTGCCGGCAGCGATAGCGGCACGGACCTCACGCATATCGGAAGACACGCCTGAAATACCCAACATACCACTTTGCTTGTTCAAGATGTCTGAAACCTTCTTAGCGTTGTATCCTTCAGTCTCCATCAAGTAGGTGATCGCACCTGTGTCGATGTCGCCCGAACGGGTACCCATCATCAATCCCTCCAATGGAGTCATACCCATAGAGGTATCGAATGACTTACCATCCTTGATGGCAGTTACGGAACTACCGTTACCGATGTGGCAAGTGATCATCTTGGTTCCCTCTGGCTTCATACCCAATACCTCGAAAGCTCGCTTTGAAACGTAGCGGTGGCTGGTTCCGTGGAATCCGTAACGACGAACCTTGTCCTTCTCGTACAACTCGTAAGGGATGGCGTACAAGAATGACTCCTTTGGCATGGTTTGGTGGAATGCGGTATCGAATACGGCCACTTGCGGACAATTAGGCAACAAAGCCTCCACTGCCATGATACCCTTCAAGTTAGCAGGGTTGTGCAATGGACCCAATGGGAAGCATGCGCGGATTTGATCCTTAACGGTTTGGTTGACGATGCAGCTCTCAGTGAACTTGTCACCTCCGTGGAGGATTCTGTGACCTACTGCATCAACCTCGTTCAAAGACTTGATGCAACCCTCTTGAGGATCTGTCAAGATACTAAATATCAATTGGATACCATCCGAGTGGTCTGGCATATCCTTCTCGATGATAGACTTCTCGCCTTTCTTGTTAGTGTATTTAAGGAATGAGCCAGGGATACCAATCTTCTCGACACCACCTTGTGCCATTACCTCTTTTGTGCTCATGTCAAACAATTTGTACTTGATGGATGAGCTACCGCAGTTGATTACTAAAATCTTCATTCTGTATGCTATTGGTTTTGTGTAGAGACGGTGTGCTCACCGTCTCTACAGGAAAATGCTATTAATTCTTCTTTGCCTCGATCGCTTGGTTGGCTGTGATAGCGATCAACTTCACAACGTCCTCAACGGAACATCCTCTTGAAAGGTCGTTGATAGGAGCGGCCAAACCTTGCAACAATGGACCGATCGCCTCAGCGCCTGCCAAACGTTGTACCAACTTGTAACCGATGTTACCAGCCTCCAACTCAGGGAATACCAATACGTTTGCAGTACCAGCCACCTCGCTGTTTGGCGCCTTGCTCTTCGCTACGGAAGGAACGATAGCGGCATCCGCTTGCAACTCGCCGTCGATCTTCATATCAGGAGCGGACTCCTTCGCGATGTTGGTAGCCTCGATTACCTTGTCCACCATCTCGTGCTTAGCGCTTCCCTTGGTAGAGAAGGAGAGGATAGCGACTCTTGGATCGTCGAAACCGTAGATGTTTTTAGCGGTCTTGCCTGAACAAATTGCGATTTGTGCCAACTCCTCAGCTGTTGGGTTTGGTGTAGCGGCGCAATCCGCGAACAACATCATACCGTTGTGTCCGATATTCTTATCCTTGAAGATCATCAAGAATGAACCGGAAACGCAACCAACACCTGGTTGAGTCTTTACGATTTGGAAGGCTGGACGAAGCACGTCGCCGGTGAAGTTTCTTGCACCAGCTACCTCTCCATCGACATCTCCGTTCTTGATCATCAAGCAAGCCAAGTACAAAGGATCCTTTACCTTGGCGATCGCTTGCTCCTCTGTCATACCCTTCTTTTGACGAAGTTTGAAGAGAAGGTCTGAATATGTCTTGCTGTTAGGGTTGTTCTCTGGGTCGATGATAGTCGCCTTTGCGATGTTTTTCAATCCGAATTGAGCGGCCATTCCCTCGATCTCTTGCTTGTTGCCCAAAAGGGTGATGTTGGCGATGCCTTGTTCGATGACTTGGTCTGCGGCTTTCAACGTTCTCTCCTCAGTTCCTTCTGGAAGGATGATGCGTTGAGGGTTTGCCTGTGCCCTTTTGATAATGCTTTCAATCAATTCCATTTTCTTACTAATATGTTTCGTTAAATATTATTCTCGCCATTATGGTTATATTTTACAAAGATAAAAAAAAGATATAGGAAAAAACTTTTTTTAGAAGTTTTAAGAAGCCTTAATGCGATTGAATTTTGGCTAATTTATCGACCAAAATTTATATATTCATCATTTTGGCTTGTGCGTTAGCTGAAATTTAGGTATTTTTGTCTGCAAATTGTATTTTGTATGATAGACAAGAAAATATTAAAAGAGATATTGCTCGACAATCGCAGAATGGTTGCCAATATGAAAATTATCAGGAGAGACATTGCTCTCAAAGATGATTTTCGCTATGTCTTTGTTGGCGTTAGACGTGCGGGGAAGTCTTTCCTTATGTTTCAGAAGATGCAGGATCTTTTAGCCCAGGGAAAAACTTGGGATGATATGCTCTATATTAATTTTGAGGAAGATCGTCTGTATGGTTTTGACGTTCACGATTTTGAGACTATTCTGACTGTTCATAAAGAGATGGGTGGTCGTGAACCAATATTGTTTCTGGATGAGGTGCAGAATATTGATGGCTGGGACAAGTTTGCAAGACGTTTGGCCGACCATAAATATAGGGTGTATATAACAGGATCAAATGCAAAAATGCTTAGTTCCGACGTCGCCACAACACTTGGGGGAAGGTACATTGTGAAGAATGTGTTCCCCTATGGATGGGAGGAATATTTGAATGCAAACAGGATTGATTCCGACGATATTTATTTTGAAGAGGAGAAACGAAACAAAATGTTGGATGAGTATGTGCGAAACGGTGGATTCCCGGAATGTGCGGAATATCCTGAGAAAAAAGATTATTTGTTGTCTCTATATCAAAAGATATTTCTTGGCGACGTCGCAATGAGAAACAAAGTGGAAAATACAACTGCATTGCGATTGATGTTTATGAAGTTGGCAGAGAGTGTGATGCAACCGATTGCACTTACCCGACTTACAAACATAATCAATTCAGTTGGAACCAAGGTGTCGAAGAATACCGTGATCAACTATGCGGAATATGCGAAGGATTCGTTTCTGATACTTCCCATGAAGAACTTTGCTGACAATTTTACGGAGAGGGAGACAAATCAGAAATATTATTTCGTTGACAATGGAATCATAAACCTGCTGACATTTGACTGTCTGACAGCTCAACTTGAAAATTTGGTGGCAATCACACTTCTTAAGCGTTATGGTATAGATGACAGAGTCTATTTTTATAATTTCAATGTCGAGGTTGATTTTGTAATTCCAGAAAAGGAAATGGCGATTCAGGTCTGTCATACGCTTGGAGATGATGACAGTGAAACCTTTAAGCGTGAGACGCGATCTCTCATTGCGTTAGCCAAAAGATTTCCATATAAGAAATTGATAATAGTGACTTATGACGAGGAAAAAAGTGTTTTTGTCAATGGATATGAAATAGAGGTAGTCCCTATTTGGAAATGGATTTTGTAAAGTTCATCCCTAAACTCCCTTCCCAAACCCTACCTTAAATGGAAAAATATTATTATTTTTGCCGATAATGCGTATTTTGTAATAGATTGAAAAATATGGAAGTAAAAATCATCAATAAGTCCAAACACCAGTTGCCGCAATATGCCACCCCTCTTTCAGCGGGTATGGATTTGCGCGCGAACATCGACGAACCTATCACCATTGGCTCTTTGGAGCGCGCTATGGTGCCGACCGGCATCTACATCGCCTTGCCAGAAGGATATGAGGCTCAGATCCGTCCTCGTAGCGGTTTGGCTGCGAAGAAGGGTGTCACCGTGTTGAACACGCCAGGTACGATCGATGCTGATTACAGGGGTGAGATCAAGGTGATTTTGGTGAATTTGTCTTCCGAACCTTTTGTCATCGAGGATGGTGAACGCATCTGCCAGATGGTGGTGGCGAAACACGAGCGTGTCGATTGGACAGAGGTGGATACTTTGGATGAGACCGAACGTGGAGCGGGCGGTTTCGGCCATACAGGTGTGAAATGAGGAAATTCCCGAAAATATTATTCCTGATTGCGGTCTCGTTGTTTTCGTGGGGCCTCTCTCCGTTATGGGCGGAGCAGACGGAGGCTCAGAAAAAGGCGAAGCTACAATACTACTATTTGGAGGCATTGCGTCAGAAACAGGCGGGCAATATCAGTGCGGCGGTCGATAATCTCTATCGCTGCAACTCGCTGGACAACAACTGTAGCGAGGTTTTTGTCATTATGTCCGACATCAATATGGAGCGCAATTACCCCTCCGTGGCCATCGAGCAGATGAAGAAGGCCTCTGCCTTGGAACCTGACAATGTCGAGTATAAGAAACGGTTGGCCAACCATGCGGTCAACGCGATGGATCTCGATTTGGCCACCCAACTATTCGAGGAGTTGGTGGAAAAGGATCCGAAACACAAGAACTACCATTACTACTATCTCGCGAATATCTATGCCAAGCAGGAGAAGTACCAACAGGCGATAGATGCTTGGAATGGCTTTGAAAAGGAGGAGGGAATCAATGAGCGGGTTTGCCACGAGAAATTCAAGCTTTATGCTAAACTTCATAAGGAGAAGAAGGCATTCGCCGAGATGGATAAGTTGATCAAATTTGCTCCTAAGGAGACGAAACATATCGCCTTGAAAGCGAACCTTTACGCCGCGATCGGAAAGGATAAGGCGTGTGAGAAGTGCTTTAAGGATGGCCTGAAAAAGTTTCCCGATGATCCGATATTGCGGGTGGAATATGGCGCTTTTCTCGCGGAGAGCGGACGCCCGAAGGAGGGAATGGTGAAGTGGCTCGATGTGTTACAGGATAAGAGCGTGAGCTATTTGACGAAGCGTGAGTTGCTTTACCGCATTGCAAGCGATTCCCTTTTGGATATAGATGACTCCTATTATTTGGATGTGATCAACCAGTATCCGGATGAGGATTACCCTTGTCTGGTTTACTCCTCTGTCTTGATGGGTAGGGGAGATACGGCGGCGGTTCCCTATCTGAAACGTGCTTTGGCGATCAATCCGAAGCACGAGGATGCATGGCTGACGCTCATCAACTACTATGTGATGCGACACGACACCGCACAGTTGGTCTCCGCCAGTGACGAGTCTGTGATACAATATCCTGAGAACGCGACCTTGTGGGATGTCCACGGTTTGTCACGTTTGATGATTAACGATAAAGAGACCGCTTTGGCTTCTTGGAAGACTGCCAGCCAGTATGCGGTCGCAACGGGGCAACAGGGTTTGGCCGCCTCCGTCTTCGCGAAGCGGGGCGATCTGTTTATGAGTATGCAGCAGGCGGATTCGTGCTTCGCCGCATATGACTCCTCCTTGGTATATGCGCCGAACAATGTTATGGTTATGAACAACTATGCCTACTATCTGAGTGTGAAAAACCGGGATTTGGATAAGGCGGAGCGTATGAGCCTGAAGACGGTTAGTTCCTCGCCCAACAGCCCTGTTTTCTTGGATACCTACGCGTGGATCTGCTTCAAGAAGGGGGAATACTCCATTGCGATGCTCTATATCCAACAGGCATACAACAATGGCGGAAACACCGATCCGGAACTGTTGGAGCATTACGGCGATATCCTTTACAAAAATGGTGGTTCGGAATCGGAGTGCCAAGTTTATTGGCAGAGGGCTTATCAGATCCGCATAGAAACGCCTTCCGAAGAAGCGTATATTAATATGCGGAATTTAAAGCAGAAAGCGGAAACAGGAAAGTATGTTGAGTAGGAGAAATAACATATTGTGGGGATGGATTTTCCTAGCGTTCATCGCACTCTTCTCTTCGTGCAAAACAACGAAGCGGAACGGAAGCGGCGTGAAGCAGGAGCAGATGTCTGCCCTTTCGTACGAGACTTTCGGCGCAAAGACCTCGATCACAATGGGGGGTGTCTCTGTGGGCGCAACCCTTCGTATGAAAAAGGACAGTTGCCTATTCCTTTCAGTTCAACCTTTTGCCGGAGTGGAGGTGGCGAGGTTATTTGCCACGAATAAGGAGGTGGTTCTGGTGGATCGATTCAATAAAAGATATGCCATTGTGGATCTGGCCTCCGGAAAGGATCTGAAGGGCGGGTACGAGAAGATATTGAAAGTAGGGAAACTGCAAGCGTTGTTGACCAACAGGCTCTTCCTTTTGAACGAAGGAGATTCGGACGCAACCATCAAGGATTTCTCCTCCACGCAGATAGCCAACTCGTGGCTGTTGCAATATGCGGATCCCAAGTCTCGTTTCAACCAAGAGTTCACATTGGATGAGTCGCACCGTGTGAAGAGTGGACAGGTATCCTCAGCCGATGGCTCCGTCAGGTGGGATTACGCACAGGTAGAACCGTTAGAGGATGGATTAGACTTCCCTAGGGAGATTAAAATGGTGGTGACGCAATCCTCTTATGAGGGAGGCTATCACTCTCCGAAATCCGCTACGATGGAGTTTTCCATCAACTATAAGAAAATTGAATTGAATAAGGACTATAGTTTCTCCAACCCGATCCCGAAGGGATATGAAAAGGTGACGGCCCAGGAGATTCTAAGTCTGTTGAATATAAAACGATAAACGATGCGTTCTAAAAATTACATCCTATCGATTTTGGCGGCCTTCGCGTTTTGCCTTATGAATGTGGTCTCGGTGGAGAGCCTTTACGCACAAACAAAGAAACCGGTTCAGAAGACGACCGCCACTAAAACCACCACAAAAACTTCCACTACGCAGAAGAGTACGGCGACCGCTCCAAAGAAGCCGGCCACCACGCAAAAGAGCACCACACAAAAGACTACAACAAAGACGACTGCCACCAAAAAAGAGGATATCAATACCTTGAAGAATAAACAGTCGCAGTTGAAGCAACAGATGCAGAATACCGACAAGAAGTTGACGGAGACACGGAAAAACACCAAACAGTCGTTGCGTGAATTGGAGCGTTTGAACGAGGATATCATTTACCGTGACCAGTTGATCAAGAAGCAGGCGGACGAGTTGAACCGTTATTCGGAGCAGATTGATTCGTTGAACGCCAGCATCGGCCGTCTATCCGACGAGTATGCCTCTTTGAAGAAGAAGCAATCGGATATGATCTATTACGCTTTTATGACCCAAAATACCCAATCGGATTTCATCATCTATATCCTATCCAGCAAGAACTTCCAGGAGGCCTACCGCCGTGTGATCTATCTGAGCACCTTGGCCTCCATGAGAAAGGAGCAGTCCGCTGAGTTGAACAAGACGAAGCAGAATATTCAGGTGCGCCGTGATAAGGTGGATCAGTTGAAATCCAGAACGAAGGATCTATTAGCGAAGCAGGAAAAGGAGAAGGAGTTCGCTGTTTACCAAAAACAGAAACAGGACAAATTGTTAGCCTCTTTGCAGGCGCAGGAGAAGTACCTGAAGAGTGAGTTGCAGAAGCAACAACAAGCTTCCGAGCAGTTGAACCAGAAGATCCAGAATATCATCGCCCAGCAGGCGGAGGCCGCCAAGAAACGTGCGCAGACCAAGACCACCACGAAGGGAGGTTATGCGATGACGAAAGAAGAGACTACGGTAGCGGGAGGTTTTGAAAAGAACAAGGGACTTTTGCCTTGGCCGGTGAAGGGAACCATAACGGGAAGTTTCGGCAAGCAACCGCATCCTGTATTGAAAGATGTGACGGTCAATAACAAGGGTGTCTATATCACCGCTGTGCCAGGATCAAAGGCGACAGCCGTCTATGATGGCACGGTATCCCAATGTTTTTCGGTTCCGGGTAATAACAATGCGGTCATTGTCCGACACGGTAACTACTTGACGGTTTACGCCAATCTGACGGATATATATGTGAAGACGGGCGCGAAAGTGGCCAAGGGTGCGCCAATAGGTAAGATCTATGAAGATAGCGATGATAAGAACAAGGCAACCCTCTTTTTCCAGGTATGGAAAGAAAAAAATTTGCTCAATCCGCAACAATGGTTGAAAAAATAAAAAGAGATTATTATCTTTACACGATTAATAATTTGTAATGAGTGTCAATTATGGAAGATAAAGAATTGGATTTGCTGGATGTCTTAAAGTCCATCGGAGCTGGAATAAAGAATGCTTTTGTCGCATCTGTCAAGGGTTTGGGATGGATTTTCCGGTTGGTCTATAAGTACAAAATTTTAGCGCTCGCCTGTATGGTTGTTTTCGCTTTGGTATGTGCTTACCGTAATAAGACAAAGACTTATCGTGGTGAAGCGGATTTGAAGTTGATCTCCTTCCCATCCTATTTCGTGAAGAATTTGTTGGATCCGTTGGGCGCTCAATGCGCCTATGCTGATACAGTGGCCGTTTCGCAAAAGTTAAACCTTTCGATGGCCGATGCTTCAAAGATCTGTTCGGTGCAATCTTACTATTATGTGGATATCCAGAATGACGGATCTCCTGATTTTGTGGATTACAATGAAAAGTATGATATGAATGATACGACAATGTCTATTCTTCCTTGGAAGATCAGAATTGCCGTTGAGGTGAGCGATACCTCTGTGTTGCCGAAATTGACCGATGCATTTGTTTATGCCATAACAAGTAACAGCCAAGTGAGAAAGGAGAATGCGCTTCGTATCGCGCACTTGGACGAGAGAATCGCTATGATTGATCGTGAGATCACATTGTTGGACTCTCTCCGCAGAAAGGAGTATTTCGAGAGAAGAAAAGATTTGACGCTCTCTGTGGATAAGACATTGATGGTCTCAGAGCGTGAGATGAAGTTGTACCACAACGACTTGTTGGAGTTGGAGAAGACAAAGCAAGATTTGGTTTGGGAAAGAAACATCTACGACATCTGTGTCTCATTTGAGAATGAATTTGAGGTAAATCCTCGTGCGGTTAACCGATGGACGAAGACCTATCCGAAGTATCTATTCTTGGGATTGTTGCTCTCCATTCTTTTGGCATGTTTGTACGAAAACAAAGAATCCATTAAGAATTATTTAAATAAGGAAGTTTAATGGCCCGGGTTTTTAGATGGGGCATCATAGGCGCTGGTAATATCGCTGGTGCTTTTGCCCAAGGTCTTGGTGATTTGCCTGATGCGGAGTGTTACGCCATTGCGTCGAGGGACGAGGCGAAAGCCGCCTCTTTCGCTAAGAAGTATGGCTGTAAGAAATATTATGCCTCTTATGCGGAAATGTTGGCGGATCCGAGTGTTGACATCGTTTATGTGGCAACGCCCAATAATCTCCACTATACCCATACGATGATGGCGCTGGAGGCAGGAAAACATGTCTTGTGCGAGAAGCCGTTCGCCATCACGTGCGAACAGGCGATGGCCATGATGCGTACTTCACGCGAAAAGAATCTCTTTTTAATGGAGGCGATGTGGAGCCGTTTCCTTCCCTCTGTTTTGGAGACCAAAAAACGGTTGGATGCGGGTGAGATAGGTAATCCGTTGCTCTTGCAAGCAGAATTCGGCATCCATCCCCCTTACGATCCGACCAGTCGTCTCTTCGACCCTAAGTTGGGTGGCGGATCCATTCCTGATATCGGTATTTACCCTATATTCTTAGCACTTTTCTTATTTGGAGATCCCCTTTCGGTGGAGATTATCTCCGTGCCTGCCCCTACGGGTGTGGATATGACGACGACCATTGTCATGAAGCATAAGGAGGACCGTATGAGTGTTTTGACCTCATCTTTCGCCTTTGATTTGGAGTCGGACGCAAAGATTACGGGAGATTCGGGACGGTTGAGGCTTTGTAGAATGTTTCATATCCCTACCACACTTCGAGTAAGGCATAAGGTGGATGAACCAGAGCTGGAAATCCCTGTGCATTTGGAGGGTAACGGTTACAATTATGAAGCGCAGGAGGTGATGAAGTGCGTCGCCGAAGGGAAGATAGAAAGTGATATGTGGAGCCATTCGCACACGTTACGTCTCCTGAATATCGTGGAACGTGCGGCGAAAGACGCCTTTTTTAATACTTAAAGTTGTGGTTTTAAACTATATCTGGATCGGTTTTTTTGTCATATCGCTTTTTGTGGCGATCGGACATGCTCTCTTTATGCACGACACCTCAGTGTTTGAGCGTGTCGTCTCCAGTACCTTTGAAATGTCGGAATTTGCGGTGATGAATATCGCCTTGCCTTTGAGTGGCGTGATGATCTTGTGGTTGGGCTTGATGAATATCGGTGAGAAGGCGGGAGCCATTAATTTCCTATCCAAGATTATTGGACCTTTTTTCTCCAAATTATTCCCTGAAATTCCTAAGGACCACCCCGCAAGCGGTCTGTTGGTCATGAATTTTGCCGCCAATATGTTAGGCTTGGATAATGCGGCTACCCCGATGGGCTTAAAGGCGATGGAGAGTCTGCAGGAGATTAATCCGAAAAAAGAGGAGGCCTCTAATGCGCAGATTATGTTTTTGGCGCTCAACACCTCCGGCTTGACCATTATTCCGATTACGATCTTGGCGCAACGTGCCATCATGGGCGCCTCCAATCCGACGGATGTCTTTGTTCCGTTGCTTATCTCTACCTTTTTCTCCACACTGACAGCCATTTTGTATGTGGGTATCCGTCAGCGGTTGGATATTTGGAATAGGGTGGTGATAGGATGGATTTTGGGTATAGCGTTGTTGATCTCCCTTATTGTTTATGCCATTTCCCATGTGCCGGGCGGCGTCGCTTTTAGCATCTCCAAAGTGGGAGGAAACTTCATCTTGTTCCTCATCATCATGTTATTCGTCTGTGCGGGAGCCTTGAAGCGGGTGAATGTCTATGAAGCATTCATTGATGGTGCGAAGAAGGGGTTTGAGACCTCTGTGCGGATTTTGCCTTATTTGGTGGGAATGTTGGTGGGAATTGGTGTCTTCCGCGCCTCTGGAGCCATGGATTTGCTTTGCGATGCGCTGACCTCCCTCTTCTCGTTTTTTTTCAGTGATACACGTTTTGTGGATGCTTTGCCGACCGCCATCATGAAACCGCTTAGCGGTAGTGGCGCCAAGGCGATGATGGTGGAGGCGATGAAGACTTATGGTCCTGATTCGTTCGTCGCGCGGTTGACTTGCCTTTTCCAAGGAGCGGCCGATACGACCTTCTATATCATTGCCCTCTACTTTGGATCGGTGGGTATCAAGAAGACACGCTACGCCGTGACTGCCGGATTGGTGGCCGATTTGGGTGGCGTGGTTGCCGCCATTATTGTGGCCTATCTCTTTTTTGGATAGTGAATCGCATTGAATATTAATTTTTACACGCATGATATATTATCAATCAGAAAATATAAAGATGCCTAAGATCGCGAAGCGTAAGGTGAGCACTTGGGTGAAGGAGGTGGCGAAACGTCATGGATATAAGGTGGGCGACATCTCTTACATTTTCTGTTCCGACGAGAAGATCTTGGAGGTGAATAGACAATATCTCCAGCATGATTATTATACCGATATCATCACCTTCGATTATACGGAGGAGCGCGTGATTTCGGGTGATTTGTTCATCAGTTTGGATACTGTACGCACCAATGCGGAGCAGTTCAACGTCTCTTACGAGAGTGAGTTTTACCGTGTAGTGATCCATGGTATCCTCCACCTTTGTGGTATCAATGACAAGGGACCTGGAGAGCGTGAAGTGATGGAGGCGCATGAAAATGAGTCGTTAGCTCTTTGGAACGAGATGAATACGGAAGAATAAGTCGGTTTTGTTTATAAAAATCAATAGCAACTCTGTTTTTTTGCACATGCAACATTTTAATGTGTGAAAATTTATTAAATTCGCGACCAAATAGCGGTGTAACTGATGAAGGTTTCTTTGGTCATATCCACATATAACTGGCCTCAGGCGTTGGAGATATGCCTAATGTCCGCATTGTCGCAGACTCGTCTGCCCGATGAGATTGTGATTGCGGATGACGGGTCGAAAGAGGAGACACGTCTTTTGATCGAATCCTTCAAGCGACAATCCCAGGTACCCATTGTTCATGTATGGCATGAGGATTTGGGTTTCCGTCTCGCAATGATCAGAAACCGTGCATTGAGGGCCGCTACGGGCGACTACATTGTTCAGGTGGATGGAGATGTGATCTTGGATTCTCATTTTATCGCGGACCATATTGATGTGGCGGAGAAGGGATGTTTCATCCGTGGTACTCGTTGTTGCATCACCGAGGAGGTTTCAAGCCAGCTGCTACAGGAGAAACGGGCTTCGTTGAGGATCTATTCAAAGGGACTTAAAAGTCGTTTTAATGCTACCCGTCTTCCATTCGCGTTTTCTCGGAAAGAAAGCGACGCGACCAAAGTGAAGGGTTGTAATATGGCTTTTTGGCGGGATGATCTGGTGGCGGTGAATGGCTACAACAACCAACTTCAAGGTTGGGGCCATGAGGACGAGGAGCTCTGTTGGCGGTTGATCAACCTTGGTTTGAAAAAGAAGATTGTCAAGATGCATGCGGTTGTCTATCATTTACATCATAAATTGTGTTCCCGCGAATCGGAGGACCAGCACAAGGAGGAGCTGAAACGCTGTATCCAGGATCGTGTGGTGCGAGCGGAGAACGGTTATGATCAAATAGATGAAGTATGACGGTATCACTGATCATAGCCACCTATAATTGGCCGACGGCTTTGGAGCTTACGTTGATGAGCGCCATGCAGCAGTCCAGGCTTCCGGAAGAGATCATCATCGCGGATGACGGCTCCACGGAGGAGACCAAAATATTGGTGGATAAATTTAAGGCCATATCCCCAGTGCCGGTCAAACATGTTTGGCACGAGGACGAAGGTTTCCGTTTGGCGAAGATCCGCAACCGCGCGATCGCTGCGTCAACGGGTGATTATGTGATTCAGATTGACGGTGACATTATCATGCACCCCGATTTTGTGAAAGATCACGCTGATTTCGCGCGCAGGGGCAGTTATGTGAGTGGAAGCCGCGTGAATATGGATGAAGCCCTTTCGAAGTATCTTCAGGAGAGCAAAAGTACGCAGGTGAGCGTATTTACGAAGGGGACCTCCAATTTCTTGAATGGGTTGCATTTGCCGTTCCTGTCCCGCTTCCAAGAGAACTACCGGAAGGATGATCTCTACTATGTGCGGGGATGCAATATGGCCTTTTGGCGGGATGATCTTGTGAAGGTGAATGGCTACAACGAAGCATTGCAAGGTTGGGGACGTGAGGATAATGAGATAGCTTGCAGACTGAATAATATCGGTAATGTGAGAAGAATAGCGAAGTTCAGGGCTATTGAGTTTCATCAGTACCACCATGAACGCTCGCGCGACAGTCTCTCCAAGAACGATGATTTGTTGCATCGGACGATTGACGAGGGGCTAACAAGGTGTGAAATCGGGTTGGATCAATATCTATCATAGATCAATATCTATCGGAATGGCGACCAACTATTGTTTAATTGTAATCAAGTAACTGGCTTATATAGGCGGTTTTTAAAATTATTTTTATATCTATGAAGCATTTATTTACTTCAATTTTTATGTTGTTGTCCACCTTGTCGGCGGTGGCCCAATATCAGTATCTAAATAACTCTTTTGAAGAGTGGGAAAATATTGCGGTGGGTAGCGAAACTGGATACGAACCTCTTTATTGGAACTCTTATCCTACTGCAGATGGAAAACTTGGGAAGACTGTGAGGTCAGAAGCTCAGATGTACTCCAGCACAGATGCGCATTCAGGAAAGTATTCCGCACAGTTGAAGTCAAGGAGCATTTTAGGAATCGCGACGCCGAATGGTATGTTGACGACTGGACAAATACAAGGAAACAATATGAGTAAATCCGATCCGTCCAACAATAACCTTTCCGACATTACTGATCCGGAACATTGCATGAAATTCACAGGAAAGCCAGATTCCATGTCAATCTGGATGAAGACCAGTTATGTATCCACCACGCAAAGGTCTCGTCTGCACATTGTTTTGCATGATGCGGCGAACGTGACCGATCCGAACACCGATTGGACGAAGGTGGTGGCCGTGGCCGGTATGAATGTGCCCCAGAGTTCTTCGTGGACACGTGTCTCGATTCCTTTCTACTACAAAGGAGAGACTTTGACATTAGATTGTGATAATGGTGGTAAATCTGTTTCTAACGACCATACGCCAGCCAGCACAAGTAATCGACCCTCTTATGTTTTGGCGACCATCTCCACCAACTATATGGCCGGTGTGGGAAATCAGAAGGACGTCTTGCTTGTTGACGACGTGCTTATGATCTATAACTCCAGTTTGAAGTCGCTCAGCGTGAACGGGGCTGCTGTTTCGGGGTTTAGCAAGACGAAGTATGCTTATACGGTCAATGCCACCTATACCAGCGGATGCGTGAGCGCCGTTTCTGATGGACGTGCGGCGGTTGTCAGCGTCGATTACAATGAGTCGACTGCTCTTTGCACGATTACGGTGAAGGGTGATGACTATTCTGTCAACTCTTCCAACATCCACACATATACCATTCAGTTTAATAAGCCCGTGGCTTATGCGTCGTTGTTGACCTCCTTGAGCGTGAATGGCACCAGCGTGGCTAATTTCAGCAGTGCCACCACCTCATACAATGTCTCTCCAATCTCTTACGAAGATGCGAAGGTGGCTTACACCGCTTCGGATAAGGCGACAGTGACCGAGAGTTTCGATGCCACCACCAATGTGTTGACACTCACGGTAAAGGGTGCCGATTATGCTTCGAACAGCGCCAACGTCCATGTCTATAAGGTTACCTTCCATGCACCTTACGCCTCGTTGTTGACTTCGTTGAAGGTAAATGGAAAGCTCCTCTCTCCTGTAGCCGGCTCGACCAGCGATTATGTGGTGAGCGATGCAGCTTATGCGACCTCCACGGTGGATTATACCGTCTCGGCTGATGCGACGGTTGATAAGAGTTTCGATGCCACAACTAATGTGATGACTTTGACGGTGAAGGGTGGTGATTATGCTTTGAACAACAAAAACGTCCATACTTACAAGGTTACCTTCCATGCACCATTTGAGTCGTTGTTAACTTCATTGAAGGTAAATGGTGCCAGTGTGTCGAACTTTAGTTCATCGACCTACTCGTACACGGTTTCCAGTGCGGCCTACGCTACCTCAAAGGTTGAATACACCGCATCGACAGAAGCAACGGTTGAAAAGAGCTTCGACGCCACCACCAATGTGCTGACGTTGACGGTGAAGGGTGGTGATTATGCTTTGAACAACAAAAATGTTCATACTTACAAGGTTACCTTCCATGCGCCATTTGAGTCGTTGTTGACCTCGTTGAAGGTGAATGGCGCAAGTGTCGTGAACTTCAGTTCCGCCACAGCAGCCTACACCGTGAAGGATGCGGCTTACGCAACCTCTATTGTCGAGTACACCGCTTCGGCTGAGGCAACGGTTGAGAAGAGTTTCGACGCTACCACCAATGTGTTGACCTTGACGGTGAAGGGTGGTGATATCGCTACAAATAGTGCCAATGTCCATCTCTATAAGATTACATTCCACGCACCGTTCGAGTCGTTGTTGACCTCGTTGAAGGTGAATGGCGCGAGCGTAGCGAACTTCAGTAGCTCAACCAAGAGCTATAAGGTGGATGATGCCGCCTACAGTACCTCTACCGTTGAATACACGGCATCGGCCGAGGCAACGGTTGAGAAGAGCTTCGATCCTACGACCAATATCATGACCCTTACGGTAAAGGGCGGTGACTACGCAACCAACAGTAAGAATGTGAATGTCTATACGGTTGCCTTCCATGCGGACTTTGGTGCTTACCTGGTTTCTCTCTCGGTTAATAAGAAAGCGGTTGATAAATTCGCTTCAACGGTTTATGAATATAGCATCTCGGATGCGGCTTATGCGACATCGGTTGTGGAATATGAAGTATCCGCAGGTGCGACAGCAGACAAGAGTTTTGACGCAACCACTAATGTCTTGACAATTACTGTCAAGGGAGCGGACTTCGCTACTAATCCAAAGAATACCAATACTTATAAAGTTACCTTCCACGCACCGTTTGAGGCAGTCTTGACCTCTTTGAGTGTGAATGGAACTACCTTGTCTGGTAGCCTTGCTTACAAGGTGGATGATGCCTCTTACGCAACTTCAAAAGTAGTTTATACCGCATCTAAAGAGGCGAAAGTGGAGGAGGCTTACGATGCCACTACCAATATCTTGACGCTTACGGTGAAGGGTGGTGACTATGCGACAAATCCAAAGAATGTGACGGTTTATACCATCGCCTTCCATGCTTCGTTTGAGTCTTTCTTGACTGCCATAAGCGTGAACGGTATGTCTGTGGATAATTTCTCCGCATCGACCTTCTCATATCTTTACCCAATGGATTACGCCCATTCAAAGGTAGAATATAAAGCCTCTCCAGAGGCAGTAGTAACGCCTTCTTTCGATGCTGCCACCAATCGTTTGACTTTGGTTGTCAAAGGCGGTGATATTGCCACCAATGTGGAGAATACTCATACCTATACGATCCAATTCTACGCTTCATCCTATTTGTCGGATTTGAAGGTGGACGATGCGACTGTTGCTGGATTTGAAAGAGGCAAGTACGCTTATAGTATCGATGTGACCCGAGAGTTCTCGACTCTTGTGTATGCGGCGGAGGATAAGGCTGCAACGGTAGTTGAATCGTATGACGAGGTTAGCGCGGTCTTGACCATCACCGTAAGCGGAAGCGATGTGGCGAAGTATCCAGACAATGTTCATGTCTATAAGGTGCAGTACCACTTGCCATACACCTCTTTCCTTGCTTCGTTGAGCAACAATGGCGTAGCATTGAGTGACTTCTCCGCCACCAAGTTTGAATATGTGGTGGATGAGGTTTACGCTCGCTCTGCCATCAAATATACATCGGATGAATATACGACTGTCGAGGAGTCGTTTGATGCTGTCACGGATGTTTTGACCATCACGGTAAAGGGTGGTGACGTGGATATCAATCCTGCTAATGTTCATGTTTATAAAGTGCAGTTCCATGCTCCGTACACTTCGTTCTTGGCTAACTTGAGTCTCAACGAGACGACAATTGAGGGATTTGCGCCAGACAAGTTCGAGTATGTTGTGGATGATGTTTACTTTAAGGTTGCGTTGGGCGTTGTGGCTGATCCATACGCTACTTACAGCATGAAGTATGATGTGAAGAGTTATCTGCTCACTATCCGTGTGGAGGCAGGCGATATCGCACTTGATCCGAAGAACTTCCATGAGTATAAGATTCAGTTCAACGACCACAATGTTTATAACTCGCAATTGTTGAGTGCTGTGGTCAATGGTCTCCCTATGGAGCAATTCGACAAGGATACCTACGCATACGATGTGGAAGGCTCTTACGCTGATCTTACGTTTGCGTTTACGGCCGATTCGTTGACCTCAATCACAGAGGATTTTGATCCAATCGCCAATGTCTTGAAGGTGACGGTTTCAGGTGGTAATATCGATCGTGAACCGACCAACTTCCATACGTATGAGTTCGCCTTCTCGGTGCAATTCTCATTCGGTGCACAGATCACCGCTATCTATTATGATGGTGTAGCGCAAGATTGGTTTGATAAGGATACCTACGAATATACGGTGGATATGGACTTCAATAGAGCTCATTTCACCTATACGACCAACTCTTTGGCAGAAGTCTATGAGTTCTTCGATTCGGAGTCTTTGACACTCTCCGTTGTGGTGATTGGTGGTGATATGGATTACAGTAACATGAGTGAATATACCATCCATTTCTCTTCCACTTCATCGGCGAAGGATGTGGTTAGCGAGAACGTTTCTCTCTCTTATGCGGATGGAACCATCTGGTTGAGCGACGTTGTGAAGGGTGACTATTCATTGCTCACTTTGAAGGGTAGCTTCTTGCAAAGCGGCAAGGTGGATGGCAATTCTGTTGAGGTGGGTGAATTGGCTCACGGTATCTATCTCTTCCGTCTCAATGGCCAAACCTTGAAGTTCTTGGTGAGATAAGTCTTACGATAGATATAGTGGGAGAGGGAGCACCGTTTGGGGCAGCTCCCTCTTCTGGTTTAGAAGGGTAGGTGGTGGATGATCTCCACACCCAGATGGTTGCGTTGTTCGGGCGTTGTGATTGGGTAATAGATCATGCTGTCGGGAACTGCGAAGTAGAGTTCTCCTTTGAGAAAGTTGCAGAGCCCCCAGCTGTCGCTGAGTGTCAGGCGATCCAGGCTCTCATTCAATGTCTTAGGGATCTTCACGAGGCACGCTTCCTCCTTAAGGCCCATCTTTTTGCACTCCTCCTCACCAGCGGCCACCAACAGCGCATCGTTCGTGATAGCGTAGCTGCTGAGTTGAAGCAGATAGTCATCTTCCTCGAATGCGTTTCGTAAGGGTTGGTGATTCAGCATCTCCTCGTATTTTGTGTCATCGGCGATTCTATACAGCACATCTGGTATGAGCGCCTCTCCTGTGCGGATGTAGGGTGCGCATTCGATTTTTGTGATGATGCCGTTGGGGTTGGATGGAAAGATGAGGGTCGTGTCGCACGAGAATTCACAATCGTTCCACTCCTTCATTCCTTTTGTGTCTTGGCTTTGAATGATTCTTTTTAAGACAGAAGGATGGCAGATGTATAGATGGAACTCTTCCTCTCCGAAGAAAATAGCCTCTTTTTTTGTCGTGGATAGAAGGCGTTGCCCGTGTTCCTCCGTTTGAATGTATTCGTGTAGGTAATAGCCATTCTCTAACTTCTCGAAACGCCAGAAGTGGGTGCCGGGGATTTCTGAATCGGACCAGAATCCGTCCAGATCTGGGTAAATTTTGTTGACTGCTTGGTTGATCAAGAAGGTGTTGTCAGGCGATGAATAGCCTTGGATCACGTCTAAAAAGAGCGTGGTAAGGTGGATGAGGTCTATTCTGGTGATGTCACTCTCCTCGCAGAAGTTCGCTTTTACTCTGTTTTCGAAGCCTTCGAGGATAGGCGCCTCCTGTGCGATGCTACCAACGGGCGCTTGTTTGCTGTATTGACGTAGGAATTTGATGAGTTGATTGAACTCCTCCCTGGTATGATCGGCTGACCCTTTTTTTGAGTTGTAGGTGGGGAGTATGTGCAACATCAAGAGAATGAAGAGTGCGCAGTAACTGTTATCTTCCTCGGAAATAGCCTTCAAGATTTCCCTCTTCTTGGGATGAAGGAATTTGATCTCTTCCGCCACACTCTTTTGGTCGGAGGCATAGAGGTAGTTGATGATCTTGAAGATCTGCACTCTTTTTTCTTGGTTCTCCTCCCGTAGGTCGATTGAGTAGCTTCTCTTGAAGTGCTCGGTGAAGATTTGGCTTGTCTCTTGGTAATCGTGGATCAATGTTTCCAAACTCAGTTTGTCGCCATACCAATTGTCCACCTCGCTCTCTAACTCGCAAAAGGTGGATTTCTTCCGGAATGCGTTCATCGAAGAGGCGTTGTTTACCTCCAGGTTATAGTCGATGTGTTTGCCCATTTCCCGTCGGCTGTTGAACAGAAGGCAGGTGTTGGCGATCACGTTGAGATACTCGCTGTATTTTAGTTCGTCTTTGGTGGGTGTCATGGTCATTGTGGCGAAGATTAAAATTTTCGTTCAAAGATATAATTCTATTTTGAAATTAACGAAGGGGAACGTTTTGTCTGGTGTGGGAAATTATAGGAATGTATTATCTAACTTGCGTTTATATGCGAAATTTTATGACGGTAAAATTTACGGCTATAAAAAATCAGTCGTAACAGGAACAGAGCCAAAAATATTTTTTAATTTCGAATCGGCTCAAAATTTTACTCTTTTAGCTCTTTTTCGGATCGCTTTGAGCCGATAAATAGGTGATATTTCACTAATTTTGAGCCGATTTATATTGTTAGATTATGGATAATTCGAGAGAAATACTACAGTTCCTTCATTATAATCCGAAGTCTTCTCGGGATGAAATTGCCAATGGAATTGCGTTTCAGGGTAGTGAGGCTACGCTTAAACGTCTTATATCTGTATTGGTGAAAAACAAGGCGGTAAATGTAGAAGGTAACGCACGTGCCACTCGTTACTGTCTTTCAGAACAGGCACGTTTGCTCATGCCACTCAATCTTGATACATACTTTTCTCAGGATGTCGATGAGCGCAAAGTGCAGACCTCATTCAATTTTGCGTTGATCCGTGAACAATTGCCTAAAGTTTCTCTCTTTTCCGATGAGGAGAGATCTCATCTTGGGGATCTTCAAAAGAAATTTCTTCAGCATGTTGATGATATGACACAGAATGAATACAACAAAGAGGTGGAGCGGTTAGGCATTGACCTCAGTTGGAAATCATCACAGATAGAAGGTAACACTTACTCGTTACTTGAAACGGAGCGGCTGTTGCGCGAGAGTAAGACAGCGGACGGAAAAACACAAGAGGAGGCAACGATGCTGCTTAATCACAAGTATGCTCTTCGTTTTATCTTAGATAATCCAGACTACTTACAAGAGTTAACGTTAAGTCATATAGAGGATATTCATTCTCTCCTGACTCAAGGACTTTCCGTTGATAAGGGTATTCGTCATCGTCGTGTAGGTATTACAGGTACAAACTATCGTCCGTTGGATAATGAGTCTCAAATTCGAGAGGCTATGCGTGACTCGTGCGACCTAATTAATAGTAAGAATGATGTGTTCGAAAAGGCACTTCTGGCGCTTGTGCTTATTTCTTATATCCAGGCATTTTCAGATGGAAACAAACGCACAGCGCGTATCACGAGTAATGCTATTCTTATAGCTAATGGTTACTGTCCTCTTAGTTTTCGATCCGTTGATTCCATCGACTATAAAAAAGCCATGCTCATCTTCTATGAGCAGAATAATCTCTATGCCTTTAAGCGGATCTTCATTGAGCAATTCGAGTTTGCGGTAAATGAGTATTTTTAACTCAGCGTGTGTTTTATCGCTTATTCCCTATTCTGAGCAAACAAAATGTTATTTTGTTCGGTATACTGCATAAAATTCTCTATTTTTGTGCATTATACTGAACAAAATACGATCATGAATAAAAACATAATAAGGCAATGTATTATAGACAAGCGTGAGGAGATTGCGTCTCTTGACGTTGTTGAAAGACCATTTTGTACTTAACTGAAAAAGGTTGTCACTTTTAGGATAGTTAAACTTAATAGGTTT